>JANOCI010000111.1:0-1902 GCA_031412095.1 Allobosea sp.
TCTCGCGCACGCTGATCTTCAAGTCGGGCGCGTCCATCACTGTGGCTTCGCGGCTGTCGGGCTGGACGTTGGGGATGTCGGTCATCGGTGCTTCCTTGGTAGGCAAAAGTCCGTGCGGATGTGAAACGCAAAGGTCAAGGATGCGGTCCGCGAAAGGTTAGCTAAGGTTAGGCTGAGCAAGCTGTGTTGACGGCATACCAACCGGTCGGTATGTAATTGGCATGTCGAGTCGCCTCGCCCTTCGCGAAAAGCCTGCCAGACCATCAGCCCGCGCCAAGATCATCGGTGCCGCGATCGAGCAGGTGCGGCGCCAGGGTTTCGCCGCGACGTCGGTCGACGATTTGTGCCGCGCGGCCGGCGTCACCAAGGGCGCGTTCTTCCATCATTTCGCGTCGAAAGAGGCGTTGGCGGTCGCGGGCGCCGAGGCCTGGACCGAGCATGCCCGCGCGCGCATTTTTACCGACGCGCCGTGGATGGGGGTCGCCGACCCGCTCGACCGCCTGATCGCGCATATCGAGTTCCGGCTGGCAATGATTGACGGCCCGGTCGAGGCGTTCACCTGCTTCGTCGGCACGATGGTGCAGGAAGCCTATGCCACCAGCCCCGCGATCCGGCAGGCGTGCGATGCGAGCATCACCGCTTATGCCGAACGGCTTGCCGAAGATGTGCAACTCGCGATCGACTGCCATGGCATGATCCACGGCATCACCGCGCTCGGCCTCGCCTTCCACATTCAGGCCGTCCTGCAGGGCGCGTTCATCCTCGCCAAGGCGAAGGACGATCCGGCGATCGCTCGCGACAGCGTCCGCCACCTGAAGCGCTATCTGCAGATGCTTTTCGACCCAGCGACCGCGACATGAGGAGAAACACGATGGGACTTGCAATGACGGCGCAGAGCCACTCGAATATCGGCGCTGCGATCTGGACAGGGCGCGTGCTGAGCGGCGTGGCGATCCTGTTCATGGCAATGGACGCCGCCGGCAAGCTGGTCGCGCCGGCCACGATGATCGCTAACAGCCCGCCGCTCGGCCTGCCCGCCGAGCCAGCGTTTCACCAGATGCTCGGCGCAATCCTTGCGGTCTGCACGATCCTCTATGCAGCGCGGCCGACGAGCGTGCTCGGGGCGGTTCTGCTGACCGGCTATCTCGGTGGCGCCGTTGCCACGCATGTGCGCGTCGGCAGCCCGCTGTTGGGCTTCACGCTGTTCGGCGTCTATCTCGGAGTGCTCGTCTGGGGCGGTCTGTTGCTGCGCAACCCGGCGTTGCGCGCTCTGTTCCCAATCCAATTCAATGCGAGCGCCTGAGCGGCCCGTCGACACCCTGCCACCCACTAAAGTTCAATAAGGAGAGTATGCGTGTCCAAGATGATCTTCATCAACTTGCCGGTGACCGACCTGACCCGATCCACGGCCTTTTACGAGGCGGTCGGCGCGGTCAGAAACCCGCAGTTCAGCGACGAGACCGCCGCTTGCATGGTCGTGAGCGAAACGATCCACGTCATGCTGCTGACGCATGACAAGTGGCGCAACTTCACGTCAAAGGCGATACCCGATGCGAAGGCAAGCGCGCAGGTGCTGCTGTGCCTGTCGTGCGACAGCAAGGACGACGTTGTCGCCTATGTCGACAACGCCGTGGCCGCTGGCGGCGCGGGCGATCCGACGCCGGTGCAGGACTTCGGCTTGATGTATGGCCGCAGCTTTGAAGATCCCGACGGCCATATCTGGGAAGTGATGTGGATGGACATGGCCGCTGCGGCCGAGGCGATGCAGCCTCAGCCCCAGCCAGCGGTAGCCTGAATGGCGCGGCCCGGATTCAAGGCCGCGCTGGCGGCGCAACTGGCCGATTTCGATGCAGCGTCGGTTGTTCAAGCGAAGTAGAACATCAGGAGAAGTAACATGTCCTA
>JANOCI010000112.1:0-2591 GCA_031412095.1 Allobosea sp.
GCCGTGCACGTCCATGCCGAGGTTGCACAGCAGCGGCATGTTCCGTCCGTCGCCGAAGCCGAGGTCGAGGACGCGCCGGCCCGGATAGAGCGATGCGTCGGGCTTGAGCCTTGGATATGTGCCGAGGAACGACCGGACGACGAATTCGACCGGATAAACATGGGCGGAGTCACGCGCGCGGTAGAATGCGTCGTACTTGTCGGCGATGTCAGCGCTCATGGCGGTGTCCTGCTTCCCGGGCCGCGTCTTGGGCCGCATCTATGCTGTTAGGTCAGCGCTCGAACTGCGCTCCGGCACGGACAGTCCGCCTGAAGTCATCGGCTGACCATGCAGGGCAAGCCTCATGCTCGTCGATGCGCAGGCAGCCGTCGGCGCAAGCCACCACGAAGCAGCCATCGGGATCGACCCGTACGATGCGCCCGCCGCCTTGCGCCTTGTAGCCGTCGATCTCGACAGGGCTCGCGCGGTTGATGGAGATCAAACGGTTGAACAGGAAGCTGAAGGCTGGAAAATAAGGTTTTGCGTGAACGCGCACTCGCCGGGCGATCGTCTCGCGCGAACTGTTCCAGTCGATCTCGAAACGCCGTTCTATGGTGCTGAAATAGCTTCCGGTGCCGGTCTGCGCGCGAGCCGGAAGCGCGTCCTGCAGGAGGGCGTCCAGGTTGCCGATCAACAATTGCGCGCCGGCGTCCATGCCGCGGCGATAAATTTCGTGACCGGTCTCGTGATCCCCGATGGGATGCCGCGTCTGGACAAGCACGTCGCCCGTGTCGATGCCTTCGTCCAGCCGATGGATGGCCATGCCGAATTCTTTCTCGCCGTTCAGGATGTACCAAGGCATCGGGTACCGTCCCCGATAGTGCGGGAGAAGTCCGGGATGAATGTTGACGGCAGGGATCCGCGACATTTCCTGAACGGCTCTCGGCACGATGTGCGGATAATAGACGGTCATCATGAGATCAGGCGCAAAGGCGCGGATGCGGTCCACCACCGGGCCTGACGGACGTGAGGTCTTGACATAAGGTATGCCGGCCTGCTCGCAGGCGTCGATGGCGGACCTGTAGCCATATTGATCGTCGCGGCTCGTGCGGTCGCAGACCACCAGCAGCTCGATGTCGGCGCGGGTCGCGAGATAACTGACGAATTGGAAGCCGATGTCCTGCGACGTGAAGAGCAGGAGCTTGCGACGCGACGATATCATGCCGGCGGCCCTCTTTTGCCGTGGATCTTCCGCACGATCGTCAACGGTCGGTTCTTCGTCTCGATGAAGATCTTGGACAGATAGATGCCGATGATGCCGATGAACAGGATGGCCAGCCCGCCGAGCAGCCAGACCGACAGCATCACCGAAACCCAGCCCGCCACCGCGACCCCGCCGACCATCCAGCGCAGCAGCAGGAAAAGCCCCACGCATGTGGAGGCGAAGGACAGCCCCAGCCCGATGTAGAAGATCGCGATCAGCGGCGTCTCGCTGAAGTTGGTGACCGAATCGATCAACATCGTCCAGCGCCGCGTCAGCGAGTAGCTCGTCTCGCCCTTGTCCAGCTTGTTGACGAAGACCCCGCTCTGCCGGAAGCCGGCGATGACCCAGATCCCGCCGATCACAAGCTGCGTCTCCCGGTGAAGCAGCAAGGCATCGACGTAGTTGCGCCGCATGAGGCGCACCGTGAGGTGATTGGTCGGGATGCGGACAGACAGCAGCGCGTCGAAGACGCGGTAGGCTGCGGCTCCGGCGATGCGCTTGACGAGGTTGCCGGAGCGCTTCTGCTGCAGGCCATAGATCACATCGCGGTCGTCGCCATGGAGCATCTCCCAGAACTGGCCGAGCAGTTCGGGCGCTTCCTCGAGGTCGCTGTCGATCAGGAAGCAGTATTCGCCCACCGCATGCGCGAGCCCGGTCATCAGCGCCTTGTGGTGGCCGAAATTGCGCGAAAGCTCCACGACTTTCAGCCTTGGATCGTTTTCCGCCATCGCCGCCGCCAAAGCCAGCGAGCCGTCCGGAGACCCGTCATCGACCATGACGATCTCGTAGTCGGGCGTGATGGCTGCCGCCGCAGCCGATGCGCGCGCGATGAACTCGGCGATCATCGATTCCGAACGATAGAGCGTAGTGACCACGGAAAGCTTCATGTCGAGGTCCCGATGATCTTCGCGACGGCCTTTCGGTCGACTTTTCCGTTCTGGTTCCGGGGAAGCTCGTCGAGCTGCGTCATCGACGCCGGCTGCATGTAGGCCGGAAGCCTTGCCCGGCAATGCGCCCTCAAGGCTTCGGCATCGACCGGCCCTTCCGCCACATAGGCGCAGCGCAGCTCCGTGCCATCCTGCCCTTCGACGATCACGGCATTGGCCCGGAGGACGCCCGCAAAGGCTTCGACAGCAAGATCGATCTCCTCCAGTTCGATCCTGTGCCCGCGGACCTTGACCTGGTTGTCGACACGGCCCGCGAACCACAGCAACCCTGCCTCGTCTTCGCGGACGACATCTCCGGTGCGGTACCAGACCGAGCGCCACTTCGACTGGCGCGGATCCTGCCGGAAGCGGCGCGCGGTCTCCTCGGGATTGGCGAAGTAGCCAAGTCCGACATTCGGCCC
>JANOCI010000113.1:0-23373 GCA_031412095.1 Allobosea sp.
GGGCGCTGGCCTCGGTCGGGCCTGCGGCTGCGATCACCTGCTTCCTTTTGGTGTCGGTCTCCTTCGCGGCGCTGGTCGCCTCCTATGCTCGCTCCGACTTCTCGGTCGAGAACGTCGTCGCCAACTCCCATTCGACGCAGCCGCTGATCTACAAACTCACCTCCGTCTGGGGCAATCACGAAGGCTCCATGCTGCTCTGGGTGCTGATTCTGACGCTGTTTGGAGCGCTGGTCGCCCTCTCGCGTCGTTCCCTGCCGTTGCGGCTGCGCGCCGGCACGCTGGCGGTCCAGGGCATGGTCACGGTCGCCTTCCTGGCCTTCACCCTGCTGACGTCGAATCCTTTCCGCCGGATGATCCCGGCCCCGGCGGAGGGCCAGGATCTCAACCCGATCCTCCAGGATCTCGGCCTCGCGATCCATCCGCCGCTGCTCTATGTCGGCTATGTCGGGTTCTCGATCACCTATGCCTTTGCCGTCGCGGCCCTGATCGACGGTCGCATCGACGCGGTCTGGGCCCGGGCCGTGCGGCCCTGGACACTGCTCGCCTGGGTCTTCCTGACGCTGGGCATCGCGATGGGGTCCTACTGGGCCTACTACGAGCTCGGCTGGGGCGGCTGGTGGTTCTGGGATCCGGTCGAGAACGCCTCGCTGATGCCCTGGCTGGCCGGCACCGCTCTGATCCATTCGACGGTGGTGATGGAGAAGCGCGACGCCCTCAAGGTCTGGACGATCCTGCTTGCGATCCTGACCTTCTCGCTCTCGCTGCTGGGCACCTTCATCGTCCGCTCGGGCGTGCTGACCTCGGTCCACTCCTTCGCGACCGACCCGGCCCGCGGGCTTTTCATTCTGATGATTCTGGTCTTCTTCGTCGGCGGTTCGCTGGCCCTGTTCGCCTGGCGTGCGCCGCTGCTGCGACAGGGCGGCCTGTTCGCGCCGGTCTCTCGCGAAGGCGCGCTCGTCGTCAACAACGTCTTCATCGCGACCGCCTGCGCGACGGTCTTCATCGGCACGCTCTATCCGCTCGTGCTCGAGATGGTGACCGGCGACAAGATTTCGGTCGGCCCGCCCTTCTTCAACGCCACCTTCATCCCCGTGCTGGTGCCGCTGCTGCTGGTGCTGCCCTTGGGCCAGTCGCTGGCCTGGAAGCGCGGCGACCTGCTCGGCGCGGCGCAGCGGAGTTTCGCCGCCTTCGGGCTGGGGATCCTGGTGGCGCTGGCGACGATCGCAATGACCTGGGGGGGGCCCGTGCTGGCCCCGCTCGGGATCGGGCTCGGCGTCTTCCTCGTGGCCGGGGCCTTCTTCGATCTCGGCGAGCGGATCGTCACCCGCGCCAGCGGCTGGTCGGCTGTGCTGTCCCGCGCCAAGGGCTTGCCGCGTTCGGCCTGGGGCACGGCGCTCGCCCATGCCGGCGTCGGGCTGAGCGTGATTGGCATCGCTGCCGTCGCCTGGAGCACGGAAGGGATCGGCGTGCTGAAGCCCGGCGAGCGCCTGACGAGCGGCCGCTACACCGTCGTGCTGGAATCGATCCTTCCCCGGAAGGGGCCGAATTTCACGGCGGAGGTCGCGCGTTTCCAGGTCTTTTCGGGCAATCGCGAACTGGCGCCGGTCGAGGCCGCCAAGCGGATCTACACCGCCCGCGCGATGCCGACGACGGAGGCCGGCATCCGGACCGATGGCTTGAGCCAGGCCTATGTCGCGCTCGGCGAACCGCAGGGCGATGGCGCCATCGCGGTCAGGCTCTATGACAAGCCGCTGATCCTGCTGATCTGGATCGGCGCGATCGTGATGTCGCTGGGCGGAGCGCTGTCGCTGACAGACCGGCGCTTCCGGCTCGGCGCGCCGCTTCGCAGCGCGCCCGCCCAGCCCGCCGCCGTGCAGCCGGCGGAGTGAACGCGATGCGCCGCGCCGCCTCGTCACGTCAGGTCCTGGCACGCCAGTCCCTGTGCCGCCTGCTTCTGGCCGTCCTGCTCGGCGCCGCCTCGATCGCGCCGGCGGCGGCCGTCCAGCCTGGTGAGATCCTGCCCGATGCGGCGATGGAGCAGCGCGCCCGCGCGATCTCCTCGGAGCTGCGCTGCCTCGTCTGCCAGAACCAGTCGATCGACGATTCCGACGCGCCGCTTGCCAAGGATCTGCGCGTGCTGGTGCGCGAGCGGCTCGACGCCGGTGACAGCGACACCGCCGTGCGCGATTTCGTCGTCGCCCGCTACGGCGATTTCGTCCTGCTGCGGCCCCCGTTCAACGTCAGGACGGTGATGCTCTGGGCCGCACCCTTCCTGATCCTGCTGGCGGCGCTGGGGTTCAGGTGGCGCCGGGGCCGGGCGATGCCGCCGCCATCGAGCGCCGCCCCGCTGTCGGAGGAGGAGCGCCGCCGGCTCGCGCGCCTGCTGGGCGACGAGGCTCCCTGAGCCCAGGCTGCCCTGAACCCAGGCCGCCGCCTCGGAAACATTTCGTTACCTTACCAAATCGTCATCTTCGGGCGAAATCGGCGTAAGGCGGCGCCCGCCATGGTCCTCGTCACGAGCAGGGAAGGCCCTGCCGCTGATTTCGAGGTTTCCGCCATGACGACCAGCAACACTCCCTCCCGGTCCATCCTGAAGCGCGCCGCGCTGCTTGCCGGCGCGGCCACCCTCGGCATCGGCCTTGCGGCCGGCCTCGCCGACGGCGCCCTGAAGTTCGACCACCCTGCCTTCGCCCAGCCGATCCAGCTCTCGGGCGTCCAGACCCAGCTTCCCTCCTTCGCCGACATGGTCGAAAAGGTGAAGCCGGCCGTCGTCTCCGTCCGCGTCAAGCAGAAGATCGACGGCGCGCAGGACGACGACGCCCAGGGCAGCCTCGACGATCTGCCGCCGGGCCTGCGTCGCTTCTTCGAGCAGCAGCAGCCCCCGCGCGCCCAGCGTCCCGGCCGGCCCGAGGCCCGCCAGGGCATGTCCCAGGGTTCGGGCTTCTTCGTCAGCCAGGACGGCTATGTGGTGACCAACAACCACGTCGTCGACAAGGCCGCCGAGGTCCAGCTGGTCACCGACGACGGCAAGACCCTGAACGCCAAGGTCATCGGCACCGATCCGCGCACCGATCTCGCCTTGCTCAAGGTCACCGAGAGCGGCAGCTTCCCCTTCGTCCAGCTCGCTCCGGCCAAGCCGCGTATCGGCGACTGGGTGCTGGCGGTCGGCAACCCCTTCGGTCTGGGCGGCACGGTCACGGCCGGCATCGTCTCGGCGCAGGGCCGCGACATCGGCTCGGGCCCCTATGACGACTTCCTGCAGATCGACGCGGCGGTGAACCGCGGCAATTCGGGTGGGCCGACCTTCAACCAGAAGGGCGAGGTCGTCGGCGTCAACACCGCGATCTTCTCGCCCTCGGGCGGCAATGTCGGCATCGCCTTCGCCGTGCCCGCCTCGACGGTCGAGCAGGTCGTCGCGGCGCTGAAGAAGGACGGCAAGGTCTCGCGCGGCTTCATCGGAGTCCAGATCCAGCCGGTCACCAGCGAGGTTGCCGATGCGGTCGGCCTGAAGGAGCCCCATGGCGCCCTCGTCGCCGCCGCCGAGAAGGACGGCCCCGCCGCCAAGGCCGGTATCCGGCGCGGCGATACGATCCTCTCGGTCGATGGCCAGGTGATCAAGGATGCGCGTGATCTCTCCCGCAAGATCGCGACCTACGCACCGGGCTCCAAGGCCAAGATCACGGTCTGGCGCGATGGCAAGGAGCGCGAGATCAGCTTCGAGGTCGGCCGCCAGCCGGCTGCCTGATCTCGAACCTCATCGCCGGGATGCCGCCCCTCTCGGGTCGGCGTCCCGGACAAGGCAAGGCGCGTGTTCTCCCGGCAGCAGTCGCCCCCACGCCGGGAGGCCAGCCTTCACCGCGGCAGGCCGGATGCGTATCGTCCGGCCTGCCGTTTTCGCGTCGAATGGGCTAGGGTCACGTCATGAGACTGCTGATCGTCGAAGATGATGCCGAGGCCGCGGCCTATCTGATCAAGGCCTTCCGCGAGGCCGGCCATGTCGCCGACCATGCCGGGGACGGGCTCGAAGGCTATGCGATGGCCGAGGGTGGCGGCTACGACGTGCTCGTCGTCGATCGCATGCTGCCGCGTCTCGACGGCCTCTCGCTGATCCGCTCGCTGCGCGAGCAGAAGGATGCGACGCCCGCCCTGATCCTCTCCGCCTTGGCCCAGGTCGACGACCGCGTGAAGGGGCTGCGCGCTGGCGGCGACGACTATCTGCCCAAGCCCTATGCCTTCTCCGAGCTTCTGGCGCGGGTCGAGGTGCTGGCCCGTCGTCGCGGCGCGCCGGCCTCCGAGCCCACGAGCTACCGCGTCGGCGATCTCGATCTCGACCGGCTCGCCCATCGCGTCACGCGCGGCGGCACGGAGATTCTGCTCCAGCCGCGCGAGTTCCGGCTGCTCGAATATCTGATGAAGCATGCCGGCCAGGTCGTGACGCGCACCATGCTGCTGGAGAATGTCTGGGACTATCATTTTGATCCGCAGACCAACGTCATCGACGTGCACATCTCGCGGCTGCGCGGGAAGCTCGACAAAGGCCAGGGCGTGCCGCTGCTGCAGACAGTGCGCGGGGCCGGCTATTCGCTTCGCGCCGAGCCAAGGTAGCGTTGCGTGGGGTCACAGAAACCGTCCCGCTCCCGTCTGTTCCGCTCCACCGCGTTCAAGCTCACCCTGCTCTACATGGGCGTCTTCGCGATCTTCGCGACGGCCGCGCTGGGCTATGTCGCATGGAATGCGCGCCGGCTGATCGAGGATCAGATCCGCCAGACGATCGACGCCGAGATCACCGGCTTGTCCGAGCAATTCCGGCAAGGAGGCGTCCGCCGCCTGCTCGTGGTCATAGAGCAGCGCTCCCGCGGGCCTGGGGCGTCGCTCTATCTCGTGACGTCCCCGTTCGGTGAGCGGCTCGCCGGCAATGTCGAGCAGGTTCCGGTCGGGCTGCTGGACAGGGCGGGCGAAAGCGAGATGCCTTTCGCCCGCAGCGCAGAGGATGCGAGCGGAGCGCGGCCCGCGATGGCCATCGTCCGGGTCTACGTCTTGCCTGGCGGCTTCCGCGTCCTTGTCGGGCGCGACGCCAGCGAACGTGACCGCCTGCGGATCGTCGTGCGCCGCGCTGGCGGCTGGGCTCTGGCCGTGGTCCTGCTGCTGGGCGTGCTGGGCGGCTTCGTCATCGCCCGCCGCATCCTGAAGCGCGTCGACACCATGAGCGAAACGACCGTCGGCATCATGACCAGCGACCTGAAGGAGCGGCTGCCGGTCTCGGAGAATGGCGACGAACTCGACCGGCTGGCGATCAACCTCAACACGATGCTTGACCGCATCACCGTCCTGATGGGCGGGTTGCGCCAGGTCTCCGACAATATCGCCCACGACCTGAAGACGCCTCTCACGCGCCTGCGCAACCGGGCGGACGAGGCGCTGAGGCCTAACGCGACCACCGACGACATGCGCCGCGCGCTGGAAGGCGTGACCGATGACGCCGACAACCTCATCCGCGTGTTCAACGCGCTGCTGATGATCGCGCGGCTCGAGGCGGGACAGGCGCGGGAGACCATGGCGAACTTCGACGCGAGCGCCGCTGCGAACAGCGTCGCCGAGCTATACGAGGCGCTGGCGGAAGAGGCGGGCGCAACGCTCACGAGCGACATCACGCCCGGCGTGACCATGCGCGGGAGCCGCGAACTGGTCGGGCAGGCCTTGTCCAACCTCCTCGACAATGCGTTGAAATACGGCAAGCCATCCGATGATGCGCCGGCCCATGTGAGCCTCATCCTCAGGCAGGAGGCTGGCGACGTCGTCTTCACGGTCGCCGATTGCGGCGCTGGCATCCCTCCTGATCAGCGGGGCCGGGCGCTCGAGCGCTTCGGGCGTCTGGACAGCAGCCGCACCAAGCCCGGTTTCGGCCTCGGGCTCAGTCTGGCCAAGGCGGTGGCCGGCATCCATGATGGCACGCTCGAGCTCAAGGACAACAGGCCGGGCCTTGCGGCAGTGCTGACGCTGCCGGTCGATGGCGCAGGAGGCGGATTTGGAGACGTACCCGCAAGCTGAGGCACTCGCCGCCCGGCTCGTTTCTGCGCCGCTCCCGCCTCCGCGCCAGAGCGTCGGCGCCATCGTGAAGCGCGGACTTCTGGACTGCGTGGCGAAGCCCGATCAGGCACTCCTCAGCGCCGCGCTTGCCACTGCTCCGGCGGCGGCAGTCGTCGCGGGCCTTCTCAGCCACTCGCCGTATCTGGCGCAGGCCATGCGCCTTCACCCCGATTGGCTGGTCGCGGCGCTGAGCGCGGACCCTGCCGCCCTGCTTGAAGAATGGCTCGGCGAGGCCGCGGCCGCCTGCCGCGCCGCCGACAGCTCCGAGCCGGTCATGCAGGCGTTGCGGACGCTGAAGGGCCGCGCCGCGCTGCTGATCGCGCTGGCCGATTGCGGCGGCGCATGGGGCGTCGACGAGGCAGTCGCCGCGATCAGCAGCGTCGCCGACGCCGCCGTGAAGGCGACGGTGGACCATATCCTCCGGAAGGCGTCTGAGCGCGGCGCGTGCACGCCAGCCGATCCCGACAGGCCGGGCGCCGGCTCCGGGCTCATCGTCCTGGCGCTTGGCAAGCATGGCGCGCGCGAGCTGAACTATTCCTCCGACATCGACCTCGTGCTGTTCTACGATCCGGAGAGGGCGGAAGCTGCGGGCATCGCGGAGCCGTCCAGCTTCTTCGTTCGGCTCGCGCGCGACCTTTCGCGCATCCTGCAGGAGCGGACGGCCGAGGGCTACGTATTCCGCGTCGACCTTCGCCTGAGGCCCGACCCGGCGTCCACGCAGGCCGCCGTGTCGACCCATGCCGCCTATGCCTATTACGAAAGCGTCGGCCAGAACTGGGAGCGCGCCGCCATGATCAAGGCGCGGCCGATCGCAGGCGACATCGAACGCGGCGAAAGCTTCCTGAAGGAGCTCACCCCCTTCATCTGGCGCAAGTACTTCGACTTTGCGGCCATCGCCGACATCCATGCCATGAAACGCCAGATCCAGGCGGTCAAAGGCCATGAAGCCATCGCCATCGCCGGGCACGACGTGAAGCTAGGGCGCGGCGGCATCCGCGAGATCGAGTTTTTCGTGCAGACGCAGCAATTGGTCTTCGGCGGTAGGCGGCCTGTCCTGCGGGGCCGGCGCACGCTCGACATGCTCGGCGCGCTGGCTGACGAAGGCTGGATCACAGATGGAGCCCGCGACGAACTCGGCGATGCCTACCGTTTCCTCAGGACCATCGAGCATCGGCTTCAGATGCGCCATGACGAGCAGACGCAGCGGCTGCCGACCGACGAAGCGGACCTTGCCGCCTTCTGCAGGTTCTCGGGTTTTCAGACGACAGCGCGCTTCACCGAGGCTTTCACCGCCGCCGCCCGCACGGTCGAAGGGCATTATGCGCTGCTGTTCGAAGATGGGCCGTCGCTCGCGGCGGAGGCCGGGACCCTGAGCTTCACCGGCGCGGAGACGGACCCCGAGACGCTCTCGACGCTCGCTCGCCTTGGCTTCCGCGATGCCGCGCAAGCTGCCGAAGTCATCCGAGGCTGGCATTTCGGCAGGCGGCCTGCCGTCACGAGCGCCAGGGCCCGCGAGGCGCTGACCGAGCTCACGCCGGCCCTGCTGGTGGCGTTCGGGCGGTCGGGCGATCCCGACGCCGCGCTCAATGCGCTCGACAACGCCTTCGCCAGGCTTCCCGCCGCGGTCGAATTGCTGTCGATCCTGCTGTCGCACGAGCCCTTGCTGGCGCTGTTCGCCACGATCCTGGGCAGCGCCCCGCGGCTGGCGCGGATCGTGGCGACGAACCCGCATGTCTTCGATGGCGTGATCGACCCGGCCTTCAACAATGCCGAGATCGACAAGGCCGCCATCCTGGAGCGCATCCGCGCCACGATCGGCGATCCTGCTTCGTTCGAGGATGCCCTGGACCGGATGCGCGACGCCGCCCGCCTGGAGAATTTCCTGGTCGGGGCGCGCCTGCTCTCCGGCGTCTTTGCGCCGGTCCGCGCCGGCCTGGCCTATGCGAAAGTGGCCGACGGCATCGTTGCCGTGGCGCTCGAGGAGGCATTGCGCGACATGGCGCTGGCCCATGGCGAACTGCCCGGGCTGAAGGTCACGGTTCTGGGATTGGGGCGGCTGGGCTCGCGCGACCTCACGGCCTCGTCCGATCTCGATCTCGTGGTGCTTTACGACGCACCGGACATGGAGGCGTCGAGCACGGGAGCGCGTCCCCTCGACGCCGTGACATGGGCGCAGCGGCTGGCGCAGCGCCTGGTCGCCGCGCTCACGGCGCCGACGCGGCGCGGCACGCTCTACGAAGTCGACATGCGGCTGAGGCCGTCGGGACGCAAGGGCCCCCTGGCCGTGCGCCTGTCGAGCTTCGACAGCTACCAGCGCAGGGAGGCCGAGCTATGGGAGCACATGGCCCTAACAAAGGCGCGCTCCGTGGCTGGCGATGCTGGCCTCGGCCAATCGGCCATGGCCATCGTCAGCTCTGTGCTTTCCGAACGCCGCGACCCTGGGCAGGTGCGCAGGCAGGTTCGCGAGATGCGCGCGATGATCGCCGAGGCGAAGGGCGATGACGACATCTGGGACCTCAAGTTGGCGAGGGGAGGGCTGACCGACATCGATTTCTGCGCGGAGGCGCTGGTCCTGTCCCATGCCGCCGACCATCCGGGGCTGCTCACGCCCGATATCGCGCAGGTCTTCGCGCTGGCGGTCCGGGCCGGCTTGTTGGAGCCGGCGCAAGGCGACGTCCTGACCAGCGCCCACCGGCTGCTGAACGACGTGATCCACTGGCAGCGGTTGACGATCGATGGGCCCTTCGCGCCTGAAAAGATTCCGCAACCGGTGATGAGGATGGTGGCGCGCGCCGCGAATGCGCCGGATGGCAAGGTCCTGGAGTCGCTCCTCAAGGATGCTTACGCCGACGTGCGGGCGGTGTTCACGCAGTTGGTCGGCTGATCATGAAACCAAGGCCGGCACGGTCTGAGCAGCCGGCACGCGGATCAGCACCACCGTGCCGACGCCCACTTCGGACCGGATCCTGAGCGCCCCCCCGTGAAGTTCACAGAGCGAGCGCGCGATGGCGAGGCCGAGCCCCGAGCCTTTGTGCGACCGCGCCGTCTCGCCGCCTTCGACCTGCTCGAACGGCCTGCCGATGCGCGGGAGCCTGTCTGGCGGTATGCCGATGCCGTTGTCGGCGATGAACAGGTTCAGCATGCCTCCCGAGCGCCGCGCCTTGAGCGAGACATTCCCTCCCTCCAGAGTGAACTTGGCCGCGTTCTGCAGGACGTTGTCGAGGATCTGGTTGAGCGCGGATGCGTCCGCCATCGCAGAGAGTTCGTCCGGGATGTCGATGTCGAGCTCGATGCTCTTGCTTTCGAAGGACGGCCTGGTGCCGATCACTGCGGCCACGATGGCGGGGCCGAAATTGATGCGCTGCGGAGCGATCCTCACCTTGCCGGCATCGATGCGCGACATGTCGAGGATGTCATCGACGATCGACAGTAGATGTTCGCCGCTTTGCTTGATGTCGTTGCAGTACGACAGGTGCCGTTCGCAGCCAAGCGAGCCGAACACCCCACTCTGCATGACGTCCGAGAAACCGATGATCGCATTGAGCGGCGTGCGCAGATCATGGCTCATGTTGGCGAGGAATTCCGTCTTGGCCCGGCTGGCGATCTCGGCTTCGGCCTTCTGGTCCAGGTAGCGCTCTGCAAGGTCCGTGAGTTGCTGGGCCTGCGCCTCCATCTGGCGGCGCGATGTTTTGAGGTCGGTGATCGTCGCCATCAGCCGGCGCTCGCTGTCCATCAGCTTGTGCTCGTGCTCCTTGATGATGGTGACGTCCGTGCCGATGGAGACCGAGCCGCCGTCCTTTGTGCGGCGCTCGCTGATCTGCAGCCAGCGTCCGTCGGCGAGCTTGACTTCGCTCAGCCTGGAGCTGTTTTCAAGATTGTTCTGGCGCAGGATGTCCTCGGCGATGACGGGCGGCGTCGCTTGGGACATGACCTCGTCGTAGTGGGCGCCTTTCTGGATGGCGCTGTCGGGAAGCTGATGCAATTTCTGGAAGCGTGAATTGCAGGTCACCAGCTGTTGCCTGGAATCCCACAGCACGAAGGCTTCAGGCACGGCCTCGATCGAATCCCACAGGCGCATGTCGGCAGTGGCTGATTCGGCGGCGATGCGGCGTTCGTTGGTGATGTCGACGGCGATGCCGACCAGATGCTTGTTCTGCGTCGGGGCATCGACGAGCAGTTCGGCGCGCGCCCTGAGCCAAAGCCAGTTTCCCGACGCATCGCGGATGCGGAAATCGTGGGAGATGTCCTGGCGGTTGCCGGCCGAGAGGGTCTGGGCGATCTGGTAGAGGTCGGCGTCTTCCGGGTGGACCAGCGTGTTCACGTCGCCAAAGGACAGAAGCTCGCCTGGCCGCTCGTATCCAAGCATCGAAAACATCGAGTCGGACCAGTAGATCGTGCCGCGCGCCAGGTCCCAGTCCCAAAGGCCGCAACGCCCGCTGTTCAGGGCGGCGTCGATGCGTTGGCGGACCCGGGTGCAGTCGAGGTCTGCCGCTCGCGCACGTCCTGTCTGCATCAGGAAGGCGATGGTCAGCACCGCGAGCACCATGATCGAGGACGCCAGCAGCAGCAGCACCAGTTGGCCTCGGTTGGTCGCGGTCTGGAGGGCGGTCTGCACATGCTGGATCACGGCGACCTGACCGAGCGGGGGAGGCAGGTTCCTGACTGTCGCGAGCACATGCCCCGCCGGCGTGCGGAGCGGAATGACCCCGGCCTTGTCGGCGAATGTGGTCAGAGGCTGGCTAGGTCCGAGCAGGTCGAGAAGGGTCTTCTGGCCGAGCAGCACGGGAGGCTGGCTGGCGACGATGTTGCCGTTCACGTCGGTGATGACGACTTGGCGCCCGATCGCGAACGAAGTGGGGTGAAGCCCTGCGATCGGGCTTTGAGCGCCGGAGGCGCCGAGGAAGCGCGAGGGCTGCGCGCTGATGTCCCGGGTGATGAGCGCTGCGACGAGGTCCATGTCGTTCAGAGCGTCTTCGAGCGTGTCGCTATGGTTGGCGGTGTTGAACAGCGTGCCGGCAAGCCCCAGCAGCATGGCGAAGATCGCCACAAGGATCGGGATCGCCAGTTTGAGCCAAGGCTCCGAGCGATGCAGCGCAAGCAGGAACGGATGCGACATCGACCGGGCAACTCCCATGATCGTGCCCAAACGTGCAGCATCGCTGGCTGCGTTGACACGCGCCATGCTGGCCCCCTCCTGTATTTGAGTCCAAATTTTTTTGTCTTATCGGAAAGACGTGCCGCATCTCCCGAATCGCCCTCACTATGAATCTTGGGGATTCATCCTGTCTAGACCCTAAGTGAGTCTTGACGACAAAATACAATTTTGAGTTGCATTTCCAAAGTGCGCGAATCTTTAGCGCGCAGGGTTTTGTTAACCTTTGGGAAGCTTTCGCCGAGGCGCGCATCCGGAGCCCGGGAAAAGACGTCCTTAGCCGGCGATGTTTTGCCGCCTTCGGACAGCATGAGGCTGCCGTTTCAACCTAGCGCACGGCTGGCGATGTCGGCGATGTCACGCGACAATCCGGGCATGTCCGCGACCTTCCGGATGGCGTTGCGCGCCAGGATGCGGCGGCCAGGCTCCAGCGTTTTCCATGTGCGGAAAGCCGACATCAGCCGTGAGGCCACCTGCGGGTTCACCCCGTCGATGGCGAGGACGAGATCCGCGATGAAGTCGTATCCCGCGCCGTCCGGGCGATGGAACTCGCTCGGATTGCCGTGCGCGAACGACGAGAGCAGGGCGTACACCCGGTTGGGCGTGCGCAACGAGAATTTGCCATGCTGCAGGAGCGCCTTCACGCGGTCCAGCGTCGGGCGGCCTGGCATCGTCGCCTGCACGGCGAACCATTTGTCGAGCGCCAGCGGATCGTCCTGGAAGCGACCCTCGAAGGCGGCGAGGGCGGCGTCGAGATGAGGGCCTGGCGCCGTCGTCAGCGCCGCCAGCGCCCCCAGCCTGTCGGTCATGTTGCCAGCATCGGCGAACTGCCTCGCCGCGCGTTCAGCGCCGGCCTCGCCCAGGCCACGGCAAAGATAGGCGAGGCAGGCGTTGCGCAAGGCGCGCGCCCCTGCGCTCGCGGCATCGGGCGAATAGGGTCCGGCGTCGGCAAGCTGATCGTGCATCCGCTCCAGCGCGGCCGCGTGCGCATTGCCGAAGCTCGCGCCCAGCAGCGACAACGCCTGCTGGATCGCGTCGGGGTCGACATCGCTGCCCATGTCGCGCGCGATGTCGCTGGCGGAGGGCATGCCGATGAGCAGCGCCGCGTAAGCCTGTTCGCCGCCGCTCGCAAGGGCTGCTCCGAATGCGTCGATCAACTCCGGCGCGAAAGCGGTGGGCCGCCGGGCGCGCAGTTCCTTGACGGCCTTCGTCAATTCCTGCGTCATCACGGTGCGCAGCGCCTGCCAGCGGTTGAAGGGGTCGCTGTCGGCGCGGGCGAGGCGCAGCAGTTCGCCCATCCCCGCGTTGCTCTCCAGCTTCACAGGGGCCGAGAAGCCGCGCAGCAGGGATAAGGCAGGCGGCTCGCCGACGTCGCTGAACGTCACCGTCGAAGCCGCCTTGTCGAAGATCAGCACGTCGCCCTGCAGCGTGATGCCGCCGTCAGGCTTGAGCGCAATGTCGCCGTCGGTCCCGACGAGGCCGATGCGGACCGGAATCATCACCGGGCGCTTGTCGTCCTGTCCGGGTGTCGGCGCGGTCGATTGCGCCAGATCGAGCCTGAGGCGGCGCGTCGCTGCATCGTAGCGGGCGTTCGCCACCAGCCCTGGCGTTCCCGCCTGATCGTACCACAGCGCGAAATGGGAAAGGTCACGGCCCGACGCTTCCGCGAAGCAGTCGATGAAGTCCTCGATCGTCGCGGCCGTCCCGTCGCACCTGTCGAAGTACAGGTCCATGCCGCGCGCGAACGCCTCGTCCCCGATCAGCGTCTTCAGCATGCGGATCAGCTCGGCGCCTTTCTCATAGACTGTCGCCGTGTAGAAGTTGTTGATCTCGCGATAGGCCCGCGGCCGCACGTTATGGGCCAGCGGCCCCGAATCCTCCACGAACTGCGTCAGTCGCAGGCGCACGACGTCCGCGATGCGCTTGACCGGACGCGAGCGCTCGTCGGCCGTGAACTCCTGGTCGCGATAGACCGTCAGCCCTTCCTTGAGGCAAAGCTGGAACCAGTCGCGGCAGGTGATGCGGTTGCCGGTCCAGTTATGAAAATATTCGTGCGCGATGATGCCTTCGATGTTGGCGTAGTCTGCGTCCGTCGCGGTCTCGGGGCTCGCCAGCACGTACTTGTCGTTGAAGATGTTGAGGCCCTTGTTCTCCATCGCGCCCATGTTGAAGTCGGACACCGCGACGACGTTGAACACGTCGAGATCGTATTGCCGGCCGAAGGTCCGCTCATCCCAGGCCATCGAGCGCTTGATCGCATCGAGGGCATAGCCGGCGCGGTCCTCCTTGCCCTTCTCGACATAGACGCCGAGCGTCACGGGCTTGCCGCCGGACGTCACATAGGCGCCATGCACCGCGCCGAGGTCGCCGCCCACGAGCGCGAACAGATACGCCGGCTTGGGCCATGGATCGTGCCAGACGGCGAAATGCCGGTCGGCGCCCGGCACATCGCCGCTCGCAAGGAGATTGCCGTTCGAGAGCAGGACAGGCGCCTCGCTCCGGCTCCCCTCAAGCCTCACGGTGTAGATCGACATGACGTCGGGCCGATCCAGGAAATAGCTGATGCGCCGGAACCCGTCGGCCTCGCACTGCGTGCAGTAGACCCCGCTCGAACGGTAGAGCCCCATCAACTTGGTGTTGGCGGACGGGTTCAGCCGCGTCTCGATCGTGAGGGTGAACGGCCTGGCGGGCGGCTCGTGAAGCGTCAGCGATTGTGGCGTGACGGCATAGGCGCCCTCGGAAGGCCGTGCGCCGTTCACCAGCAGCGACGACAGGGCCAACTCATCCCCGTCCAGCGCCAGCGGGGCGCCTGGCGCGCCGGCAGGGTTCGGCCTGACCGACAGCAGCGAGCGTACGATCGTGGCTGTCGCGTCGAGGCTGATGTCGAGATGCACGGCATCGATCAGATAATCGGAAGGCCGATAGTCTTCGAGCTTGATCAGTGGAGATTCGTCAGCGTTCATGACACCACAACTTCAGGTTCAGGCGCGTTTTGGCAAGGCCCAGCGCGCGAGGGCCGCGAGATCGTCATCGGAAGCGCCGATCTCTGCCCCATGCTCATGGCAGCCGCGCCACGGGCTCTGCATGGCCTATGATCCGCGCGATGTCGCTTCGCATCCGCCGCACATGCCGCTCGACCTCGTCGACCGCGTCATGCACAGCGGCGATGTCCAGCGCGCCATCGGCGCGGCAGTGGAAGTTCACGATCAGCCCGGCGGCCGAGCGGCGGACGCGGACGTTGTGGATGTCATGCAGGCGCGGCTCGTGCCGGGCACCGTCCTGGAGCAGGCCGGCTATGGCAAGGACCGTGCCGGCGTCCGCATCCTCCACCATGGCCTCCTGCATGTCGAGCGGCTCGACATGGGTCTCCACCTCCGAGCCGGGGCCGAACTCGTCCCTGATCTCCGCTTCGAGCCGCGTCGCCATGTCATGGGCCCGCGAGAGCGGCCAACTCGCCTCCACCTCCATGTCGAGGCTGATGCAGGTGCGGCCCTCGACATGCTGCACGATGATGTGGTGCACCGGCACGCGCAGCCTTGCCGCGATGATCATCACGCGCTCGAGCGCGTTCTCGTCCTCGGTCTGCGTCGGGTTCGCCGTTATGGTGATGTCGGCATGCGGTGCAGCGACGGCCAGCGCGCCCGCCAATACCTGCTTGATCTCCGCCACCTTCTCGAGCGGCAGGGTGCGTGAGACCTTGACCCCGATCTCGCCATGCGTCCGGCCTCCGCCGGGACGCAGCCGCAGCCATTCCACGGAGACGATCTCCGGAACTTTCAGCGCCGCCTCCTCGAGCTGCACGCGCAGGCCCTTCGGCGCAGTGTCGACAAGCGTGCCGATCGTGCGCATGGCAAGTTTGGCGGCCGCGCTGGCGATGAACAGAGACACGCCGAGGGCAGCGACCGTGTCGCCGTGCCGGAAGCCCGCCAGCACCATGATAAGCCCGAACAGGGTGAGGGCGGACGAGACAAGGTCGCTGGCGAAGTGCAGCGCGTCGGCGGCCAGCGCTTCCGAGTAGGTCTGCCGTGCGATGATGCTCAGCGCCCGCCAGCGCGTGGCGTCGATGAGGATCGCGACGACAAGCACCAGGATGACCACGGGCGTCACCTCGATGGGCGGGTGCGCTCCTATCCACAGCCGGGAGCCCGCCTCCCAGGCCACCGCGCCCGCCAGCGCGAACAGCAGCGCGCATTCCGCCAGCGCGGCGACGGACTCGATCTTGCCGTGGCCGTAATGATGCTCGTCGTCGGCGGGCTTGTCCGCGGCGCGGATCGCGAACCACGTGGTCAGCGTCGCAGCGATGTCGATGACGCCGTGCGCCGCCTCCGAATATAGGGCAAGGGAGCCGGAGAGCCATGCGGCCACGGCTTTTCCAAGCGTCAGCGCCACGCTTGCGATCACCGAGATGATCGCGGCGCGCTCCTTCATCCTTGCGAACGTGTCTGCCGATGTCGGGGCGCTCATCAGGCTGTCCATGCGTGAAACGGCTGCGGCCTTGCGCGGGCGAAGTGCCATGCGCCCTTGAATTGCCGCACCCTGATCACCGATCTAGTGAAGGAGATCAACCCCGCCATGTTCCCGCCAGGAGTGAACGCCATGGAATTTCTGCACACGATGGTGCGCGTCGCCGACCTTGACGCCAGCCTGGAGTTTTATGTCGACAAGCTTGGCCTGGTCGAAGTTCGCCGCATCGACAGGCCCGAGGGCCGCTACACGCTCGTGTTCCTCGCAGCTCCGGGCGATGCCGAGCAGGCCGCCCGGACGAGCGCGCCCCTGGTGGAGCTGACCTACAACTGGGATGAGCATGCCTATGCGGGCGGCCGCAATTTTGGCCATCTCGCCTATCGCGTCGACGACATCTACGAGACCTGCGACAAGCTGATGAAGGCCGGCGTCACCATCAACCGGCCGCCACGGGACGGGCATATGGCGTTCGTGCGCTCGCCCGACGGCATTTCGATCGAACTGCTGCAAAAGGGCGAAGCGCTGCAGAAGAGCGAGCCCTGGGCGAGCATGCCGAACACCGGGAGCTGGTGAACTTCCGCGAGCCTGCCAGGCCGCCCGTGCGTCCGGCCTGTGGGCCATTGAGGCCCGTGCGCTGCCGAGGCCTCGGGAGCATTGATCTGCCGGGGTCGTTTGACCCGGCCTTGTGAACAATGCCATCGTCAAATCCTGCCGCATCATTCAGGACTTGATCATGAGCCTCTCCACTTTCGGCCATCTCGCCGACGGCCGCGCCGTTCGCGAGGTCACCTTGCGGTCCAAAGCAGGGGCCAGCGCCACAATCATGGAGTGGGGCGCTGTGGTGCGCGACATGACGGTGCTGGTGAACGGCAAGCCGCAGCGCGTGGTGCTCGGCTTCGATGCGCTTGAGCGCTACCTGCAGCATTCGCCGCATTTCGGTGCGCTCGCCGGCCGTTTCGCCAACCGCATCGACGGCGGCAGGTTCTGGCTGGACGGGCGGCAGCATCAGCTTGCGCTCAATCAGGACGGCCGCCATTCGCTGCATGGCGGCGGACAGGGCTTCGGCAAGCGTCCATGGACCATCCTGCACCATGACGATGCGTCGGTGACGCTGGCGCTCGTCTCTCCGGACGGCGACCATGGCTATCCGGGCTGCCTCACCGTGACATGCAGGTACACGTTGGCCGAGCCGGCGACCTTTCGGGTCGAGCTGGCCGCCTTCACGGATTCCGCGACGATCCTCAACCTGTGCCATCATTCGTACTTCAATCTCGACGGCTCGCCTGACATCCTGGGCCACGAGCTCGAGGTCCGCGCCAACCTGATGACGCCGGTCGACGCTGACCTGATCCCTTCGGGCGAGGTCGCAAGTGTCGCCGGCACGCCGTTCGATTTCCGCAAGAGCCGCCCGGTCGGGCTGGTCGATGGCAAGGGCGTCCGCCGCTGGTACGACCACAACTTCATCCTGCGCCGCGACCGGAAGGAGCCCAGCGTGATGCCGGGCCTCGACGTGGCGCTCGCTGCGACCCTGCGCTCGCTGCGCAACGGCCTCGCGATGCAGGTCTGGACCACGGAGCCGGCGCTTCAGGTCTATGACGGCTTCAAGACCGCAACGCCCGTGCCCGGCCTGTCGGGAGCGCCTTACGGCGCGTGTTCCGGCATCTGCCTCGAGCCGCAGCATGTGCCCGATTCTCCGAATTTGCCGCATTTCCCGGATACGTCGCTGCATCCGGGCAATCTCTACCGGCAGGTGACGGAGTACAGGTTTGCAGCTTGAGGCGCGCCTTGCGCCCGGCCTCACTTGAGGCTATATCTTGTCTCATCTGAGAGGAAGAGGCACGCCATGAATGCGATGACATCCGCGCGTGAGGTTGCCGGGGTGCTTGGCATCGTCGGCAAGGCCAAGTCCTACACCGCGCTTGATCTGGACGATGCGGTGCGCCGCGGCCTGCATGTCGACACGCTGGACCGTGTGGTGCGGCTCCTGTCGCCTGATGACCTGGGTTTGCGCCATCTGATGGTGCCGAAAGCGACGCTGGCGCGGCGGGCCAAATCGCCTGAAGGCCGCCTTTCGCCGGAGGAAAGCGACCGTGTGGTGCGGCTCGCCCGCATCTGGCGCATGGCGCTGGACTGCTGGAAAACCGCAGCGGCGGCGCGAGAGTTCCTGACCAGGCGGCACATGTTGCTGAACGACCGCACGCCGCTCGATGTCGCCACCGGCAGTGAGACGGGGGCGGGTGAGGTCGAGCGCATCATCGGCCGGCTGGTGCATGGCATCGCCGTCTGAGCGGATGCCGCCGCAGGTCACTGACAAGACGTTAACAGCGTGGCGCATTGGCGACCCGAACGGGCGCTATCCGATTTTCGATGCACGCGGATCGGCGCTGTATCCGGGCCGCTGGAACGATGCGGAAACGCCGGTCATCTATGCCAGCGAAAACTATTCGACTGCGATGTTGGAGAAGCTGGTGCACAACTCCGGCGTCGTGCCGCCGAACCAGCACGCCATCCAGCTCACACTCCCGCGCGGCATCTGCTTCGAGATGGCCACCAAAGACATGCTGCCGGGCTGGGCCAGCGAGGACGCCGCTCAGAGCAGCGCCTTCGGGGCCGCCTGGGGGCAGCAAAAGCGCTCGCTTGTCCTCATCGTGCCAAGCGTGGTGGCCCCAATGGAGCGCAACGTCATCATCAACCCGGCACATCCCGAGTTCCGCCTGATCGACGTGGGACTGCCTGAACCGATCTGGTGGGACAAGCGGCTGTTCCGGTGATCGGGGCAGTTGCCGATCTGCATGTACATGAAGAACTTGTCATGTGGCCTCAATGTTGTGTTCGGCTTCAGGTTGCGATCATGACGTCGCATCACCAAGAGCACCATGAATGAGAGGGCAGCCCTGATGGCACGATATCCCATTTCAGGTGCGCTGGCGGCGCTTGCCATCAGTGCCTGTGCTGCCCAGGCGCAGCAAGTTGCCGAAACGACCCTGCTGCGCGCTGATGGCGCCGAGGTACCTGTGAAGGTCAGCGGCCCTCCTGGCGGTTGCCCGCGCACGGCGATTATTTCGCATGGTCTAGGCGGCAGGTCAGGCGGCTCTGCCCAGCTCGCCCGCACACTCGCGTCGAGTGGTTGGCGGGTGATCGCGATGGACCATGTCGAAAGCGGCCCGCCGGTGCTGCGCGCCGCTTTTCTCAGTGGCCGCCCAAGGCTGGCCGCGTCGGAAGCTGCCTCCGATCCTGCCCGTCACCGCGCGCGCTTCGCCGATCTGGATGCCGCCTGGGTTGAAGCCACCAGAAACTGCCGCCCGCCGCAGGTGCTGCTGATCGGGCATTCCATGGGGGCCACCACAACGATGTTGGAAGCGGGCAATGTCTCTCGTTTCGGACGCTTCGGCCGGAACCGTTTCGATGCCTATGTTGCGCTGTCGCCGCAAGGCATCGGCTATCTGTGGGAGGCGGGAGCATGGAACGCCGTCAGCAAGCCTGTCCTGATGATCACGGGCACCAGGGACAGCGGCTTTGATGGCGACTGGCGCACGCGGCTTGCCGCGTTCGAAGGGTTGCCCGTGGGCAAGAAGCGGCTTGCGATCATCCCTGACATCACCCACGGCCAGTTATCCGGCTTCAGGGATCCGTTCGCCTCCACCATCGCCGCCCTGATCAACGAATTCGCCCGCGACCTTGAGCAAGGCGCACTTAGGCCGTCCCGTGTGTCGGGGGCCGAAGTGCGGGACAAGTGACGGCCTACCCCTTCACCCCGCCCGATGTCAGCCCGCCCACCACGCGCTCCTGGAACACTGCGATGATGATGCAGATCGGGACGATGGCGATGATCAGCGCCGCCGAGATGATCGGCCACGGGAACGAGAACTCGCCCTGATACAGCGTGATGCCGACCGGCAGCGTGCGGCTGGCGACGCGCGGGGCGAGCGTCAGCGCCAGCAGGAACTCGTCCCAGGCGTTGACGAAGGCGAGGATGCCGGCGGTGAACACGCCCGGCGCGGTCAGCGGGATG
The DNA here is from genome assembly GCA_031412095.1 of Allobosea sp. GTDB lineage: Bacteria > Pseudomonadota > Alphaproteobacteria > Rhizobiales > Beijerinckiaceae > Allobosea. The sequence continues at coordinate 19,716 of JANOCI010000113.1, forward strand.
ACGACATGCCAGAGCGCGCCGAGCCGGGAGCAGCCGTCGATCATGGCGGCGTTCTCGAGGTCGCGAGGGATGTCCTGGAAAAACGAGATCAGCACCAGCGTGCAGACCGGCATCGACAGCACGGCATAGGGGAAGACAAGCGCCCACCACGTGTTGAGCAGGCTGAGGTCGCGCATGACCGAGAAAAGCGGCACCATCAGCGAAATCAGCGGGAACATCGCCACGGCCAGCAGCACTGACAGGATCACGTTCGGCGCCGGGATGCGCAGGCGAACCAGCGCGTAGGCGGCCAGCGCGGAGACCGTGACGCACAGGATGGTCGACAGCACGGCCACGACCACCGAGTTCCACATGAACAGGAAGATCGGCTGGTCGACGAGCACCCGATGATAATTGGCCAGCGTCGGCGCGGCGGGCCAGATGGTGATCGGCAGCCGCATCAGTTCGCTCTCGGTCTTCAGCGAGGTGAACAGGATCCATAGGGCCGGGAAGAAGCCGTTGATGGCGACGATGGCACCGGCGATCAGCGTCATCTTCTTGGAGGAGGGGAACTTCATCATTGTGCCACTCATGACCAATCCACTTTTTGTCCGCCGGTGTCATCTCCGGCGCGCCAAAGGCGCGGGAAGGGGATCCGCTGCACGATCCCAGGCATGGATTCCGTTCCACTCCGCTGCGCTCCGGCCGGGAATGACACTCGTTTGGGCATCATCAATGCCTCCCGCCGCTCGGATCGCGCCGCGTATGGCGCAGGTAGATCGAGGTAAGGATGGCCGAGACGATGAACATCAGCACGGCCAGGGTCGACCCGTAGCCGAAATCGAGCGAGTCGATCGTGGTCTTGTGGATGTACATCGCCAGCGTCTCGGTTGCGTTGCCGGGCCCGCCATCGGTCATCGCCTTGGGGATGTCGAAGGTCTGGATGGCCGTGATGGTGCGGAAGATCAGCGCCACGATGATCGCGGGCTTGAGCATCGGCAGCGTGATCTCCTTGAACTGGTTCCACTTCGACGCGCCGTCGACCTCCGCCGCCTCGTAGAGCGATCTGGGGATCGTCTGCAGCCCGGCCAGCAGCACCAGCGCCGCGAAGCTCGATGTCTTCCAGATGATCGCGACGCAAATCGCAAAGAAGGCCGGGCCTTCCTGCGTCAGCCAGTTCACCGGCGACAATCCCAGCATCAGCAGCACGTTGTTGACCAACCCCTGCTGGAACTCGAAGAACCAGCGGAAGATCAGCCCCGCGAACACCAGCGGCAGCGCCCATGGCAGCAGCAGGCCAAGCCGCACAGGCCATTTCACCTTGAAGGGCTGGTTGGCCAGCAACGCGAGGCCAAGGCCCAGCGCCACCGCGCCGGGCACCGTCACGATGATGTAGAGGGCGGTGTGCCAGGTCGCCTCCCAAAGCCGATGGTCGCCCATCGCCTTCCAGTAGTTCTCGAAGCCGATCCACGGTTTCGCCATCCATGGCTCGGTCAGCTTGTTCTCGCTGAACGAGGTGCGGATGAGCGTGTAAATCGGATAGAGCACCACGCCCGCCAGCAGCAGGAACGCCGGCGCCAGCAAGGCGATGCCAAGGCGGCGCTCGTCGCGTTCGAGCGGGGAAAGTTTGGGAGTCATGGCTGCCCCGTCTGTCCGCCCTCTCCGTTATGCCCGGCCTTGAGCCGGGCATCCACGTTTTGAGCTGGTGTGGGAAAACGTGGATGGTCGGGTCAGGCCCGACCATGACGGCGGGGTGCGCTTACCTGATGACCTGCGCCAGGTCGCGCGACATGTCGGCCAGGGCGGCGTCGGCGGTCTTCGCGCCGGCCAGGAAGGCGTTCATGTTGGTGCGGATGATCTCCGACACCCTGGGATAGGATGGCGAGACCGGGCGTGAGCGGGCGGTCTGCACCACCGGCAGCGCCTGCGCGAACCAGGGGTTGGCCTTCAGCACGTCCGGATCGGTGTAGGTCTCGGCGAAGACCGGCAGGTGCGAGGCGGCGATGGCCTGCATCTTGGCGACTTCAGGCGATGACAGGTACATGGTGAGGTCGAAGGCCGCCTTCTTGTTCTTCGAGAAGGCGGAGACGGCAAGTTGCCAGCCGCCGATGCAGGTCGAGGCCTTGTCGGCCGTGAAGCCGGGCAGCGGGATGACGCCGACCTTGCCCTTGACCTGGCTGTCGGGATCGTTCTCGGCACGCTGCCAGACGTAGCCCCATGTCATGCCGAAGATGAGGTTGCCGGCCTGGAAGTTCTGGCGGATGCGGTCAGTCGGGATCTCGGCCAGGCTCGACGGCGTGACGTTGGCGGCCTTCAGGTCGGCCCACAGCTGGAAGGGGCGGCGCGCCTCGGCGGTGTTCATGGCGAGCTTGCCCTGCGCATCGGTCAAAGCGCCGCCGGCTCCCCACATCGGCACGAGATACGTGCAGACCGTGCCTTCGATCGGCGCGCCGGCCGTCTGGAAGCCCGAGAGGTTCGGGTTGCCTTCCGCGCCCTGGATCTTCACGGCGGCGGCCTGCAGTTCGGCCCAGGTCTTCGGCGGCTGCACGCCGTGCTTCTCCAGCAGGTCTTTGCGGTAGTAGAGGAACTGCGCGTCGGCGAAGTAGGGCAGGGCGATGACCTTGCCGCCGACGACGTTGGCCTCGCGATAGGCGGGCAGATAGCGCGCCATGACCTTGTCCTTGTCGGCCCCCAGGAAGGCGTCCAGCGGCTCGGCCCATTGCGCCGCAGCCCATTGGGCAGGGCGGATCACGTCGATCAGGATCACGTCCAGCGCGGAATCCTTGGAGGCCAGCACCGTGTTCAGGTATTGCTGCTGCTGCTCGGAGGTGGCGCCGCCGACCTCGACCTCGATCTTCACGCCCGGCGTCCGCTTCTCGTATTCATCGGCGATCTTGCGCATCACATCCGGGCGCTGCTGCCCGCCGGTGAAGATGCGCAGCGTGGTCTGCGCCATGGCGAGGCTGGCCGTGCTGGCGCTGAGCACGAGGCCCAGCGAAATGCTGAGAAAAGTCCGTTTTTTCATGTTGAAAGTCCTCCCGTTTGGATTTTCTGGGCTTCAGGCGACCAGCGCCCTGCCGGTTTCTGCATCGAACAGGTGCATCTCGGCTGCGCCGATCGACACCGTCACTTCGTCGCCGGCCCTGACGCCGGCCTGAGGCGGAAAACGCCCGGTGAGAGTGGAGCCGCCCACTGTGAGCAAAGCAAGCGTCTCCGCGCCCAGAGGCTCGAGGATCTCGACTCGCGCGCTGGCGTCGACCCCGTTCGGCAGGCTGCCGGCCCCCAGCTTGACATGCTCGGGCCGAAAGCCTGCGTCATAGCTCTTGCCTGCGGCGAGGCCCGTGCGGACCGGAAGCGCGAAGCCGCTCGGCATCGTCACCGACCGGCCGTCGGCGCCCGCCGTGACGCGCGAGAAGCTCATCGGGGGCGAGCCCATGAAGCCGGCCACGAACTTCGAAGCGGGCTTGTTGTAGATCTCATCCGGCGTGGCGAACTGCTCGAGGTGCCCGGCGCGCAGCACGGCGATGCGGTCCGCCAGCGTCATCGCCTCGACCTGGTCGTGCGTGACGTAGACGATCGACGTGCCGAAACGCTGGTGCAGCTTCTTGATCTCGATGCGGACCTCGGCGCGGAGCTGCGCATCGAGGTTCGACAAGGGCTCGTCGAACAGGAACACCTT
>JANOCI010000114.1:0-27014 GCA_031412095.1 Allobosea sp.
GCCGTGCAGTGGGGCAGGGGGGCGCTGGACTGGGACGATGCTCTGAAGTTCGGCGCGCTTGCCGCGATGATGGCGTTGGTCGACGTCGCCGTGATGCCTGCCATCGTCCTTGCGGTGGTGGTCGTAGGCGGCATCTATGGCGGAATCTTCACGCCGACCGAGGGCGCGGCCGTCGGCGCCATCGCCATGCTTGTCATTGGCCTTGGGCAACGGACGTTGAGCAGGACGGACATTCTGGAAGCCGTGCGCCAGACGGCCGAGACCTCCGGCATGATCTTCATCATCCTGCTAGGGGCGGAGGTGTTCGGCGCCTTCCTGGCGCTGTCGCGGCTGCCGTCCATCGCGGCCGAATTCGTCGGCGCCTCCGGCTTCTCGCCCTATGTGATCCTGATCGGGATGCTGGGGTTCTACATCCTGCTTGGCGCGGTGATGGATGAGCTCGCCATGATCCTGCTCACGCTGCCCGTGTTCTTCCCGATCATCCAGGGGCTGGATTTCGGAATGCCGCCTGATGAGGCCGCCATCTGGTTCGGCATCCTTGTGCTCATCGTGGTCGGCATCGGCCTCACCGCGCCGCCCATCGGGCTGAATGTCTTCGTCATCAACTCGATGGCGCGAGACGTGCCGATCACGGCGACCTATCGCGGCGTGCTGCCGTTCATCGCTGCGGATGTGGTTCGGCTTGTGCTGGTGCTGGCGCTGCCGGGGCTGGCGCTCTGGCTGGTCAGGTGGCTGGCGTAGGCTGCCGGTCGTTGCGAGCGCGCGAGGATCCACGAATGAACCGATGGAACATCCCTGATTGGCTTGAAAAGGAAGCTTTCGAGCGAGACAAGAGCTCCGTCTACTGCCTCGACTCTTTTGGCATGAGGCTTGGCAATGGGAGTCTTGCGAGTTGGGAGCACATCATCAATAACGCGAAAATAGTAACAAAGGAGAACATCGTGCTTTGCTGCAGTTCTTGCAATTCTAGCAAAGGAGAAAAGTTGCTAGCCACGTGGCTTTAATCTGATTACTGCAAGTGGCGCAGCATAACCAAGGAATCAGTCGTAGATGTAGTGAAGAACGCATTGATATTGGCAAATAAATTTTGAAGTCGGCATCAGGTCGGATTGTACAGGAGGTGCCGTCATTGCTTCGCTGCGCTCGCAATGACGTTTTTTCGTCAGATAACCGATCGTCGTCATTCCACGGTGGCGGAGCCGTGCTCGGAAGCGATTACCTCAGGTGCCGCACGCCACTATACATGCGGCCAAATCTCTGTCGGTCTTGCCCGCAGAGTTAGTCGAAACATACCCTGAGCAGGCGTTGTATGTTTCGTGACTTGTGCTACCGTAAGGTCGCGCGTCGCAAATCGATCTTCCGAAGGACTCACATCATGAAATACCTTATTGCTATCGCAGCCGTTGCCGCATTGTCTGCAGCGACACCAACAACCGCTTCTGCAAGTTCCGGCTACAGCAAGAAGGCCACTAGCAATAGCAATTCTGCAAAGGCATCGCAGCAACATTATAACAATCAGATGCGTCGCCGCTGAGCCTTGATTAAATGTTCACTTGGGCTCTGTATGAGCAGCGCTCATTTCTCAAATGGCTGCCTCGGGTTAAACTTTGGATCGAGGCAGTCAGTCACTAGTCTTGCCGGCTAAGGCAGCCTTGTCTCGTTATGTGAAGCAAGGCGGTCTGGTGCGTGGGTGTTGAATTCAGCAACAACGTACCATGCCCGTCTTCGGGCTGCGTGAAGTCGATTGCCCCCGTCCGTAAATCGACCATTTGCTTTTAATCTGCTTAGCCCAGGCCTGCGTTTTCGCTGCATCCCGGCGTTATGGTGCCATCAAGCCATCGCCTGCCTTGCCTTCACGATTCCATACAGCTTCGGCGCCAGCACAAGCAGCGCAGCGATGACGATGATCGTCAGCGACAATGGCCTCGTGAAGAACACCGTCCAGTCTCCCGCCGAGATCGTCATCGCCTGCCGGAAATTCTGCTCGGCGAGCGGGCCGAGGATCATCCCGATGATCACCGGCGCGGTCGGGAAGTCATAGCGGCGCATGAGGTAGCCCACGATGCCGATCGAATACAGCAGGAACAGGTCGATGTACGACTGCGAGATGCCATAGGTGCCGATGGTGGCGAACACGAGGATGCCGGCATACAGCAGCGGGGCGGGGATGTGCAGCATCTTCACCCACAGCCCGATCAGCGGCAGGTTGAGCACCAGCAGCATGACATTGCCGATGAACAGCGAGGCGATGAGGCCCCAGACCAGCGCCGGCTGCGTCTGCAGCAGCAGCGGGCCGGGGTTGATGCCGTAGCTCTGGAAGGCTGAGAGCATGATGGCGGCGGTCGCCGAGGTCGGCAGGCCCAGCGTCAGCATCGGCACCAGAACGCCGGCCGCGGAGGCGTTGTTGGCCGCTTCCGGCCCCGCCACGCCCTCGATGGCGCCGGTCGTGCCGAACTCCTCGGGATACTTCGAGAGCTTCTTTTCAGTGTAATAGCTCAGGAATGTCGGGATCTCCGCGCCGCCCGCCGGCATCGCGCCAATGGGAAAGCCGAAAGCTGTGCCGCGCAGCCACGGGCCGATGGACCGCTTCCACTCGAGCTTCGTCATCAGCAGCGAGCCTTTCAGCGGCGTGATCTTGACGTCCTCGTCCTTGTTGCGGGCCGCCATGTAGAGCGTTTCGCCGACCGCGAAGAGCCCGACCGCGACGACGATGACGTTGATGCCGTCGAATAGCTCCTGCAGCCCGAACGTGAACCTTGCCTGCCCGGTCTGCAGGTCGATGCCGATGAGGCCGAGCCAGATTCCGAAGAACAGCGCCGTCAGCCCGCGCACGGCGGAGTTGCCAAGCACAGCGGAGACCGTGGTGAAGGCCAGGATCATCAGCGCGAAGTATTCGGCAGGCCCGAATCGCAGGGCCCAGTCGACCACGACCGGCGCAAGAAATGCGATGCCCAGCGTGCCGATGCTGCCAGCCACGAACGAACCGATGGCCGCCGTCGCCAGCGCAGCACCGGCGCGGCCATTCCGGGCCATCTTGTTGCCTTCCATCGAGGTCACGATCGAGGCGCTTTCGCCCGGCGTGTTGAGCAGGATCGACGTGGTCGATCCGCCATACATCGCGCCGTAGTAGATGCCTGCGAACAGGATGAAGGCCGCTGTGGGCTCGACCTTGAAGGTGATGGGCAGCAGCAGCGCTATGGTGAGCGCCGGCCCAAGGCCAGGCAGCACGCCGATGGCGGTGCCGAGCGTGGTGCCGAGCAGGCACCAGACGAGGTTCATCGGCGTCAGCGCGACGCCGAACCCCATCATCAAGCCGTTGAAGCCATCCATGTCAGCGCCCCCGCACCGTTGCGATCACCCACTCGATGGCGTTCTCGACGAGGCCCGCCCCGATGTTGATGTTCAGCGTCTTGGCGAAGCCGAGGTAGGCGATCAGCGCGAAAGCGGCGCCGATGGCCGCATCGCGCGCGATCTGCCGCGAGCCGAACCCCCGCGTCACGCAGACGAACAGCAGGATGGACGCGATGGTGAAGCCCAGCGGTCCGATCGTCAGCACGTTGAGCGCCAGCCCCGCCAGCACCCAGCCCAGCGCCAGCCTGTCGACCGCGAACAGGCGCTCCCCGTCGGGCTGCCAACCGCCGCGCAACGCCGACAGCATGAGCGCGGCGCCGAAGATGAGAAGCCCCAACCCGGAGATCACGGGCACGATGGTCGGCCCAACCTTCGCGTAAAGCGGCGAAACAGGGATGCTCCAGGCTTGCCACAGCACGATGACGGCGAGGCCCAATACGCCGACGGCGATGCCGAGCTCGCCTTTGGCGAGGCCTTGTCCAGCTTCAATGCGGTTTTGCAAGCCCGTGTCCCCCAACGATCCTGTCTCGCATCCATCGTCGGTGGAGCGAATGCAGCGTATGTCCTGCCGGGCTCCGCCTGAAGGCGGCGGCCGCCGATGCGTCGGTATGGGGCGCGAAGGCAGAGCGCGCGATGCGTCCCGCCATTCAGCCGCTGCTCCGCGGCCCGCTCCTGCCTTGGCTGGCCGAAGCGTCGGGCCCGCCGGAAGCCTCAGATGCCGCGCGCGCAGCAGGCCGGGCGCAGCCGCCCGAACCTGCCGAGGCTGCCCGCCATCACGCCAGGCCGAGATCCTTGAGGATGGTCTCGATGCGAGCCGATTCCGCCGTGATGAAATCGCGGTAGCCATCGCCCACGAGCGTGATCTGGGTCCAGTCGCGCTGCTTGCAGACGTCCGCCCACTGCGGCGAAGCCGCCATCTTCTGGATCATGGCGACCATGGACGCGCGGTCGGCATCGGACACGCCAGGAGGCGCGAAAACGCCCCGCCAGTTGAACAGCTCGACGTCGATGCCCTGCTCCTTCAGCGTCGGAGCGTCGATGCCCGCCTGCCGCTTGTCCGCCGAAATCGCGAGCACTCGCAGCTTGCCGGCCTTCACCTGCTCGGCGAATTCGCCATAGCCGGACACGCCGGCCGCAACCTGCGAGCCGAGGAGCGCCGCCATGGCTGGGCCGCCGCCGGCAAAGGCTACATAGGAGACCTTCGCCGCAAACACGCCGGCGGCCTTGGCGATCATGCCGACCAAGATGTGGTCCGAACCACCGGCCGAGCCGCCCGCGACGGGCACCTTCGTAGCGTCGGCCTTGAGCGCCGCGACGAAGTCCTTGGCGTCCTTGAAGGGCGAAGCGGCAGGAACCGCAAGCGCCAGGAATTCGCCGGTGAGGCGCGCGATCGGCGTGGCCTGGGCGATCTTCAGCGGGCTCTTGTTGGCGATGAGTGATCCGACCATGACCATGCCGGCCACCATCAGCGAGTTGCCTTGGCCACGCCAGTTGTTCAGGAATTGCGGCAGGCCGACAGCCCCGCCCGCGCCCGGGACGTTGGTCACCTGAACGCCGTTGACGGCGCCTGTGGCGCGCAGCACGGCTTCGATCGACCGAGCCGTCTGGTCCCAGCCGCCACCCGGCGCCGCCGGCACGAACAGCTTCAGCAGATCGACCGTCTGGGCCTGCGCGGCCTGTGGCCCGAGGAACGCTGCAAGGGCGCCCGTGGCTGCGGCGCCTGCGAGCAACTGGCGGCGGGACAATGGCGTTCGTGACATGCTGGTCTTCCTCCGGAACGCGCCATTCGGCGCTGGTTATGTGTGGTCAGGCGGCGTCAGCGGCCCGTCGTCCGGCTGCGACTATAGGCAAGCCCCGAATCCTTGCAATCCGAATCGAGCGGGTTGTCTCCGTGCACCTCAGTGGCGCAATGCACGAACAATGGCGGTTTTCCTTCTCCCCTTGCGGGAGAAGGTGGGCAACGCCCGGAAGAGGGGTTGGCATGACGATCCGGCATGATCTCACGACCCCGCTTCCGCCCTTCGGTCACCTTCTCCCGCAAGAGGAGGAGGGCATCGCGCCAGAGCTCGGCTCAATCTGAACGCGTGGCTCATCCACGTCTGAGAATCGCCGGAAAGAATCGATGCGCAAGACCGAGCCAGCCACAGGTGGCGGCAAGGCCTCGATTCCGGATCTGGAGTCCTTATAATATAGCGCTGATGTGTTTGTGCCGCCTCGGAACCTTGGCGAGAGTGCCCATCCGGGCGGCCAGGCTTAACCATCTGTTTACGGATGGAGGCGAAAGCGTGACGAAGTTGCAACACCCGCTTCCAAAGCAGTACCCCGGCAGGCCTCACCTGCTCATTCAGGTTGATCGTCGGTGCGCCGCGCGTATGTTGCATCCATGCGAAGGAGGTTTACTCCTCCGCGCTTCTTTGGTGACACCAGTTGCAAAGCTGGTTTCACCTGAGGATCGGGAAAGGGGCTTCAGTGCCAACGTCCATCGGACGAGGTCATTGAAAAGAAAATCCTAATCTCGTTTGGGTCTCGAAAAACCTATTGGAGGTTCCACCATGAAGCTCGTCAAGAGCCTTCTTCTCGGTTCCGCCGCCGGCCTGATGGCCGTCGCTGGCGCCCAGGCCGCCGATCTTCCTTCCCGGAAGGCCGCACCGGCTGACTACGTCCGTATCTGCTCCGCCTACGGCGCAGGCTACTTCTTCCTGCCAGGCTCGTCCGACACCTGCCTCCGCATCAGCGGCCAGGTTCGTGGTGAAACCTACATCGGCCAGCGCTACAGCCGCTTCGATGACTCGCACGGCTTCCGCGCTCGCGCCCGCATCAACCTCGATGCCCGCACGCAGACCGGCTACGGCACGCTCCGCACCTTCATCCGCGCCGAGCTGAACAACCAGCAGGGCATCTACGCGATCCCAGGCCAGGGTTCGTCCTTCGTTGGCGCAACGTCGCGCAACGGCGGCGCACCAGGTGGCACCGCACAGGGCACGCTCGCCTTCGTGCAGTTCGCCGGCATCACCGCTGGTCGCTTCACGTCGTTCTTCGACTATTATGGCAACGACGCATTCTGGAACTTCGGCGGCATCGCCGGCACCCAGGGCGACAGCGTCAACGGTCTCGCCTACACTGCAACGTTCGGTGGCGGCTTCTCGGCGACCATCGCTGCAGAATCCCGTCCTGACCGCGAGCGCGGGCTGCTCGCATCCGGCACGGTCCCAGGTTACGCTGGCGCACGTTTCCCAGACATCGTTGCCGCTCTTCGCGTGCAGCAGGGTTGGGGCACCGCACAGCTGATGGGCTTGGTTCGTGACGTCAACATTGCCAACACGGTTGCTGTTGGCCTTGGCGCACCGACGATTCTTGGCTCCAAGACCGGCTACGCCGTCGGCGCAGGCGTGATGTTCAACCTGCCAATGCTGGCAGCTGGCTCACAGCTCTACTTCGAAGGTGTCTACACCAAGGGCGCCGTCAACCAGCTCGGCCTCGGCTCGGCTGTCCGCATCGGCACCGCAAACGTCGCAGTGGCTGACTACTCCTTCACCACGATCGGCGGCAATGCAGCCCGTCTGGCCGAAGGTTACTCGCTCATGACCGCTCTGCGTCACTTCTGGACGCCGCAGATCAAGCAGGCGATCTTCGCCGGCTACACCAATGTGTCCTATGGCAGCCAGTCTGGTTTCGGCGGGGTCCTGCCGACCCTCAGCAGCACCACCGGCCTCCGTTCTTTCAACAAGTTTGAAATCGGAACCAACCTGATCTGGTCGCCAGTCGCAGGTCTCGATATCGGTGTTGAAGTCCTCTACAAGTCGGTTGATCCACGCGGCCGTTACACGCCAGTGTCGACCTTCTCGAACCTGCCAGCCGTCGTGAATTCGAAGGGCAAGGACAGCGGTTTCGAAGGTCGCTTCCGCGTCCAGCGCGACTTCTGATTACTTTCCCCTCGGGGATCGTTCAGGAAGGCTCCGGGGAAACCCGGAGCCTTTTTTCATGCCTGCATTCCAGCTTTGATCGTTTGGAAGGCGAGGCCAGCCGCCACTCTGAAGTCTGCCTCCGAAGCCGACCGCCGCCTTGGCCCTCCCGCTCCGCGACGCTCAATCGCCAAGTGTTCTTCGCAGCGTCACGTGGACCGCATTTCGCCAACGGCTCTGTTCACAGTCAAGATTGTTCACGCCCAGCAAATCACGCTGGCATTTACTGATCTACACTTGACTCGTGTCCTATTTGTCCGCCCCATTGGACACGACATCGTGACTCACGCCGTTGGCTGTCTCATGGTGGCCAAACTGTAAGCCGAGGGTGCAGACGATGTGTCAGCCAAGCAAGTGGTGGTGGGGGCTGCTGCCTCTGATGGTGCTCTGGATCTTCGCCAACTGGCAGAAAGCAGCGCCGATCGCCGCCGACCTCAAGGTCCGCGCCGAGGCCGCCGGCAGCACGGCGGCCGGCGCCACGCCTGGCCTCGCTCCAATTGCGGCTGCGGTCTCGGGCCGTGACGTGTCGTTGTCAGGCGACCTCCGCAGCGCGGATCTTCAGGCGGGAGCCATCAGGGCGGCAGACGCCGAGCCGGGCGTCCGTCGGATCACGGGCGCATTGAGGGTCGCTTCGGCCCAGCGGCCATATTCCTGGGCGGCGCACCGCGAGGCAAGCCGCATCGTCCTTACCGGCTTCGTGCCGGATGCACCGACCAAGGCTGCGCTTACGGCTGCCGCCGGCCAGGCTTTCCCGGGCGCTCAGGTCGACGACCAGCAGCGCATCGCGTTCGGCGCTCCTGCCGGGTTCGCCGCCGCGGCGGCCGCGGCCCTGCCGGATCTCGGCAAGCTTTCGGCCGGCAAGGCTTCGCTCACCGATGGCAGCTTTTGCTTCGAAGGCGTGGCCGCCACGCCGGACAGCTACCTCGACATCGCCCAGCGCTCCGCCGGCGTTCCGCAAGGTTTCGCACGTCAGCCATGCACTGTGACGCCGCCGACGGTCGCCTCGTATGTCTGGTCGGCGGTCAAGGCCGCAACCGGCGCCATCACGCTTTCGGGATTTTATCCTTCCGACGCCATCCGGACCGAAATAAACGCCATCGCCCGCGCCGCCGCTCAGGGAGCAGCCGTCACCGACGCCATGAAGCCAGCCTTGGGCGCGCCAGCTTCGCTGACCCGCATGATCACAGCTGGCTTCGGCCAGTTGGCCCGGATGGCGGAAGGCGCTGTCTCCGTCGCCGGCAACGCCTATTCCCTCGTCGGCCGCGGCCCGCCAGGCTATGAGCAGTGCGAAGCGTTTCGCCGCTCGGTGCCGGGGCAGCTCGCCCAAGGCTTCTCGCTCGGTAGCGCGCAGGTCGAATGCCCAGCGCCTCCGCCGCCACCTCCGCCGCCTCCGCCGGTCGTGCTGGCCCCTCCGCCTCCGCCGCCACCGCCGCCACCGCCAGCGGTTTTCCCTGATCCGCCGCCGCCTGCGCCCGTCGTGCTCTCCGACGCTGCGACTGCCGCCACTCCCGCCCCAGTCATTGCTGCGCCAGTCATCGCAGCCCCTGTCGTTGCAGCTCCTGTCGTTGCAGTTCCTGCCGCCGTTCCGCCCGCGGTTCCGGCTCCGCCCGCGCCGGTCGCGGTGGCGCTGGCCTTTTCCGCAACGAAGGACAACAACGGCATCACGGTGGCAGGCGTCGCTCCCTCGCCCGAAGCCCGCAGTGAAGTGGTCCAGGCGGCACGCGCGGCCACGGCCGGCGCTGTCGTCGACAACCTCGTGGTGCAGCCGAGCACCGCCGCGTCGCCTGAATTCGGTCCGGCGGCAGTGTTCGCAGTGCAGCAATTGTCCCGCCTCAGCGTCGGCCAGGCCGAGTTCGCCGGTCCCGCGTTCAGCCTCACCGGGATCGCCGCCTTGCCCGCTGCAAAGCGAGCTGTGGATGAGGCCCTGAGCGGGCCGCTGCCGGGCCAGGCGCGCCTGGCCCGTTCCGCAATCGTGGTTCGTCCCTACACTCTCGAGATGCGGTCCGATCGTTCAGGCATCGCGCTGAACGGCCTCGTTCCTGATCAGGCGAGCCGCGCGGAGCTGCTGGGCGCAGCGGAGGCTGCCGGCTTCCAGGGCAAGATTCGCGACGAACTCACTTTGTCTGCGGGATCGCCCGATAATTTCGCAGCGGCAGCGCTTGCAGCGCTCGCCAATCTCCTGCGCCTCGACATGGGCACGTTGCAGATCGATGACCGCACCGTGACCTTGCAAGGCATGACGTGCCGCGAAAGCATTCGCCAGGAGGTGGAGACCGGCTCCAGCTCCGGCTTGCCCGGCGGCTTTGCCGGAACCGGGCAGGTCAGCCTGCGCCAGACAGGCTGCGCAAGCTGCCAGGTCGCCGTCGATACAGCCATCGGCGGCCGCTCGATCCTGTTCGAGCAGGCCAGTTCGAGCCTCGTCGAGGACACCACATCGAAGAGCGTGCTCGCCGATGTGGCGAAGGCGCTTCAGACATGCCCCAATGAGCGGGTCTTGGTCGAAGGCCACACCAACAGCGATGGCGACCCGGAGCGCAACAAACGCTTGTCGGACGCCCGCGCCAGAACCGTGATCCAGGATCTCGTCGCGCGCGGCCTGCCGGCGGCGAACTTCAGCGCGGTCGGTTACGGACCCGACAGGCCCCTGATCCCTCACGGCTCGGACGAAGCGCGCGAAAAGAATCGCCGCGTGAAGTTCACCATCGTGAATCCGTGAGCGAGGAGCGCTGACCATGTATTATCTGATCTCGCAATATGGCGGATGGCTGATCCTCGCGCTGATGATCGGCCTGATCGTCGGATACGTCACCTGCGAGCGTGACGAGCCGAGGCGATGGGGCTGGCTGCCGCTCGGCCTCATCGTGGCGCTGGCGGCGCTGGCGCTCACGGCATTCCGCTTCATCAATGGCGTTCCGGCGCTCTGGACCGAAACGGCGCTGCTGTTCTTCAGCTTCTATCTGGCCGGCTGCTGCCTTGGCTGCCTGGTCAAGCAGGTGTTCTCGGTCGAGGAGCCTGCCGCCGGCGTGCGCAGCTGGCATGGCAACCTGGGCGATCCGGGTGGCCCGATCGGCAAGGCCGAACGCGTCGGAGGCGGCGTGAAGGACTGGCATGCGGACCGCGGCGCCGCCAGCCCGGCGATGCCGCTGCGCGCCGCGCCCGTCGCCCCGCCGCTTGTGACAGGCAGCCCGCCAGCGTCGGCCATGCCGGCAGCAATGCCGAAGGTCGAAGGCGAAGAGCAGATCGCCGGGGCGCGGCCTGCCGGACTTGCCGCTCCGCGGGGAGGCCGCGCGGACGACTTGAAGCTGATCCGGGGCATCGGAAAGCAGAACGAGGGCCGTCTGCATGGCCTTGGCATCTGGCATTTCGATCAGGTCGCGGCGTGGACCCAGGAAAATGCCTTGTGGGTCGGATCCTATCTGGCCTTTCCGGGCCGCATCGAGCGTGAAGGTTGGGTGGCGCAGGCTGGTGACCTCGCCGCCGGCGTTGAGACCGAGTTCGCCAAGCGCGTGAAGCGCGGAGAGGTGTCGACCTCGAAGGACGACGGCTCGCTCGGTCAGTCGAATGTCGAGAATGTCGACAGGTCGAAGCCGAAACCCTAGCTTTTTCCGCCGCCGCGTGGCGAGATTACGCGTGGCGTTACGGCAGGGCGCTGTGCGGGCTTCGTTCGATGCTCATGCGAGGCAGCGAATGCCCGCGCTTCTGCGTCCGGTCGGCTTTTCAGCTTGCGTGCTCGTCGGCCCTGGCGCACAGCCGCGCAATCCGGCTGATGACATCCTTGCCGCTCAACAGCGGGGCATGTCCTTGTCCGGCGACGGTGAAGGTCTCGCAGGCAGGGTGCCGCGCCGCCATGGTCCGAAGCGTGGCGTCGGATAGCAGGTCCGAGTTCGCGCCTCGCAGCACCAGCATCGGCACATGCTTCAGTCCGTCAAACAGCGGCCATAGCACGGGCAGCGGAGCTTCGAGATCGAGCGTCTCGAGCGTCTTCATCAAGGCTGTGTCGTAGTCCGGCTCCAGCCGCCCGTTTGTTTCCTTCCAGGTGCGGCGCGCGTACCCATCCCACTCGCTCATGCTGAGGATGGGGAAGTGCGGGCCGAATGTCTGCTTCAGGATCGCCGCCGCCTCTGTCCAGTCGCGCGGCGCGGGCAGTTTGCCGACATAGCCCCTGATGCGGATCAGGCCCTGCGCGTCCAGCACCGGGCCAATGTCGTTGAGCACGACCCCCTTGATGGCGGCCGGCCGCACCGGCGCCATCGCCATGGTGATCAGGCCGCCGCGCGACGTGCCGATGAACACGCCCTCATGGATGCCGGTGGCGGCCATGATTTGCAGCACGTCGTCGAGCTCGATCTTGATGTCGTAGTTGGCCCAGTTGCGGTCGTAGTCCGAGTGCCCGCGCCCGCGATAATCGATGGCGATGACCCGTCGGGGACGCCTTGGGTCGGTCGAAAGAGCCAGGGCCGCCTCGTGGAAGTCAGCCGATGTGCGCGCCAGTCCAGGCAGGCAGATGGCCGGCAAGGGAGCGTGCAAGCCGCCTTGAAGGCCTTCGCCATAGTCGCGCACATGCAGCTTGAGCCCGTCGCGCGCGCTGATGAGCAAGCTGCTGTAGCCGGCCGTTTCGGTCATGATGAGGCTTTCCCGCACAGGGCGCTTTCCGGTGGATCACTCTGCCGAAGCATGAGCCTGTGACGTTTCGATGGAGGACGCATGGTCGGCCTCGCCGGCGAAACGGACAGTCCGTCCCCCGCGCCGCATGTCTTGGGCGATCAGCAGGGTTTTGTTGTCGCCCAGCCTTATTCTGTAGACCTGCAGGTTCTCCATGACGCGCTGCACGTAGTTGCGGGTTTCGGTGAAAGGGATGCGCTCGACCCAGTCCACAGCATCGACTCCAGGCAAGCGGGGATCGCCGTAAGCATCGATCCAGTCGCGCACATTGCCCGAACCGGCATTGTAGGCGGCGAAAGCCAGCACATAGGAGCCGCGCCAGTCCTTCAGCAGGTCGCCCAGATGCGCCGCTCCCAGCCTTGCGTTATAGGCCGGGTCAGACGTGAGGCGGCCCGCCTCGAAGCCCAGGCCCACACGCCGCGCTGTCTCACGCGCCGTGGGCAGCATCATCTGCATCAGGCCGCGGGCGCCCGCTTGCGAAACCGCCTTTGGATCGAACGCGCTCTCCTGCCGCGCGATCGCGAAGACCATGGCCTGCTCGACCCGGTTGCCGATGGCCTCGAAGGAAGGCAGGCCGTGCACAGGGTATGCCGCTTCATCCAGGGGCAGTCCGCGCTGCACCGCGCTCTTGCCGAAGTTGACCAGCAAGCGCGCGTCGCCGATGCGGTCGGCGATTCCGCCTACATGGCGGAGCTCCGCCGGGTCGTCCAGCACGCGCCCCATCTCGAGGATCAGCGGACGCGCCAGTTCGCCCAAGCCTGCCAGCTCCAGCGTCTCCAGCACGCCCACGGCCGGGTGAGCGGCGTGGCCCGACGCCACTGGAGCCGAGGCCTCGGCCAGGCGCGGAGGCGGGGCGGGGGGCATGTCCAGCAACCCCAACCTCGCGCGGGCCAACTGGCCATAAAAGGCGATGGGGTGCCGTGCCGCCTGTTCAAGATGCCTTTGCGCTGCGGGGTCGTCAGCCATGGCCTCGGCTGCCCGGCCGCGCCAATAGGCGGCTCGTGCGACGGAGATCGGCGTCTCCGCCTGACGGGCGGCGGCCTCGAAATGCGCCATGGCCTTGCCGGGCTCATTCAGGAAGCGCAGCGCGATCCAGCCTGCGTGCCATTCGGCCTCGATGATCGACTGGGGCTTTTCGGCTCCATGGTTCGCCGCGACTGCGTAAGCCTCCGCCGGCTTTTCCTTGTCGAGCAGCTGCCGCGCGATCAAGCGGCGCTCCACCCACCATTCGTCTCCGTCCACCAGCACGGCGCTGTCGCGCGTCACAGGTGCGATCAGCCTTGCGGCGGTTTCGGCGTCCTGCTTGCGTCGATGATGCTGCGCTTGCGCGAACACATAGGACGTGTCGCTTCTCAGGGCAGGCGGCACGGCTTCGAGCGCCGTCGCGGCGTTCGAGGCTTTCCGGCCGACGGCGATCCGCGCTTGAGCCAGCTTGACATAGTCAGGCCCCGCCCGCGAGGCGCTGCGCAGCGCCGCCTCGGAATTGTCCTTGAAGAGATGCATCTCCATGCGGTTGCGATGGTCGCGAACAGTCAACGTCCCGGGAAAGGCTGCAAGAAGCAGGTTTTCGAGCTCCCGGCCCATGTGCTCGTCGCGCCAGAGCGAACGAAGGGCCTGCTCCGCGCTGGCAGCCTGCCCTGACTGATGAAAGGCGAGCGCCTGGGCGGCCTTCCCCGCGGCGCTTGCCGGCTTTCGCTTATCGAAGAATGCCAGCACGCGGCCGGCGCTCACCCGCTGCGACAGCATGGCTTCCTCGGCGCGCTTGGCGAGGCTGGCGAAAGCCTCCCAATCCGGGTGCTCCTCCAGGAACCGTTCGATGCGGCCAAAGCTGACGCCGGCCTGGCCTGTGCGGATGGCTGCCCATTCGGCGCTGAGCCGGGCCGCCGGATGATTGATGCTGGCCAAGGCCGCATCTCCGTCGGCGATCTTTCCGTTTTGATAGTGGCCCCATGCGATCTTCAGGCGTTCGATGTCTTCCGGCGGAACGGCGCGTGGCCTGAAGCTGCTGAGCTTCGTCGCCGCGATGCTGGCCGTCGCCTGCACGCCCGGAGAGCGCAGATCGATCGCGGCGGGATAAGTTGGCGACGGCCCTTGCGCCGGAGCCTGGCTCACATCCATCTGGGTGGGTGATGGTGCGGCGGGGGAGAAATCATCGGTCGCGCTGGCGGGAAGAATGCCGATGCAGCACGTGGCGAGCATTGCCGAAAAGCGTCGGCTTTTCCAGCGAACAGGCGAAATGGCCTGTCTATCTTGCATTGGGACACGGTTTCGCATGGCCCATTTGTGATTCAGTTAGGTTGACGAACTCCTAACCCAGACGGCAGAGGGCGCTTTTCGCTTTGCCGATTACCGTCTATGACAGCCGCCATGCACCCGGCGCGTCCGTTGGCCGGCGCCGGCATCCGCACTTCGTGAAGGAACTGATCCATGGCCCATCATCGCCCGCTTCGCGGCTCCATGACCGCGCTGATCACGCCGTTTGCCAACGGCAGGGTCGATGAAGCCGCATTCCGCGCGCATGTGTCCTGGCAGATCGAAAACGGCACCGCGGCGCTTGTGCCCGTCGGCACCACGGGCGAAAGCCCCACGCTGTCCCACGCGGAGCACAAGCATGTCGTTGAGGCATGCATCGCGGAAGCGCGGGGCCGCGTGCCGGTGATCGCGGGCGCAGGCTCGAACAACACGCTCGAGGCGATCGAACTGGCCGTCCACGCGGAGAAGGCTGGCGCGGACGCCGTGCTTGTCGTCACGCCCTATTACAACAAGCCGACGCAGGAAGGGCTTTATCGGCATTTCAAGGCGGTGAACGACGCGATCGGCATCCCGATCATCATCTACAATATCCCGCCGCGCTCGGTCGTCGACATGTCGGTCGAGACGATGGCGCGCCTTTTCGAGTTGCAGAACATCGTGGGCGTCAAGGACGCCACCGGCAACATCGCGCGGGTCTCGCAGCAGCGGCATGCGATGGGCCCCGACTTCATCCAGATCTCGGGAGAGGACATGACGGCGCTCGCGTTCAACGCGGCTGGCGGCGTGGGCTGCATATCGGTCGTGTCGAACGTCGCGCCGCGCCTGTGCGCGGACATGCAGGAAGCCTCTCTGGCGGGCGATTATGCGACTGCCATGGCCATTCAGGACCGACTGATCCCGTTGCATGACGCGGTGTTCAAGGAGCCTGGCCTGGCGGGTGCGAAGCTTGGCGTGTCCCTGCTGGGGCGCGGCAACGAGGATGTGCGCCTGCCGCTGCTGCCGTTCCAGAGCGCGGCGAACCGTGCTGCGGTCAAGTCTGCGATGATCCATGCTGGCCTGATCAACGGTTGAGAGGAGTTCGACATGTATCAGCCTGAACACTTCAAGCTCGAGGACAGGACCGGCCTCCACGAAGTGATGCGCGCGCATCCACTGGCGCAGCTTGTCAGCGCCGGCCCTGGCGGGCTGATGGCCAACCCGGTTCCCTTCATCCTCCACGCGGACCAGGGCGAGAATGGCGTACTGCATGCGCATCTTGCGCGTCCCAATCCGCAATGGCGCGAGATCGAGGCGGGCGCGGAGACACTGGTGATCTTCCAGGGCCGCGAAGGCTATGTCACGCCGTCCTGGTACGCGTCCAAGCGCGAGCACGGCAAGGTGGTGCCGACATGGAACTATGTCGTCGTGCAGGCGCGCGGCGCCGCCAGGACCATCCACGACGGGCAATGGTTGGTGGAGCATGTCAGCCAGTTGAGCGACCGTCATGAGGCTCCGCGGGAGGCCCCCTGGGCCGTCACGGATGCGCCCAGCCAATTCATCACGGCCCTTGCGCGGGGCATCGTCGGCATCGAAATCGTCATCAACGACCTCTCGGGCAAGTTCAAGATGTCGCAGAACAGGCCTGCCGCGGACCGGGACGGCGTGGTTGAAGGCCTGCGTCGCGACGGTGCGTCCGCAGCCGGCGAGATGGCCGACATGGTGCGGAAACTCGCCGGGGGCCGGGCGTGAACGCTCCCACCGAACGCTACCGGATAGCTGCCGACAATCGCAAAGCGCGCTACAATTACGAGATCATCGACACGGTCGAGGCCGGCCTCGTGCTGTCGGGGACCGAGATCAAGTCGCTGCGCGGCGGCAAGGCGACAATCGGCGAAAGCTTTGCCGGGCCCAAGGGCGAGGAGCTCTTCCTTTTCAACGCCTACATCCCGGAATATCTCGAGGCCAACCGCTTCAATCACCTGCCGAAGCGCGACCGGAAGCTGTTGCTGCACAAAAAGCAGGTCAACAAGCTGATGGGTGCCATCCAGCGTGACGGAATGACGCTGATTCCGCTGAAGGTTTATTTCAACGACAAGGGCCGCGCCAAGGTCGAGCTGGGCCTCGGCAAGGGCAAGAAGCTGCATGACAAGCGCGAAGCCGACAAGAAGCGCGACTGGGACCGCGAAAAGGGCCGCATCCTCAGGGACAAGGGGTGAGCACGCGGTCGGCCTAGCCGATCAAGAGCTCCAGTGGAGCTCTTGAAGCGCGCGAACGCCCTGAGCCAAGCGAAGGGCCGGGGCCGCCGTCTGGCGGCAGGCAGGTTGGCCACGGGCTATCCGATCTTCGGGTCAAATTTGGCCCAACCTATCGTCGGCCTGAACTGGCGATGCGATTGGGCCACAACGAAAAATGCCCCGCGCAGGCGGGGCATTTCGGGATGTTCATTCCCGGGTGCGATCAACCCGCCGCTTTCTTGAAATTCTCCATCGCCACGTCCCAGTTCACCGTGCTCCACCAGTCGCGCATATAGTTGGCGCGGCGGTTCTGGTGCTTGAGGTAATAGGCGTGCTCCCAGACATCGCACCCGATGATGGCGCGCGAGCCCGCTTCAAGCGGCGTGTCCTGATAGGGCGTGTTCATCACGGCGACCTTCTTGTCCTTGTCGACGACAAGCCAGGCCCAGCCGGATCCGAAACGGCCCATGCCCTGCGCGTTGAACGCCGTGACCATGTTGGCCGATGAGCCGAAGGCCCCGTTGATGGCGGATGCAAGTTCGCCGGCAGGCGCCTTCGCCCCGCCTGGCTTCATGATCTTCCAGAAGAAGTCATGATTCCAGTGTCCGCCGAGATTATTGCGCACGCCCGTGCGCACCGCCTCCGGCACATCGACGAGATTGCTGAGGATCTGCTCCATGGGCTCGGAACGGAGAGCGTCCCACTGCCCGGCGATCGCGTTCAGGTTGGTGATGAACGCCTGGTGATGGGCCGAATGATGCACGCGCATCGTCGCTGTGTCGATGTGCGGCTCGAGCGCCTCGTATGGATAGCCCATCGGCGGCAAGGTGAAGGCTGGCGGAGGCGGGGCAGCAGCAGGCGGCGCAGCTGGAGCCTGGGCCATAGCGGACCGCGAGAGCAGGGCGGTGCCGGCGACAGCGCCTGCGCCCATCAGAAAGTGACGACGAAACATGGTTGTTCCTCCAAGATTGGACCCGCCCGGAGCGTACTGCGGCCGCGCATGACGGTCACGGCGCGCTCCAGGTCATCAAGATCGATCAAGTCGCCCTCCGTGGAACGGTTCCATCCAAAAGCAGCATGATCGCGCAGGCTCGGAGTGAGCATTCGCCAAAAATCGAGCATAGGGCAAGCCCTGCGCGCAAATTAAGGGCATGCCGAAGTCAACGCGCCTAAGCGCCCCGCTGCCCTGATGCTTCGGAGCTCTCCTCGCCGGCGTCGTTCTTGATGCCATAGCGCCGTTCGAGGCCGGGCGCCGGGATCGGAGCGCGCAGCGTGCGTTCAAGACCGTTGTCGCGCAGCGGCCTGTCGACCTGGTCACGCCGGACCTTCAAGGAGGCGATGTCGATGAACTCGTCGCACTGTCGGCGAAGGTCGTCAGAGACCATCGGAGGCTGCGACGTCACGGTCGAGACGACCGCCACACGGACGCCGCGGCGCTGCAGCGCCTCGACGAGGGGGCGGAAATCGCCGTCGCCCGACATGATGAAGACTTCGTCCACCTTGTCGGCCAGATCCAGCGCATCGATCGTCAGTTCGATGTCCATATTGCCCTTGATGCGGCGGCGTCCCATCGCGTCGGTGAATTCGCGCGCCGCCTTGGTCACGACGGTGTAGCCGTTGTAGTCGAGCCAGTCGACCAGAGGCCTGATCGAAGAATACTCGTCGTTCTCGACAAGCGTGGTGTAATAAAATGCACGTATCAGGTAGCCGCGGCCCTGAAACTCTTTCAGCAGGCGGCGATAGTCGATGTCGAACCCCAAAGCCTTCGCAGTCGCGTAAAGGTTGGCGCCGTCTATAAAGAGCGCAATCTTGGGTTGCATATTGTAATTCTCCATCAGTTTTTCCTGAAGTTATGCATCCGCTGAAATATCATCAACAGAAATGAAATGTGGATCGAATACACAAGTCGAAGTCCCGAAACAAGTATCATTCAATGGTCAGAACATGACGCTGTTCATCACGATGACTGCCGCATGACTTGCAGGGTTGGGTCCGGATCCACAATAGTTGACTATACGTCACTTTTGAAGACCGCGGCTTCCTGGCTTGATGGCCGGCAGGGCGGCGAGTTCGGGCGGCAGTTGCTCGACGGTGTAGGCTGGAATGTCGAGTTCGACCAGCGAGAGAAGCGGCACCGCAAGAGATGTCTGCCCGCCCGACCTGTCGACCAGGCAGGCCGCCCCGACTATCTTGCCCGGCTGGCCGGACACCGCAACCAAGCACTCGCGCAGCGACAGGCCCGTCGTCACGATGTCCTCGACGAGCAGAACCCGCGCTCCCTCCGGAATCGCGAATCCGCGCCTGAGCTGGAACTCGCCGTTTTCGCGTTCGACAAAGATCGCCTTCGCTCCCAGTTGCCTTGCGGTCTCGTAGCCGGGCACGATGCCGCCGACCGCGGGCGAGACGACGAAGTCGATCTTGCCGAAGCGCTGCTCGATCTTTTGGGCCAGTGCCCGGCAAAGCCGTTCAGTGCGCTCCGGATCCATGAAGATGAACATTTTCTGCAGGAAGATGGGGCTGCGCAGGCCCGATGACAGGATGAAATGTCCTTCCAGCAGTGCGCCGGCTTCGCGAAACTCGTTGAGCACGTCATCCGGCGCCATGGCAGCCTCCCTCTTTGCGCCTGCTGGATAGCCGCATTACGGTCCGGGCGTCCAGTGCGTCAGGCCACGATGCGCTCCACCATGCTGACCACGGGCTTCTGGCGCAGTTCGCTGATGATCGCGTTGAGGTGCTTGAGATCCCACACGGTGAGATCGACGATCATGTCGGTGAAGTCCTGGTTGGGTCGGTCCATCTTCACGGCGTCGATGTTGCCGTCATGCTCGGCGATGACGGTGGTGATCTGAGCCAGCGTGCCCGGCTCGTTGATCGATTGAAGCATGATGCGCGCGGGAAAGCGCCGCTTGCGCTTCTCCTCGAAGTCCCAACGCACATCCAGCCAGCGCTCGGGCTCATTGTCGAAGGCGGCGAGCGCGGGCGACTGGATCGGATAGATGGTCACGCCTTCGCCTGCGCTCATGATCCCGACGATTCGGTCGCCGGGCACCGCTCCGCCGGCCGGGGCGAACCTGACCACCATGTCGCTGGCCAGTCCCGAGATCGGAATGGCCGTGCTGTCTTCGGCGCTGGGCAGCTTAAATTTGAGGTTCTCGCCCTTCTTGAGGTCGAACCAGCCGGGACCCTTGACGCCTTCGGGGGAGGGGCGCTTGTCCGTTTCGAGGTCCGGATAGACCGCGCGCACCACGTCGCCCGAAAACATCTCGCCGCGCCCCACTGAGGCCAGAACGTCTTCGACGCTTCCCCGCGCCAGCCTCTTGAGCGCGGCTTTGACCTTGTCGTCGCTGAAGGGGCGGCCTGAGCGTTCGAAGGCGCGCTCCAGTATCTGGCGGCCCAGGCCGGCATATTGACGCCGCACTGCGGCGCGCGTGGCGCGGCGGATGGCGGCGCGGGCCTTGCCTGTGACGACAAGCGATTCCCACGCGGCCGGCGGCACCTGCCCGCTGGAGCGGGTGATCTCCACCTCGTCCCCGTTCTGCAGTTCGGTGAGCAGCGGCGCGTTGCGGCCGTTGATCTTGCTGCCCACCGCCGAGTTGCCAACGTCCGTATGCACGGCATAGGCGAAATCGATCGGCGTCGCGCCGCGCGGAAGGGCGATCAGCAGGCCTTTGGGCGAAAAGCAGAAGACCTGGTCGTGGAACAGCTCCAGCTTGGTATGCTCAAGGAATTCCTCCGGGCTCGCGGCTTCAGCCAGGTTGTCGACCGTGCGCCTCAGCCATTGGTAGGCGCTTGAGTCCGCCATCTCCTTGGCGGCGACCGTGCGTCCATCCTTGTAGACCGCGTGAGCCGCGACGCCGAACTCGGCCAGCCTGTCCATCGTCTCTGTGCGGATCTGCAGTTCGACGCGCTGATGTCCGGGGCCGACCACGGTGGTGTGCAGCGAACGGTAGTCGTTCTGCTTGGGCGTCGAGATGTAGTCCTTGTAGCGGCCAGGCACCATCGCCCACTTGGTATGGATCACGCCCAGCACGCGGTAGCAGTCCTCCACGCTCGGCACGATGACCCGGAATCCGAAGATGTCGGAAAGCTGCTCGAACGAGATCGATTTCCGCTCCATCTTGCGCCACACCGAATATGGCCGCTTGGCGCGTCCCTTGACCTGGGCATGGATGCCCCTGTCGGCGAAGCGTTGGCCAAGCTCATTCTCGATTTCGGTGATCAGCGCATTGCTGCGCGCGACGAACGCCGCCAGTTTTTCGGTGATGAGCTTGTGCGCGTCGGGCTTGATGTGGCGGAACGCCAGTTCCTCCAGCTCCTCGCGGATTTCCTGCATGCCCATGCGCCCTGCCAACGGGGCATAGATCTCGATGGTCTCCTCGGCGATGCGCAGCCGCTTGTCGGAGCGCATATGGTCGAGCGTGCGCATGTTGTGCAGCCGGTCGGCAAGCTTGACCAGAAGCACGCGCACGTCGGCTGCGACCGCAAGCAGGAGCTTTCGGAAGTTTTCGCCCTGCGTCGCCTTCTTGGAGACGAAATCGAGTTTCTTGAGCTTGGTCAGGCCATCGACGAGCTGCCCGATCTCGGCCCCGAACAGGCTGTTGATCTCCTCGATCGTGGCGGCCGTGTCCTCGACCGTGTCGTGAAGGACGGCAGCCACGATCGTGGCGTCGTCGAGCCGCATGTCGGTGAGGATGGCCGCCACCTCGAGCGGATGCGCAAAGAACGGATCGCCCGAGGCGCGCTTTTGCGCCCCATGGGCCTTCATCGCGTAGACATAAGCCCTGTCGAGCAATTCCTCGTCAGCGTTCGGGTTGTAACGCTTCACCCTGTCGACGAGTTCGTATTGCCGCATCATCTGGACGTGTCAGGCCGATCCTGTTGGTGTGAACCGCTCGATATTCGGGCGGCATCGGGCAACCAGCAAGCAAATTCGCGTCCGGCCGGGCAAAAAAAGACCCGGCGACAAGCCGGGTCCGGTCGGCGGAGAGGATTTCGCCGTCTGCTCATTCTTCGTCGTCGTCGCGGCTGTTGCCGGATGGAGCGACCAGCCCGTCGAGGCCGCGAAGCAAATCCTCTTCGCTCATGCGGTCGAAGGTGACTTCCGCGTCGTCTGTCGGCGACTTGGAGGCGCTTGGCGCGGAGGTCGACGAGGTCAGCATCGGCACGGTCTCGGCCTCCGGCTCATCGACTTCGACATGCTTCTGCAGGGAGTGGATGAGGTCTTCCTTGAGGTCGCCAGGCGTGATCTTCTCGTCGGCGATCTCGCGCAGAGCCACGACGGGATTCTTGTCGTTGTCGCGCGGAACCAGGATGGCTGAGCCGGATTGGATCATCCGGGCGCGGTGACTGGCCAATAGAACCAGCTCAAAGCGGTTCTCGACCTTGTCGATGCAGTCTTCAACGGTGACGCGGGCCATGAACGGCGTGCCTCTCGTGTCAGCAGGAATGGAATTGCGTATGCGGCTGATACATGTCTGGGCAGCGAAAGGCAAGGCAAGCCGCCGGACCCTGCATTTCCGTCGCCGCATGACGTCCTGAATTTGGAGATCAGACCATCTCCGTGCTGTAATTCCTTCCTGCGGCTGCGCAATGAACCGTTCAAAGGTGCCGGGATGCTTCACCCTCATGCCGAAAAGGCCGCCTCATCGCGGCCCAGGCGCTTCGCAGGCGTGCCGGCGCGCGCCCGAAGGACATGAACGTCGCAGCTCAGGGCAAGCGCGCCAATGCGCATGACTGGAAGGGGCCGCGCGAGCCGCGGCCTGTCACGCGCAGCTATCTTCTCAATGCCGCACAATCTTACCTGCAGCGCTACGCTTCGAGCCGCGCGAACCTGGAGCGCATCCTCGTCCGCAAGGCGCGGATGCGGGGAAAGGACACGTTCTTCCTGCCCGAAACCCGCGAATTGATCGCGGAAGTTCTCGATGCGCTCGAGCGCATGCAGCTTTTGGACGACAAGGCCTTCGCTGCTGGCCGGGCCGGAACACTCAAGCGCAAAGGGGCAAGCGCCGCCTTGGCCAGGCGCACGCTCGCAGCCAAAGGCGTTGAGTGCGAGACGGCCGCGGTCGCCGTCGCTGCTCTGGACATCCGCGATGGCGAACAGGCGATGATCACGGCGCGGAGGCTGAAGCTTGGGCCTTGGCGCCGCACCGATCCGGGGCCGCCCTTCACGCCATCGGAGATGGGCAAGCTGCAGCGGCGCGGCTTCTCAGGCGCGGCGATCAGGGAGGCGATAAGGCTGTGGGAGGATGAGGCGGATCATCCGTAAGGGTTTTCAGCGCGCTCACGCCTTCGGCTTGAACTCCATAGCGACGCCGTTGATGCAGTAGCGCAGGCCGGTTGGCGGCGGACCGTCCGGAAAGACGTGGCCCAGGTGTCCGCCGCAATTGGCGCAATGCACCTCCGTCCGTGACATCCCCCAGCTCCGGTCGACGGTGGTGTCGGTCGCGCCGGGCAGCGGGTCGTTGAAGCTCGGCCAGCCGGTGCCGCTTTCGAACTTTGTGCCGCCGACGAAAAGGTCCTGCCCGCAGCCCACGCATGCGAAGGACCCTTCGCGTTTCTCGAAATTCAGCGCGCAGCTTCCGGCCCGCTCCGTGCCATGCCCGCGGAGCACGTCGTATTGCTCCGGCGTGAGCATATGCCGCCATTCGGCGTCGGTCTTTTCAAACGGGAAGCTCTTCTTGGGTTTGGCGGAGCCGAAAATAGACATGGTGTCCTCCTTATGACTGAGAGATAGGCTTTGCCTCAGCGCGAGGCAGCCTCCTGCGCCAGCGGCTCATTGCCGCGCTGAACGGTGGCCCTGGGGCCGCGCCGCCGTGCCTTCGCACCCCTGAGCGCATGCAGCATGGCCAGCGCCATGCCGGCTGCCAGGACCCACCAGGCAGGCCTGATGGTGAAGCTGAAGTCGAGGTTGGCCTCCAGCACGCGTGATGCCGCGACCCCGGTCATGCCAGCGTACCACGCGGCCTCCAGCAGTGCGGTCAGCACGGCGGCGACTGCGGCGATCCCCGTCAGGGAAAGCGCCGTCACGCCAATGCCACGCTTTCGCAGGGCGCGGAAGGCCATGAGCCAGATGAAGAATCCGCTCATCAGAACGGCCTGCGTGACGTCAAGCTTCGACTGGATGAAGAAATGCGTCAGAGCAAGCACGGTGATGGCGTAGACGGCGGCGTGCAGCCTGTTCCATCTCGCGCTGCCCAGCCGCCTGATCATGCCGTCCGTCGAGGTAACGCCCAGCGAAACGAGGCCGATCAGCGCAACGAAGCCGATGGTCAGGTAAAAACGCAGGACGATCTCGCTGGCGACCTTGAACATGTCATAGCGTTGCTCGACCACATAAAGCGCCAGATGCGCCAGTACATAGGCCAGCGCCGTCAGGCCGAGCATGCGCCTGACCGCGATCAGTTGGGGCCAGCTGGCGATGGTGCGTAGCGGCGTGACCAGCAGCGAGATCAGCAGGATGCGCACCGCCCAGTCGCCCGTGTCATGAATGGCGTATGTCAAGGGCTTGGAACCCAGCATGCCGGCGAGCGCCATCGCGCCAAGGATCGCGATGGGCAAGGCGCAGGCGACCAGAACGGCGGCCTTCAACGGTGAAAAGCGGCCGGCGCGGTCGTTCCATGGGAAGATGGCGGCGTTCAACATGCGGCTCCTTGCTGACTTGATCCTGACATGGTGTGCTTTCCGCGCAAAGTCAGTGCGATCGAGCACTATTCCCTCAGCCGCAGCTCTCCGTTACAGCGGCGCAGGAACATGGGGAGCGGGAACATGGGGAGCAAGATGATGAGGACGTTGCGGCGATGAAGCTTCGGCTGGGGGTCAACATCGATCATGTCGCGACGGTGCGCAACGCCCGGGGCGGACGGCTGCCGGATCCGGTGCGGGCCGCGCATCTGGCCGTCGCGTCGGGCGCGGACGGGATCACCGCGCATTTGCGCGAGGACCGCCGCCATATCCGCGACGACGATATGGAGCGTCTCGCGAGGGAGCTGACGGCTCCGCTCAACTTCGAGATGGGGGCGACCGAGGAGATGATCGCCCTCGCGGTTCGGCTAAGGCCTCATGCAGCATGCCTCGTGCCTGAAAAACGCAGTGAGCGCACCACGGAGGGCGGGCTGGATGTCGTCGGCCTGCAAGCGAGCCTCATGCCGTCGGTCGAGCGCCTGGCGGCGGCCGGCTGCCGCGTGTCTTTGTTCATCGAGCCGGACGAGGCGCCCATCGCGGTGTCCGCCAGGCTTGGCGCGCCCGTCGTCGAGCTTCACACCGGAGCGTGGTGCCACGCCGTTTCGGAAGGGCAGGAGGCGCGGGCGCGCGCCGAATTGGCCAGGCTCGTGCGGGGAGCGCGCATCGCCAGCGAACTCGGGCTGGAGGTGCATGCTGGCCATGGCCTCGATTACGATACCGCCCGGACCTTGGCCGCCGTGCCGGAATTCGCCGAGTTCAACATCGGGCATTTCCTGATGGGCGAGGCGATTTTCATCGGGCTGGACGGCGCATTGCGGCGCATGCGTGCGGCGATGGACGAAGGCAGGGCGGCAGCCCCGGCATGATCATCGGCATCGGCTCCGACCTGATCGACATCAGCCGCATCGAGCAATCGCTCGCGCGCTTCGGCAGCCGCTTCACCGAGCGCGTGTTCACGGCGGGCGAGCGGGCCCGGTCCGACGCCAAGGCGACGCGGGCCGCATCATACGCCAAGCGCTTCGCAGCCAAGGAGGCGTGCTCCAAGGCTCTGGGCACTGGCATGAGCCGCGGCGTGTTCTGGCGCGACATGGAGGTGGTGAACCTGCGCTCCGGGCAGCCCACGATGCGCCTGACGGGAGGCGCGGCCGCAAGGCTGGCCGCGCTCATCCCCGCCGGGCATGGGGCGTTCATTCATGTTTCGCTCACCGATGAGCCGCCCATGGCGCAGGCCTTCGTGCTGATCGAAACCCGCCCTCTTGCCGGCTGACGCCTGTGGCGTCGCAGGCGATCGGCTTCAGCCGTTGCCGCATGCGCATTTGTCCGTGCTTGCGCTAATCTGGGAAGCTGCTGTAAAATACAGTCATGCCGTGGGCAAATCATGGCCCGGACATGCGCGTTCCCCTTTCTCGAACCTGGCTTAGAGGTCGCATTGACGCGTCCCATACGGGAAGCACCGCAATTTTATCTGACCGCGCCTTCGCCTTGCCCGTATCTGCCGGGCCGCGAAGAGCGGAAGGTCTTCACGCATCTGGTGGGCAACAGGGCCCGGGAGCTGAACGACCTTCTGACGCATGGCGGCTTCCGGCGCTCGCAGACCATCGCCTATCGGCCGGCCTGCGAGACCTGCCGCTCGTGCATCTCCGTCCGTGTCCTGGTCGATGACTTCAAGATCGGCCGCACCCAGCGCCGCAACGTCGCGCTCAACGGCGACCTTGTCGGGGCCACGGGGCCGAACAAGCCGAGCTCCGAGCAATATTCCCTGTTCCGGCGCTATCTCGACCACCGCCATCCTGAAGGCGGAATGGCCGAAATGACAGTCCTCGACTACGCCATGATGGTCGAGGACAGCCATGTCGAGACCAATGTCATCGAGTATCGCAAGCGCGGTCCGGACACGTTCGCCACGGGGCGAGGCGCAGGCCCGCTGATCGCGATGGCCCTGACGGACCGCATGGCGGACGGATTGTCGATGGTCTACTCGTTCTACGATCCGGCTTTGGCCGACCGTTCGCTCGGCACCTACATGATCCTCGACCACATCGAGCGGACCAGGAAGCTGGGCCTGCCCTATCTTTATCTCGGATACTGGGTCGAGGGCTCGAACAAGATGGACTACAAAGCGAAGTACTTGCCACAGGAACGCCTGATGGGCCGCGGCTGGGAGCGGGTCGACGCTTAACAGGGCTTCCTGCCCGGCAAACAGCTAGATCATTGGTGTCAACCCCGGCGAGCCAAAGGCAAGGGAAGGGAATATACAGCGCGACCAGGCAAAGGATGGATCCCTTTCCCTGCGGTTCGCTCCGGCCGGGGATGACAACGGAACGTCGTCCCGCTCGCAAAGCGCCACAATCCGCGCTATGGTGGATGACATGAAGGTGCGTTTCGTCATTCTCACAGCCGCGCTCGCAGCCGCCACCCCTGCATTGGCCATTCAGGAGGTCGTGCTCGGCCCGCGCGCGCCGTCGTTCGCGGCGGCTTCCAGCATGGGCCTTGGCTTGGAGCGCTTGCAGGCTCCGTCTTTCACGGGCGGCTCGGTTGAAAGCGATCCGCGCCAATGGGCCTTCACCGGCGGCACGACCGAGAAGCTCGGATCGTTCCTTTTCAACACCACGTCCGGGCCGTCATGGGCCATGAACAATGGGTTCGCCAGTGGTTTGGGCCTTTCCTCCGGCATGGGCTCGCTCGGCCGCGGCTTCGGCGATCTTGGCTTCACCACGCGCAACACCACGGCCATCATGGCCCGCCAAAACCTGATGTTCTACACCTCGGTGGGCTCCACCACTTTTGGCGGCGGCGCGAACATCGTCCCCACCGCGCCCGGCCTCAGCCTGCTGGAGCGGCCATCCACCCAGATGGACGTGCGCGCCGGCTTCAAGATGGAGCTGATGCCGGG
>JANOCI010000115.1:0-3848 GCA_031412095.1 Allobosea sp.
GCTCGACGCCCTCATCTGGATCAAGAACAAGGTCGATCAGACGTTGGCCTTCCGCCGCTCGTGCCGCGAGGGCATCTGCGGCTCGTGCGCGATGAACATGGATGGCAAGAACGGGCTTGCCTGCACCACCGGCATCGACGAGTGCAGCAATCACAAGGAGGGCAAAGCGGCGAAGGTCGCGATCTATCCGTTGCCTCACATGCCGGTGATCAAGGACCTGGTGCCGGACCTGACCCAGTTCTATGCCCAGCATGCCTCGATCGAGCCCTGGCTGAAGACCACCACGCCGCGGCCCGAGAAGGAGTGGAAGCAGTCGAAGGAAGATCGCGAGAAGCTTGACGGCCTCTACGAGTGCATCCTGTGCGCCTGCTGCACGACATCCTGCCCGAGCTACTGGTGGAACGGCGACCGCTACCTTGGACCTGCCGTCCTGCTGCAGGCCTATCGTTGGCTGATCGACAGCCGCGACGAGGCGACCGGCGACCGGCTCGACAATCTGGAGGACCCCTTCAGGCTCTATCGCTGCCACACGATCATGAACTGCGCCAATGCCTGCCCCAAGGGGCTCAATCCGGCGAAGGCCATCGCCGAGATCAAGAAAATGATGGTGACCCGTCAGGTTTGAGCGCTTTGCGTTGAACCTGCGGCTTTCTTCTATGCCTTGATGCGAAGGCATAGCCGCTTGGTCATGACATTCAAAACGCTTCACGCGCCATTCAGGTGTCCGCCGGCAACTTGGGCTCGCAACTTGCTCTTGCCTTGATTGACCTACCTGCGCCTCAATTGGACGCAAGAATCACAAGGCATGCGCAGCATGCGGAAATGGCGGGCCGAAACATGATCATGATTCACCGGATCGGGCGGTCCCTCGCCATGCGGCAGGCCATGTTCGCGTCACTCCTTGCGTTGGCGGCCGCGGGCTGCGCGGATTCGCAGCGGCTGGCCGGGCAGTCGATAGGCGGCAGGCCAATCGGCGCGGCCGTGGCTGCTCCGGCTCCGGAGCAGCTGCCGTCTTCACCGCCGATCTGGAATGCGCCGGTTGAAACGCAGGCTTTGCCGCCGCCCCCCGGCACATCGGCCGCGGCCCCGCCCCAGGGCGACGGGCTGCCGCCGCCTGCCGATCCGTTCTTCCAGCCAACTCCGTCTGCGCCCGCGACGCCGCCTCCCGCGCCGCGCAGCATCGACACGCCGACCTTGTCTGGCGGCCAGCGCGAGATCGCGACTTTGGGCGGCGGCACGAATTCAGCACGGCGCGCCGTCACGTCTCGGGATGGCGTGATCGGCGGGTGGAATGCGCGTGAGGCGACAGGCGGAGCCTGCCGAGTCCAACTGTCGAGCACGCCTGCGCTGGACCTTTATCGCGCCAGCGCAGCGGGCTGCTCGAACCGCGATCTGCAGAAGATCACCGCATGGGATTATCGGGATGGCGAGGTTTATCTTTACCAGCCGGGCGGTTCGGTAGCCGCCCGACTGAAAGTGAACGACGGATCGTCGCTGTCTGGCGTCATTGCCCGCTCGGGCGCAAATCTGAGCATGGCCCGCTGAGAGGGCATGCGGCCCGGAGTTACGGCGGCGGCGCGCTAGCGGGAGGCAGGCGCACGACTTGCCAACTGACGGGCTCGCCGGCGGAATCCGCTGAGAGCACGATCTGCGTGGTGCGGCGCGCCCCTTCGTTTCCGGAAAAGAACACGCTGTCCTCAAGCGTGACATCGGCGCCTTCGCATCTAAAAAGCCACGAGGGCCCGCGCGCGGTCATCAGCAGCACGTCGCCCTGCTCGGTCCGGCCGGCTTGCATTGATGGGTGGAGATGAAATCTCGTGACGCGTGAGCCGCCATTCGGGCGCGCGTCGCCCATGCCTGCGACGCTCTCGACGCCCGAGAGGGCCTGCCCGTCGCCATGGAGCAGGAAGCTGCGCTGCACCGTTACCCCGAACCTCGATGCATAGCCATCATGAGACAGGGCGATGCTTTCGCCTTCCGGAGTCGTGGACCGTGTGGCGGTCACCTTGCGCGGCCCCTTCAGGACGCGGGTCTCGCCACGCAGAAGGATGAATTGGCAGCATGACGCTCCCGCGATCGTGGTTGCGTTATGCGCGGCGGTTGCGCGCAACTCCACCGGCAGTTCCCGGCCCGACTGCCGCGGCACGCCGCAGTTCACGAAGATGCGCTGGCGCTGATGCGAGAATTCGAAGGACAGGCACCCCGCCAGGGCATCGGCGGACACCGCGAAAGGCGGCGATGGCCCCGTATCCGCAATCAGCACCGCACCCTGAGCCTCCAGCCGATGATAGCCGGAATACGGCGCTTCGGTGGCGGCCCGCCCGCCCGTGTCATGGCTGGCGAAGATCGTGGCCAGCGCATCGACCTGGCTCGCTCCCATCCCGTTGAACAATGCGATCGAGCCATCGGGATGACGCAGCATCTTGAGGTGGGGCACGACGCGGTCGATCGCCGATACCAGACCGCGCGGCGCCTCGAGCCCTCGGGCCGCATAGGTGGACCGCACCGGCAGAAGATCGAGCATCAGATCCACGAGAACGCGCGGATTGCGGCTGACATGACCGCCATCGGCCAGGATCTGGTCGTTGAGTTGGTCGGAAAGCTCGCGGCCAAAATGGCGCTCAAGGCGCTCGGCTCCTTCGACGCACAGCCCGAGCGTCGTCAGCGCCACAGCCGATGTAAGCCGCACCGTCGGATCGTCGGACAGGTGCCGGGCATCTCGCAGCAGCCTTGCCTCATGCCTGACGAGGCTGAGGAAGAGCGCGTAGAACTCGTGGCTTGCCCCGTCGAGCACGAGCGGGGACTGCGCCAGGAACGCCATCAGCCGACGCGCGATGACATGCGGCTGCAGCGCGACCGCGGGCAATCTCCGTGCCCGGGCGCTGAAGTCGACGATGAGCATCCGGGCATTGTCCCTGGCGAGATTGGAGTTCGCCGCCTGCATGTGCCTTAGCCATCCGAAGCCGTAGAGCGCCTCGGCCCAGCTCGATGTGGGGGCAGGCACATCGAAGGGCGACTGCCCGCCGAGCGCCACGACGCGTCCGGCGAAGACGAACTGTCCTGCGTAGATGTCGGCGGCCACGGTCGGGTCGGTGGTCCTGAGGTCCGGCGGCGCGAACAGGAACCGTGTCAGCCGGATCCTGCCGAACGGCGTCAGCAAGCGGAGCGTCCGGCGAAAACCAAGTCCGAGCGCACGCAGCCACGAGCCCGCGGCCCAACGCGCACGCGCCAGGCCCTGGACAAGCCCGGCGGAACCCGGCCCGTCCTGACGGAAGCTTGCTCCCTTGAGATCGGTCTGGTTGAGACCTGTCACCAAGCCATGCCCTCGATCACCTGCACCATTTGACTTTCAGACCGTTCGTCGTGGACGAAGCAGACCCACAGGCGCTCGCCGAACGAGAGGCACTATAAATCAGAGCAATGCGTCTGCACATGGGCCGGCTCCGTTGAAGCCCGCCGCCTCCATCATTGCCTCACGAACCGCGCGGCGAAGAAGCCGCCCCAACCGCTGAGGCGGGACGTGTCCCCCTGCAATTGATGAGGCAAAGCCCTGAAATCGCCGAGAGCCGAGGTTGAGCCCGGTACGCCGACCTCGGCGTCGGTGATGGGTTCACGCACGACGTCGCTCCGGCGCGCCAGCGCCGAAGCCGCCTGATCCTCGCCTTCAGCAGCCTGAAGCGAACAGGTGCAGTAGATCAGCCGGCCGCCCGGCCTTGTCAGGTCGATGGCGCGTTCCAGCAGCCTGGCCTGCAAGGCCACGAGCTTCGCCTCGTCCTCGGGCCCCTTGATCCATGCTGCGTCGGGGTGGCGGCGCAGCGTGCCGGTGGCGGTGCAGGGCGCGTCCAGCA
>JANOCI010000116.1:0-2004 GCA_031412095.1 Allobosea sp.
TTTCGTCACCGACATCCTGCCGCGCGTGATGGCGGGGGAACGCGTGCTGGTGGCCGCCCACGGCAATTCCTTGCGCGCGCTGATCATGGTGCTGGACAGGCTGGACCCGGCCGGCATCATGAACGTGGAGCTCAACACCGGAGAGCCGATCATCTACCGGCTGAACGCGGACACATCAGTGGCCAGCAAGGAGGTTTTGAGAGGGTGAGCCCCACCCTTACCCTCCCCGCGTGGCGGGGAGGAAGCCGGCAAATATTTGTGATAGATACCGATTTATCCGAGTGGCCTCAACTGTTGCCGCCTCCCTCCCCATCCCATGGGGAGGGTGAGGGTGGGGCAAGCGGACAACACCATGACAACCCGCATCGCCATTGCCCCCGGCGTCATCCACTACCCCGGCTGGCTGGACCGCCCGGCACAGGAGGCTCTTGTCGGCAGTCTGCGTGAGGTGGCGAAAACAGCGCCGTTCTTCACGCCGCGCATGCCGAAGACCGGCAAGCCGTTTTCCGTGAAGATGACCAATTGCGGCGCGCTGGGATGGGTCTCGGACGAGCGCGGTTACCGCTATCAGCCGCTACACCCGGACACAGGCATGCCTTGGCCCGCGATCCCCGAACGTCTGGCCCGCGCCTGGGATGAGTTGGCCAATTATCCCCATCCGCCCGAGGCATGCCTCGTGAACTATTACGAAGGCGGCGCGAAAATGGGCCTGCACCAGGACCGCGACGAGCAGGAATTCGACGCGCCGGTGCTCTCGATCTCGCTCGGCGACACGGGCGTTTTCCGGGTCGGCGGCGATATGCGCGGGGGACCGACAGTCTCGGTCAAGCTGCAGTCTGGCGATGCGCTGAGCTTCGGCGGACCGGCCAGGCTGGCGTTCCACGGCATCGACCGCATCATCGCCGGCACATCCACGCTTCTGGCGCAGGGCGGGCGCATCAACCTCACCATGCGGCGCGTGACGAAGCCGGCCTGAAGCCTCCGTCGCCGGCCGCGCGGCGGCTCAGTGAGCCTCTTCCCAATTGCTGGCTGCGCGCGCATCGACCTGCAGGGGCACGCGCAGGGCCAGCGCAGGAAGCGGCGCGTCTATCATCACCTTGCGGATGATGGGAAGCGCCCGCTCGACCTCGCTCTCGGGAGCCTCGAACACGAGTTCGTCGTGGACCTGCAGCAGCATGCGGACATTGAGCCTGGCATCCGCGAGGGCGTCGTCCATCCGGATCATCGCCCGCCGGATAATGTCGGAGGCCGAGCCCTGGATGGGCGCGTTGATGGCCTGCCGCTCGATGGCCGCGCGCTGCTGCGGATTGGGGGACGTGGCGTCCGGATAGTGGCAGATCCTGCCGAAGATGGTGGTGACGAAGCCGTTCTTCTTCACGAAAGCCTTGGTCTCGTCCATGTAGGCGCGGATGCCGGGGAAGCGCTCGAAGTATTTCTTGATGTAGGCCCCTGCCTCCTCCCGCCCGATGCCGAGCTGGTTGGCGAGGCCGAAGGCCGAAATGCCGTAGATGATGCCGAAGTTGATGGCCTTGGCCCTCCGCCGCACCTCGCCCGGCATGTCCTTCACCGGGATGCCGAACATCTCCGATGCGGTCATGGCGTGGATGTCGATGCCGTCGGCGAAAGCCTGCCGAAGCTGCGGGATCTCGGCGATATGCGCGAGCAGCCTGAGTTCGATCTGGCTGTAGTCGGCCGAGATCAGCTTCATGCCCTTCTCCGGAATAAAGGCGGTGCGGATCTGGCGGCCTTCGGCGTTCCGCACGGGTATGTTCTGGAGGTTGGGATCGGACGACGACAGCCGGCCCGTCGTGGTCGCCGCCAGCGAGAACGAGGTGAGGATGCGCTGGGTCTGGGCGTTCACATACACCGGCAGGGCATCCGTATAGGTCGATTTCAGCTTGGTGAGCTGCCGCCAGTCCAAAATGCGCTTGGCCAGCGCATGCCCCTGCTCGGCAAGCTCCTCGAGCGCGCCGGCGCCGGTCGCCCACTGGCCTGTCGCCGTCT
>JANOCI010000117.1:0-13068 GCA_031412095.1 Allobosea sp.
GTCGCGCGCTCAGGTCGCCAACCTGATGGTCGGTGTGTCGAAGGGCTTCGAGAAGAAGCTCGAGATCACCGGCGTGGGCTACAAGGCCGCAGTTCAGGGCAAAATCCTGAAACTCTCGCTCGGCTACTCGCATGATATCGACTACGAGATCCCGGCTGGCATCGCGATTGTGACGCCGAAGCCAACGGAAATCGTCGTGTCGGGTATCGACAGGCAGAAGGTCGGGCAGACTGCCGCAGAAATTCGTGATTATCGCGGACCGGAGCCCTACAAGGGCAAGGGCGTGCGTTACTCGGGCGAAT
Organism: Allobosea sp.; assembly: GCA_031412095.1. Taxonomy (GTDB): domain Bacteria; phylum Pseudomonadota; class Alphaproteobacteria; order Rhizobiales; family Beijerinckiaceae; genus Allobosea. Next base: position 303 of record JANOCI010000117.1, read on the forward strand.
TCATCTTCCGCAAGGAAGGCAAGAAGAAGTAAGGACGCGTCGTCATGGCGAAACTTTCCACAACTGACCGCCGCAGGGCGCGTGTCCGTCGCGCGATCAGGGCTGCCGCAAATGGCCGCCCGCGCTTGTCCGTGCATCGCACGAACAAGCAGATCTACGCACAGATCATCGACGATGAGAACGGCGTGACGCTGGTCGCGGCCTGCTCCCTGGAGGCTGACCTCAAGGGCGGCTTTGCGTCGGGCGCCAACGTGGCGGCGGCTTCCGTGATCGGAAAAGCCATCGCGGAGCGGGCCGTCAAGGCCGGCGTTACGCAGGTCGTGTTCGATCGCGGGGCGTACATCTACCATGGGCGCGTCAAGGCCCTGGCCGAAGCCGCACGTGAGGGCGGCCTCGAGTTCTGATGCGGCAGCGCTTCATGCGCATCCGTTCCAGTTTGTCCATGGATGCTTTCAGGTTGACACAGCCTGAAAGCATCTGTCTTTAGGCAACTGCTCAAGCGAGCGGGCACGGCTATCGTGCTTCCGCGCAAGTACGAGGAAAATTATGGCAAGAGAACCCCGCCAGGAACGTGGCGACAAGGCCGACAGTGAATTCGTCGACCGCCTCGTCCACATCAATCGCGTCGCCAAAACCGTCAAGGGAGGCCGCCGGATGGCGTTCGCTGCTCTTGTGGTTGTGGGCGACCAGAAGGGCCGCGTCGGCTTCGGCCATGGCAAGGCCAGGGAAGTTCCTGAGGCGATCCGCAAGGCGACCGAGTCGGCCAAGCGGGCGCTGGTCAGGGTCCCGCTGAAGGAAGGCCGCACGCTCCATCACGATGTCGTCGGCCGCCATGGCGCGGGCCGCGTCATCCTGCGCTCGGCGCCGGCTGGAACCGGGATCATTGCCGGTGGTCCGATGCGCGCCGTGTTCGAGACGGTCGGCATCCAGGACGTGGTGTCCAAGTCGCTGGGTTCATCGAACCCCTACAACCTTGTCCGTGCGACATTCTCCGCGCTGCGGAACGAGGACAGCCCGCGCGGCGTGGCCGCTCGCCGCAATCTCAAGGTCTCGCAACTCCAGACACGTCGCCGTGACTCGGACGCTGCGGCGACCGAGACCGAAGCGTGAGGAGTGCGGAAAATGGCTGACAAGACCATTATCGTGGAGCAGATCGGTTCGCCGATCCGCCGGGTGCACCAGCAGCGCGAGACGCTGGTTGGCCTTGGCCTCAACAAGATGCGCCGCCGCTCGACGCTTGAAGACACCCCCGCGATCCGCGGGATGATCGAGCGCGTGAAGCACCTCGTCCGCATCGTCGACGACAGTCCTTTGGCGAAGTGAGGGGACAAACATGAAACTCACTGATCTTCGTGATAATCCCGGCGCAACCAAGGACCGCATGCGTGTGGGCCGCGGCATCGGCTCGGGCAAGGGCAAGACCGCCGGACGTGGCGTGAAGGGCCAAAAGGCGCGCACCGGCGTTTCGATCAAGGGCTTCGAAGGCGGCCAGATGCCCCTTCATCGCCGGCTTCCGAAGCGCGGCTTCTCCAATGCCGTGTTCGCGCGCGACCTCAACGAGGTCAACATCGGACGGGTGCAGCAGGCGGTCGACGCCGGCAAGCTTGCGGCTGATGCCACGGTGACGGTCGCTTCGCTCGTCGCGGCTGGGGTCTGCTCCAAGCCGCGCGACGGCGTCAAGATCCTCGGAATCGGCGATTTGACCGCCAAGCTGTCGTTCGAGGTCTACGGCGCATCGAAGTCCGCCGTCGAGGCCATCGAAAAAGTAGGCGGGGTTGTGAAAATCTTGTCCGCCGCTTCACAGGCGTGAATTCAACGCCTACATTGAGATGATGGGACGGCGGCTGCGGGTTCATCAAACCCGGATGGCCGCCGTTTCCTTGTCGTCCAGATCATAGCCTGAGGGCATCCGCATGGCGTCAGCTGCAGAACAGCTTGCTTCGAACCTGAACTTCGGCGCGCTCGCCAAGGCGAGCGAGCTCAAGAAGCGCATCTGGTTCACACTTGCGGCGCTTGTCGTGTATCGCCTCGGCACCTACATCCCGCTGCCAGGGATCAATCCCGACGCCGTCGCCGACCTCTTCAAGCAGGCGCAGTCGGGCATCCTCGGGTTGTTCAATATGTTCTCCGGCGGCGCCGTGGGCCGTCTCGCGATCTTTGCGCTGAACATCATGCCGTACATCTCGGCTTCGATCATCATCCAGTTGCTCACATCGGTCGTGCCTTCGCTCGAGTCCCTCAAGAAAGAGGGCGAATCCGGCCGCAAGGTGCTGAACCAGTACACACGGTATCTGACGCTCATCCTCGCCTTGTTCCAGGCATGGGGCATCGCCATCGGCCTGCAGGCTTCCGGCGGGCTCGTTCAGGATCCCGGGCCGTTCTTCATCCTGTCCGCGGTCATCACGCTGGTCGGCGGAACGATGTTCCTGCTGTGGCTCGGTGAGCAGATCACGAGCCGCGGCATCGGCAACGGTCCATCGATGATCATTTTCGCCGGCATCATCGCCGAATTTCCTGGCCAGTTGATGCAGACGCTCGAATTGGGCCGGCAGGGCGCCTTGTCGACGCCGCTTCTGCTGGCTGTGCTGGTGATGGCGATCGGCGTGATCGCCCTTTGCGTGTTCATGGAGCGTGCGCAGCGACGTCTGCTGATCCAATATCCGAAGCGTCAGGTCGGCAACAAGCTTTACGAGGGCCAAACGTCCTTCCTGCCGCTCAAGCTCAACACGTCGGGCGTCATCCCGCCCATCTTCGCATCCTCGCTTCTGCTGCTGCCTGCCACCATCGCCAGCTTCCAGCAGGCGTCCGGGGGCACAGGCTGGCTGTCGAGCATGGCGACGTATCTGGGCCATGGCCGGCCCGCCTTCATGATCCTCTACGCGGCCCTGATCATCTTCTTCTGCTTCTTCTACACAGCGATCGTGTTCAATCCGACCGAAACGGCCGACAACCTCAAGAAGCAGGGCGGCTTCATCCCAGGCATCCGGCCTGGCGAGCGGACAGCCGAGCACCTTGACTACACGTTGACGCGCATAACGTGCATCGGCGCTGCTTACCTGACTATAGTTTGCTTGATCCCCGAGTTCATGATCTCGTATGCCCAGATACCGATCATTCTGCTGGGCGGCACATCGCTTCTGATCGTCGTGACCACCACAATGGACACGGTGGCCCAAGTGCACGGACATCTGCTGGCCCATCAGTATGAGGGGTTGGTCAAGAAAAACAAGCTGAAGGGTGCGAGGCGCTGATGAGATTGATCCTGCTGGGTCCGCCGGGGGCGGGTAAGGGCACGCAGGCTGCACGTCTGGTCGAGAGGCAAGGCATTCCGCAGCTTTCCACAGGCGACATGCTGCGGGCCGCCGTCGCGGCAAGCTCCCCTGTGGGGCTAAGAGCCAAGGCGGTCATGGATGCAGGCGGCCTCGTATCGGACGAGATCGTCATCGGGATCATTTCCGACCGCATCAACGAGCCGGACGCCGCGAAAGGCTTCATCCTCGATGGCTTTCCGCGCACGGTCGCGCAGGCACAGGCGCTCGACGCCATGCTGGCGGCTCGTGATCTGAAGCTCCGGGCGGTGATCGAGCTGCGCGTCGATCAGACGAAGCTGGTGGATCGCATCGTCAAGCGCGCGAACGAGGCCAGGGCGGCCGGCCAGCCAGTGCGCAAGGATGACGATCCAGAGGTCTTCAAGACGCGGCTCGAAGCTTACAACCGCGACACCGCGGTGGTCGCGCCTTATTACGACAAGAGAGGCCAGTTGACCGTTGTCGATGGCATGCAGCCGGTGGACGACGTCACTCAGGCGATCGAGAACGCGCTGGCGTAGGGGCGGGGTGTCCCTGCCAGCTTAAGGGGCCTGGCGGGATTGACGTCTCGACGTTCGATGCAGCCAGAAGCAATCCGCGCCGGCCAGAGGCACTACGACCGGCCAAGCCGTTGCGATGCCGGATGCCGAGCCTTTACGCTTGACATTGCGTTGACCTGCCGTTAACGCCCAAGCAACGTCAGATCAACCTTTGGATCGCTCTTACGGGCATCAAAAGTTTTTTGTTCCGACGCGCTCCGCATGGGCCGGCCTCCACCGGACGCGGGGATTTTTCACCGGCGGCCCAGGCCTGCCCCAGAATGGAGAGAGCCATGGCTCGTATCGCGGGTGTCAATATCCCGACCAACAAGCGCGTCGTCATCGCGCTTCAATACATTCACGGCATCGGCGCCAAGTTTGCCTCTGAAATCTGCGAGAAGGTGAGCATCCCGGCCGAACGCCGCGTCGCCCAGCTTTCTGACGCTGAAGTCCTCCAGATCCGCGAAACGATCGACCGCGACTATCAGGTCGAGGGCGATCTGCGCCGCGAAGTCTCGATGAACATCAAGCGCCTGATGGATCTGGGGTCTTACCGCGGCCTTCGCCACCGCAAGGGCCTGCCGGTCCGCGGCCAGCGGACGCACACCAATGCACGCACCCGCAAGGGCAAGCCGAAGGCGATCGCCGGCAAGAAGAAGTGACGACACAAGTGTGTCGTCATTCTCGGACCCCGATCCGAGCAAATAGCTCTCCTTGCGGGACACGGCGGGCGCCGGCCCGGCCAGTGCGGGCAGGAAGATCACCTCAACATTCCCCAGCGCCTGGCATGACGGGCGCGCTTGAAGGATACGTCAATGGCTAAGGAAGCAGGCCGCATCAAGCGCCGTGAGAGAAAGAACATCGCGTCGGGCATCGTCCATGTGAACGCGTCGTTCAACAATACGATGATCACCATCACCGATGCGCAGGGCAACACGATCTCCTGGTCATCGGCGGGCGTCATGGGCTTCAAGGGCTCACGCAAGTCCACCCCCTATGCGGCGCAGGTCGCCGCCGAGGATGCTGCGCGGAAGGCATCGGAGCATGGCATGCGGACAGTCGAGGTCGAGGTCCTTGGTCCCGGCTCCGGCCGTGAGTCCGCCCTTCGCGCTCTCCAGGCTGCGGGCTTCACCGTCACGTCGATCCGCGACGTCACGCCGATCCCGCACAATGGCTGCCGCCCTCGCAAGCGTCGCCGCGTCTGATTTCGTTTCACACCGCCGTGACGCGTCCGCGAAATTGCGTGCGACGCTTCACGACGAATATGGGCGGTGGACAATGGCCATCGCCGGCAAGACCCCTCAAGGAAAGGTGCGGTCGTGATTAGCAAGAACTGGCAGGATCTCTCGAAGCCCAACAAGCTTGAAGTGAAGCCTGGCGACGATGCCAAGCGGATCGCAACGGTCGTCGCGCGCCCGCTGGAGCGCGGTTTCGGCCAGACTCTCGGCAATTCACTCCGTAGGGTGCTGCTCTCCTCGCTTCAGGGCGCTGCCGTCACGGCGATCCAGATCGATGGCGTGCTGCATGAATTCTCGTCCATTCCGGGCGTTCGGGAAGATGTCACGGACATCGTGCTGAACGTGAAGGCGGTCGCTATCAAGATGCAGGGCGACACCGCCAAGCGGATGACCTTGCGCAAGCAGGGACCGGGCACCGTGACCGCTGGCGACATCAACACCGTCGGCGATGTTTCGATCCTCAATCCAGACCACGTCATCTGCACGCTCGATGACGGCGCCGAGATCCGCATGGAGTTCACGGTCGCCACCGGCAAGGGCTACGTCCCGGCCGAGCACAACCGTCCTGAAGATGCGCCCATCGGCCTGATTCCCGTCGACGCCCTGTACTCGCCTGTCCGGAAGGTGTCCTACCGCGTCGAGAACACGCGCGAAGGGCAGAATCTCGACCGCGACATGCTGACGATGACAGTCGAGACGGACGGCTCGATCACGCCGGAAGATGCGCTCGCGTATTCGGCCCGCATCCTTCAGGACCAGCTCGCCGTGTTCATCACGTTCGAGGAGCCGCGCAAGGAAGAAGTGGTGTCGAATGCGCCGCAGCTTCCGTTCAACCCTGCGCTTCTCAAGAAGGTGGACGAACTCGAGCTTTCCGTCCGGTCGGCGAACTGCCTGAAGAACGACAACATCGTCTACATCGGCGACTTGATCCAGAAGACGGAGGCGGAGATGCTCCGCACGCCGAACTTCGGCCGCAAGTCCTTGAACGAAATCAAGGAAGTGCTGGCAGGCATGGGCCTTCACCTCGGAATGGAAGTGTCGGGTTGGCCGCCGGAAGACATAGAGTCGCTCGCAAAGCGCTTCGAAGAGCATTACTGAGGCCTAGGCAAGCGGCCCGCCTGCGGATCGGTGTTCGCAGGCGCGCCGCGGATGCCAGGCAAATAATGGACGCCCGTACCTTGGCACGGCGGGCGCATAAACAAGGAGAGCCATCATGCGTCACGGATTTCGCGGCCGTCGTTTCAACCGCACCACTGAACACCGCAAGGCCATGTTCGCGAACATGTGCAACGCGCTCATCAAGCACGAGCAGATCGTCACCACGCTTCCTAAGGCGAAGGATCTGCGGCCGGTGATCGAGAAGCTGATCACCCTCGGTAAGCGCGGCGATCTGCACGCGCGCCGCCAGGTGATCGCCCAGATCAAGGACGTCGCCATGGCCAAGAAGCTGTTCGATGTCATCGGACCTCGCTACAAGGAGCGCAACGGCGGCTACACCCGCGTGCTCAAGGCTGGCTTCCGCTATGGCGACAATGCGCCCCTCGCCGTTATCGAGATGGTCGATCGCGACGTCGAAGCGCGCGGCAAGGATTCAGGGCCGACGATGAAGACCGAAGGGTCCGAAGCCGCCTGATCGCAGCTCATCGTGCTGTGTATGCACAAAAGCAGCCTCCGGGCTGCTTTTTTGTTGGATTTCCGTCTAGGCTCCGGATGCGTGCTGTTGCGGCCGTCCGCGAGGCGATCACTGGATTTCGCGGTCGCCCGTTCCTGAAGGCTGCATCGGCGTCGCGGATTTTCGCCTCGCATCCACGCGTCTGACGCCCCGTCAGTGACATCCGGTTCGCCAGAGACGATCAGCTGAAAAGTGACATGGACCGCCGCCTGTCGCTGCGAGCGCCGTGCGGGGGCTTGCCGAGGGTGTGGGCTATGCCGCGCACTCTTCTCCCGAAGTCTTCGCAAGCCATGAGAGTGTAACCAGAAAGACCCTGAGCTGATCCGGCGTCATGGCGGTCACGTCCTGGATTTCAACAATACCCGCCTTATTGAGAGCGTGCCGCACGACATCCGGCTCGAGGCAGCAGCCCATGTCCCAATCGTCGAAGAGCGGCGTCGCGAGGTCGCCCTTTTCGCGCAGAACGAGATTCGTATGCCGATGATCGATCCCGATGCGCAACATGATTCCGGCGAGGACGACGCTGTCGCCTTCCAGCATCTGGATGAAATTGTTTCCGACCAGAGCCAGATAGCCATGAACCTCATTGGCGTTATTGTGGCGCCGCGCCCGGGACAGTATGTGGCCGATTTCCGTCACCCGCTGAACTGGATCATCCGGCAGCCGTGCGTCGCTGCTGTATATGATGAATTGCCTGCTCATGTCCGTCCGGATACCGCAACTGCCACTTACGTCAACCACCATATCATTCAGGTGATGAACACAGTGTAACAGGCCGTGTTTGCGCCATGCAGGCATGAGCACTATGTGAGCTTGATGAAGCGATACAGGAGCCCGCCCATGACAACCGAATGCGCCGTCAAGGTTTCGCCAGTCCCGCGCGCGCGGCGTTCAGCAGCACTTGCGGCAGCCGGCCTGATGGTGACCTGCGTTCTAGCGGGGCCGGTGGCCGCGCAGATTCGGACGGCTCCCGAGAGCCGCCAGCAAGTGGTCCTGTCATTTGCGCCAGTGGTGCAGAAGACAACCCCCGCAGTCGTGAACGTCTATGGGCTGAGGCAGGAGCGGCGTGCGTCGAATCCGCTGATGGACGACCCGTTCTTCCGGCGGTTTTTCGGCGATGGCGGCTTTGGCGTGCCCCGCGAGCGGGCGCAGCAATCGCTTGGCTCCGGCGTGATCGTCGACGCCGGCGCAGGACTGGTGGTCACGAACCATCATGTGATCGAGGGCATGACCGAGGTGAAGGTGGCGCTTGCGGACAAGCGCGAGGTGGAGGCGGAAATCATCCTGCGCGATCCGCGCACTGATCTCGCCGTGCTGAAGCTGAAGGCTACGAATGGGCTGTCCACTGCGCTGGAGATCGGAAACTCCGATGACCTCGAGGTCGGCGACCTTGTGCTCGCCATCGGCAACCCGTTCGGCGTCGGGCAGACGGTGACGCAAGGCATCGTCTCGGCTTTGGCGCGCACGCAAGTCGGCATCGCCGATTTCCAGTCGTTCATCCAGACCGATGCAGCGATCAACCCGGGCAATTCAGGCGGTGCGCTGGTCGATATGCAGGGCCGGCTTATCGGCATCAACACCGCGATCTTCTCCAAGACCGGCGCCAGCCACGGCATCGGCTTCGCGATCCCGGCGACCATGGTCCGCATCGTCGTCGAATCGGCCAAGGCTGGCAGCGCCTCGGTCCGCCGTCCCTGGTTCGGGGCAAGGCTGCAGGGCGTGACGCCCGACATCGCCGAGGGCCTGGGTCTGGACAGGCCAACCGGCGTTATGGTGGCCGCCATCTTCGACAAGAGCCCCGCGGACGAGGCTGGGCTCAAGCGCGGCGATGTCATTCTCCAGATGGACGGCCAGCAGGTCGAAGATCCGGACAGTTTCGGATACCGGCTTGCGACGCGCACGCTCGGCGTCACGTCATCGCTCAGCATCATGCGGGGACGCACGCGGCTAGTGCTGCCAGTCAAGATGACGGTGGCTCCCGAAACGCGCCCTCGCGAGCCCGTCAAGGTCGGGGGTCGGGGACCGTTCGCCGGTCTGACGGTCGTCAATCTCTCTCCGGCGGTGGCGGAGGAGCTGACCATCGAGGTCGGCTCGGAAGGCGTGGCGGTGATGGACGTCGAGGCGGACAGCCCGGCCGGCCAGATCGGCTTTCAAAAAGGCGACATCCTCATGTCGATCAACCGGGACAGGATTGCGACCTCGCGCGACGTCGAGCGGCTCACGCGTGAACGGGCGCGCGGCTGGGAGATTACGCTCAACCGGAAGGGGCAGGTGTTCACCACGGTCGTGCGCGGGTGAGCGACCTGTTCTCGGCCTCGGGGCTGGACAAGTCAGGCCCGCGCCCGCTGGCGGACAGGCTCAGGCCTGCCGTGCTGGCGGATGTGGCTGGCCAGGACCACCTCGTGGGTCCTGACGGCGCGCTGACGCGGCTTCTGCATTCCGGCTCGATCGGCAGCCTGATCTTCTGGGGCCCGCCCGGCACCGGCAAGACCACGGTTGCGAGGCTGCTGGCAGGCGAGACCGATCTGGCGTTCGAACAGATCAGCGCGATCTTCTCGGGCGTCGCGGATCTCAAGAAGGTCTTCGACGCGGCGCGCGCGCGGCGTCTGCAAGGGCGTGGCACTTTGCTGTTCGTCGACGAGATCCATCGCTTCAACAAGGCTCAGCTCGATGCGTTCCTGCCGGTCATGGAGGACGGGACGATCACGCTGATCGGCGCAACCACCGAAAACCCTTCGTTCGCGCTCAACGCGGCGCTGTTGTCGCGCGCCCGCGTCATGGTGTTCCGCGCATTGAACGATGCCGCGATCGCTGCGCTCCTTGCCCGGGCCGAGGCGATGGAGGGACGCGAGCTGCCGCTGACCGACGGCGCGCGCGCCGCGTTCGTCTCTTTCGCCGATGGCGATGGACGCGCCGCGCTGACGCTGGCGGAAGAGCTCTGGCGCGCCGCGCGGCCTGGCGAGGTCATGGACGAGGCCGCGCTCGGCGAAGCCTTGCAACGCCGTTCGCCGATCTACGACAAAGCGGCGGACGGCCACTACAACTTGATTTCGGCGTTGCACAAAACCGTGCGCGGCTCAGATCCCGATGCGGCACTGTATTACTTCGCGAGGATGCTCGACGCGGGCGAGGATCCTCGCTTCCTGGCGCGGCGGCTCGTGAGGATGGCGGTGGAGGACATCGGCCTGGCCGACCCGCAGGCGCTGGTGCATGCCCGCGCGGCCGCCGACGCCTTCGAACAGCTCGGATCGCCGGAGGGGGAGTTGGCCCTGGCCAACTGCGTGATCTACCTCGCCACCGCGCCAAAATCGAACGCGGCATATACCGCATACAAGGCTGCTGTGAAGGTCGCGAAGGAGGCAGGCTCGCTGATGCCCCCAAAGCCGATCCTCAACGCCCCGACCAGGCTGATGAAGCAGGAAGGCTATGGCGCGAGCTACGCCTATGATCATGACGAGCCTGACGCCTTCTCAGGCCAGGATTATTGGCCAGAGAAACTGGGCCGGCAGGGGTTCTACACGCCGGTGGATCGCGGCTTCGAACGCGAGATCAGGAAGCGGATGGACTGGTGGGCGAAGCTGCGGGCCGAGCGGCAAGGATAGCGCGCCGACGCAAGCGACGCCAAAGGTGACAGCGGGATCATCCGCCTCTAAAGACACTCGATGAATTCCTTATTTCTCGTGTTCCTCGGCGCAGGCCTTGGCGGCGTGCTGCGGCATGGCGTCAGCGTGCTGTGCCTGCGCTGGTCAGGCGCAAGCTTTCCCTGGAGCACGCTGGCGGTGAACGTCTCTGGTTCGCTGGCCATGGGATTGCTCGCAGGTTGGCTGGCGCTCCGCAGCGGCCTTCAATGGCCGCAGGACGTCCGGCTGTTTTTGATGACAGGCGTCCTGGGCGGATACACGACGTTCTCTGCGTTCTCGCTGGACGCGGCCCTGCTCTGGGAGCGTGGCGCTGCCATGCAGGCTGGCGGCTATGTGCTCGCGTCTGTGATTTTGTCGATCGCCGCGCTTGCCGCTGGCCTGGGTCTGGTGAGGGCTGTGTCGTGAGAAAAGGTGGCAAGGCGGGAGGCAGCAAGTCAGGTGGCGGCAATCCTGGCGGCGCGCGTGGGGGGCCTGCGCCCTCGGGTGGACGCGATCGGCGAGGCCGCGGCGAGGATCGGGACATGCGCAAGGAGGCCGGCCGCAAGACCGCGGTTGGCCGGGCCAAGGCTGCGCGGGGCGCGAAGCCCGCCTATGGCGACGAGCCGCGCCGGCTCTCCAAGCCGACGGGCATGCGCACGACCGGCCCGCGCGTGCGCAGCGACGCGCCGCACCGGGAGCAGGGCGGTTACGAGCCCCAGGCTTTCCGCCCGCGCGAGGACGCTGCGCATCGCGACGAAGGCCCGATCCGCACCAAAGCAGAAGCCAAGGCCGAAGCATCCGAGACGATCGCGACCGGCGTGCAGACATTGATCGTGACCGAAGACGAGGCCGGCATGCGGGTGGACCGTTTCCTGATCGCCCGTTTTCCGCAGCTGCCGTTCAGCCATATCCAGCGCATCGCCAGGAAAGGCGAATTGCGCGTCGACATGAAGCGTGTGGACACCAATGACCGGATCGAAGCCGGGCAGAAGGTGAGGGTCCCGCCGCTCAAGCTGAGCCCGGACGGGCAGCGCCCCCGCGGGCAGCAGTTCAAGGAAGGCGACGCGCGCGCGTTCCTCAAGTCCATCACGCTTTACGAGGATGCGGATGTGCTTGTCATCGACAAGCCTGCCGGCCTCGCCGTTCAGGGCGGGAGCGGCACGACCCGCCATGTCGACGGCATGTTGATGGCCCTCGCTGAAGACGAGGTCACCCGACCGCGGCTGGTGCACCGGCTCGACAAGGACACGGCGGGCTGCCTCGTGATCGCCAAGACGCGCTTCGCCGCCTCCACCCTCGCCAAGACATTCCGGACACGTTCGGCGCGGAAGATCTACTGGGCGCTCGTCTATCTCGTGCCGAAGGTCAAGCAGGGCCGCATCTCCACCTATCTGTCCCGCGAGGAGCAGAGCGATGGCGACAGCCGCATGAAGGTGGCGAGCCATGGCGACGCCGGCGCGCAGCACGCCGTGACCTACTACGCGACAGTGGAGACCGCAGCGCAGAAGCTGGCCTGGCTCTCGATGAAGCCGGTGACCGGCCGCACGCACCAGTTGCGCGCTCACGCGGCCCATATCGGCCACCCGATCATCGGCGATCCCAAGTATTTCGACCGGCACAATGCCGAAATCCCCGGAGGCATCCAAAACCGGCTGCATCTGCTCGCCCGCCGAATCGTGCTGCCGCATCCGCGCGGGCAGGGCGTGATCGACGTCACGGCGCCGCTTCCCGACCACATGAAGCAAAGCTGGAACCTGCTCGGCTTCGATTCAGCGCCCTATGATCCGATCGTTGAGGCGCCAGACGAATGAGATTTGACCAACATGTCGACTGATCTGGTCCTGTTCGACCTCGACGGCACCTTGCTGGATTCAGCCCAGATCATCATAGCCTCGCAGGAGCTGACCGCCGCTGCGCATGGCATCGCCTACCCTGGACGCGAGAAGGGCTTTGCGATCGTCGGGCTCTCGCTCGACGTGGCGCTGGCGGAGCTGTTCGGGAACGACATTCCGGCTCCGGTCCTGACCGAGACCTACAAGCGCATCTTCAACGGCCTGCGCGGGACGGAAGGCAACGAGGAGCCGCTGTTCCCCGGCATTCCGGAAGCGCTCGCCGATCTGGCGGGGTGGCCGGCGATGACGCTAGGGATCGCGACCGGCAAGACGCGGCGCGGCGTGGATTACGTTGTGGACATGTTCGGATGGCACGATCTGTTCGCCACTGTCCAGACAGCCGACAGCGCGCCCTCCAAGCCGCACCCTGGCATGATCCTGCAGGCTATCGAGGCCACGGGGGCTGCAGCGGCGCGCACGGTCATGATCGGCGACAGCGTCCACGACATGCGCATGGCGCGGGCTGCGGGCGTCGCCTCCATCGCGGTGTCGTGGGG
>JANOCI010000118.1:0-7694 GCA_031412095.1 Allobosea sp.
CTGCGTCTATGGCCTGACGTTCACGTCGCACTTCTATGGCGCACGCCGCACGGTGGGCTATGTGCCGTTCAATTCCGAAACGCTGGTGACGGGCAAGCTGTTCGAGGACATACGAGACGCGGTCCATCTGCTGGCCGACCCTGACAAATACGACACAATTGTCGTCATCAACCTGTGCGTTCCGTCCGCTTCGGGCGTGCCTCTCCGTCTCCTGCCCGACACCATCGACGGCGTCCGCATCATCGGCATCGACGTGCCCGGCTTCGGGGTGCCCACCCATGCCGAGGCCAAGGACGTGCTGGCCGGCGCGATGCTGAACTTCGCCCGCAAGGAGGCTGAGGCCGGACCCGTGATGGCCCCGCGCGGCGGCCGCAACGACAAGCGGACCGTGGCGCTGCTGGGCGAGATGTTCCCGGCCGATCCGGTCGGCATCGGCATGATGCTCGGCGCGCTCGGGCTTGCAGCTGGGCCGGTGGTCCCTACCCGTGAGTGGCGCGAGCTTTACGCTGCGCTCGACTGCGCCGCGGTCGCCGCCATCCATCCGTTCTACACGGCTTCGGTGCGCGAGTTTGAATATGCCGGCCGGCCCATCGTCGGCTCGGCGCCGGTCGGCCACGACGGAACGTCAGCCTGGCTCGATGCGATCGGCGAAGCCTGCCAGGTGTCGAAAGCCACCGTGCAGGCCGCGAAGGACCAGTTTCTGCCGATGATCAAGGCCGCCGTCGCGGCCAAGCCGATCAAAGGCAAGATCACCGTCTCGGGCTATGAGGGCTCAGAACTGCTGGTCGCCCGCCTGCTCATTGAGAGCGGCGCCGACGTGCCCTATGTCGGCACGGCCTGCCCGCGCACCCGTTGGTCTGACCCGGACCGCGAATGGCTCGAAGCCCGCGGCGTGCATATCCAGTTCCGCGCATCGCTGGAGAACGATCTCGCGGCCGTGGACTTTCACGAGCCCGATCTGGCCATCGGCACGACGCCCGTCGTGCAGCATGCCAAGTCCCGGGCCTTGCCCTCGCTCTACTTCACCAACCTGATCTCGGCGCGCCCCCTGATGGGTGTGGCCGGAGCGGGCTCCCTGGCGCAGGTCGTCAACGCCGCCATGGGCAACAAGGCGCGGATGGACGAGATGCAGGATTTCTTTGGCGGCGTCGGAGTGGGCCATGCCGCTGGCATCTGGGCCGAGATGCCGCGCGAGCGGCCGGAATTCCGCAAGAAGCAGCTCGCCAAGCTTGGCAAGACGGACATGGGCATGAGCGGGGAGATCCTCTGATGCTGGTCCTCGACCATGACAGGGCCGGGGGCTACTGGGGCGCGGTGTACGTCTTCACCGCGGTGAAGGGCCTGCAGGTCATCATCGATGGCCCTGTCGGTTGCGAAAACCTTCCCGTCACCTCGGTGCTGCACTACACCGATGCGCTGCCGCCGCATGAACTGCCGATCGTGGTCACGGGGCTCGGCGAGGAGGAGCTTGGCCAGCACGGCACCGAAGCCGCAATGAAGCGGGCGCACAAGTCGCTCGATGCTGGGCTGCCGTCGGTCGTCGTGACCGGCTCCATCGCCGAGATGATCGGCGGCGGCGTGACGCCTGAAGGCACGAACATCCTGCGTTTTCTGCCGCGCACGATCGACGAGGACCAGTGGCAATGCGCCAACCGGGCGATGGCCTGGCTTTGGAAGCAGTTCGGCCCCAAGAAAACGCCTGGGCTGAAGCCCCGCAAGGAAGGCGCGAAGCCCAAGGTCAACATCATCGGCCCCAGCTACGGGGTGTTCAACATGCCGTCGGACGTGGCGGAGATCCGCCGCCTCGTCGAAGGCATCGGGGCTGAGATCAACCTGTGCTTCCCGCTGGGGACTCATCTCGCCGACATCGGGAAGCTCGGCGACGCCGAGGTCAACGTCTGCATGTACCGCGAGTTCGGCCGCCTGCTCTGCGAAGCGCTGGACCGGCCCTACTTACAGGCTCCGATCGGGCTGCACTCCACCACGAAGTTCCTGCGCAAGCTGGGCGAATTGACCGGCCTCGATCCCGAGCCTTTCATCGAGCGCGAGAAGCACACCACGATCAAGCCGCTCTGGGATCTTTGGCGTTCCGTCACGCAGGATTTCTTCGCCACCGCGTCCTTTGCGATCGTGGCCAACGAAACCTACGCGCGCGGCATCCGGCAATTTCTCGAGACCGAGATGGGCTTGCCGTGCAACTTCGCCATCGCGAGGAAATCGGGCGAGAAGACCCTGAACGACCAGGTCCGCGAACTCGTGCACACGAAGCCGCCGCTGATTCTCTTCGGCAGCTACAACGAGCGCATGTACATGGCCGAAGCCGGCGGGCGCTCGATGTACATCCCCGCCTCGTTCCCTGGCGCAATCATCCGCCGGCACACCGGCACGCCCTTCATGGGATATGCCGGCGCGACCTACCTGATCCAGGAGGTCTGCAACGCGCTGTTCGACGCGCTGTTCCACATGATCCCCCTCAGCACCGACATGGACGCCATCGACCCGACTCCGTCGCGCCTGCATGAGGAGCTGCCGTGGAGCCACGAAGCCAAGGCCATGCTGGACCGCGTGGTCGATGACCATCCGGTGCTCGTGCGCATCTCCGCCGCCAAGCGCCTCAGGGACGCCGCCGAGCGCGACGCGCGCAAGGCCGGCTCGGAGGAAGTGACGATGTCGTCAGTGGAGAGGGCGCAGGACGCCATCCTCGGCAAATCGCCGCGCTGAAGCCTAAACTTTTGAAATTTTAAATCAAATACGAACGTGCAGCCGGAAAATTAGTGCCCAAAGTGTCAAGTAAATTAGACATTTCACGTGTCAAGTTATGATGACTGTGCTATAAGATTCCATAGAGGTGAACCATGACCGACATTCGTTTCGATATCTCACACGCACACGCACACGCAGACGCACATGCTCAGGCCCACGGCCGCGGGGCTGACCGCGCGGTGTTCCGCCTGCTGGTCGCGTTGACCTACCCGCTTTTCCTGACAGCGGCCGTCATTTCAAGGTTCGCCCCGAATGGGCGCGGCCTGATGGCCCGGCCTGCGAGGCGCATTTCGGTTTTCTCGCAGGCGCGCCAGTCCTGCGAAGCAAGCATCGCCTTCGCCTTCCAGGGTTGAGGGCTTTCCAGATCCTGGCCGGCTTGCCTGCCAGGCAGTCATCGTGGCCACACGAAGACGATCCCAGCCGCGCGGGACGGGCGCGGCAGCGGCTTCGGCCAGTTAGAGGAGTGCCAGATTATGGCTGACAGAGACAGACAGTCCATGACGGGACTGACCGACCAGGAGGCAAGGGAGTTTCACAGCTTCTTCGTCCAGGGGATGGTCGGCTTCACGGTCGTGGCAATCGTAGCCCACTTCCTGGTCTGGATGTGGCGCCCATGGTTTCCGGGCGTGCGCGGCTACGCAACCGTGATGGACGGCCTCACCGCCGTGACATCGCTCATCGGATGACGGGAGAACGACATGTATAGAATTTGGTTCCTGTTCGACCCCCGCCGCATCCTCGTCGCCACAGCGGTCTTCCTGTTCTCTCTGGCGATCTTGATCCACTTCATCCTGCTCAGCACCGATCGGTTCAACTGGATCGAAGGTCCGCGCGCAAACCGCGCACGAGCTGCTGAAGTCTTGGCTCCGGCGCCTGTCGTGGTCGCCGCCGTCGCTTTCGAGCTGACGTCCGTTTGACGACAAACTCCGAGGCGTGACGCGTGAAAATGGCAAGCCATGTTTCAAACGTCACGCCTTGGGTCTCGGGACCGCCCCGGATCGCCGTTCCAGGCCATCCGCAAGAGGCGCGACCCTGAGAGAAAGCCCCGCGACCACCTCAGGCCACGGTCGGACGGCACTAGTCCGCGCAGGTCTGGCTGGGTGAGCCGCAGAGTTCTCATTCACAAGCCTTTCGGGGGAGGATCTCTTCATGGCGATGCTCAGTTTTGAACGAAAATATCGAGTCAGGGGCGGAACGCTCATCGGCGGAGACCTGTTCGATTTCTGGGTCGGGCCGTTCTATGTCGGCTTCTTCGGGGTCACGACGATCTTCTTCACGATCGTCGGCACGGGGCTGCTGATCTACGGCGCCTCGCTAGGCGAGACCTGGAACATCTGGAAGATCAGCATCGATCCGCCTGACCTGAGCTACGGCCTTGCGCTCGCTCCCCTGAAGGAGGGCGGCATCTGGCAGATCGTCACCATCTGCGCGACCGGGGCCTTCTGCTCCTGGGCGCTCCGGGAGGTCGAGATCAGCCGCAAGCTGGGCATGGGCTATCATGTCCCCGTGGCGTTCTCCGTCGCCATCTTCGCCTATGTCGCGCTTGTCATCATCCGCCCGCTATGGCTGGGCGCCTGGGGCCACGGATTTCCCTATGGGATCTTCACGCATCTCAACTGGGTTAACAACGTCGGCTATACCTACGGCAACTTCCACTACAACCCCGCCCATATGGTCGCCATCACGTTCTTCTTCACGACGACGCTGGCCCTGGCGCTGCACGGCGCGCTGGTGCTCTCCGCGGTCAATCCTGCGCCCGGCGAGACCGTCAAGACGCCCGAGCACGAGAACGCCTACTTCCGCGACTTCATCGGATACTCCGTCGGCACGCTCGGCGTCCACCGCGTCGGCCTGTTCGTCGCGCTGTCGGCCGGCTTCTGGAGCGCCATCTGCATGCTGATCACGGGCACGGTCTGGACCGATCCATGGGTCGACTGGTGGGATCTGTCACGGCTCTTCGGTTTCATCTGGCGCTAACAGTTTCACGAGGCAGCCATGTCAGTTCTTTTCAACTCCGTCCCATACCTCAACATCTTCACCCGCGTGCAGGTCCGCGGCCCCGATGATCTCGGGCCGCCAGCCGCCACCGACGGGATCTACTCCCGCACGAAAGACCCCAGCCACAACTACTGGCTGGGCAAGATCGGCGACGCGCAGATCGGCCCGCTGTATCTCGGCACCTGGGGGTTGATCTCGGTTGCAGCGTTCCTCGTCGGCTTCAACATCATCGGCCTGAATTTCTGGATGCAGGTCGACTGGAGCCCGACGCGCTTCGTGCGCGAATTCTTCTGGCTCTCGCTCGAGCCGCCCGCCGCCGAGTATGGCATCAGCATCCCGCCGCTCGACAAGGGAGGCTGGTGGCTGCTGGCCGGCTTCTCGATCACCATCTCCGTCCTGGCCTGGTGGATGCGCAGCTACACGAGGGCGCGCGCCATGGGCATGGGTAGCCATGTGTCATGGGCCTTCGCCTCCGCCATCTGGCTGTTCCTCGTGCTCGGCTTCATCCGCCCCCTGCTGATGGGCAGCTGGAGCGAGGCGGTGCCCTTCGGCGTCTTCACGCATCTCGACTGGACCAACAACTTCTCGCTGCGCTACGGAAACCTGTTCTACAATCCGTTCCACTGTCTTTCGATCGTGTTCCTCTATGGTTCGGCCCTGCTGTTCGCCATGCACGCCGCGACAATCCTGGCGGTCAGCCAATATGGCGGCGAGCGCGAGATCGAGCAGATCGTGGACCGCGGCACGGCTTCGGAGCGCGCCGCCCTGTTCTGGCGCTGGACGATGGGCTTCAACGCATCGATGGAATCGATCCATCGCTGGGCCTGGTGGTTCGCCGTCCTGACGACCCTGACCGGCGGCATCGGCATCCTGCTCACCGGCACGGTGGTGGATGATTGGCTGGGTTGGGCCCGCTATTACAACTATGCGCCCGATTGAGGCGGACCAGCGCAACCTTCAGATATCGAAACCCGGCGGATGGCGACATCCTCCGGGTTTTTTCCGTTTTTGAACCCGTGATCGGGTCCAGCGCTTGAACGTCGGCGGCCGGCATGGCGATGACAGGCTTGACCGCGCTTCAAGAGATACGGATACAGGCACTTGCGTGGGGCCGGTAGCTCAACGGTAGAGCCGAGTGCTCATAACACTCTCGTTGCGGGTTCGATTCCTGCCCGGCCCACGCCTTTCCTTCGCAAACCTTCCCTGCCTATGCCGGCGCCCGCAAAGGCTGCATCGGTCCACTCGGTCGGATGGCCGCGCCAGGCTGAGCCAGTGCTCCGTTTCCGGGCGTTCGATGCCCGGCCGCACATCGCCGCCGCTGCCCCCAGCGGCCTGCATTCCTGCCGCGCGATGGAAGCCGGCTCTGCCTGCGCCAGAGGCACTTTACCGGAACTTTTGATCCCACGTCGCGTTGCTCCTGCAAGCTTTCGAGTTTTGTCAGCTGTGAAAAGGAAATCGCCATGAATGGAATCGTTTATCTTGTCGGCGCAGTCGTGATCGTCCTGGCGATCCTCTCGTTTCTAGGCCTGCGCTGAGATGGCCGCCATGAATTCGCCTGACATCACGCAGACCAGGGTCACCGGATCCGGCGCAGCGGCCTCGATGGCGGACACTTCCGCCTCGACGCATCATGATCGAGGCTATGTCGACTGGGGCGCGATCGCCGTCGGCACAGTGATCGCCACCGCCATCACCCTGATCATGTCAGGATTCGGCGCGGCTCTCGGCCTGTCTCTGACATCTGTGACCGGTTCCGGCCTTTCTGCCGTCGGCCTGAGCATCGCCGCTGGCCTTTGGATGCTCTGGGTCGCCTTGTCGAGCCTGATCGCCGGGGCCTACGTGACTGCGCGCCTGCGTCGCCGGGCGGGCGATGCGAACTCGCATGAAGTGATGATCCGCGATGGCGCGCACGGGCTTGCGGTCTGGGCGGTCGCGGCGCTGATCGGGGCCATGCTCGCCAGCAGCGCAATCTCCGGCGCGGCGCGCACCGGCGCGGACGTAGTCCGCACTGCGACTACGGCCATTGGTTCGGCTGCGGGCTCTTCGATGGACTACACGCTCGATACGCTCGTCCGTGGTGCGAACGCTCAGCCGCTTGACGAGCAGACGCGGCAGCAGATCGGCCGTGTTTTGGCCCGCTCGTTCGCGGTAGGCCAGCTCAGCCAGGATGACAGGGCCTATCTTTCGCGCACGATCGCTGCACGCGCCGGCGTCGATCAGGCCGAAGTGGATCGCCGAATCGATCAGACCGTTGCGCAGGCGCGGGCTGCTGCCGATCAGGCGAAGGCGGCCGCTGAAAGAGCACGCCGCATCGGCATCTTGGTTGCGTTCCTCACTGCGGCAGGCATGGCCCTGGCTGCTGCAGGCGCGTGGTGGGGCGCAAGCGTCGGCGGGCGTCATCGTGACGAAAACACCGATCTGTCACCCTACATGCGCTGGTGAAGGAGCAAACACATGGGACGTGGAATTCTGCTTTGGCTGGTCGGCGTGCCGATCCCCATCATCATCCTCATAGCCCTTTTCACTTGACATGAACCTTGGGCAGCATCGATCGCCAATGTTGAGGAACTTCATATGACGGAAGCAGTCGATGTGTTGGCCCGCCTTCATACGGCGGCCGTCGATGCGAGCAACGGCTACCAGGAAGCGCTGGAAGACGCAGATGGACAGGGGCTCACGCCCCTGTTCTCGCAGATGATCACCCTGCATGACGCCCATGCGGCGGATCTTGCAAGCGAACTCGCCGCCCTCGGCGCGCCGCCCGATGAAGGCGGTTCGCTGATGAGCGTCGTCAATCGGACGATCATGAACGTAAGGGGCCTTTTCGGCGGGCTGGAGGAGAGCGTGCTGCCCGGCGTGATCGATGGCGAGGAGCGTAATCTCGCCGCATATGACGACGCGCTCTCGGAGCTTGGCCTGACCCCCGATCACCG
>JANOCI010000119.1:0-2606 GCA_031412095.1 Allobosea sp.
CGGCGCGTCCCAGAGGTTCAGCGGGTCGACCGGCTGAACGTCGTAGTGCCCGTAGAACAGCACATGCGGCGCGCCGGGCTTCGGCCGATGGCCGAGCACGATCGGATGACCCTGCGTGGGCCGCGACGACACTTCGAAGCCGAGCCCCCTCAGATCATCGACCAGCCAATCCGCCGCGCGGGCGCAATCGGCCTTCCAGGCGCTGTCGGTCGAGATCGAGGGGATGCGCACCCACTCGAACAGGCGCTGGATGGCGCCCTCGCGGTCGGAGTCGAGGCGGGCGAGGACGGAAGCCAGGACGGCAGGCAAAGCGGACATGTGGGCACCACTGCGTGATTCAGGTTGCCTCACTGTGACAGGGCGGGAGGTTGCGGGAAATGGGGAATGTGCGGCTGGCGCTCCGGCGTTGCTTGACAGCCTCGCGCTTGACCGACGCGCAGCGGGCACTTTGGACCTTCGTCGGCATGGCACCTCACATTTGTTGCGTCCGTCCGCATCCCATAGGGAGGATCAGGGTTGGACTGGCCGGCCAACCAGGCGCTGGTCAAGCTCCACCTGCCGTGCCATCGCCGCGCGGAAGATGCCTTCGACGACACCACCGAAGTTGTCTCGGATCTCCTGGTTCCAGAAGCGCAGCGTCTCATAACCTTGCGCGGCAAAGTGCGCATCGCGCAGCCGATCCCGCAACGGATGATCACCGAGCGCGTGCTGATCGCCGTCAGGCTCCACAATCAACCTGGCGCGCAGGCACACGAAATCCAGGACATAGCCGTCGCGCGGCGATTGCCGCCCGAAGTGCAGGCCCTCGTTCCGCAAGGCCCGCAACGCTAGCCATAGCCGCGCCTCGAACGGGGTCATCGTTTTGCGGAGCTGACGAGCGCAAGTGACCGACATTGCAGCGCATCCGGATTTTCAGGAGATGGAGAGCGTCAAGACAATCAAGCAAGAGCCCCACCCTGACCCTCCCCGCAAGGCGGGGAGGGAAGAAACCCGAAGTGCAGTGCCATGCCGATTACGAACCGACCCAGCGCGCGTTCCCTCCCCGCCGCGCGGGGATGGCCAGGGTGGGGTTCTTGCTTCCCTTGCCTACCTTTTCCCGCCGAGCAGGCTTCCCAGCACGCCGCGGATGATGGCGGTGCCGATCTGCCGGCCGACGGAGGACGCGACCGAGCGGGCGGCGCTGGTGGCGATCTTTTCGGCCATGGACTGCGTGGTGCGGCCCTTGCCGCCGGGCTTGGCGGAGCCGCCGCCGAAGATGCCTTCGAGCATGCCGCCCAAACCGCCCGCGCCGGCCTGCTGGGCGGGCGCATTGGGATTGGCGGGATCGAGGCCCTTGCGCTTCATCAGCACCTCGTAGGCGCTGATCCCGTCGATGGTCTGCTCGTACTTGCCGCGCAGGCCCGATGCCGCCATCGCCTGCTGGCGAACGGCCATGCTCACGGGGCCGACCTGGGCCATGGGCGGGGCGATCAGCGCACGCTCGACGATCTCCGGCACGCCCCTGCCCGCCAGCATCGAGATCAGCGCCTCGCCGACCGCTAGCTGCGTGATCGCTTCCTCGGTCTTGAACTTCGGGTTCTGGCGGAAGGTCTCGGCGGCGGCCTTCACCGCCTTCTGGTCGCGCGGGGTGAAGGCGCGCAGCGCGTGCTGCACGCGATTGCCGAGCTGGGCCAGCACGGTGTCGGGGATGTCCAGCGGGTTCTGCGTCACGAAGTAGACGCCGACGCCCTTGGAGCGGATCAGCCGCACCACGGTCTCCACCGCCTCAAGGAGCACCTTCGGCGCGCCGTTGAACAGCAGATGCGCCTCGTCGAAGAAGAACACCAGCTTCGGCTTGTCGAGGTCGCCGACCTCCGGCAGCTCCTCGAACAGCTCGGAGAGCAGCCAGAGCAGGAAGGTGGCGTAGAGGCGCGGGTTGGCCATCAGCTTGTCGGCGGCGAGGATGTTGACGATGCCGCGCCCGTCGCGGTCGCAGCGCATGAGGTCGTTGATGTCGAGCGCCGGCTCGCCGAAGAAGAACGTGCCCTTCTGGTTCTCGATGACCAGAAGCTGGCGCTGGATCGTGCCGACCGTCTGCGCCGAGACGTTGCCGTACTGCACGGTCAGCTGCGCCGCGTTCTCCGCGATGTGGGTGAGGATGGCGCGCAGGTCCTTGAGATCCAGCAGCAGCAGCTTCTGCTCGTCGGCGATGCGGAACGCGATGTTCAGCACGCCTTCCTGCACCTCGTTCAGGTCCAGCAGGCGGGCCAGCAGCAGAGGGCCCATCTCGGACACGGTGGCGCGAATCGGGTGGCCCTGCTCGCCGAACAAGTCCCAGAACACCGTGCTGAACTGCTCCGGCTCATAGGGCACGCCAAGTTCGTCGGCGCGCTTCACGAAGGGCGGCTTGGCGTCGCCCAATGCGCCGATGCCGCTGAGGTCGCCCTTGATGTCGGCCGCGAACACCGGCACTCCCGCGCGGGCGAAGCCCTCGGCCATCACCTGCAGCGTCACGGTCTTGCCGGTGCCGGTCGCGCCGGTGACGAGGCCATGCCGGTTGGCGAGCTTCAGCGTCAGCAGTTCGGGCTTGTGGCTCTTGCCGACCAGGAATGTGCCATCAGGAATCG
>JANOCI010000120.1:0-8772 GCA_031412095.1 Allobosea sp.
GGCTTCGAAGTGTCGTCGCGGCCCACGCAGGGTCATCCGATCGTGCTCGGCCATCGGCCGAAGCCCGGCGCGCCGCATGTGCTGTTCTACGGGCACTACGACGTTCAGCCGGTCGACCCGCTGAACCTCTGGGACGCGCCGCCCTTCGAGCCGCGGCTGGCGGAGCTCGAGCCAGGGCGGCACGTCATCATGGGCCGAGGGGCGGCCGACGACAAAGGCCAGGTCATGACCTTCGTCGAGGCTTGCCGCGCCTTTCTGGCCGAGACGGGCGATCTGCCGGTGGGTGTCACGATCCTGGTCGAGGGCGAGGAGGAATCCGGCTCGCCGAACCTGCCGCCCTTCATCGAGGCCAGTGCTGCCGAGCTGAAGGCGGATGTGGCGCTGGTCTGCGACACCGGCATGTGGGACCGCGGCACGCCCGCCATCACGGCCGCCTTGCGCGGGCTGGTCTACATGGAAGTCAAGATCGTGGCAGCGGACCGTGACCTGCATTCAGGCCTGTTCGGCGGCGCCGCCGCCAACCCGATCCATGTGCTGAGCAAGGTGCTGGCGGGCCTGCACGATGAGAACGGCCGGGTGACGGTGCCGGGGTTCTACGATGGCGTGAAGGAGCTGCCTGCCGCCATCAGGCAGGAATGGGAGAGCCTCGGGCTGACGGCTGAAGACTTTCTCGGGCAGGTGAGGCTCGGCGTTCCAGTCGGCGAGAAAGGCCGGATGCTGATCGAGATGATCCAGTCGCGGCCGACCTGCGACGTCAACGGCATCTGGGGCGGCTACCAGGGCGAGGGCACCAAGACGGTGATCGCATCCGAGGCCAACGCCAAGGTGTCGTTCCGGCTTGTCGGCGACCAGGACCCGCAGGCCATCATGGCGTCGTTCGAGACGTATGTCCGTGAAGCGATTCCCTCGGACTGCAAGGCCGAGTTCATCCGCTACAAGGGCAGCCGCGCGATATCGCTGCCCTGGGACATGCCGGCATTGATCAAGGCCAGGCAGGCCCTGACGGAGGAATGGGGCAAGGCCGCCGCCATCATCGGCTCCGGCGGCTCGATACCGGTGGTGGGCGACTTCAAGCGCACGCTCGGCATGGACACGCTGCTCGTCGGCTTCGGCCTCGATGATGACCGCGTGCATTCGCCGAACGAGAAGTACGACCTGTCGTCTTTCCAGAAAGGCGCCCGCTCATGGGCGCGCATCCTCGATGCATTGAAGGGCTGAAGCCATGATCAAATCCGTCTGCGTCTTCTGCGGTTCGAGCCTCGGCGCGCATGATGCATATGCCGAAGGTGCGCGCGCCATGGGCCGGGAGATCGCGCATCGCGGCTACACCCTGGTTTACGGCGGCGGCAGCGTCGGCCTGATGGGGGTGGTCGCGGACGCGGCTCTGGCGGCTGGCGGCGCCGTGCATGGCGTCATTCCCGCGTCGCTGGAGGCGAAGGAGGTTGGCCACAAGGGGCTGACCCGCAAGGACGTCGTCGCATCGATGCACGAACGCAAGGCGCGGATGGCGGAACTCTCCGACGCCTTCATCGCCATGCCGGGCGGGATCGGCACCTATGAGGAGATCTTCGAGATATGGACCTGGGCCCAGCTCGGCATCCACCACAAGCCGCTGGGATTTTACGACGTCGACGGCTTCTACGGCGAATTGCTGCACTTCCTCGACAAGGCGACGTCGGAGGGCTTCGTCCGCGACCAGCATCGCCATATGGCGCTGAAGGACACGCGCCCCGGCGCGCTGCTCGACAAGATGGAGGCCTACATTCCGACGGCGACGTCCAAATGGATGGAGCAGGCTCAGACTTGAAGAGGCCCTGAAGGACCGCATCGCAGACGCCCCACGGCGAGAAGGCAGTTCAATACAACTTGACACACGTTAAGGTTGTAGGAATATTGTCTTGACAGCGTCGCGCTGATCGGCTATCAACACGGCACGCTCACGAATTGTGACCAGGGATTTGCGCACAGGGGTCTTCCGGTCCTGTGCCTGCGCAACGCTCTTGCTTATAGTCGTCCTGGAGCCGCCACCGCCGAAACAGCGATGGCGGCTTTCGGCGTTGAGGGGGGTATCGCGATGAATCACAGTGTTGAAGTGACGGCTCAGGTGGCGATGCCACGCGCCAGCCGTGTCGATCTCGTCGAGCGGCTCTGGACCGCGGCGGAGCTGCAGATCAAGGCGCATGAGGCGCGGCTGAAAGGCCTCGCCGCCGCCGAAGCGGCAAGCGAGGCCCACGCCAAGTAGCTGGCGACGTTGGCCCGCACGATCAAGGAGCTGATCGAGATGGACACCGCCGCGATAGACATCGACCGTGCGCTTGAGGATGCAGGAAACCCGCATGAACGCGATCCGGACAGTGCCCTCGCCGACCTCGCTTCACTGCGCGAGGAGCTTGCGCGCCGCCTTGATGGCCTCGCAGCCGGCCACGCGGACCCGCTTTCTCGCGAGCCTTGACCGCGCGGAGCAGCGCGCCCTTCTGGGCGACTGGCTGTTCTGGGCGCGGGACGACCAGCTGCCGCCCGGCGGTGGCTGGACGACTTGGCTGATGATCGGCGGACGAGGCGCCGGCAAGACGCGCGCCGGAAGCGAATGGGTGCGCTCCCTGGCCCTTGGGTCAGCCGGCTACTGCGCGAAGGGCCGGATCGCCCTGGTCGGCGAGACCTATGGCGATGTGCGCGATGTGATGATCGAAGGTGTCTCGGGCCTTCTGTCGGTCCATGCGCGCCACGAGCAGCCGGTCTGGAAACCCAGCAACCGGAAGCTGACATGGCCCAACGGCGCCATCGCGCAGGTGTTTTCGGCGGAGGATCCGGAAAGCCTGCGCGGGCCGCAGTTCGATGCGGCCTGGTGCGACGAGATCGGCAAGTGGCGCTATGCGAAGGAGACGTGGGACATGCTGCAGTTCGGCCTGCGCCTCGGCTCGCACCCGCAACAGCTGGCCACGACGACGCCGCGTCCTACGGCTTTGATCCGTGCTTTGCTTGGCGATGCCGACACCGTGGTGACGCGCGCCAGGACCCGCGACAACGCCTTCAATCTGGCGCCTGCGTTCCTCGGCGCGGTGACGAAGGCTTACGGCGGCACACGGCTCGGCCGGCAGGAACTTGACGGGGAGATGATCGAGGAGCGGGCCGACGCGCTCTGGAGCCGCGCCATGATCGAAGACTGCCGCAGGCGCATGGCCCCGCCGCTGGCCCGGATCTGCGTCGCCATCGACCCGCCCACCACGTCCGGCCGCCATGCCGACGCTTGCGGGCTGGTGGTGGCAGGCATCACGGCGGATGGCATTGTGCATGTGCTGGAGGACGCCACGATGGAGCGCGCCAAGCCGGCCGAATGGGCCACGCGCGCCTCGGCGCTCTATCAGCGCCATCAGGCCGACGCCGTCGTGGTCGAGGTCAACCAGGGTGGCGAAATGGCCACGTCCGTGCTGCGCCAGGTGGACGAAGCGCTTCCCATCGTCGCGGTGCGCGCCACGCGAGGCAAATATCTTCGCGCCGAGCCGGTGGCTGCGCTCTATGCCCAGGGCCGCGTGGCGCATGTCGGCGCGTTTCCGGCTCTCGAGGACGAGATGTGCGATTTCGGCGCAGGAGGCCTCAGCTCCGGCCGCTCGCCCGACAGGCTGGACGCGCTGGTCTGGGCGGTGACGCATCTGGCGCTCGGCGCGAAGGGAAGGCCGCGGGTGAGGGGGCTGTGAATCCCGCCAACGTCGCCGCGGCTAACTTTTGCCGACGATTGGAAGGGACACGCCCTGACCCGCCCTGCCGTGCGGCGAGGGAGGAGGCAGTCAAAGGATTGAAGTGCAGCCCGTTGAAAGTTCGACGTTGCGATCTGAAGCAGGCCGCGCGCTTGCCTCCCCATCCCTGGGGGAGGGCAGGGCGGGGCGCCTGCCCTAAAGGAAGAACAGAAGGACACCCCGCATGCCCAACATCTTCACCCGCTGGCGCAACCCGCCGGCGCGAACGCCCATGCCCGCATCCGTGCCCGAGACCAAGCGGTCGCGCACCGCTCCGCTCATCGCCTGGCATGGCAATGGGCAGGCGCGCTGGACGCCGCGCGACTATGCCGCCTTGGCCCGCGAGGGCTACCAGACCAACGCAATCGTGCACCGCTGCGTCAGGCTGGTGGCTGAGAGCGCCGCGCAGGTGGCGGTCTCCGTTAGGTTCGGCGGGCGCGAAGCGGACGATCATCCGCTTCTGAAGCTGCTGGCGCGGCCAAATCCAAGGCAATCCGGCGGCGCTTTCCTCGAAGCGGTCTACGGCCATCTGCTGGTGGCGGGCAATGCCTACGTCGAGGCGGTGACGCTGAATGGGGAGCTCAGGGAGCTGCATGCCCTGCGTCCGGACAGGATGCGCGTGGTGCCGGGCCCCGACGGCTGGGCCGCCGCCTATGACTACACGGCCGGCGGGGAGAGCGTGCGCTTTAGGCAGGATGCGGAAGGCATGCCGCCGATCCTGCACCTGTCGATGTTCCACCCGCTGGACGATCACTACGGCATGCCTCCGATGGAGGCCGCCGCCAGGGCGCTGGACATCCACAACGCCGCAGGGGCCTGGAACAAGGCGCTGCTGGACAACGCGGCGCGGCCTTCCGGCGCGCTGGTCTATGCCGGCCCCGACGGCGCGACGCTAACCGATGGCCAGTTCGATCGGCTCAAGGCCGAGCTCGAGGAGAGCTTCCAGGGCTCGCGCAACGCTGGGCGGCCGCTGCTGCTCGAAGGCGGGCTGGACTGGAAGCCGCTGTCGCTGAGCCCGAAGGAGATGGACTTCATCGAGGCGAAGGCTGGCGCGGCGCGGGAGATCGCGCTGGCGTTCGGCGTGCCGCCCCTGCTGCTCGGGCTGCCCGGCGACTCGACGCACGCCAACTACGCCGAGGCCAACCGCGCGCTCTGGCGGCAGACCGTGATCCCGCTCGTGCGCCGCACGCTGGGTTCGCTGGCCGGCTGGCTGGGTGAAGCATGGGACGAGGAGCTGGTGATCGAGCCCGATCTCGACGCCATCGAGGAACTGGCGGAGGACCGCGAGAAGCTCTGGAGCCGCGTCCTCGCGGCCGGCGACTTGCTCACCGACGCGGAGAAACGGCAGGCGCTTGGCTACCCGGCCGAGCCGTCTGCCTCACCTGAGGAGACAGAGGAACATGGACGCAATCCTGGAACGCTTCGCCGCAAACAGTGACGTGGGCCACATCGCGCTTCTGTTCTGGGCGCTGGGCGCTTCGATGCTGCTCTCGCGCGCCTTGAACGAAGTGACTGCCGCCAATCGCCGCTTCGACGATTTCATCATGGAACTGGCTCGCTTCAACCAGCGCCACGGTGATGTGAAGACCTAGGCACACTGCTGTGTCATCCCCGGCGATCCGCAGGATCGGGAAGGGGATCCACCCTTGCATCGCATTGTGGATCCCGTTCCCGGCCCGTTGGGCCGCCGCGGATGACACCTTCTGATTTGATTGATCAGCCAACAGGAGACATCGCATGACCGCATACCGCCCGCCGCTTGGCGGGCTTTTTCGTTTGAGCGGGCCCGCATCCGACGCTTCGGCGCGACCGGAGGCGCGCTCGGAAGCCGGGGATGCAATCCGCAACTTCGTCCGCGTCCTCGAGCAGATCGACCGTGAAACGGTCAAGCCCGCCCGCAGCCGTCCTCGCACGAGACGGGAGAAAGCATGAATCGCAACCTGCAAGCTCAAGATGTCCATCGCCGGTTGCTGGACACCAAGCTGATGCCGGACGCGCTCGTGCACATCAGCACCGAAGGGCAGTTCGAAGGCTACGCGAGCCTGTTCAACGTGCCTGACCTCGGCCGCGACGTCGTCGAGAAAGGCGCCTTCGCCGCGTCTCTGGCCCGGCGCGGACCGCGCGGGGTCAAGCTGCTTTGGCAGCATAATCCGTCGGAGCCGATCGGCCAATGGCTGATGCTGCGCGAGGACGAGCGCGGCCTGTTCGTCAGGGGCAAGCTTTCGCCTGGCGTCGCCCGGGCCCGCGAGACGCTGGCCTTGATGCGCGACGGCGCCGTGGATGGCCTGTCCATCGGCTTTCGGACGGTCAAGGCCCGCAACGATCCGCGGACCGGCTTCCGTCGCCTGACGGAGATCGATCTGTGGGAGATCTCAATCGTGACCTTCCCGCTTCTGCCGCAGGCCCGGGTCTCCGCCGTCAAGGCGTTCGCCGCGTCGCGGCCCTCGGTCCACACGCCCTGACGGGCGCTTCGAGCAGCTTTCAACCTTTTTCAACCCCGGAGACATCTCATGGACATGACGACACACACGACTGCCGCCCCTGAAGCCAAGGCGCATCTGGGCCAGGCAGGCGAGGCCTTCGACCAGTTGCGCGGAACGTTCGAGGCCTTCCGCGACACCAACGACCAGCGCCTCGCCGAGATCGAGCAGCGCTCCACGTCGGACGTGCTGCTGGACGAGAAGCTGGCGCGCATCGACACCGCGCTGGACGAGCAGAAGCGCCGGCTCGACCGCATGACGCTCGACGCTCGCCGTCCCTCGCTCGGTTCCGCAGCCAGCTTCGGCGACGCGGGCTCATCCGAACGCAAGGCGGGCTTCGACGCCTACATCCGCCGCGGCGATCTTTCGGCCTTCCGCAATGGCGAGATGAAGGCGCTTTCGGCAGGCTCCGGTCCCGATGGCGGGTTCGTGGCTCCGGCGGAGATCGAGCGCGACATCCTGGCACGGCTCGCCAACATTTCGCCGATGCGGGCGCTGGCGACGGTTCGCACGATCTCGGCTGGAACGTACCGGGCCGCCTTCTCGGCGACCGGACCTGCATCCGGCTGGGCGGGAGAGACGGCGACGCGGCCGGAGACCGCGTCTCAGGTCCTCTCTGAACTGGTGTTCCCGGCGATGGAGCTCTACGCCATGCCGTCCGCGACGCAGACCTTGCTCGACGATGCGCTCGTCGACGTGGACCGCTGGGTCGCCGAAGAGGTCGAGACGGTCTTCGCCGAGCAGGAGAGCACCGCCTTCATCACCGGCAACGGCACGACGCAGCCGCGCGGCGTGCTGAGCGTGCCCGTGGTCGCGGATGCAAGCTGGACCTGGGGCAACATCGGCGTGCTGAATACCGGCGCAGCGGGCGCTTTCGCGGCCGCCAGCCCGTCCGACGTGCTGATCGACCTGATTTACACGCTGCGGACCGGCTATCGCCAGAACGGCGCATTCCTGATGAACCGCCGCGTCCAGAGCGCCATCCGGCGCTTCAAGGACAGCGCCGGCAACTATCTCTGGCAGCCGCCGGCCGGCGTCAACCAGCCCGCGACCTTGATGAACTTCCCGGTCGCCGAGGCCGAAGCCATGCCGAACATCGCGGCCAACTCGGTCTCGGTGCTGTTCGGCGACTTCCGGCGCGGCTACCTCATCGTCGACAGGGCCGGCGTGCGCATCCTGCGCGATCCGTACTCCGCCAAGCCCTACGTGCTGTTCTACACGACCAAGCGCGTTGGCGGCGGCGTGCAGGACTTCGCTGCGATCAAGGGCCTGCGCTTCGCAGCGTAGCGCTCTTGGGCCGGAGGGCCCGGGGACGAGGCCTGTGCTGAGCCGGCCTCAATTGCCGCCGCTGGTCCGGAACGAGGGATCGGCGGCGGCTGCCGGCATGGTGACAGCGGCAGCCGCCGCTGGCTGGCTCCGGCTCCGCTGCCGGCCTGCGGGCCGATCTTCGGCGGTGGCCGCCGGAGGTGCGGCAAGCAGCGCTGCGGCCGCCGCCATGATCCAGGCGCGATGATCTGCGACGGGCGTGATCGCGGTGAAGCCGCCGCACACGCTGCGCATCCGCTGATTGGTCGGCCCGCTCGACCAGCTCACGATGCCGACCAGTTCGCCCGAGCCGCCGCGCATGATCGGGCCGCCTGAATCGCCCTTGCACGCGCCTGCGCCGGGGGCTTGTCCAAGCTTCAGCGCATCGACCGCCACGATCACGCTGTTGCCGGAGGTGTAGGACCCGGCGGAGGTCAGCGTGCTCTGGCGCAAGGTCCTCGCGCTGCCGCTGCGGCCCTCCTGGCCAAGGCCGAACCCGGAAATCGTCAGGCTGTCGCCAAGGCCCATCGAGCCGCCAAGCCCGGCGGGCGCGAGGCTTTCCGGCAAAGGCTCGGCCAGGAGCATCACGGCCAGGTCAATGCCGGGCTGCGTGCTCGGCGTCAGGCCAGGCAGGAAGCTTTCATGAGCGCTGATCCCGACGACGCGGATCTGGCGGCGGCGCATGCCCTCGTCGAGCGCGCTGACGGTAAATCGGCCGCCCCGGATGACGCAGTGGGCCGCCGTCAGCACCAGCCGGCGGTCGATCGGCACGCCGGAGCACAACTCGCCGCGGCTGCTGTCGACCTTCACGGTCCAGCGGCGCACGTCATCGGTGGAGCGCACCACGCTGCCGCCTACGACGGCCAGCGCCGGCTGCGCCCAGACGCCTGCGAGCAACGCCAGCCCAGGCAGGGCCAGGGACAGGGCGAGCCTCGGGCCAAGGCGCGGATCATTGGCTGAACGCTTCGTCATGGCGGGCAACGCTTCGGCTTTCGGATGTCGGCAGACCAAACTCATCGCGGAACCGGGTCCTTCAAGACCCGGGCATTTCGCAGTCAACTGGAGTTCCGCAAAGACCCGGACTTTTTCAAGGCGGCCGTTCAGGTTGAATGCCGCCAGCATGAGCCATTCCCGCCCCTCCGTCCAGAAGGGCGCATGCGGGCGTGCATCGCGGCCGGCAGGCGGCATCAGCGCCAATCTGCCTGCCGCGACCATTTGGCCAGCGTGGCGTCTATCCAGCTCCGTTGCGGAGC
>JANOCI010000121.1:0-2524 GCA_031412095.1 Allobosea sp.
CCGGCCTTGTCAGGTCGATGGCGCGTTCCAGCAGCCTGGCCTGCAAGGCCACGAGCTTCGCCTCGTCCTCGGGCCCCTTGATCCATGCTGCGTCGGGGTGGCGGCGCAGCGTGCCGGTGGCGGTGCAGGGCGCGTCCAGCAGCACAGCGTCAAAGGGCTCGTGCTCGAAGCTGGCGCCATCGGCCGTCACGACCTTCGCCTCCAGCCCAAGGCGCGAGAGATTTGCCGTCAGCACGCCGAGCCGGTTCTCAGATCGGTCCAGCGCGGTCACGTCCGCGCCCATAGCGGCCAGCTGCGCGGTCTTGCCGCCTGGAGCCGCGCACATGTCCAGCACGCGCATGCCGGGCCTCACGCCGAGCAATTTGGCAGGCACGGCGGACGCAGCATCCTGGACCCACCAGGCTCCGTCGCCATATCCCGGCAGCTCATGCACCGGCGTGCGTTCGCTCACGCGCAGGGAGCCGCTCGAGAGGATGACGGCCCCAAGGCTGGCGGCCCATGCGTCCGGATCGGCCTTGACGGTGATGTCGAGCGCCAGCTCGTCCGTCAGCGCCGCAGCGATCATGGCGGCCTGCTCCTGCCCATATTGCGCGATCCACGCCTGCCTCAGCCAGGCTGGCAAGTCCACGCCCAGCGGCGTCATCGCGCGCTTGATGTCGTCGGCCTCGCGCCCGATCTTGCGCAGGACCGCATTGACCACGCCGGCGAACCGAAGCCCCTGCGGCTGCAGCTTGGTCTGGGCGACGGCGAGATCGACTGCGGCGTGGTCGGCGGCCTCCATGAACAGCATCTGCGCGGTCGCAGTGGCGAGGATCGCCTGAACCGGCCTCGGCAATGAGCGGCTGCCTCTGGCCACGCGTTGGTCGATGGCGAGGGAGATCGTGCCGAGGTGCCTGAAGGTCGTCAGGGCGATCGCGCGGATAAGCCCGCTGTCCCGGCTTTCTAGGCCCTTCGCGGCCGCGATCTCATCATCCAGCACATCGTCCAGCGGCTGACGGGAGGCAAGCGTGCGTTCGAAGGCCTTGCTGGCGGTGTGACGGGCGGCGAAGCCGGGCTCCGTGCCTGGCTTGGGAGGCTGATGGGGCAAATCAAATGTCCAGGTGCGGCAGGCTCAGCCCCATGGGCCGCGGGTCCTGCTTGTGTTCGGATGCGATGAGGTCGAATTCCAGGGCGAACCCTGTGCGGTCCCCGTGAAGCCGCCCGAAGCGGCCTGTGCTGCATAGCCCATTTGCTGCGCCTGTTCCATCAATGCCGCAATCCTGTTTCCCGTGTCGGGATGTGTCGAGAACAGGCTGTCGTAGCCTTGGCCAGACAGCGGATTGAGGATGAACATGTGCGCGGTCTGCGGATGCCGTTCGGCGCTCTCGTTCGGGATCCTCGACACTGCGCCCGACATCCTTGCGAGCGCGTCGGCCAGCCAAGCCGGGTTGCCGCAAATCTCACCGCCAAGCTGGTCCGCCTCGTATTCCCGCGAGCGCGAGACCGCCATCTGCACGACCATGGCCGCCATCGGCGCCAGCACGGACAGCAGGATCGTCACCAGCACGTTCGGACGATCGCGGCTGCCGCCCATGAACATCCCGAAATTGGCGACGGTCGAGATCGCGCCCGCCAGCGTGGCGGTGATCGTCATCAGAAGCGTGTCATGATTCTTGATGTGCGCAAGCTCATGCGCCATCACGCCAGACAGTTCCTCCCAGGTCAGCAGGTTCATGATCCCGGTCGTAGCCGCCACAGCCGCGTTGTCCGGGTTGCGCCCCGTTGCGAAGGCGTTGGGTTGCGGATCGTCGATGATGTAGACCCGCGGCATGGGCAGCGATGCGCGCTGCGCAAGCTGCCTCACCATTGCGTGAAGCTCGGGCGCGGTGCCTTCGTCCACCTCGTGCGCATTGTGCGCCCGCAAGGCGAGCTTGTCCGAATTCCAGTAGCTGAACAGGTTCATGCCGGCTGCAACGGCCAGCGCGACGAGCATGCCGCTCGTTCCGCCGATCAGGAGGCCCACGATGCCGAAAAGCGCGGTCATGCCGGCCAACAGCAGCGCGGTCTTCATATAGTTCACGGTTTTGTGCCTCCGTCTTCATGCAGGCGTGGCGACAAGCGGCCTCGCCGGCATTATATGTGGGCTGAATGTCCCAACTCAAGCACGAGCCTCGCATGAACCCTGACCAGACCCAACACCGCGAAGAAACCGTTCAGGAGCCGCAGTCGGACCTCCAGAACGCGTCGCCTGCCAAAGAGCTCACGCCTGCCGCCCGCCGGGCGCTGGCTGAGGCGGCTGAGCGGAAGGCCGAGCAGGACCTGAAGACCGCCGCTCTCGCCGCAGCCCCGGAGATCGACGGCCGCGGCGGCCTTGAACCGGTCAGATACAATGACTGGGAGGTCAAAGGCCTCGCGTCCGACTTCTGACAGGTCCGTCGGGTTGTACTGCAATCTCAGGTTGCAGGACTATTTTTTAGTTGTAGGATTATTGTCAAATAGCAATCGGCATGGCATAAGTGCTCATGCCCTCGCGCCAGTCGTTCTT
>JANOCI010000122.1:0-3622 GCA_031412095.1 Allobosea sp.
CAGGGGCTCCACCAGAAGGTGGCGCAGGTGGTGGCGGAGTGCTTCGGCGTCGACATTGCCCGCGTGCGCATCACGGCCACCACGACCGACAAGGTGCCCAACACCGGGCCCACCGCAGCCTCGTCCGGCACCGACCTCAACGCCCGGGCCGCGCTCAACGCCGCCGATGCGATCAGGGGGCGGATGGCGGACCATGCAGCGACGCTCTGGAGCTGCGCCGCCGCTGACATCGTCTTCCGCGACGACAGGGTGTTCTGCGGCAATGACAGCATGGGCTTCGGCGAACTTGCCAAGAAAGCGCACATGGAGCGCGTGCAGCTCTCCGCCACCGGCTTTTACGCGACGCCGGGCATCACCTGGGACAGGGCGCGGAAGCACGGAAACCCGTTCCTGTATTTTTCATTCGGCGCCGCCTGCGCGGAAGTCGAAATCGATACGTTGACCGGCGAGAACCGCGTGCGCCGGGTCGACATCCTGCACGATGTCGGCAGATCGCTGAACCCGGCCATCGACATCGGCCAGATCGAGGGCGGCTTCGTGCAGGGCATGGGCTGGCTCACCACCGAGGAACTGGTGTTCGACGCGAAGGGCAAGCTGCTCACGCATGCGCCCGCCACCTACAAGATTCCCGTCGCCAGCGACGTGCCCGCCGATTTCCGCGTCGCGCTTTATCCGAACGACAACCACGCCGACGTGGTCTATGCGAGCAAGGCGGTGGGCGAGCCGCCGGTGATGCTGGCCAATTCGGTCTTCTGCGCACTGGCCGACGCCGTGCATGCGCTGAACCCCTCTGTGCCCGTGCCGCTCGATGCCCCCGCTACGCCGGAAGCCATCCTCCGCGCCTGTGAGGCGGTTCGCGGCCGCCCCATGGGAGGCGGGCGGTGAATGCGGACGGGTCGCACTCTCCCGCTGTCCTTCGCCCTTGGAGGAAGACAGCGGGCGCTCCCCGCAGCCGCATTTATGCCCATGGCCCGGCCGCTTCTCCGCTCTCCCGCTCAGCGGGAGGGTGGCGCGGCGAAGCCGTGACAGGAGAGGCCGCTCCGTGATCGCGCCCGCAGCCACATTCCTGCGCCGCGTCGCCGACATCGCCGAGCGGGACGGAGCCGCAGCTCTGGTGAGGGTTATCGAGACGAGAGGCTCAGCTCCGCGCGAGGCCGGCGCCATGATGGCCGTCACCCGCTCCGGCGACATCCTCGGCACCATCGGCGGCGGCGCGCTGGAATGGGAGGCGCTGGCGTTGGCGCGTCAGCTTGCGGCGAAAGGCGAGGCCGTCGCGCGCCGCATCGACCGCGCGCTGGGGCCCGACCTGGGCCAATGCTGCGGCGGGCGCGTCATTCTTGATCTCAGGGTTTTCGTCCGCGCGGACATGACCGAACTCGAAGGTCTGGTCGAAGCTGCCGCAGGGCATGATGCGCGCCAACCACTGATCATATTCGGCGCCGGCCATGTCGGGAGGGCGCTCGTGATGGCGCTGGCGCCGCTGCCCTTCCGCGTGAGTTGGGTGGACAGCCGCGACGATGCTTTCCCCGCGCAGGTTCCCGCCAACGTCCGCCCGGTCAAGAGCCATGATCCGCCCGCCGAGATCGCGGGCGCTGCGCCGGGCAGCTTTGTGCTGATCCTCACGCATGACCATGCGCTGGACCTCGCCATCACGGCGGCAGCGCTGGGCCGCGATGACCTGCCCTTCGTCGGCCTGATCGGTTCGGCCACCAAGCGCGCACGCTTTGCGCGGCGTCTTGGCGAACTTGGGCTGGCCGATGCCCGCATCGCCAGCCTGGCGTGCCCGATCGGCCTGCCGGGCATCCATGGCAAGGAGTCCGCAGTGATTGCCGCCAGCGTGGTGGCGCAGGTGCTGGGGCTGGTTGGTGAGCTGGCCGAAGAGGCAAGGGGCACCGACAATCCCCTCATCCTGATCCCGTCGAAGGACGAGGGTTCCAGAATCGCACGAACTGGAACTCCTCCTTCGACGGGCTCAGGATGAGGATGGTGGTCTCGCGCCGTGGCTGGATTGCGTCTGTGCGCTGGCATTGGCGGCCCAGCCTGCCCACAAAATCATCTACCCTGCCAGCCATCCCCCTTGCAGCCAGGACATGCCTCGCGCAAGCTGCGATGCGAGCCTGCCGGGTCCGCGACCAACGCCGGACCGACTGCGGGACGAGGCGTATCCTTGGAGGTATCCAGATGAAGACGTTCATGAAGTTCGCGGCCGTCGCCGCTTTCGTCCTGGCCAGCGCGGCGGGCGCCCAGGCACAGGCCATCACCGAGCTGAAGCTGGGCACCGAAGGCGATTACCCGCCGTTCAACGCACTCAACGCCAACAAGGAGCTGGTCGGCTTCGAGATCGATTACGGCAACGCGCTGTGCGAGAAGATGAAGGTAAAGTGCACGTGGGTGGTGCAGGA
Source organism: Allobosea sp. (assembly GCA_031412095.1). Lineage (GTDB taxonomy): Bacteria > Pseudomonadota > Alphaproteobacteria > Rhizobiales > Beijerinckiaceae > Allobosea. Next base: position 2,403 of record JANOCI010000122.1, read on the forward strand.
TTGGGACGGCATCATCCCGGCGCTTCTGGCCAAGAAGTACGACGTGATCATCGCAGGCATGAACGCCACGGAAGAGCGGGCCAAGCGGGTTGATTTCACCGCCGTCTACACGAGGACGCCCATCTCGATGATCGCCGCCAAGACCGTCGCCTCCGCCGACATGACGCCTGCCGCCCTCAAGGGCAAGGCCATCGGCGCGCAGGGCTCGACCATCCACGCCAACTTCCTCGAGAAGCACTACAAGGACAGCAACATCCGGCTTTATCCCAAGCAGGAGGACGCGAACCTTGACCTGCTGAACGGCCGCCTCGACTACATCGTGGCAGACCGGCTGGCGCTGGAGGATTTCCTCAACGCCAAGGGCAAGGACTGCTGCCGCCTCATCGGCGACATCCAGCGCGATCCCCAGATCCACGGGCCTGGCGTCGGCATGGCCATCCGCAAGGAGGATGCGGCGATCAAGGAGATGCTGAACAAGGCGATCGCCGAATCCATGGCCGACGGCACCCATGCGCGCATCGCCGCGAAATGGTTCAAGTTTCCGGTGATGTGAGCGATCGTCGCCCGTGTCGTCCCCGGCGGTCAGGAGGACCGCGAAGGGGATCCAGTTTTTGGTAACGGCTCTGGATTCCTTTGCCATGCGCTGCGGCCGGGAATGACACCGTTGTTCCTGGCTCCGCATGCCGGAGCTCCGGAAAGACGTCGGTCGGCTCTGGCTTCCGCGTTGCCGCCATCCTCATCCTGAGCCCGTCGAAGGATGAACTCCAGTTCCGCGCCATTTGGAGCCTCGTCCTTTGACGGGCTCGAGATGAGGGCGTTGGAGCTGGAAGTGACGGGAAAGCTTTCGCCTGTGTGTCGAGGTGATCCGCCGCCATGTTCAGCAACATCCACTACATCGGCTTCGGCGACGGCGGCTGGGGCTGGGCGTTGCTGCAGGGGGCTGGCGTCACGATTTCGATCGCGCTGGCGACGCTGCCCTTCGGCCTGGCGCTGGGCCTTGTCATCGCGCTAATGGCGCGCTCGGACAGCGCCGTCGCCCGCTGGTTCGCCACCGTCTACACCACCGTGTTTCGCGGCATCCCGGAGTTGCTGACGCTCTACATCATCTATTTCGGCGTGCAGATCCTCCTGCAGCAGGCGCTTGAGAAGGTCGGCATCACCGGCTTCTCCATCCACCCCTTCGCGGCCGGCATGGTCGCTCTGGGCATCGTCCTCGCCGC
>JANOCI010000123.1:0-3499 GCA_031412095.1 Allobosea sp.
CGTCTCGACCCGGTCGACCACCACCCTGGCGCTGACGCTCTTGTCGTCGTTGATTTCGAGCCGCACATCGACGCGGCCAAGTTCGGCTGGATCGAGGCGGATCTGGAATTCGCGCAGCCCCTGCAATGTGCGCAGCCCGATCTCGACCGGCACCGCGCTTGGAGGCATCGGCTTCGAGCCCTGCGGCAACGGGGCCTCCGGCGGCGGGGCATGCTCATACTTCGCTCCAGCCAGCTCCGAGGGCTTCGCCTGCTGTTGCGGCGAAACGCCTGCACCGTGCCCGGGTTCGGCTGCGCGGTCCACGTCGCCCGGCTGCGCTGCATCCTTCGCAGCATCCTTGCCTGCGTCGGCAGGCTTCGGCGCGCCGCCGACGCTTTCCAGCGGCGCTGGATCCTGAGGCTTGCCGCCGATGCCGCGATCGTCCGCAGCGTTGGCGCCGCGCCTCAGCGGCGCCGAGCCGGCCCCCTGCATGGCTTCGGGGTCTTCGCCCGGCGTTGCGGCCGGGGCCCCTACGACGGACGAAGCCCCAGCCGTTGCAGCGGAAGCGCCTGCGGCGGATATATCCGCCGCCTGCGTGGCGGCGGTTGAAGCAGCGACGCCGTCAAGCGGGGCCGTGGCGACAGCATTGGCCTGCTCGGCCGAAGACGCGGCTGACGCAGCGGCGTTTGCGGCGGCCATCGCGGCAGCCTGCTGCACAGCGTCCGCCGCCAGCGGCTGCATGCCGCCCAATGCCTCAGCCGTGTCCAAGGACGGGATCGCCTCCGGCACGATGGCGGCCACTGTCTGGAGCGTGACGGCGCTTGGCGCGGCAGATGGATCGACGCTTGGGTCCAGCGCGGGTTCGTCTTTCTTCGCGGAGGGGTCGGTCCCGGCGCTCTCGCCAGCATCGTTGCGCCTCACGGCATCGTCGGCGGCTCCGGCGTCGAGCTCGCGCCGTTCGCCTGCCCCGGAATGCGCAGCGTCCCTGCGCCCGGCTTCAACGCGTTCCATCGCCCGGCGGTCGTTGCGTTCATGCGCAGCGTCGGCCTGCTGCGAGCGCCGCCGCTCAAGGGCGTCGGTGCGCGGCCGTGCTGCCACGGCCTGTGCGTCGCCAGCTCCGGGCTCGGGAGCTCTAGTCTCGGAGCGTACGCGTTCGAGACGCGGCTTCTCGCGCTCCGGCAGCGTGAAATGCTCCATCCTGTCTGCCCGACCGTCGACGCGCGGCCTCTGGTCGAGGCGCTGGGCAGGCGGGGAGAAGGGTGAAGAAACAGAATTTGCTACGCTCACGGTGACACTCGCGCTGATCTCGACGTTCAGTGCAAGCAAGGCGCGCGCCAACCAGAAATTTTGCCAACCAAATGAAATCATTACATTATCTCAAGATGACCATCCCAGTTATTCGCGCGGGCCGGCAGATTTCTCCGCACCGCCCGGCAAAATCTGCCGCGGCCGGCAAGTCCCCTTCAGGCCCATGTCCGCTGGCCTCCGCCAGCATTTGGCCCTATATGACGCACGGACCCCGCCTTCACTGCATCAAGGGAAACCTTCGTTGAACTCGCTGGACATCGCCAAGCCCGCCTCGGAAACGCGCGTCGTCGTCGCGATGTCGGGCGGCGTGGATTCCTCGGTCGTCGCCGCGCTTCTCAAGTCGCAGGGCTACGAGGTCATCGGCGTCACGCTGCAATTGTATGATCATGGCGCGGCCGTGCACAGGGCGGGCTCATGCTGCGCCGGGCAGGACATCCACGATGCGCGCCGCGTGGCCGAGACCATCGGCATCCCGCATTATGTGCTGGATTATGAAAGCCGTTTCCGCAACGAGGTGATGGAGCGTTTCGCCGACAGCTATCTCGCAGGCGAAACGCCGATCCCCTGCGTTGACTGCAACCGCACCGTCAAGTTCCGGGACCTGCTGGGCCTGGCGCGGGAACTGAACGCAGACGCGCTGGCGACAGGCCATTACGTCGTCTCGAAGCCAGGATCGGGCGGGCGCACCCTGCATCGGGCCGCCGACGAGAACCGCGACCAGAGCTACTTCCTTTACGCCACGACGCAGGATCAACTCGATCTGCTGCGCTTTCCGCTTGGCTCGCTGCCGAAGTCCCGCACACGCGAACTGGCGGCGGAGCTTCGCCTGACGATCGCCGACAAGCCGGACAGCCAGGACATCTGCTTCGTGCCTTCGGGCCGCTATGCCGACGTGATCGAACGGCTGAAGCCCGGCGCCGCCCGTCCCGGCCAGATCGTCGACCTCGACGGCAAGGTGCTGGGCCAGCATGACGGAATCCTCAGGTTCACGGTCGGGCAGCGCAAGGGCATCGGCGTGGCTGCGGCAGATGCGCTTTACGTCATCAGGCTCGATGCGGAGAATGCGCGCGTCGTCGTCGGTCCCCGCGCCGCCCTTGCGACGCGCAGCATCCGCGTCCGCGACCTGAACTGGCTCGGCGACGGGACGCTTGAAGCGGCAGCCCGCGACGGCATCGAAGTCGCGGCCCGCGTGCGCTCGACCCGTGCGCCGAAGCCCGCCATCCTGCGCCATGTCGATGGCGAATTGACGGTCGAGTTGCTCGACGCCGAGGAAGGCGTCGCGCCCGGTCAGGCCTGCGTGCTTTACGACAGCGCCGCGCCAGACGCCCGGGTGCTGGGCGGCGGCGTCATCCAGCAGAGGGCGGCCATCCGGCCCCTTTCGAAAGCGACGTCGATCGTCGAAGCCAGCGCTTGAACTGCAGGGCACACCATCATGTCAGTGACGTATGACCTTGCGGGCCAGAGGAAGATCTACCGTATCTGGGCGAAATTCTACGACAGGATCTACGTCGGCCTGCTCGCCCGCGCCCAGAGGGAAGCTGTCGAGGCGGCTGTCGCCTGCGGCCGCGACATTCTAGAGATCGGCGTCGGCACCGGCCTGACGCTGCCCTATTTCCCCGCTGACAGGCGCGTCGTCGGCATCGATCTGTCCGAAGACATGCTTCAAGTCGCGAACCGCAAGGTGCATGACGGCCCTCTCAAGGCCGTCAGGGGCCTGAGCGTGATGGACGCCTGCCGCCTGGGATTTCTTGACGAGGCCTTCGATGCGGTCACGGCGCAGTTCGTGATCACGCTGGTGCCTGATCCCGAGCAGGCCCTGGACGAGATGGACCGCGTGCTGAAGCCTGGCGGCGAGATCATCATCGCAAGTCGTCTCGTCGACGCCGAGGGCGCAAGCGCGGCGTTCTGGTCGGCACTTGCGCCATTGGCCAAAGCTGTGGGCTGGAGCACCGACTTCAAGGTCAGCCGCATCACCGACTGGGCCAAGGCCACAGGCCGGTACAGGACCGAACATGTCGGGCCGGGATACTTCAAGGTCGTCCGCCTGAAGAAACTCGCCAGCCGCGCGTGAAATGGGACTGGTAGCAGTGACCAGACTTGAACTGGTGACCTACGGGTTATGAATCCGTCGCTCTAACCAACTGAGCTACACTGCTGCCGGGCCTGCGTATAGCCAGCATGGCAGCGGGATTCAACCCCGCCGCATCATTCG
>JANOCI010000124.1:0-76507 GCA_031412095.1 Allobosea sp.
TCGATATCATGCGAGTAGCCGAGCGAGAGTTTCAGGATTTTGCCCTGAACTGCGGCCTTGTAGCCCACGCCGGTGATCTCGAGCTTCTTCTCGAAGCCCTTCGACACACCGACCATCAGGTTGGCGACCTGAGCGCGCGACATGCCCCACATGGCCCGGGAACGGTTGTCCTGGCCCTTTGGAGTCACAGTGATGCTGCCATTGTCGATGGTCATCGACACTTCGGAAGGAGCATTGAAGAACAACTCCCCCTTCGCGCCTTTCACCAAGACTTTCTGGCCGGAGATCGAAGCGGTCACGCCCTCGGGCACGGCCACCGGTTTTTTTCCTACGCGAGACATTTTCCCGTTCTCCCGTCAGAATATCTTGCAGAGCACTTCGCCGCCGACATTCATCTCACGGGCCGAATGATCGGCCATCACGCCCTTGGGCGTTGAAATGATTGTCACGCCGAGGCCATCCGCAACGCGAGGCATCGTGTCGACCGACGCGTAGACGCGGCGGCCAGGCTTCGACACCCGCTCGATCGTGCGGATGACAGGCTGCCCCTCGTAATACTTGAGCTCGATGTCGAACTCCGAACGGCCGTCGTCATGCTCTGTCGAGACATAGCCACGGATGTAGCCTTCCGACTTGAGCACGTCGAGAACACGCGCGCGCAGCTTCGAGCCAGGCGTCGAGACACGCGACTTGCGGCGCATCTGGGCATTGCGGATGCGGGTGAGCATATCGCCCAACGGATCAATGATCGTCATGGCCTATCTCCTCACCAGCTCGACTTCACGAGGCCTGGAACCAGGCCCTTGTTGCCAAGCTCCCGCAGTGCGATGCGGCTCATCTTCAGCTTGCGATAGACGGCACGCGAACGGCCGGACACTTCGCAACGATTGCGGATGCGGGTCTTGCTGCCGTTGCGCGGCATCTGAGCCAGCTTGAGGCGAGCCTCGAACCGTTCGTCCATCGCCTTGCTTTCGTCGTTCGCCAAGTTCAGGAGACGCTCACGCCTCCCGGCAAACTTCTTCACAAGGCGCTGACGGCGCTTGTTGTTTTCGATGGAGCTTTTCTTAGCCATCTTGATCTCCTGGTTGCCGCGTATGAGCCAAAGGGTGCTTAGGTCCTTCGGCTCACTGCCGGAACGGGAAGTTGAACAGCTTCAGAAGCGCGCGCGCCTCGTCATCCGTTTTTGCGGTTGTGCAGACGATGACATCCATGCCCAGAACCTGATCCACCTTATCATAGGCGATCTCCGGAAACACCAGATGCTCCTTGATGCCGAGGGCGAAGTTGCCGGCGCCATCGAAGGACTTGGGATTCAAGCCGCGAAAGTCGCGGACGCGCGGCAGTGCGATCGTGACCAGCCGGTCGACGAACTCATACATGCGCTGCTTGCGAAGCGTGACCTTCGCACCGATCGCCAGGTTCTCACGCAGCTTGAAGCCGGCGATCGCGTTCCTGGCCTTGGTGACGACAGGCTTCTGCCCGGCGATCAAGGCCAGATCCGCGGCGGCCGTGTCCACCTTCTTGCGGTCGGCGGTGCCTTCGCCAACGCCCATGTTCAAGACGACCTTGCTGATCGCCGGAACCTCAAGCGCGTTCTTGTAGCCGAACTGCTCGATCATGGCAGGGCGCACGACTTCGTCGTAGTGCTTGCGCATGCGTGGTGTGTATTGAACCTCAGCCATCGATCAGATCTCCCGAACGCTTGGCGAAGCGAACCTTGCGGCCATCGCTCAAAACCTTGAAGCCAACGCGGGACGGCCTGCCGTCCTTCGGATCAGCGATCTGAAGATTGGACAGCTGGATGGCCGCCTCCTTCGAGATGATGCCGCCCTCGGACTGCATGGTCGCCTTGGTGTGGCGCTTGACCAGATTGATGCCGCGTACAGTGGCGCGGCCCTCGGTCGGGTTCACGACCAGAACCTCGCCCGACTTGCCCTTGTCACGGCCGGTGATGACGACAACCTTGTCGCCCTTCTTGATCTTCGCGGCCATCAGAGCACCTCCGGCGCCAGCGAGATGATTTTCATGTGGTTCTTGCCACGGAGTTCACGCGGGACCGGTCCGAAGATGCGGGTGCCGATCGGCTCTTTCTGATTGTTGATCAGAACAGCCGCGTTCTTGTCGAAGCGGATGACCGAGCCATCCACACGTTGAACATCCTTGGCCGTGCGAACGACGACCGCCTTCATGACGTCGCCCTTCTTTACGCGCCCACGCGGGATCGCTTCCTTGATGGAAACGACAATAATGTCCCCGATGCCAGCGTATCGACGCTTGGAGCCCCCGAGGACCTTGATGCACATCACTCGACGGGCTCCGGAATTATCCGCGACCTCAAGATTGGTTTGCACCTGGATCATGGCCGTGATCCTTTCTCTGAAATTCAGACCGGTTTCCAGACTTTCATCCGGACTACGACTGTCGGGAGCTTCATGATATGGCGCGTGGATTCACCGCACGCCTGAAGGCCCCCAGCCAAACGGATGGAGATCACGCCTCTGGCGCGTCCTCCAGAACAACCCAGCACTTGAGCTTGGAGATTGGCTTGGCTTCTTCAATCCAGACCAAATCTCCCGCCTTGAAGCGGTTGGACTCATCATGCGCGTGGTAATTCTTGCTGCGCCGCACCGTCTTCTTGAGAAGAGGATGAGTGAAGCGACGCTCAACTTTCACCACGAGCGTTTTTTCCTGCTTATCGCTGACGACGACACCCTGAAGTACACGTTTTGGCATGATTTTCTCCTTCAGGCCTTCGCTGCGGCAGGCTTGCTGCGGGCCAGCGTCTTGACGCGGGCGATGTCCTTGCGGACCTCGCTGACGCGTGACGTGTTCTCCAACTGGCCCGTGGCCCTTTGGAAACGCAGATTGAACTGCTCTTTCTTGAGCTTCAGGAGCTCATCCTGCAGCTGGTCCCCGGTCATCACCTTCAGATCGGACAGGCGTTGCGTGCTTTTCATCGACCCCTCCTCACTCGGCAATGCGCTGGATGAAGCGCGTCTTGATTGGCAGCTTGGCGGCGCCGAGGCGGAACGCCTCGCGAGCCGTCTCCTCACTGACGCCCTCGACCTCGAACATCACACGCCCGGGCTTGACACGGCACGCCCAGAACTCAGGAGCGCCCTTGCCCTTGCCCATACGGACTTCGGTAGGCTTCTGGGAGACCGGAACGTCGGGAAACACCCGGATCCAGACACGTCCCGCGCGCTTCATGGCACGCGTGATCGCACGTCGGGCGGCTTCGATCTGGCGCGCCGTGACGCGTTCAGGCTCGAGCGCCTTCAGGCCGAACTGGCCGAAATTGAGCTCCGTGCCGCCCTTGGCGACGCCATGAATGCGCCCCTTGAACTGCTTGCGGAAGTTTGTTTTCTTCGGTTGAAGCATGATGGACCTCGATCAACCTCAGGCTTGGTCGCGTTCGCGACGGCGATCGCCGCCGCTTGATGGACGGGAAGCCTCTTCATTCATGCGCTTGTCCTGCGCCATCGGGTCATGCTCAAGGACTTCGCCCTTGAAGATCCAGACCTTGATGCCGCAAGTGCCATACGTCGTGAACGCAGTGGCGACGCCGTAATCGATGTCGGCTCGCATCGTGTGCAGCGGGACGCGGCCCTCGCGGTACCATTCCTGACGAGCGATCTCAGCGCCGCCAAGCCGGCCCGCGCAGTTGATGCGGATGCCTTCCGCGCCCAAACGCATGGCTGACTGAACAGCCCGCTTCATGGCGCGGCGAAACGCGACGCGGCGCTCGAGCTGCTGGGCGATCGAATCCGCCACAAGGGTCGAATCGACTTCCGGCTTGCGCACTTCGACGATGTTGATGGCGACATCAGCCTTGGTGAGTTGCATGACGAGCTTGCGGATCTTCTCGATGTCCGCGCCCTTCTTGCCGATGACGACGCCTGGCCGAGCGGAGAGGATGGTGACGCGGCATTTTTTGTGCGGACGCTCGATGATGATCTTGGAAATGGCGGCCTGCTTCAGCGCCTTCATCAGCGCTGCGCGGATCGCGAAATCCTCATGCAGCAAACGCCCGTACTCTGCTCCCTGCGCAAACCAGCGCGAGTCCCAGGTGCGGTTGATGCCGAGGCGCAGACCGATCGGATTGACTTTCTGACCCATCGTTCTCTCCTCAGGCCTTCGCCACAGGCGTCTCACGCACCACGATCGTGATGTGCGCAAACGGCTTCAGGATACGTGCCCCGCGGCCGCGGGCGCGGGCATGGAAACGCTTCATCACGAGGCCCTTGCCGACATGGGCCTGGACGACGATCAAATCATCCACATCGAGCGAGTGATTGTTCTCGGCATTGGCGATCGCGCTCTGCAGGCACTTGCGAACGTCCAGAGCGATCCGCTTGCGCGAAAACTCGAGATCGGCGAGCGCCGTGGAAACTTTCTTTCCGCGTATCAGGCCAGCGAGCAGGTTCAGCTTCTGAGGGCTGACGCGCAAATTGCGCGCAACCGCCTGGGCTTCCTTGTCGCTGAGCGCGCGGGGAGTGGCAGCCTTAGACATGGCTCACTTCCTCTTTGCTTTTTTGTCTGCGGCATGGCCGTAGAACGTGCGTGTCGGCGAATACTCGCCGAACTTCTGGCCTACCATCTCTTCCGAGACCGTCACCGGAATGTGCTTCTGGCCGTTGTAGACGCCAAAGGTCAGACCGACGAACTGCGGCAGGATCGTGGAGCGGCGGCTCCAGATCTTGACGACTTCCGAGCGGCTCGAACTACGAGCAGCATCGGCCTTCTTCAGAAGGTATCCGTCGACGAACGGACCTTTCCAAACAGAACGAGCCATGAGCCTCAGCCCTTCTTCTTGCGAGCGTGACGGGACGCCACGATGAAATGATCGGTCCGCTTGTTGGTGCGGGTCTTCTTGCCCTTGGTCGGCTTGCCCCAAGGCGTGACCGGATGGCGGCCGCCCGACGTCCGGCCTTCGCCGCCGCCATGCGGGTGATCGACCGGGTTCATGGACACGCCGCGATTGTGCGGGCGCTTGCCGAGCCAACGGTTCCGGCCGGCCTTGCCGAGCGAGATGTTCATATGGTCGGGGTTCGAAACCGCGCCGATGCTGGCGAAGCACTGCCCATTGACAAGACGCTGCTCGCCAGACTTCAGGCGCAGGATGACGTTGCCTGAATCGCGGCCGACGATCTGTGCATAGTTGCCGGCCGAGCGGGCGACCGCGCCGCCCTTCCCTATCTTGAGCTCGACGTTGTGTACGATCGTGCCCACCGGGATGTTGCCGATCGGCATGGCGTTGCCCGGCTTCACGTCGGCCGTCTCGGCCGCGATCACCGTGTCGCCGACTGCCATGCGCTGCGGAGCGAGAATGTAGGACAGCGTGCCGTCCTCATACTTGATCAGCGCGATGAACGCGGTGCGGTTTGGATCGTACTCGATCCGCTCCACAAGGCCGGGCTGCCCCAGGAAGCCGCGGCGCTTGAAGTCGACCAGACGCAGCGAGCGCTTGTGCCCGCCGCCACGGAACCGGACCGTGACGCGGCCCAGGTTGTTGCGGCCGCCGCTTGAGGATTTGCCGACGGTCAATGCCTTGACCGGCTTGCCCTTGTAGAGCTCGCTGCGATCCACCAGCACAAGCTGGCGGAGGCTAGGCGTGATCGGCTTGAATAGTTTGAGTGCCATCTGTCAGGTCCCTATCGTCGTCTCAGAGCCCCGTCGTCACGTCGATCTTCTGACCTTCTTCGAGGGTCACGATCGCTTTCTTGACGTCGGAGCGCTGGCCGAGGCGGCCTTTGAACACCTTCATTTTGCCTTCGGTGAGGATCGTGTTCACGCCCTTCACCTTGACATCGAACAGCTTCTCGACCGCAGCCTTGATCTGCGGCTTCGTAGCGTCCTTGCGAACCTTGAAGACAAACTTGTTCTGTTCCGACAGAATGGTCGCCTTCTCCGTAATCACCGGCGAGATGATCACGTCGTAATGGCGCGGGTCCATGCTCATTTGAAGCGCGCCTCCAGCGCATCGACGGCTGACTTTGTCAGCACAAGCTTTTCGCGGCGCATGATGTCATACACGTTGATGCCTTGGACCGGCAGCACATCCACATTCGGGATCGAACGGGCTGCGAGGCCGAAATTTCTGTCGATCTCGGCACCGCCGATGATCAACACGCTGCCGAGCCCGAGCTTGGCGAACTGCCCGCGCAATGCCTTGGTCTTCGGCTCGAGAAGCTTCACGTCATCCATGACAATGATCGAAGCATCCTTGGCCTTGGCCGACAGCGCGTGCTTCAGGCCGAGAGCGCGAACCTTCTTCTGCAGGTCGTGCGCATGGCTCCGGACGACCGGGCCGAACGCACGTCCACCGCCGCGAAACTGCGGAGCTGATGCGGCGCCGTGGCGTGCGCCGCCGGTGCCCTTCTGCTTGTAAAGTTTCTTCTTCGTGCGATTGATCTCGCTGCGAAGAAGGGTCTGATGGGTGCCGGCCTGGCGCTTGGCCAGCTGGTACCGGACGACGCGGTGGATCAGATCCACGCGCGGCTCAAGGCCAAAAATGGCATCCGGCAGATCGACCGAACCGGCAGAAGCGCCGTCGAGGGTCAACACATCAAGTTTCATCACTGACCCTCCACAGTTTCCGCTGCCGGAGCAGCTTCGTTCGCAAGCCTGAACTTGCCAGGAAGCGGCGCATCCTTCGGAAGCGTGCGCTTCACAGCGTCGCGAACCCGGATCCAGCCGCCATTCACGCCCGGCACCGCACCCTGAACCAGGATGAGGCCGCGATCTGCATCGGTCGAAACGACCTTCAGATTCTGCGTCGTCACAGTGTCGGTGCCGAGATGGCCCGCCATCTTCTTGTTCTTGAACGTCTTGCCCGGATCCTGACGTCCACCGGTCGAGCCGATGGAGCGGTGGGACACTGACACGCCGTGGGTTGCGCGAAGACCGCCGAAATTCCAGCGCTTCATGCCGCCCGCAAAGCCCTTACCCGTCGTGGTGCCCGTCACGTCGACGAATTGACCCGCGACGAAGTGATCCGCCGTGATCTCCGCGCCGACAGGGATCATGCCCTGATCGTCGACCCGGAATTCAGCAAGCTTCTTCTTCGGCTCAACCTGCGCAATGGCGAAGCGGGAGCGCTCGGCCTTGGACACATTCTTCACCTTGGCCTTGCCGACGCCGATCTGCAGCGCGACATACCCATTCGTTTCCACCGTGCGGTGGGCGACAACCTGGCAATTGTCGACCTTCAGAACAGTCACGGGAATGTTTTCACCTGCGTCGTTATAGACGCGGGTCATCCCGACCTTCTGAGCAATGACACCAGACCTCATGGCTGTTTTTCCTTATCCAGAGGAGGTCGAAAATCAGAGCTTGATCTCGACGTCCACGCCAGCAGCGAGGTCGAGCTTCATTAGCGCGTCCACCGTCTGTGGTGTGGGGTCGACAATATCAAGCACCCGCTTGTGCGTGCGCATCTCGAACTGCTCGCGCGACTTCTTGTCGATGTGCGGCGAGCGGTTGACCGTGAAGCGCTCAATCAGCGTAGGCAGCGGGATTGGCCCGCGAACCTGAGCACCGGTCCGCTTTGCAGTCGACACGATTTCCCGTGTCGACGCATCGAGGATGCGATGGTCGAACGCCTTCAAGCGGATCCGGATGTTCTGACCTGACATGGTCCTGATCTCCGTGACTCAAAAAGGACGCGTCACCCGAAGGCGTCCGCGCCTGTGCAGTTACTTAGGCGATGATTTCGCCGACGACGCCGGCACCGACGGTGCGACCACCCTCACGGATAGCGAAACGCAAGCTCTTTTCCATGGCGATCGGCACGATCAGCGTCACTTCCATGGCGATGTTGTCGCCTGGCATGACCATCTCGGTGCCTTCCGGCAGGGTGACCACACCAGTCACGTCCGTGGTGCGGAAGTAGAACTGAGGGCGGTAATTGGTGAAAAACGGAGTGTGGCGGCCACCTTCATCCTTGGTGAGGATGTAGGCCTCAGCCTTGAACTTCGTGTGCGGCTTAACGGAGCCTGGCTTGCAAAGCACCTGGCCGCGCTCGACGTCCTCACGCTTGGTGCCGCGAAGCAACGCGCCAATGTTGTCGCCAGCCTGGCCCTGATCGAGCAGCTTGCGGAACATTTCCACGCCTGTGACGGTCGTCTTGATCGTGTCCTTCAGGCCCACGACTTCGATTTCCTCGCCGACCTTCACGATGCCGCGCTCGACGCGGCCGGTCACGACCGTGCCGCGGCCCGAGATCGAGAACACATCCTCGACAGGCATCAAAAACGGCATGTCGATCGGGCGCTCTGGCTGCGGGATATAGGCGTCGACCGTCTCCATCAGCTTCAGGATGGCCTCACGGCCGATAGCGGGAGTGACGTCGTCGAGGGCAGCCTTCGCCGAACCCTTGGTGATGGGAATGTCATCGCCAGGATAGTCGTACTTGGACAGAAGCTCGCGCACTTCCATCTCGACGAGCTCGATGAGCTCGGCGTCGTCGACGAGGTCGACCTTGTTCATGAACACGACGAGCGCAGGAACGCCGACCTGACGGGCGAGCAGGATGTGCTCGCGTGTCTGGGGCATCGGGCCGTCGGCAGAGGAGACGACGAGGATCGCGCCATCCATCTGTGCCGCGCCGGTGATCATGTTCTTCACATAGTCGGCGTGACCGGGGCAATCGACGTGGGCGTAATGACGGTTCTTCGTCTCGTACTCGACGTGCGCGGTGGAGATCGTGATGCCGCGGGCCTTCTCCTCGGGAGCCTTGTCGATCTGGTCGTAGGCCGTGAAGGTCGCGCCACCGCTTTCAGCCAGAATCTTCGTGATCGCAGCCGTCAACGAGGTCTTGCCATGGTCGACGTGACCGATGGTGCCGATGTTGCAGTGCGGCTTGTTCCGCTGGAATTTTTCCTTGGCCATGGTCAGTCTCCGCCAGTGGGAAGTTGCAGTTCAGGGTTGCTTTAGTGAAGTTCGCGAAAGGTTTGATCAATGATGGCGCATCAAGCGTACTTGGCCATCACCTTCTCTGCCTCGTTGCGCGGAACCTCTTCGTAGTGATCGAATTGCATCGTGTAGTTCGCGCGGCCCTGGGAGAAGGAGCGCAGCGTGTTCACATAGCTGAACATGTTGGCGAGCGGCACCATGGCGTTCACGACAACCGCGTTGCCGCGCATGTCCTGCCCCTGGATCTGACCACGACGTGAATTGAGGTCGCCAATGACGGAACCGGTGTAATCCTCCGGTGTCACGACTTCCACTTTCATGATCGGTTCAAGAAGGACGCAGCCAGCCTTCTGGAGAGCTTCACGCAAACCCGCGCGGGAAGCGATTTCAAAGGCGAGCGCCGACGAGTCGACCTCGTGGTAGCCTCCGTCGATCAATTCGACCCGAATGTCAACCACTGGAAAGCCTGCGAGGATGCCAGAACCGATGACGCTGTTCAGGCCCTTCTCGACGCCCGGGATATATTCCTTCGGAACAGCGCCGCCGACGACCTTCGACTCGAAGACGAAACCGGAGCCAGGCTCGCCCGGGACGAGGTTGAACTTGATCTTGGCGAACTGGCCGGAGCCGCCCGACTGCTTCTTGTGCGTGTACTCGTGCTCGACAGCGCGGCCGACCTTCTCGCGATAAGCCACCTGAGGCGCGCCGATGTTCGCATCGACCTTATAAGTGCGGCGCAGGATGTCGACCTTGATGTCGAGATGCAGTTCGCCCATGCCACGCATGATCGTCTGGCCAGATTCCTGGTCGGTCGAAACGCGGAAGGACGGATCCTCTGCGACAAGCTTCGCGAGCGCCACGCCGAGCTTTTCCTGGTCGGCCTTCGTCTTTGGCTCGATGGCAATTTCGATGACCGGCTCCGGGAAATCCATTTTCTCGAGGATCACGGGCTTGTTTGGGTCGCACAACGTGTCGCCGGTGCGGACATCCTTGAGGCCGGCGAGCGCTACGATGTCGCCTGCGAAAGCCTCCTTGATGTCCTCACGGTTGTTCGCGTGCATCAGCAGCATGCGGCCGACGCGCTCCTTCTTGTCGCGCGTCGAATTGATGACGTTCGCGCCAGTATCGATCTTGCCCGAATAGACACGGCAAAACGTGATGGTGCCGACGAACGGGTCGTCCATGATCTTGAAGGCGAGCATGGAGAAAGGGTCAGTGTCGAGCGGGCGGCGGATGACGTCCTGCTCGGTGTTGAAGTCGATTCCCTTGATGTCGCCGCGGCCGACGGGCGACGGCAGAAAGTCAACCACTGCGTCAAGAAGTGGCTGCACGCCTTTGTTCTTAAATGCCGATCCGCAGAACACCGGGTGGAATGCCCGGCGCTGCACAGCGGTGCGCACAAGCATGCGGAGGGTGTCGTCGCTCGGCTCGGTGCCGTCGAGATACGCGACCATGGCGTCGTCATCCATCTCCACGGCAGCTTCCAGAAGCTTGTGGCGATATTCCTTGGCCGAATCGAGCAGGTTCGCCGGAATGTCGGTCTCTTCGAAGGTCGCTCCGAGAGCTTCGCCGTTCCAGACGAGCGCCTTCATCTTGATGAGGTCGATGACGCCCGTGAACTCGCTTTCAGCACCGATCGGCAGCTGGAGGCAGACAGGCTTGCCTGCGACGCGGTCGATGATGTCCTGCACGCAGCGGAAGAAGTCCGCTCCGGTCTTGTCCATCTTGTTGACGAACACGATGCGCGGCACGTCATACTTGTCGGCTTGGCGCCAGACGGTCTCAGTCTGGGGTTCAACGCCCTGGTTACCGTCGAGGACACAGACAGCGCCATCGAGCACGCGCAGCGAACGTTCGACTTCGATCGTGAAATCGACGTGGCCAGGCGTATCGATGATGTTGAGGCGCTTGTCGCGCCAAAAGCAGGTGGTTGCAGCGGACGTGATCGTGATGCCACGCTCCTGCTCCTGCTCCATCCAGTCCATCGTGGCGGCGCCCTCATGGACTTCGCCGATCTTGTGGGACTTGCCGGTGTAGTAAAGGATGCGCTCGGTGGTCGTCGTCTTGCCGGCGTCGATATGCGCCATGATCCCGAAGTTTCGGTAATCTTCAATTTTATGGACGCGTGCCATGTCATGAAACTCCGTGAAACCGTGAAAACCCAATCACCAGCGATAATGCGAGAAGGCGCGGTTCGCCTCTGCCATGCGGTGAGTGTCTTCCCTCTTCTTCACAGCGTTTCCGCGGTTGTTCGCAGCGTCCATCAGCTCGGCCGAGAGGCGCTCGACCATCGTCTTGTCGTTGCGGCCGCGGGCAGCCTGGATGATCCAGCGGATGGCCAAGGCCTGACGGCGCTCCAAACGGACTTCAACCGGCACCTGATAGGTCGCCCCACCGACGCGGCGCGAACGAACTTCGATCGCTGGCGCGACATTTTCCAGCGCCTGCTTGAAGACTTCGAGCGGGCCTGACTTCAGACGAGCTTCAACCTGGTCGAATGCACCATACACGATGGACTCGGCAACGGACTTCTTTCCCTCGTACATGATCGAGTTCATGAACTTGGTCACGACGATATCGCCGAACTTCGGGTCCGGAATGACTTCGCGCTTTTCGGCACTGTGACGACGGGACATTGCTGTCTACCCTTCGATCTTAAAATGGTCAGGACTTGCGCCCCATCTCAGTTCGCTATTCCAGGTTCGAAGGCCGAAAACATTCGGCCGAACCAGTCTCACTTCGGACGCTTGGCGCCGTACTTCGACCGGCGCTGCTTCCGGTTCTTGACGCCCTGCGTGTCGAGGACGCCGCGCAGGATATGGTAGCGGACGCCGGGCAAATCCTTGACGCGGCCGCCGCGGATCATCACGACAGAGTGTTCCTGAAGGTTGTGGCCTTCACCTGGAATGTAGCCGATGACTTCAAAGCCATTGGTGAGACGCACCTTTGCAACCTTGCGAAGCGCCGAGTTCGGCTTCTTCGGGGTCGTTGTGTAGACGCGGGTGCAAACGCCACGCTTCTGGGGGCACGACTCCAACGCAGGAGCCTTGTTACGTGTCTTGACTGCTTCCCGCGGCTTGCGGATCAGCTGGCTGATCGTGGGCATTGAAGACCTCTCGCTCGTTGAGCGCTTCGTCGTGTCAAATTCAGCTCATCTCGCGACAGCTCAGGCCAAAACAAACCAACGCCATTGGCTTTTTTCAAAGCCGAAAGCGTTGTTGCCACGCAGAGGATCACGGTTTCCCGCGATCATGCCAACCAAGACCGGTATCAGGTCGCTAGATGCGGCGGCGTTTCGGTCGCGATGCTCGCCCGGCCTGAGCCAATTAGGCGACTTACGTGTCCGAAGTCCGTCGATGTGACGCGCTTATGACTCAGCACCAGAGCAGCGTCAACCCCAATAAGGCCGCTGGAACCGCAATTCCCGCGCAACCTAAGCCGTACGCAGCCGCAATTCGGGCTGCTTGCCGCCAAAATGCAGACAGGCCGCCCACAAGGGCGGCCTGTCCAGTGTTTTCACGTCCGACGTGCGGGACGACTCACTCGGCTGCGGGCTGCGAGGCCTCCAGCGCCGCCTGGGCCGCGCGTGAAGCCTTGAGGGCCGCGGCTGCGGTCTCGGTCTTTTGGTTCACGATCAGATCGTCACGGCGCTGTGCGACAGCGCGGATCTTGAAGACCTGCGCACCCGTACCCGCCGGGATGAGCGACCCGACGATGACGTTTTCCTTCAGGCCTTCCAGCGTGTCGGTCTTGCCGTTGACAGCCGCTTCCGTGAGGACGCGGGTGGTTTCCTGGAAGGACGCTGCCGAGATGAACGACCGCGTCTGCAGGCTTGCCTTAGTGATGCCGAGCAAGACCGGCACTCCGGAGGCAGGCTTCTTCCCTTCGGCGACAGCCTTGTCGTTGGCTTCATCGAACTCGAGCCTGTCGACCTGGTCACCAGTCAGGATCTCGGTGTCCCCGCCGTCGGTGATCTCCACCTTCTGCAGCATCTGCCTGACGATCACCTCGATGTGCTTGTCATTGATGCTCACGCCCTGCAGGCGATAGACTTCCTGGATCTCATTGACGAGGTAAGCGGCCAGCTCCTCCACGCCCTTGATGGCCAGGATGTCATGCGGCGCCGGGTTCCCATCGAGGATGTAATCCCCCATTTCGACCACGTCGCCATCCTGCAGGTGGATGTGCTTTCCCTTCGGGATCAGGTGCTCGACCGGGTCCGACCCATCATGCGGATTGAGCGTGATGCGGCGCTTGTTCTTGTAGTCGCGCCCGAACGCGATCGTGCCCGACTTCTCCGCGATGATTGCGGCATCCTTCGGACGGCGCGCCTCGAAGAGCTCAGCCACGCGCGGCAGGCCGCCCGTGATGTCGCGCGTCTTGGCGCTCTCCGTCGGAATGCGCGCCACGATATCGCCAGCCTTCACAGTGACGCCGGGATCGACCGACAGGATGCCGTCGACAGGCAGGAGGTAGCGCGCTTCGGAGCCGCGCGCGGCCTTTAGTATCTTGCCGTCCTTGCCCTGCACGACGATCGCCGGCTTCAGTTCCGCTGAACGGGCGTTGGAACGCCAGTCAGTGACCATGCGCTTTGCGATGCCCGTGGCTTCGTCGATCTGTTCTGAAAGCGACGAGCCTTCAAGCAGATCTTCATAAGCCACGATCCCGTCGACATCCGCGATGATGGGACGTGTATAGGGATCCCACTCGGCGATGCGCTGGCCGCGCTTGATCTTGTCGCCCTCGTCGACCTTGAGCTTCGAGCCGAAGACCAGGCGGTGCACCGCGCGCTCCGAACCGTCAGGCCCGGTGATCACGATCGACACGTTTCGGCCCATGGTGATCAGGTCACCATCGGAGTTCCGCGCCACGTTGCGGTTGCGCATCCGGATCTCGCCCTCGAAATTCGAGTCGATGACCGATTGCTCGTTGATCTGTGCGGCGCCGCCGATGTGGAAGGTGCGCATGGTGAGCTGCGTGCCCGGCTCCCCGATCGACTGCGCGGCGATGACGCCGACAGCCTCGCCCATGTTGACCGGCGTGCCGCGGGCAAGATCGCGGCCATAGCAAGTGCCGCAGACCCCGTTCTTGGTTTCGCAGGTCAGGACCGAGCGAATCTTCACTTCCTGGATGCCGGCCTTGGTGATCTCCTCGAGATGGCTCTCCTCAAGCATCACGCCGGCTGGGACGATGACGTTCCCCTCCCCGTTCGCGATGTCCTCAGCCGTGGTCCGGCC
This sequence comes from Allobosea sp., assembly GCA_031412095.1. Lineage (GTDB taxonomy): Bacteria > Pseudomonadota > Alphaproteobacteria > Rhizobiales > Beijerinckiaceae > Allobosea. The sequence goes on from JANOCI010000124.1 coordinate 14,154, forward strand.
CAGGATGCGCGTGGCGAGCGAAGCAACGATCTGGCCAGCATCGACGATGGCGCGCATGCGGATGCCGTTGGTCGTGCCGCAGTCGACTTCCGTGATGATGGAATCCTGCGCGACGTCGACCAGACGACGCGTCAGGTAGCCGGAGTTGGCCGTCTTGAGCGCTGTGTCCGCCAGGCCCTTGCGCGCTCCGTGCGTCGAGTTGAAATACTCCAGGACGTCGAGGCCTTCCTTAAAGTTCGAGATGATCGGGCTTTCGATGATCTCGCCGGAAGGCTTCGCCATCAGCCCGCGCATGGCGGCCAACTGGCGCATCTGGGTTGGCGAACCGCGCGCACCGGAATGGCTCATCATGTAGATCGAGTTGATCGGCAGGTCGCGCCCCTTGTCGTCCTTCTTGACCGACGAGATTCGCAGCATCATTTCCTGCGCCAGCCTGTCAGAGCACTTGGACCAGGCATCGACGACCTTGTTGTACTTTTCGCCCTGGGTGATCAGTCCGTCCTGGTACTGCTGCTCGTAATCCTTGGTGAGCGCGCGGGTCGCGTCGACGATCTCCCACTTGTTTTCGGGGATCACCATGTCGTCTTTGCCGAACGAGATGCCGGCCTTGAACGCATGCGTGAAGCCAAGCGCCATGACCCGGTCGCAGAAGATGACAGTGTCCTTCTGGCCGCACATGCGATAGACGGCGTCGATCATCCCCGAGATTTCCTTCTTGGTCATCAGCTTGTTGACGACGTCGAACGAAACCTTCTCGCTGCGCGGCAGCGCGGTGGACAGGATCACGCGGCCGGGCGTGGTGTCATAGGTCTTGGTGTAGGTCGTGCCGCCCGGACCGACGCCTTCCCAGCGATACTTGATCTTGGTGTGCAGCGTCACCGCCTTGTTGGCGATGGCGTGCTCCAGTTCGCCCAGGTCGGAGTAGACGCCGCGAAGGATGCCCTTCTTGGCGTCCATCTTGTACTGGCCCGGCTCGCCATCGGACATGAGCGACAGGTAGTACAGGCCGAGCACGATGTCCTGCGACGGCACGATGATCGGATGGCCGTTCGCGGGATGCAGGATGTTGTTCGTGGACATCATCAGCACGCGCGCTTCCAGCTGGGCTTCAAGCGACAGCGGGACGTGCACGGCCATCTGGTCGCCGTCGAAGTCGGCGTTGAACGCGGCGCACACCAGCGGGTGAAGCTGGATGGCCTTGCCTTCGATGAGCGTCGGCTCGAAAGCCTGGATGCCGAGGCGGTGCAACGTCGGCGCGCGGTTCAGCAGCACGGGATGCTCGCGGATGACCTCGTCCAGGATGTCCCAGACCTCGGGCTTCTCCTTCTCGACCAGCTTCTTGGCCTGCTTGACGGTTGCGGAATAACCCTTTGCGTCGAGGCGGGCGTAGATGAACGGCTTGAAGAGTTCGAGCGCCATCTTCTTCGGCAGGCCGCACTGGTGCAGCTTGAGTTCAGGTCCGACCACGATGACCGAGCGCCCAGAATAGTCGACGCGCTTGCCGAGCAGGTTCTGACGGAACCGGCCCTGCTTGCCCTTGAGCATGTCCGCGAGCGACTTGAGCGGCCGCTTGTTGGCGCCCGTGATGACACGGCCCCGGCGGCCGTTGTCGAACAGGGCGTCGACCGATTCCTGCAGCATCCGCTTCTCGTTGCGGATGATGATGTCCGGCGCGCGCAGCTCGATCAGCCGCTTCAGGCGGTTGTTGCGGTTGATGACGCGGCGGTAGAGGTCATTGAGGTCCGATGTAGCGAAGCGGCCCCCGTCCAGCGGCACCAGCGGGCGCAGGTCCGGCGGGATCACGGGAACGACCGTCATCACCATCCACTCTGGCTTGTTGCCTGACTGCTGGAAGGCCTCGATGATCTTGAGGCGCTTCATCAGCTTCTTGGGCTTCAGCTCGGACGTGGTCGTCGCGATCTCGTGGCGCAGATCCATCTGCACCTTGTCGAGATCCAGCGAACGCAGCATCTCGCGCAACGCTTCGGCGCCGATCATGGCGGTGAACGAGTCAGCGCCGTACTCGTCCTGGAAACGCAGCAGGTCGTCCTCCGACAGGATCTGGCGATCCTTAAGCGGCGTCAGGCCAGGCTCTAGAACGATGTAGCTCTCGAAATAGAGCACACGTTCGAGGTCCTTGAGCGGCATGTCCAGCAGGAGGCCGATGCGGCTCGGAAGCGACTTCAGGAACCAGATGTGCGCGACCGGAGCAGCCAGCTCGATATGGCCCATGCGCTCGCGCCGGACGCGCGCCAGCGTCACTTCCACGCCGCACTTCTCACAGATGACGCCCTTGTACTTCATGCGCTTGTACTTGCCGCAGAGGCACTCATAATCCTTGATGGGCCCGAAGATGCGCGCGCAGAACAGGCCGTCGCGTTCTGGCTTGAACGTGCGGTAGTTGATGGTCTCAGGCTTCTTGATCTCGCCGAACGACCAGGACAGAATCTTTTCCGGGCTCGCGAGCGAGATGCGGATCGCGTCAAAGCCGACCGGCTGAGCCGGCTGGCCAAACAGATTCATGACCTCTTGATTCATCTGTCTCTCCTGAACTGGGGAGGCTCGCCTGTGCGGACCACATCCCGTTCTTCAAATTCATCTGCCGGAAAGCTGTGGCCTCCGGCGGTGACGAAGGCCGCAGGCCCCGATGGGAGGCCTGCGAACTTGAACGATTACTCGGCAGCCTCGGAAGGCGGAAGCTCCATGGGCGGCTTCTTGTTGTTCTGCAACTCGACGTTGAGGCCAAGGGAACGCATTTCCTTGACCAGGACGTTGAAGCTTTCCGGGATGCCGGCTTCGAAGTTGTCTTCGCCGCGCACGATGCTCTCATAGACCTTGGTGCGGCCTGCGACGTCATCGGATTTCACGGTCAGCATTTCCTGCAGCGTGTAGGCGGCGCCATAGGCTTCGAGCGCCCAGACCTCCATCTCGCCGAAGCGCTGGCCGCCGAACTGAGCCTTGCCGCCCAACGGCTGCTGGGTGACCAGGGAGTACGGACCGATCGAGCGGGCATGGATCTTGTCATCGACCAGATGGTGCAGCTTGAGCATGTAGATGTAGCCCACCGTCACCTTGCGGTCGAAGGCATCCCCCGTGCGGCCGTCATACAGCGTGACCTGACCCGACGCGTCGAGCCCCGCATCCGCCAGAAGCCGCTCGATGTCCGCTTCATTGGCGCCATCGAAGACCGGAGTCGCAATCGGGACGCCGCGACGAAGGTTGTTGCCCATTTCGGCAAGCTCATGGTCGGACATCGCGTTGATCTCGGCATGGTCGCTGCCGTAGATCTGATCGAACGTCTTGCGCATGCCGGCTGCTTCGCCCGCCTTCATGTAGGCGTCGACCGCAGCCGCCACCTGCTTGCCAAGTCCTGCTGCGGCCCACCCCAGATGCGTCTCCAGGATCTGGCCGACATTCATGCGGCTCGGCACGCCGAGCGGGTTGAGAACGATGTCCGCATAGGTGCCGTCGGCCAGGAACGGCATGTCCTCGACCGGAACGATCTTGGAGACGACGCCCTTGTTGCCGTGCCGGCCGGCCATCTTGTCGCCGGGCTGGATCTTGCGCTTCACGGCGACGAAGACCTTGACCATCTTCATCACGCCGGGGGGCAGTTCGTCGCCGCGCTGCAGCTTTTCGACCTTGTCCAGGAAACGCTGCTCTAGGCGCTTCTTGGACTCGTCGTACTGTTTCCGCATCGCCTCGATCTCGGACATCTGCGCGTCGTCGCCGACGGCGAACATCCACCACTGGGAGCGCGGATATTGCGAGATCGCTTCCTTGTTGAGGACCGTATCCTTCTTGAAGCCCTTCGGGCCCGCAAGTCCGACCTTGCCGTCCAGCACGCCGGCGAGACGCGCGTAGGTGTTGCGGTCCAGGATGGCCTGCTCGTCGTCACGATCCTTTGCGAGGCGTTCGATCTCCTCGCGTTCAATCGCCTGGGCGCGCTCGTCCTTGTCGACGCCATGGCGATTGAACACGCGCACCTCCACGATAGTGCCCTGCACGCCCGGAGGCACGCGGAGCGACGTGTCGCGCACGTCGGAGGCCTTCTCGCCGAAGATGGCGCGCAGAAGCTTTTCTTCCGGCGTCATCGGGCTTTCGCCCTTCGGCGTGATCTTGCCGCACAGGATGTCGCCGGCAGCGACTTCAGCGCCGATGTAGACGATGCCAGCTTCGTCGAGGTTCTTAAGGGCTTCCTCTGCGACGTTCGGGATGTCGCGGGTGATTTCCTCCGGGCCAAGTTTGGTGTCGCGGGCCATGACTTCGAATTCTTCGATGTGGATCGACGTGAACACGTCCTCCGACACGATCTTCTCGGAAAGAAGGATCGAATCTTCGAAGTTGTAGCCGTTCCACGGCATGAACGCGACGAGCACATTGCGGCCAAGGGCCAGTTCGCCCAAATCGGTCGACGGGCCGTCGGCGATGATGTCGCCCTTCTTCACGATGTCGCCGACACGCACCAGCGGACGTTGGTTGATGCAGGTCGACTGGTTCGAGCGCTGGAACTTCATCATCCGGTAGATGTCGACGCCCGGCTTGGTCGGATCGGTCTCTTCGGTGGCGCGCACCACGATGCGGGTTGCGTCGATCTGGTCGATGATCCCGGCGCGGCGAGCTCCGATGGCGGCGCCTGAATCGCGCGCCACGACGCTTTCCATGCCGGTGCCCACGAAGGGCGCATCGGCGCGGACCAGCGGCACGGCCTGACGCTGCATGTTCGAGCCCATCAGCGCACGGTTCGCGTCATCGTTCTCGAGGAACGGAATGAGTGCGGCGGCGACCGAGACGAGCTGCTTCGGCGAGACCTCCATGAGGTCGACCTTGTCGACGGGCACGACGATGACTTCGCCTGCGTGACGGCAGACGATCAGGTCTTCAGTCAGCTTGCCGTCCTTGTCCATGTTGGCGTCGGCCTGGGCGACGTTGTGCTTGGCTTCCTCCATGGCTGACAGGTAGACGACTTCGCTGGTGACCTGGCTATCGCGCACCTTGCGGAAAGGCGTCTCGATGAAGCCGTACTTGTTGACGCGCGCAAAAGTGGCGAGCGAGTTGATCAGGCCGATGTTCGGGCCTTCCGGCGTCTCGATCGGGCAGATACGGCCGTAGTGGGTGGGGTGCACGTCGCGCACTTCGAAGCCGGCGCGCTCGCGGGTCAAGCCGCCTGGTCCAAGCGCCGAAAGACGACGCTTGTGAGTGACTTCCGACAAAGGATTCGTCTGGTCCATGAACTGCGAAAGCTGCGACGAGCCGAAGAACTCGCGCACAGCGGCCGCTGCCGGCTTGGCGTTGATCAGGTCCTGCGGCATCACGGTGTCGATGTCGACGCTCGACATGCGCTCCTTGATGGCGCGCTCCATCCGCAGCAGGCCCAGGCGATATTGATTCTCCATCAATTCGCCGACCGAACGCACGCGGCGATTGCCAAGGTGATCGATGTCGTCGATCTCGCCCTTGCCGTCGCGCAGGTCGACCAAAGCCTTGGCGACCGCGAGGATGTCGGCCTTGCGCAGGATGCGCACCGTGTCCTCGGCGTCGAGGTCAAGGCGCATGTTCATCTTCACGCGGCCCACGGCCGAGAGATCGTACCGTTCGGAGTCGAAGAACAACGACTGGAACATGTTCTGCGCCGACTCGACCGTCGGCGGCTCGCCGGGGCGCATCACGCGGTAGATGTCGAACAGCGCCTCTTCCCGCGAGGAGTTCTTGTCGACGTTGAGCGTGTTGCGGATGTATGGCCCGATGGTCATGTGGTCGATGTCGAGCACCGGCACTTCATCGAAGCCGGCCTCCGTCAGCGACTTCAGCAGCTTCTCCGAAATTTCGTCGCCCGCCTCAGCGTAGATCTCGCCAGTCTGGGCGTTGACCATGTCCTCGGCGGCGTACTGGCTGATGATGTCCTCATCGATGGCGCGCAGGAACTTCAGGCCTTTCTCCGCGAGCAGGCGCGCCTGGCGTGCGACAAGCTTCTTGCCCACCTCGACGACGACCTCGCCCGTGTCGGCGTTGATCAGTTCGACCGTTGCCTTGTAGCCCTTCATCCGCTCAGCCTCGAACGGGACGCGCCAGGCGTCCTTGTGGCGCTGATAGACGACCCGGCCATAGAAATGGTTCAGGATCTCCTCGCCATCCATGCCGAGCGCGTAGAACAGCGACGTCACGGGCAGCTTGCGCTTCCGGTCGATGCGGGCGTGCACCACGTCCTTGGCGTCGAACTCGATGTCGAGCCACGAGCCGCGATAGGGGATGATGCGCGCCGCGAAAAGCAGCTTGCCCGACGAATGAGTCTTACCCTTGTCATGGTCGAAGAACACGCCCGGCGACCTGTGCATCTGCGAGACGATCACACGCTCGGTGCCGTTCACGATGAAGGTGCCGTTGTCCGTCATGAGCGGCATGTCGCCCATGTAGACTTCCTGCTCCTTGATGTCCTTGATGGACTTCGCCTGCGTGTCGGGGTCGATGTCGAACACGATCAGGCGCAGCGTGACCTTGAGCGGCGCGGCGAACGTGATGCCCCTCTGGCGGCACTCGTCCACGTCGAACTTCGGCGCTTCGAAGGTGTACTTCACGAATTCCAGCATCGACGCGCCAGAGAAGTCCGAGATCGGAAACACCGACCTGAAGACGGACTGCAGACCCTCGTCGGGGCGACCGCCCTTGGGTTCGTCGACAAGCAGGAACTGGTCATATGACGCCTTCTGAACCTCGATGAGGTTCGGCATCTGGATGACTTCCCTGATCTTGCCGAAGAACTTGCGGATGCGCCTGCGACCCTGGAGCGTGTTGGCCATGTGGTTCCTCGCTTTTCGATAACAGCTGACCTGAAAGCCCATCGGCTTTGAGGTCAGATGTCCGGCTTCTCATTCGCCGTATGCCTGAAAGTTCAGTGGTCCTGTGCGGCCGATGACGATCATGACCATCAACGCCGCAAAGGCCCCGGGGGATTCACCCCAGGGCCGTTACGCAACGATTGCAGAACTCCGGCATCAGCCGGACTGGCTCACTTGAGCTCGACCTTGGCGCCGACAGCTTCCAGGGTCTTCTTGATCTTCTCGGCTTCGTCCTTGCTGACGGCCTCCTTGACGGCCTTCGGCGCGGCTTCGACCAGATCCTTGGCTTCCTTGAGGCCCAGGCCGGTGATGGCGCGGACTTCCTTGATGACCTCGATCTTCTTGTCGCCGACGGCTGCAAGCATGACCGTGAATTCGGTCTGCTCTTCGACGGCGGCTGCGGCAGCGCCGCCCGCTGCGGGACCTGCGGCGACGGCGACGGCCGCAGCGGCAGATACGCCCCACTTTTCTTCAAGCATCTTCGCGAGATCAGCCGCCTCGAGGACGGTCAGGCTCGACAGCGTGTCGACGATTTTCGCCAGATCAGCCATGTCACTCTTCCTTCATGTGTCAATTCGAACGATTGTTCAGGTTCAGGTAGGCCTCAGGCCGCTTCGTCTTTTGTGGCATATGCCCCGAAAACACGCGCCAGCTTCGCGGCAGGTGCGGTCGAGAGCTGTGCGATCTTCGTCGCGGGTGCAACCAGCAACCCGACGATTTTGGCGCGCAGTTCATCGAGGGACGGCATCGTGGCGAGTGCCTTGACGCTGTCCACATTCAGGGCGGTCGCGCCCATGGCCCCGCCAAGGATGACAAGCTTGTCATTGGTCTTGGCGAAACTGACGGCGACCTTCGGAGCAGACACCGGATCCTTGCTGTAGGCCAACAAGGTTGGACCCTTCAGAAGGACCCCGATCGAGGCTGCATCCGTGCCTTCGAGAGCGATTTTGGCCAGGCGGTTCTTCGCGACCTTAACGGTGCCGCCAGCATTGCCCATCTCGCGACGGAGCTTCTGCATGTCGGCAACGGTCAGGCCTGCGTAGTGGGCCACCACGACAACTGCGTTGGTCTTGAAGACCTCGTTCAGTTCCGCAACGGCTTCGCGTTTTTGCGAACGATCCACTTGGGCTCTCTCCGGTTTGGCGGGTAATCCCGCCGGCTCAAGTTAGCCGCGCCACGAATATGCCACAGCGTTTGCTGCGACGTTTCCGCGAAACGACGCTCAACGCCCTGCCCCCTGAACCCGCGAGAAAGCGGATCAGGCGATGGTTCGAACCGACACAAGGGGCTTACAGCCCCGAAAAATCCGTTCTCACCCGTCTATGCAGGCCAAAAGGCCAAATCCTGGCCTTGATTGATTAAGCCGCTTGCGCAGCGCCAGCAGTCTCGGACAGGACAACGGGCCACCGTTCGAAAGGTCGCCCCTTCGTCCGTTGACCCTGTCAGCAGGCGGCATGCCGCCTGCATCCGCGCCGATCGTTTCCGAACGACGCTATGGATTGAGCCCGTTTAACCAACGATGCCCACTTTGCCAAGCGCCGAATGCGCGCAGGTCGCGAAAACATGATCCGATTGACGCAATTGCATCATGACTGTCCGGCGGCAGACCCCGTCCTGCCCAATTGGCGACGATGCACGGCCAATGCAAGCCAGCGCTGCGGAGCAAATCGCGCAATTGCGGTCATCCACCAGTTAAGCGCGCCGGGAATCACCGTGAGCCGGCCGTTCATGAACCCCGACCATCCGGCCTTTGCGACGGCAGCCGCGTCGAGATGGAAAGGCGTGGCCTCGGACAGGCGCCGGCCGGCGGTCGCGCGCGACAGAAAGCCTGTGTTGACCGGGCCGGGACACAGGCACGTCACCGTCACGCCGTGATTGCGCGCCTCGGCCCATAAGCCGGCCGAGAATGACTGCACATATGCCTTGGTGGCGTAATACACCGCCATGCCGGGCCCCGGGAGGAAAGCTGCAACCGAAGCGACGTTGAGGATGCCGCCTGACCTGCGCTCGATCATCCCGGGCAGCAGAGCGAGAGTGAGTTCGGTGAGGCTCCGGACATTGAGATCGACGCTGGACAGCTGCGAGGCAGCGTCGAGCGTGTGCGCCTCGCCGACGAGTCCGAAGCCGGCGTTGTTCACGAGCCGCTCGCAGCGCAGGCCCTTGTCGGCCAGATGCGCCACAATGGCGTCGACCGCGCCGGGCTCCGTCAGGTCGCAGGCCAGAACGTGCGCGCGTCCGCCCTGCAGCCTGATGTCGCCTGCCAACTTATCGAGTTCCTGCCCGCTCCGGGCCACAAGCAGCACCTCGTCATGATGCGACGCGAGACGGGCGATTTCCTTTCCGATCCCGGAAGACGCGCCGGTGACGATGGTGACGGGGCGTCGAGCCGATTCATGGTCAGCCATGTGGGTTCCTCGCAAAAACGGATTGTCGCCTGGAAAAGACGACCGGCCTGATCCAGTCGCAATGCTTCGCCAAGCCGTCGCGCATCGCCAAACCATGCTGGCGACGGCCAGCTTTAATTGAGCGTTGCGCACGAACCCGGCCGACGTTCATGAAAAACGTCCATGAAAAAGCCCCGCATCTTGCGATGCGGGGCGATGCTGTCGGCATGCGGATCTGGTCAGACCGTGGCTGGATCGACCTTGACGCCAGGGCCCATGGTCGACGAGATCGCGACGCGCTGGATATATGTGCCCTTCGCGCCGGCGGGCTTGGCCTTGGCGACTGCATCGGTGAAGGCCTTGATGTTGCCCACCAGCTTGTCGGCATCGAACGACGCCTTCCCGACGGCGGCATGCACGATGCCGGCCTTCTCGACGCGGAATTCGACCGAACCGCCCTTGGCGGCCTTCACCGCAGTGACGACGTCCATCGAAACCGTTCCGACCTTCGGGTTCGGCATCAGGCCGCGCGGGCCCAGGACCTTGCCGAGACGGCCGACCAGCGGCATCATGTCAGGCGTCGCGATGCAGCGGTCGAAGTCGATCTTGCCCGAGTTGACGATCTCGAACAGGTCTTCAGCTCCGACGATGTCGGCACCTGCCTTCGTTGCTTCCTCGGCCTTTGCGCCCCTTGCGAAAACGGCGACGCGCAAGGTGCGGCCCGATCCGTTCGGCAGGTTGCAGACGCCGCGGACCATCTGGTCCGCGTGGCGTGGATCCACGCCGAGGTTCATCGAGATTTCGATGGTTTCGTCGAACTTCGCCGTAGCGCGTTCCTTGACCATCTTCACGGCCTCGTCGATGGCGACCAGCTTGGTGCGGCTCACGCCCTCACGGGTTGCGGCGACGCGCTTTGCAATCTTGCTCATGGCTTGCCTCCTCAACCGACGATTTCAAGGCCCATGGCCCGCGCGGAACCGCGGATCATGGAAACGGCGCTGTCGACCGACGAACAGTTGAGGTCGACCATCTTCTTTTCGGCGATCTCGACAAGCTGAGCCTCCGTGATCTTGCCGGCGGCGGCGCCCTTGCCCGGCGTCTTGGAGCCGGAAGCAGGCTTCTTGCCGATCTTCAGGCCGGCGGCTTTCTTCAGGAAGAAGGACACAGGCGGCTGGCGCATCTCGAACGTGAACGAGCGGTCCTGATAGGCGGTGATGACCACCGGAATAGGCGTGCCCTTGTCGATCTGCGCGGTCTTCGCGTTGAAGGCCTTGCAGAATTCCATGATGTTGAGGCCGCGCTGGCCCAACGCCGGACCGATGGGCGGGGATGGGTTCGCGGCGCCTGCCGGAACCTGCAGTTTGATGTAGCCTGAAATCTTCTTTGCCATGGCTCATCTCCAATGAGGCCGACGCCTCGCTGCCATGCGATGATCCGGCCGTTCAGATGGTCGCGGTGCGGCATGGAGTTCCGGCGGCAAACCGGCATGCCTCCCGCGGGTTGATCGGGCCGTCGGCAGGAGCCGGAGGACGATCGAAACGACCGCCCACCGCCCATTGCCGACCGCCCTATAAAGTCAGAGCTTCTCCACCTGACTGTATTCCAGTTCGACCGGGGTCGCCCGGCCGAAGATCGAAACCGCCACCTTGAGGCGGGCGCGCGGGTGATCGACATCCTCGACCACGCCGTTAAACGACGCGAACGGCCCATCGGAAACGCGGACCTGCTCGCCGACCTCGAACATGATCGTGGGCTTGGGCCGATCGACGCCATCCTGGACCTGGCCCTTGATGCGCTCAGCCTCCGCGTCCGGAATCGGCTGCGGCTTGGATTTATCGGCGCCGAGGAAACCTGTGACCTTCGGCGTGTTCTTGATCAGGTGATAGACCTCGTCGGTGAGGTTACACTTGACCAGCACGTATCCGGGAAAAAACTTGCGGTCGGTCTCGAACTTGCGCCCCCGACGCACCTCCATGACCTTTTCGGTCGGCACCATCACCTCATCGAACAGTGACGTGAGGCTCCGCTCCTTCGCCTGGGCAAGGATCGAATCGCGCACCTTGTTCTCGAAGTTGGAATAGGCGTGGACGATGTACCAGCGCTTGGCCATGGTGTCTTGAACCCTCAATCAGTCTCAGCGGCCAACGCCGAGCACAAACGCGAGCACCCAGCGGATCACGGTGTCGGTGAATAGGAAGAACAAGCTTGCGACCACGATCATCAACAGCACCATGCCGGTGGTGATCATGGTTTCCTTACGGGTGGGCCACGTCACCTTGGAGGCTTCGGACCGGACCTGCTGCAAAAACTCGAAGGGACTGCTTTTAGCCATCGTTCCCCCGCCCAAGAGCATGACGCCCGATAGCGGCCTCGTTGAATCGTTTTCATCTCCCGGAAACATCGGCGGCGCGGGATAACCGCGCCGTCGCAACACATCATCGGGATGCGGCGCTTCGTTTACCCGAAATTGAGCCGACGTCAATCCATTGAGACGGCAGGCGAACGGGAAAGCAGGCTGGCAGGGGCTGAGGGATTCGAACTCTCGACCTACGGTTTTGGAGACCGTCGCTCTAACCGACTGAGCTAAGCCCCTGCAGAGCTTCGCAGTCATATGCCGCGCAAGGCCATTTTGGTCAAGAGCAAGTTGGGGTCAGCCCAGGTTACGGCGCTTATCCAGAAAGATGCGCAACTGGACGAGAAAAGGCAGGGCTGCCTCGAACGCGGCAGTGCCAATATCCTCATGCATGGCAGACAAATCATGCGAGATCGCTTGGATCGCCCTATTCCGCGCTTCTGTCCCGAGCGCTGTGATGGCGATCCGCTTTGACCGGCCGTCATGCGCGTCGGGCGTGGCGCTGATGAAGCCTTTCGCCGCCAGCCGCTGCAGCGTGCTCGTCATCGTCGCCCTCGTGACCTGCATGGCGTCCGCGAGCGCGTTCGGCGTCCGCTCCCCGCCCAGGCGTACGAAATGGTTCAGCACGATGAACTGCGGCAGCGTCAGCCCATCCGGCATCGCCCGCTCGAACATGGTCGTGCCAAGCTGATCGATGATTCCGATCTCGTTCATCACGCGGAATGCGACTGGATCCGGCACTAGGCTCCCACAAGCTTGCTCTGAAGCGGCCAACGCGGCGTCTGAGCTACAATACCTCCATATCCCAGGCGCGCCAGCATTTGTATGCGCCGGCCGTCCGAGGCCCCAAGCAATTCATGGAGCTTCCCGAACTGCGCCGCCATCTCCGGAAATTCCTGCAAGGCCTGGCTGACAGGATGAAAGCCGAGACCGTGCCTTGTAGCCTCGAGATTGATGCGCGCCCAGGCGCGGCCCGCCTCGAGTTGCTCCAGGCGCGTGTTGCCGTCCGTCGTGACCCAGGCATAGGCCATCCCGCTCGCCATCGTCGGCTGATAACGGTCGATCGCGGTCTGGTGCGCTGTGCTGCCCGGGCTTGCCATCTGCTGCCGGGACAGTTGCCCAGTCAGCGCCAATGCTTCGAGGAACGCCCCGCTGAGGGATACGCCGTCCGGATTGGCCTCGATCTCCGACTTGCCGATGCGCATCAGATCGATGGTCTCCTGCCATGCGCGGGCGGTGTTCAACTCCACCAGCCACGCGTCCCACGTCAAGGCGCGCAACGAGGATACCAGATCGCGATCGTCGCTGACCTTGATTGAGACTGGCTTGCCAGAGATGTCCGCGAGCGATGCCAGCGCTTCCCGGCTCGCAGGCCGGGCCAGATTGAACGGCCGCTTGTTTGATCGCCGCAACGGTATGAATCCGAACAAGGGATCCTTCGCGATCCGTGGATCGATGACGAAGCGCAACTCTGCGATGGGCTTGCCGTCGAGCCTGCCCGATGGCGACCCCAATGGAAACGGGGCGACCTCCAGACGGAAGCCGCGCTCCGCGGCCGCGATGGCGGCAAGCTCGAGAAAGCAGCCAAAGCCGATCACGATCTGCCGGTCCAACGGGTCTGTCTGCGGCAGCCTCCGTTCCAGGTCGCATGTCAGGATCGCCCGGTCCGCTCCTGTCAGCCTGATTTGCCAAGGCTGCCGGTTGTGAGGGTTCGGCGCGAGGATCGCGTGGCGGAAAGCATCCAGCCTGACATCCGCCGGCGGTGCGGTTTCGATATCGCTCCATGCCTTCACCGCACGGCTCGGCGTCCGCGTCGCTGCGAACAGGCCCCCTGCCCCCGCCAGCGCGACCGCCGCGCCGCCCACTGAATACAACACGTTGCGTCGTGAAATGCCCATCTGAGCCTCCTTGTAATTCGATATCAAACTATATCGTTTGATATCGAATTAATCAAGGTTCGAAAGGGGATGATCAGCGTAAAACTCGGTGAATGACAGGAGGGAATGGAGCGGGTGGAGGGAATCGAACCCTCGTATTCAGCTTGGAAGGCTGCTGCTCTACCATTGAGCTACACCCGCATAGTCCATTGAGGACCAGATTTGCCTGTGCCGCGCAAGTCAAAAATCGGCCAGTATGCCACCTTGATCCGGCTTCGGGCAGTGGTGGTGGGGGAAGCAGGACTCGAACCTGCGAAGGCTTAGCCAGCGGATTTACAGTCCGCCCCCTTTGCCGCTCGGGACATTCCCCCACTTGGGCAAAACGATGCAGAAGCGTCGCCGCGCACCAACCGACCGAAGCCGGGAGCGCCGCGTTTTACGGGCGGCGAGCGGCGCATGTCAACCCAAAGAACGGCACGCAGCGCTTTATTGTGCTGCATCCGGGGGATGGCGCGAGACATCGCGGTGGTCCATAACCCCGCTCTGAAAATGCAGGCTTCGTTTACGCCTGCCAACTGCATCGGGCGTCTGGAATGGCATCATGAGCGACGGCGACAGGCCTTCGGGTTTCAGCAGGCCATCTTCAAAAAGGCCGGACCGCTCCGGCGGCGGGCGCGCCGGCGGTCCCGGCGGCCGCGGCCCGCGCAGGCCAGGCGGATCCGGCCGGGGCACGCGGCCGCCCATGCCGCTCGACGTGACCGTGCTTTATGGCTGGCATCCCGTGGCGGAGGCTCTCCGCAATCCCGCACGTGTCCACCGACGGTTGATGGCGACCGAAAACGCGATGATCCGCATGCGCGAGGAGGTCGGCGAGCCTCCATGTCCGGTCGAGATCGTGCGCCCTGGCGAAATCGACCGGCTGCTGACGCCTGACGCCGTGCATCAGGGACTTTATCTCGAATGCGAGCCCCTTGAGGCGCCTGAGCTGGACGAATTGGGCCAGGACGCGCTCGTGCTTGTCCTCGATCAGATCACCGACCCGCATAACGTCGGCGCTATGCTCCGCTCTGCAGCGGCCTTTGGCGTCGATGCCGTCATCGTCACCGTCCGCCACTCGCCCGACGCGACAGGCGTGCTGGCCAAGAGCGCCTCAGGGGCGCTCGAGCATGTGCCGATCATCGGCGTGCGCAATCTCGGCGACGCGCTCCTCAAATTGAAGGACGCCGGATACATGCGGGTGGGCTTTGACTCCGAAGCTGCCGCCAGTTTCGAGGAGGTCAGGCTCACCCGCCCCCTCGCCCTTGTCATGGGCGCGGAAGGCAAGGGACTGCGTCAACGCACGCAGGGACTGTGCGACGCCGTGGCCCGCCTCGACATGCCCGGTGCGATCAAGAGCCTGAATGTGTCGAATGCGACGGCGATCGCGCTGTACTCGGCCAACCTGCGCCTGGGCCGCACCTGACATCTCCAGGCTCATCGCCCGCGGACGATGATGATCCTGGCGCCGCTTTCTACTTTTGGACTTTCAGCCCATCGAGCCTGACGCGGCAGGCTCTGTCGCTGGGCCTGCTCGCCGTGCCAGCCATTGCCGTGATGATGGCGGGAATGGCTTCCAACCGGATTGAAGCTGCGCTCGAGTTGATGGATGACCGGATCGGACACGGGCGGACGCCGGATGCCGACAACCACCGGCAGGTCAGCGACCGACGGCGCGGCGGACACCTTCGGCGTCTCGACGACGACGCGATTGTTGATCACGATGATCTGGTTGTGCCGGTGCAGAGCGGCATGGCCATAGCCTGCGAACTTGAATGCCGGCCGCATGCCCCGATGGCCAAAGCCGTGGCGCCGGCGTTGGCCGACATGCAGGCCCCCGGCGATTGGTGGCTTCCCATATGCGGAATGCATCGCCCTTCCGTTCCCCCCTGCGGTTGCAGGTGTCGCGGCGCCGCAGATCGCGATCGCTAGAAGGCTGACGGCCAGCCGGAATGCACGCTTCATGGCGTTCTCCTGAAACTTCCTTTGCCGGTGGCGACGACGTTAACAAATCATGAGTGGCGCGGCGAGTCCCTACGAAAGCGCCCTTTGGCGCCGCCCCTGTCATCGCGGGCAGGTCGCAAATCGCGCCGCTTCGGTGAACCAGGCCAGACCAGAGCCGCTCTGTGCTTGGTACAGTTACCTACTGCCTTCGTCGTACGCCGTAAGTCACACGACGATTTGGTATGTTCTCTCAAATAACATCGAGGTTTAGTTGTTCAGGCAACGGATTCTGAATAGGCAGCATAATGGGTTTAGCGTCGTCAAGCGATGCTCCCTCACGCTCAAAAATGCCAGTCAGCGGTTTCCGGAGGACAACAACAAGGAGACAGGCCATGACCATGGCGATAGCCGGGACGGCGAAACAGCCGCGCCCGATGACCGGCGGCGAAAAGAAAGTGATTTTCGCATCTTCGCTCGGCACGATTTTCGAGTGGTACGACTTCTATCTGTATGGCTCGCTGGCCGCCATCATCGGAGCGCAGTTCTTCTCAGCGTTCGACGTCAACACCCGCAACATCTTTGCGCTGCTAGCCTTCGCGGCCGGCTTCCTGGTGCGTCCTTTCGGAGCGCTCGTATTCGGCCGCCTCGGCGACCTTGTCGGCCGCAAGTACACCTTCCTCGTCACCATCGTGATCATGGGCGCATCGACCTTCCTGGTCGGATTGCTGCCGTCCTATGCCCAGATCGGCTGGATCGCGCCTGTCGCGCTCATCGCGCTCCGCATGCTGCAGGGCCTGGCGCTCGGAGGTGAATATGGCGGCGCTGCAGTCTACGTCGCGGAGCACGCTCCGGTCGGCCGCCGCGGCTTCTATACGTCATGGATCCAGACGACGGCCACGCTCGGGCTGCTGCTGTCGCTGTTCGTCATCGTGGGCCTGCGCCTGCAGATGGGCGAAGCCAATTTCCAGACCGACCTGCCGATCTTCCTCGGCCTGAAGGGCGGATGGCGCATCCCGTTCCTGGGCTCGATCTTGCTGCTTGCGATTTCCGTATGGATCCGTCTCCAGATGCAGGAATCACCGGCATTCCTGAAGATGAAGGACGAAGGCACGCACTCGAAGGCCCCGCTGTCGGAAGCCTTCGGCCAGTGGAAGAACGCCAAAGTCGTGATCATCGCGCTGTTCGGCCTGGTCGTCGGGCAGGCTGTGGTCTGGTACACCGGGCAGTTCTACGCGCTGTTCTTCCTTCAGGCGATCCTCAAGATCGACCTTCTGACGGCGAATGTGCTGATCGCATGGTCCCTCATCCTCGGAACCGGCGGCTTCATCGTCTTCGGCTCGCTGTCGGACAAGATCGGCCGCAAGCCGGTGATCCTTGCAGGCTGCCTGATCGCGGCCCTGACCTACTTCCCGATCTTCGGCGCTCTGACCAAGGCCGCCAACCCGGCCTATGACAAGGCCCTCTCGTCGGTCACGATCAACGTCGCGGCCGACCCTGCGAAATGCGGCTCGTTGTTCGATCCTGTCGGCATCCGCCAGTTCACCGAACCATGCGACGTGGCGCGCCGCGCCCTCTCGCAGCAGGCGTTCAAATACAGCCTCGTGCCAGCGCCGGCCGGCTCGGCCATGAAGGTGACGATCAATAACGTCGAAGTGCCGTTCACGACCGTCGCAGCGTTCGGCCCAGCCCTGACGGCGGAAGCCGTGAAGGCCGGTTATCCAGCCGCGAACGATGCCGGCAAGGTGAAGGTCGATGGCTTCTTCTCAGCCCTCGCCAATCCCCAGGCCTTGTCGATCATCGCCCTCCTGACGCTGATGGTGATCTATGTGACCATGGTGTACGGCCCGATCGCCGCTGCGCTGGTGGAGTTCTTCCCGACGCGCATCCGCTACACCGCCATGTCCCTGCCCTACCACATCGGCAACGGCTGGTTCGGCGGCCTGCTGCCCGCCACATCGTTCGCCATCGTGGCGTCGACGGGGGACATCTACTCCGGCCTTTGGTATCCCGTCGGCTTCGCCCTCATGACGTTCGTCATCGGCATCCTGTTCGTCAAGGAGACCAAGGACCGCGACCTCGACACCGTGCAGTGAGCGCACCGTGACGTCGGCAGCGTAGCGCCGGTTCGCTGATAACAAGAAAATCCGGAAGCAGACTCGACCCCGCCAGCAATGGCGGGGTTTTTCATTGTTTGCGTGCCCGATACTCAGTCGTCATGGGTTGCAACTGAGCAGCAACGCAGGTAATCACCCGTCCAGTTGCCGGCGTAGCACAGCGGTAGTGCAGCGGTTTTGTAAACCGAAGGTCGGGAGTTCAATCCTCTCCGCCGGCACCACGCCTCCTCAGGCCGCTGTGATCCTGCGGTACAGGTGCCACGACGCGTGAGCGAGCACGGGGATGAAGATCGCCAGGCCGATAAAGGCCGAGAGCGCGCCGACCCCAAGCGCCAAGGCGATGATGCCGCCCCAGATCGACATGGTGACCGGGTTCTTCAGCACCGCGCGCGTCGATGTGGCCACCGCGACCCCGACGTCCGTGTGTTTGTCGAGCAGCAGTGGGAACGACACTGCGCTGAGCATGAGCGCGACGATCGCGAAGGCGAGTCCCACGACATGGCCGACCACGATCAGCCTGACGCCGTCCGCCGTGGTGGTGACGCTGGTGATGAAGGCGCTGATGCTGCCTGGATCCTCGCCGCGGAAGGCCCAGCCGAAGATGGCCATGGCGGCCCACAGCCAGATGCCGAACAGCACGAACAACATCAAGCCGAGCATCAGGATGGAGCGTATCGACCGTGCGTCGAACACGTCGAGAGCATGGCGCCAACTGGTGTCGAGGCCGAGTTCGCGACGGCGGCTGATCTCGTACAGACCCAGCCCCGCAAATGGGCCGATCAGCGCAAAGCCGGCCAGCAGCGGAAACAGCAGCGGCAGGACATTGTTGCTGACGCTGAGTTGAGCCAGCAGCAGGCCGGCGACAGGATAGATCAATCCCAAAAAGATGATGTGGCTCGGCTTGGCCATGAAGTCGGCCCAGCCTTTCCGGAGCGCGTCAAACAGGTCGGCCACGCCGATCTGCCGGACCGCCAGAGCCTCGTGGACGTAGTCGTGCGACAACTTCGATTTATTGCCTGAGTCGCCTGCGGCGTTCGATGCGATCTGCGTCATGGCCAAGCTTCGCTCCCGTGCTTGTTGGTCCGGAGACGTCGAAGGCGGCTGCCGATAGTGCTCTTAGACGGCGTCGCTCAGACCCCGGACGATCATCTGGCATGATCGTCAGTGAGGCTGCCCGTCAATCAAGGCTAAGTGACGGCAGCGCCGGGCGTCCCTGAATCGGCGACCTTGATCCACCGCGGCAGTGCAGGTCCGTCGGCTGCTTACGAGCCAGGGCGCGCATCCGTCAGCAGGGACTGGACCTCGACCTGATAGCCCTCCGGATCGTTGAAGACGATCACACGGATGCCAAGCGCAGGCACGTCCTTCGGACCCTTCATGATCTCGACGCCACGGCCCTGCAGATAGGCGCACCACGCATCGACGTCCCCGACGCGCAGGCAGATCTGGACGGGCTTGACCGGGTGCGCCTTGTGGCTGCCGTGCGCTTCGTCGACCAGGCCGACATAGCCGTTCGCCGTCACCTCGTAGATTTTCGATCAGCCCTGGTCGATGGTGAGCTTCAAGCCAAGCACGTCGCCATAGAACGCCATCGCGCGCTCCAGGTCAGCGTAATAGAGGAACGTGATCAGCTTCGACGTGGTGTCATGGGTGGGGCGCATGCGATTTCCTGGCGGCTGAGGTGGCGGGACCGTCGCATGGACCGCGCCCAGCGCCAAGATGGCCGCAGCGGAGCGCTTTAGCTGGCGGCCCTCGCGCAACGGGATGAAGCCGCGTCCACCCGCTTTTGTCCGGCAGCACTTGGCCCTTGCTGGCGTGGTTTTTGCCTGTCACAGTTGCAGTTGCAACAGGCCGCGCAGGAAGCTGTGCAAGAAGCCGAAGTGTTTGAGGGTTGAAACGCCGTTATGGCTGCATTCGATGAAATGAGCGGGTTCGATGGGGCGACCCGTGAGGCCTACGCAAAGCTTGAAGACTGGCTGAAATCCACCCCTCCTGGAGAGTTCGCCACGCGGCGCAGCCAGGCCGATGTGTTCTTCCGCCGCATCGGCATCACCTTCGCGGTCTACGGTGACGAACAGTCCACCGAAAGGCTGATCCCGTTCGACATCATCCCGCGCGTGATCACCGGTCCGGAATGGTCCGTGCTTGACCGCGGGCTGCGCCAGCGGGTGACCGCGCTGAACATGTTCCTGAAGGACATCTATGGGCCCAAGGAATGCCTGAAGGCCGGAATCATTCCTGAGGACCTTGTCTATCGCAATGCCGGGTACTGCCTCCAGATGATCGGGCAGAGCGTCCCGCACGACTTGTACGTCCACATCGCCGGCATCGACATCGTGCGCGTGGACGCAGACAATTTCTATGTTCTCGAAGACAATGCGCGAACTCCCTCAGGCGTGTCCTACATGCTGGAGAACAGGGAGGTCATGCTGCGCCTGTTTCCCGAACTCTTTGCGCAGCACCGCGTCGCGCCCGTCGAAAACTATCCGGACGCCTTGCTGGCGACCCTCCGGTCGCTTGCCCCTAACGCCTCGACGAAGGACCCGAACGTCGTGCTGCTGACGCCGGGGCAGTTCAACTCGGCATTCTACGAGCACTCCTTCCTGGCCGATAAGCTCGGCATCGAACTGGTGGAAGGCTCCGACCTGTTCGTCCGTGACGAGGTCGTCTACATGCGGACGACGCAAGGTCCGAAACGCGTCGACGTCATCTATCGCCGGATCGACGACGACTACATCGACCCCCTCGCCTTCCGCGCCGATTCAGTGCTCGGCGTGCCGGGCCTGATCAGCGCCTACAAGGCCGGCAACGTCACGTTGACCAACGCCGTCGGCACCGGCGTCTCCGATGACAAGGCCGTCTACAGCTACATGCCCGACATCGTGAAGTTCTACACGGGCGAGGAGCCCATCCTGAAGAACGTGCCGACCCATCGTTGCCGCGAGCCTGAAGCGTTGAAGTACGTGCTCGACAATCTCGAGGAACTGGTCGTGAAGGAGGTCAACGGCTCTGGCGGCTATGGCATGCTTGTGGGACCCCATGCCTCGAAAGCGCAGATAGAGACATTCCGCAAGAAGCTGAAGCATGAGCCCGAAGGATTCATCGCCCAGCCCACCCTGGCCCTGTCCACCTGCCCGACTTTCGTGGCGTCCGGAGTGGCTCCGCGGCATGTCGACCTCAGGCCCTTCGTGTTGACCGGCTCGGACGGGATACGGTGCGTCCCCGGCGGCCTGACCCGCGTGGCGTTGAAGGATGGCTCGCTGGTGGTCAACTCAAGCCAGGGAGGCGGCACGAAGGACACCTGGGTGCTCGATGAGACGGGTTCGGGGCCGACGAGCTCGTCTCCCGCAGCGCCGCCTTCCGCCAGCCAGTCGCAGCAGCAGGGGAGCAACTGAGCATGCTTTCCCGCACAGCCGACAGCCTTTACTGGGTTTCGCGCTATGTCGAGCGCGCCGAGTATCTCGCGCGGATCCTTGAGGCGACGACGCGCCTTTCGAATTTGCCGTCAAGTTATGGCGGCGCGGCGTCTGAATGGATCAGCGCCGTCAAGACCGCCGGGTGCGGCGAGATCTTTCCGCAGCACCATGCGTTGGCGAACGAGGCCAATGTCCATCATTTCCTGTGCTTCAGCGCCGACAACCCATCGTCGATCAGCAATTGCATCGAAATGGCCCGCTCCAATGCCCGTGCCGTCCGAACGGCGCTCACATCTGAGATGTGGGATGCACTCAACGGGGCGTGGCTGGAGTTGAAGAAATACGATGGCAAGATGCTGTCGCGCGACGACTACGTGCGCTTCATCGAGTTCGTCAAATCCCTGTCGCTGACCTTCGATGGCTCCGCCTACCGCACCATGCTGCGGTCGGACGCCTACTGGTTCTCGCGGTTGGGCGTCTATGTTGAGCGCGCTGACAACACCGCGCGCATCCTTGACGTCAAATATCACGTGCTTCTGCCGGAAACCGAACGCGTCGGCGGGTCGCTCGACTATTTCCAGTGGACGACGATCCTGCGGGAAGTGTCCGCCCTGACAGCGTATCATTGGGTCTACAGGGAATCGATCAAGCCATGGCTCGTGGCGGACCTGTTGATCTTCAACCGCCAGATGCCGCGATCGCTGGCCAGCTGCTACGAGAACATCAGCCGTTTCCTCGATGCGATCGGCGACGCATACAGCCGGCAGGGCGCCTCGCAGCGCATGGCGCGCAAGACGTTGAGCACGCTGTCGAACCGCAAGATCGGCGAAATATACGAGAACGGCCTGCATGAGTTCATCACTGACTTCATCAACGACAACAACCAGCTTGGCGCGACCGTCTCCGAACAGTACCTTCTGTAAGAATTGGCTCGAGGCTCAAGGCGTTGCGGATCAGGATTTCCCACGAGACTGTCTACACCTATGAAACGCCCGTGCGCTCGTTGCTGCAGGTGCTTCGGGTGATGCCGCGAGACCATGAGGGGCAGGTCGTGGTCTCCTGGCGCATCGAGCCGTCGATAGACGGCCGGTTGCGGTCGACCGAAGACACCCATGGCAACCGGGTCCACATGTTCCAGGCGGAGGGCCCTTTCGACAGCATGACCGTCAAGATCGACGGCATTGTCGAGACCGCGGACACGACAGGCTTCGTGCGAGGCGCGAAGGACTACCTGCCGCCGCAGGTCTATCTGAGGCATACGCAAGTCACGCAGCCTGACGAGAGCCTTGTCCTTCACGCCCGCAAGACCGCTCGGTCAGGAAGCAATCAACTCGAGCGGCTGCATGCGCTTATGGACGGGATGCACAGCGAGATGACCTTTGCGGCGGAAGGCCCGGAACATCCGGTCAAGGCCGCTGAAGCGTTCGCCCTGCGCAAGGGGACGGCCATTGACTTCGCTCATGTCTTTTGCGCCTCGGCGCGTGAAATTGGCGTGCCTGCGCGTTTTGTGGAAGGCTACGACGCATCGCGATCCGGGCTCGGCGAAGCCGCGCCGCGTCATGCCTGGGCCGAAGCCTATGTCGAAGGCTATGGCTGGATCGCCTTCGATCCCGTGCTTGGGCGCTGCCCAACTGATAGCCATGTGCGCGTCTCGGTGGGCCTCGATCATGCCGAAGCGGCGCCGGTGCGGTTGTCGAGGGTGGGCGGCGGCCAGGAAAAAGCCGTCGTCAAGCTTGCCGTGATGGCCATCGGCCAATAGTCCCGCCGGAACGGAATGAGGCCTTACGCAGCATAATGGCGCAAAAAACTCTGAAATCGCATCAACATGATCTTAAAGTCTTTCATTCATGACATGAACGGGGTCATTTTGGCGGGCTAACTTGTCGTTCATATCGCGTTCCTCCATATTCGTCAGGCGAGCCACGCTGCTGATCGGCAGCATCATTGGCTGCGTGATGATCGTGATGACCGTCACGATCATCAAGGTGGCGGATGAATCCAACAAGACCGCAGCGCGGCAGCAGATGCACCGCCTGGCGGTCGCGGTCGAAAGCGAATTGACGAAGGCGCAGATCGAACTGGCGATGGTCGCCTCGGGCCACCCGGCCAAGTTCGGGATTTTCGGCGGCAACGCTGGCCAGGAGCCGTTCAGCGAGAATCTCGAAGCCGCCTGGACTTACTTTAACTTCGATGAGATTTACGCGCTCGACGGGCGCAATGGCGTCGTCACGGGATCGTCGCGCGGTGCGCCGGCTGGAACGCTGACATTCGCATCGATCCGGCCCCACGTGGCCCACCTCGTCGCGAGGGTCGCCCATAATCGGGTTTCGAGCGAGCACCACGGGCAACATCGGCTGCTTTCGCCTGAATTTGAGAAGGTCCATGGTGCATCCGGCCTGATCCAGGTTCGCGGCGGCCTGGCGCTTGCCGCTGTCGTTCCGTTCAATCCGGCGCAGCCTTGGGCTGACGACAAGCAGGTGCTGGTGGCCGCGCGCATGCTGGATGCTGCAAAGATCGCCGATCTCGGCAGGCGGCATGGGCTCGACAATGTCAGGTTTCAGCACCAGTCCGCAGGCGACAGCACCTTCGCGATCCCGGTGACTGGCGCAGGCGAAACAAGGATCGGACATCTGGCCTGGGACCATTTTCGCCCCGGATCTGACATGCTGCCCAACCTGCTGTTGATTGTGCTGACCAGCGTGATCACCATCGCGATAGCCTTCGGTGTCCTGTTCGAACGCCTGCGCCGTCTGGGCCGCGAGAT
Organism: Allobosea sp.; assembly: GCA_031412095.1. Taxonomy (GTDB): domain Bacteria; phylum Pseudomonadota; class Alphaproteobacteria; order Rhizobiales; family Beijerinckiaceae; genus Allobosea. The sequence continues at coordinate 37,878 of JANOCI010000124.1, forward strand.
GACGAAGGAAGAGGAGAAGAGCAATCTCCTCGCCAGCCATGACCATTTGTCGGGCTTGCTCAACAGGCGCACGTTCCATGAAAGGTTCGCGGCGGAGCTGGAGCGCTGCCGGCGCGGCCATGCCGGAATGGCGCTGCATATGATCGACCTTGACCGCTTCAAGGACATCAACGACAGCCTCGGCCATCAGGCTGGAGACGAAGTGATCCGGCAGGTGGCGCAACGCATTTCAAACGTGGTCCGCGGTGCGGACATAGTGGCCCGGCTGGGCGGAGACGAATTCGCGGTCGTGCAGGTCGATACGGAGACCACGCTGGAGGCAACGGCGCTGGCCGAACGCCTGCGTGAGGCTTTGACGCGCCCGATCATGTTTGGCGACAGCGAAATGAGCGTCGGAGCGTCGATCGGCATCGCCCTTGGCCCCGTGGGGGAACTCGACACAGAGGGCATGCTCAAATTGGCCGACAGCGCGCTGTATGAGGCCAAGAGCGGCGGGCGCAATCGCCATCGGTTTTTCGAGCATGACGGCAGCAGCACGAACAGGATGAAGCAGCTCGTCGAGGAGGAGCTGCGCGACGCCATCAACAACGATCACCTGGAGCTACACTATCAGCCACAGGTCTCGGCGGATGGCCTGCGCATCCTGGGCGTCGAGGCGCTGGTGCGTTGGCGTCATCCGATCAGGGGCCTCATCCCTCCGCTCGACTTCATCGCCCTGGCGGAGCAGCGGGGGTTGATTGTCCCGCTGAGCAAGTGGGTCCTGAAGCGCGCCTGTCTGGACGGCAGGCGCTGGAGCGGCATCAAGGTCGCGGTCAATGTCTCGGCGGCGCAGTTCAAGCAGTCGGGCTTTGTCCGCGACCTGATCGAGACGGTGGAGGCGACGGGCTTCGACCTGTCCAGGCTCGAGCTGGAGCTGACGGAAGGCATGATCGTCGAGGACGAGGACAAGGCCGAGCGGGCGATCTCCGAACTCAGGGAACAGGGCGTCAGCCTCGCGCTGGATGATTTCGGAACCGGCTATTCGTCGTTGATCTACCTTCGGAGGTTCTCCTTCGACAAGATCAAGATCGACCGATCGTTTCTGGAAGCGATGGAGACCACAGGCGAATCCGCCATCCTCCTGCACTCGGTCGTGCATCTGGGCCGCGCGCTCGGCCTTTCAGTCTGCGCCGAAGGCATCGAAACGCAAGAGCAGCACCGCTTCCTGCAGGCCGTCGGGTGTCATGAGTTGCAGGGCTATTTCTTCTCTCGGCCCGTCCTCGCTTCCGAGATTGATGACATGCTCGCCAGAGCGGTGCCGTTCCCGAAGGCTGCGTGAGACGCTGCCGTCTATCGCCGCATCAAGGACCGGGCCTCGGTTAGCGCCGCTTGGGTGTCGACATCGATCAGGACGGCGGGATCGTCGATGGCCACCTCCACCAGATCAGGCCCCGCACGATCCAGGATGGCTTTTGCCCCGACATCGCCGGACAACTTGGCGACGTCGGCGAACAGCGCGCGCGTGATGAGCACCGGGTTGGCGCGCCTGCCCGATGCAACCGGCACGACCGCCTTGGCATCGGTGTTGCGGGCAAGGCCATCGATGACAGCATCCATCATGTTTGGCGTCACGAGCGGCATGTCGCCCAGGCAGACCAGCACAGCCATCGTCGCCTCCGGCGTCTGCTGCACGCCCGCCGCGAGGGACGTCGACATGCCATCAGCGTATTGCGGATTATGGATGAACCTGACATCGAGGCCTTCAAGCGCGGCGGATACCTCAACGGCCTGATGGCCGAGCACGACGCTGACCGCTTCGCAGCGCGACGCCAGGGCGGCTTCGACGACATGCCTGACAACCGGCTTGCCATCGAGATCCTCGAGGAGCTTGTTTGCGCCCATCCGCGTCGAGCGGCCAGCGGCGAGCACGATCGCGGCGACAGGCGGGGGGTCAAGCGTAGCCGTTGGAAGCCGGGGCTGGGGCCGGGAAATGATCTCCATGAGGAGCCCGCCCACGCCCATGCCTTGGATGTCGGCGCTGGTCACATCAAGGCCGGCGCACAGCCGCTGCAGCACCCAGTCAAATCCGTTCTCGGTCGGGCTGCGGGCGCACCCTGGCGCTCCGATGACCGGAACGCCGTTGACGTCGCCGACGAGGAGCAGGTTGCCGGGATCGACCGGCATGCCGAGATGCTCGACCCGCCCGCCCGCCGCCTCGATCGCTGCGGGAATGACATCCCGCCGGTCCGAGATGGCCGAGGCGCCGAACACGATCAGCAAGTCGCTGCCTTGCGCGATGCAGTCCAGAAGCGCCTCCTGCAGAGGCGCGATCTCATGCGGAACGCGGATGTCGTGCGTGCGCCTGCATGGAGCGAGGGCGGACAGCCTTTGGTCGAGCGTGGACAGCGTCTTGTCGATGACGCTCGGCTTCAGGCCCGGCAGGATCGTAGACACAACGCCGATGCGCCGCGCGATGAAAGGCGCCACACTGATCGAAGACTGCGCCCTCTCCACAGCGTGTCCCAAATCAGCCCCGGCCACCGCGAACGGGATCATCTTGACCGTCGCGACCATCTCGCCGACATCGACTTTTTTCATCGGAGCCAGCGTCGCGATGGTGATGGCCTCGCTGACCGAGTTCGCAGCGTCGATCCTGGCGCGGTCTATGATGAGGACGCCGGCAGCTTCCGAAAACAGGTTCGAGCGGCCGGTGAATGGCGCCTCGACCCTGACGGCACGCCCTGCGGCCGCGATCGCGAGACGTTCCGCAGCTTCATTCTCCCCGACGTCGCCAGGCTCCGCAAGCGCGACGACGATCTCGCCGACACCCGCTCGCCTGAGGCTGGCTACGTGATCCGCAGTCACCACGACGCCTTTCTTGAGGACGATGCCGCCCTGCCGCAGCGCATGCGCAACGACCGCCCCGACCGCCTGCTCGATCGGCAGCGGGCCAAACTTCATGATGTGCGCGCAGCCTTGGCCACGACCCTTTCGGCCCGAAGCGCCGACACGATTTCCGCAACGATGGACAGGGCGATCTCGGCGGGGCTTACGGCACCGATGTTGAGCCCGATCGGTGCCCGGATGCGCCCGATCTCGGCATCCCCGAACCCTGCCGCGCTCAGCCGCTCCACGCGCTTCCCATGGGTCTTGCGTGAGCCGAGCGCCCCCACATAAAAGCAATCCGAACGAAGCGCCGCCTCCAAAGCCGGGTCGTCGATCTTGGGATCATGCGTCAGGGCCACGAACGCCGTGTATCGGTCCAGCGGAATCGCCTTCAACGCTTCGTCCGGCCATTCGGCGATCAGCCTCACATCGGGAAACCGCTCGGGAGTGGCAAACGCCGTCCGGGGATCGATCACGGTCATGTCGAGGTCGAGCTCCCGTGCCATCGGCTGCAATGCCTGGCTGATATGCACCGCCCCGGTCACGATCAGCCTGACAGGCGGCATCTGCACATTCAGAAAGACGTTGCGGCCAGCGATTTCGGACATGCCACTCTTACCTGACCGCAAGGCCTCGACGAGCGCCGGAGACAGCGGCTCGACAGTCGCTACAGCATCGGCCAACTCCGACTCGCGCACCAGACGCTGCGAGTGGTCCGTGATGTCCGTTACGACGACGCACGCGCGGCGCGCGGCACGCTCGGTGTTCAGTGCGCTGAGAAGAGCGATGTTCATCTTCAGACTGCGCGACGCATCATCGGACGATCCTCTCGACATAAACCTTGATCCGGCCTCCGCAGGACAAGCCAACTTGCCAGGCCGTCTCGTCAGCCACGCCAAATTCGAGAATGCGGGGCTTGCCGTCGCCGATCACATCGATCGCTTCGCTGACGACTGCGCCCTCGACGCATCCGCCGGAGACCGAGCCCAAAAAATTGCCATCGGCATCGATGACGAGATGAGAGCCGACAGGCCTCGGCGCAGAGCCCCAGGTTTCAGTCACAGTCGCCAGCGCCACGCCCCTGCCCTCGCGCGCCCAGCTCTCCGCCTTGGTCAGGATGTCGCTGTCGGTGGATAGCATGGCTGAAGTCTCCGTCTGCCCGGTTCCGGTCTGGAACCTAGAGGCGTTTGCGCCGGAAGGATACTGACCGTGCCTGCCGAAGCGGGCGCGGCTTACTGCGTCGACTGCGCGTCCTCACCTGCCCCGGTCTTCGGCGCGCCGGAAGAGACCCCGACAAGCGCGGGCCGCAGGACGCGCCCGTTGATCGCGTAGCCCGTCTGGATCACAGCCACGACGTGGCCCTTCGCATGCGCAGGATCGGGAGCCTCGAACATGGCTTGATGCATGTTGGGGTCGAACTTCTGGCCAAGAGGCTCAAGCTTCTTGACGCCGTGTTTGTCCAGCGTCTTGACGAGCTCGCGTTCGGTCAGCTCCACGCCTTCGATCATGGCCTTGGTCGCAGCGTCGGCTGATCCCGCGGCGTCGGCGCCCAGGCTTTCAAGAGCGCGGCGCAGGTTGTCGGCCACGCTGAGCATGTCCCGCGCGAAGCTGGTCACGGCGTAAGCCTTCGCGTCGGCCATCTCGCGCTCGGTGCGCCTGCGGAGGTTCTCCATATCGGCAAGCGATCGCAGAAGCTTGTCCTTGAGCTCCAGCTTCTCGGCTTCCAGCGCGGCGACCGGATCCGCCGGCGCAAGATCGGCGGCGTCAATGTCTGCTTCATGCTCTGGGGCGGACTTGCTGGCCATCGGGTCGCTCATGACAATGTCGTCTCTTCTCGGAATCGTGGTTGGGTCGTGAAGGATTACACGCGATATCGGGGCTTCGACCTTGAAAATCAAGCACGCTGGGCTGTGAAGGCCTTGCCATGGGCGGCCACGGCGTCGGCGCTGAACACATCCAGCAGGGTTCGCGTGATGTTTGCCTGCCGTTGAGGCGTGACGACCTTCGCGTTGGTGAGGTCAGCCACATAGAACACGTCCACGGCTTTCTCGCCGAACGTCGCGATGTGCGCCGAAGCGATGTTGAGGTTGAGCTTGCCGATCGCTGTCGTCAAGTCATAGAGCAAGCCTGGCCTGTCGAGGCCCGACACCTGCAGCACGGTGTGGCGCGTCGACAGCGAGTTATCGACGATGACCTCGGGCGCCACCATGAACGTGCCGTCCCTCGGAGGCGGCGAACGCCGCTGGGCCACGAGGTCGGCGATCTTGATCTCGCCTTTCAGGGCGCGCTCGATGGCGAGCGCGATGCGCTCGGCCCTCCGCAGCTCATCGTCATCGAACTCGAACGCGCGTGAGATGAAGATCGTGTCGAGCGCCAGCCCGTCGGTCGTCGTGAATATCTGCGCATCGACGATGTTGCCTCCGGCGGCTGCGCACGCCCCGGTGATGATCGCCAGCAGCCGAGGATGGTCGGGCGCGAGGATGGTCAGCTCCGTCACGCCCTTGAAGCTGTCCGTTTCGACCGCTGTCGCGGTGGTCACGCCGTCGCTTTCTGCGCGCGCCAGGAACCGGGCGTGCTTGACCTTGCGCGGCAGGTCGACCTTGAGCCAGTAGGCCGGATAATGCCGCGTGAGGTAAGCCTCCAGCGCCTCCGGCGTGAAGTCGTCCAGCTCCGCCACAAGCGCACGCTGGTTCCGTGCAACCCGGACATTGCGCTCGATGGCCGAGTGTCCGCCGGCCAGCACGACTTCCGTCTCATAGTACAACGTGCGGAGCAGTTCGCCTTTCCAACCGTTCCAGACGCCGGGACCGACCGCCTTGATGTCGCATACCGTCAGGACCAGCAGCAGCTTCAGCCGCTCAAGCGTCTGCACGATCGCCGCGAAGCTCTCGATGGTCTTCGGATCGGCCAGGTCGCGGCTTTGAGCGATCGTCGACATCTCGAGGTGGTGGGCAACGAGCCAGGCGACAGTCTCCGTCTCGGCTTCGCTCAAGCCGAGGCGCGGGCACAGCTTGCGGGCCACTTTGCCGCCAGCCTCCGAGTGATCCTCCAGCCTTCCCTTGGCGATGTCGTGCAGGAACAGCGCGACATACAGGGCGCGGCGGTTGGTGATCGAGGGGAAGATCGTGTTGGCGAGCGGATGTTCCGCCTCCATCTTCCCGTCTTCGATTTCGGCCAGCATGCCGATCGAGCGGATCAGATGCTCGTCGACGGTGTAGTGATGATACATGTTGAACTGCATCATCGCCACAACACGCCCGAACTCCGGCACGAACCTGCCCAGCACGCCCGACTCGTTCATGCGCCGCAGCGCGGTCTCCGGCGCGCGGCGCGAGGTCAGGATGTTCAGGAAGAGCGCGTTGGCCTCGGCATCGTTGCGCAGGGCCGGCGTGATCAGCCTGAGCGAGCGCGTCACCAGATGGGTTGCGTCCGGATGCACGGCCAGGTCCTCGTTGGCCGCCAACGCATAAAGCCTGATTAGGTTGACCGGGTCATGCTCGAAAGCCTGATCGTTGACGGTGGTGAGGCGATCGTTCTCGATCGCGAAATCGGTGCCCGCATGCGAAAGCTTGCGTCTTCTGGTCATGCCAAGGCCGCTGAGGATGCGCTGCAAGGTCGGCCGCTGCTTCTGGTGGCGAGCCTCGAGCGCGGCGCAGACGATCGCGGTGAGGTCGCCCACGTCCTTCGCCACAAGGAAATAGGCTTTCATGAAACGCTCGACGGCCGACAGCCCGGCACGTTCCCCATAGCCGAACTCGGCCGCGACCTGCCTTTGCAGGTCGAAGGAAAGCCGCTCCTCCGCGCGCCCGGTGATGCAGTGCATCAAACCGCGTACCCGCCAGAGGAAATCCTCCGCGCGTGCGAACGCCGCGAACTCCTCGGCTGTGAAGAGGCCGGCGCCGACCAGGTCCTTCGCATCCTTCACCCGGTAGGCGTACTTGGCGATCCAGAACAGTGTGTTGAGGTCGCGCAGTCCGCCTTTGCCGTCCTTGACGTTCGGCTCGACCATATAGCGGGACGCGCCGGCGCGGCTGACGCGCGTCTCGCGCTCGGCAAGTTTGGCGTTGACGAACTCGGGCGCGGTGTCCTTGACGACTTCGAGATCGAAACGACGGCTGAACTCGTCGAAAAGCGCCGCATCGCCGCAGATGAAGCGCGCCTCCAGAAGCGCGGTGCGGATCGTCATGTCGCCCCTGGCCTCCCGCATGCAGTCATCGACTGATCGCGTGGAGTGCCCGACCTTCAGCTTCAGGTCCCAAAGCGGATAAAGCACGCTTTCCACAACGCTTTCGCCCCAACCGGTCTGCTTGTGTGGAAACAGGAAGAGCACGTCGATGTCGGAGCCTCGCGCCAGCGTTCCGCGGCCGTAGCCGCCCACTGCCACAAGCGCGATGCGCTCCGAGCTCGAAGGATTTTCGGCCCGGTAAAGATGCGCCGTCGCGGCTTCGTGCAGTGCGGTCAACACGCCATCCATGACGTCGGAAAGCTTGCGCGCCGCGGCCATCCCCATGCGAGGGCGCGACAACATGGCGTCTGACGCAGCGCGCCCCTGCTCCAGCGCCTCACGTAGGACAACCGCCAGGTCAGCCTTCAGCGCCGTACGGTCATCATGCATGGCCAATTCGGCCACGATCGACCGGGGCTCCGCCAGAAATCGCTCTAGGGAAGGATGGGGCGTTTTCATGTCAGCCGCTTGCCGCCAGATCGATGTGAAGAGCCAACCAGGCAGGGCAGCCGCCCGCCGATGGGCCGGAACCGATTTCGTGCAGAGCCCATGCCGCAAGCCAGTCATCAGGGCGAGGAGCAGGCCGAAGCCAAACTGACACGTCGAGACGCGAATGCCATGACACAAAGCATCTGCCGATGCCATGTGTTTTGATGTCCTGGCCGAGCGGCTGCGGCATCCTCCACGATTGCCGGCTGACACCATATGCAGCGCATCAGGCTTGCTTGCATCGCTTGCTCTCCGAGCCGATCGGGCTCCCGGCACGGCCGAACGGCGTTGTTCGATCTGCATATTTCACAAATCAAGAAGTATAATTATTCAAACTACAGATTCTGGAGCTCTATGTTTGACAAAAAGAATGATCCTCTTTATCAAACAAGCACGCGCCGATTTGAGCCAGCAGCTTGCGGGCGCGAAACAAGTGCAGCTAAAGCGGTGGGAGCATGGTTCTTGCGGTAATTTGGCCGCTTGCAGCACCGTTCCCGCTGTTATGATCAACAGAACGGGACCATACGATGTCATACAACACTCGCGCCACGCGCCGCGCAGTCCTCCTTGGCCTTGCTACTGGAGTTGCCGCAACCTCAGTATCGTTCGTTTCAACGAACGCTTTAGCACAGACGCCCAAGGAAATCCGGGTTGATTTCGCCACTTACAATCCAGTTAGCCTCGTCCTCAAGGAGCGCGGCATCCTTGAGAAGGCGTTGTCGTCGGAAGGAGTCGCCGTGCGCTGGATCCAGTCCGCCGGCTCCAACAAGGCGCTCGAGTTCTTGAATGCCGGCTCCCTCGACTTCGGCTCGACCGCAGGCGCGGCAGCGCTCATCGCCAAGGTCAACGGCAATCCGATCCGTTCGATCTATGTCTATTCGCGGCCCGAGTGGACTGCGCTCGTCACGACGCCAAAAACCGGCATCACCAAGGTTTCCGATCTCAAGGGAAAGCGCGTCGCCGTGACGCGCGGCACTGATCCGCACATCTTCCTCGTCAGGGCGCTAGCCGAAGCGAAGCTCACCGAGAAAGATGTCAAGCTGGTGCTCCTGCAGCATCACGATGGCAAGCTGGCGCTGGAGCGCGGCGACGTCGACGCATGGGCGGGACTTGACCCGCTGATGGCGGCGGCGGAGATCGAGGCGAGCGCCACCTTGTTCTTCCGCAAACCGGAAGCCAACACCTGGGGCATCCTGAACGTCCGGGAGGAGTTCGCACAGAAGAACCCTGCGCTGGTGCGGAGCGTCCTGCGGGCCTATGAGGAGGCCCGCAAATGGGCGGTCGAGAATCCCGATGAGTTGAAGAAGCTGCTCATCGCCTTCACCAAGCTGCCGGAGCCCGTCGTCGCGCGCCAGTTGGAGCGCACCGAACTAACCCATGGCCCGATCGGCAACGCGCAGATCGAGACCATCGTGGCTGCTGGCGAGGCGCTGAAAGAGGCCGGCATCTTTGCGCCGGCGACAGACGTGAAGGCGGCCGTCGAAGCGCTGCTGGACCGCCGCTTCACGTCTGCATCGCGCTGAATACCGGGCGGCATTCGGCGGAGCCATGAAGATGAGCCTGTTGGTAGAGAGCCCGGCAGAGACGCAGCCTCGCGCTCCTGCGCGGCAGGAGGCGCCTGCGGGCCGGCTGTTCGCTCCGCCATGGGCCATCGGCTGGTCGATTGGCTTCGTGGCGCCGCTCTTCCTCGCGGCAACCTGGGAGGTTCTGGTAGGCGGCGGCTGGGTCAACGGCCGCTTGATGCCGCCGCCTTCCAGAATAGGCGCCACGCTCTGGGATCTGGCGCAATCCGGCGAACTGACCAGTTACGCCTTCGCCACGCTCTGGCGGGTCGCCGCCGGCTTCGGCATCGGGGCTGCGGTCGGCACGGTCCTGGGCGCAGCCTCGGGCGCCAGCCTGTTTCTGCGCCGCCTGATGGACCCTACCCTGCAGGCGCTGCGGGCCATACCCTCCATCGCCTGGGTGCCGCTCTTCATCCTGTGGCTCGGCATCTTCGAAGCATCGAAGGTCGCGTTGATCGCCGTCGGCGTGTTCTTCCCGATCTATCTCGGCGTGGCCGCTGCTGTCGGCGGAATCGACCGCAAGATCATCGAGGTCGGACGCATCTTCCGCCTGACGCGCCTGGAGATGGTCCGCCGGGTCACGCTCCCGGCGATCCTGCCGGCCTGGATCACGGCTTTGCGGACCGGCTTGGGGCTGGGCTTCATGTTCGTGGTCGCGGCGGAGTTCATGGGGGCCAGCGAAGGCCTTGGCTATCTTCTGGTCGATGGCCAGCAGCTAGGCCGCCCTGACCGGATACTTGCAGCCATCATCGCCTTTGCCGTGCTCGGCAAGATCGCCGACGGCATCCTCGTCATCATCACGCGCCCCCTGCTGGCCTGGCAGGACGTTGGCCGCGACAAATTGTGAGGCATTCGAATGCTCATCATCGATCAACTCTCGAAGACGTACACTGACGGCGTCCACGCACTGGATCGGCTCGACCTGTCGGTCCGGACAGGCGAAATCGTTGCGCTGGTCGGCGGCTCCGGCTGTGGAAAGACGACTCTGCTGCGCCTGATCGCGGGGCTCGACGTGCCGAGCGATGGGGGCATCCGGCTGGACGACCAGAGCATCGTCGGGCCTTCAGCCGATGTCGGGGTCATCTTCCAGGAGCCACGGCTTTTTCCATGGCTCACCGTCGAGGACAACGTCGCCTTCGGCCTCTCGAAGATCGGCGCCTTCGAGCGTGAAGGTCTGGTGGCGAATGCGCTGACGCGCGTGGGCCTTTCCGGGCACGGACACAGGTGGCCCCGCGAATTGTCCGGCGGCCAGCAGCAGCGCGTCGCCATCGCCCGCGCGCTGATCACCCGCCCCCGGCTGCTGATCATGGACGAGCCTTTCTCCGCGCTCGATCCGACGACGCGCGCGAGCCTTCATCGGCACCTGCTGGCGCTCTGGGACGAGAGCCGTCCGACCGTGCTCCTGGTGACCCACGATGTCGAGGAGGCCGTGATGCTGGCTGACCGCATCATCGTCATGCAGCCAAATCCGGGCCGCCTGTTCGACGAACTCAACAACACGCTTTCGCGCCCGCGGGACCGGCTCGGGACCGGCTTTGAAACCCTGACGCGGCAGATCTTGAAAAGCCTTGACCAATCCTTGAAGCCCGCCGCGCCTGCCGCGCTCAAGGCGAGCACGGCGGATGCGGCGTGGTGGTGAAGCACTGAGCCAGGCCAGGGTAGGCCGATGGCGGCCTCTCCGGAGCCTTCGCCGCGCTGGCCGGAGGCGTCGCCATGGTCTCTGGCGAGAGTCAGACGAACGGATGCAACATCGGCGCTTGCTTCAGCGGTGTCGGCACTGGCGCTTTGTCCGGCTGGCTTTCGCACTCGTGGGCAGCTATGCCGGCATCACCGCGATGAAGTGGTGCGCACCTTGGCTGTCCCGCCGCGACACGCTCAACGAAGGATGATCTCAAATGGACGCAACCACGCTGCGATCACTGCAGGCCCCGCTGAAGGACAGCTACCGCAACGCCCCCTCCGCCGCGGTGATCACGCTGAAGGCGCATGGCGAAATCGACGAGAGCAAGATCGCCTGCAAGGTCGAGACAGGCCGCGCCATGATGGAGGCCGGCCTGCATCCGGCCACCGGCGGCTCCGGCGCGGAGCTTTGCTCGGGCGACATGCTCCTTGAAGCGTTGGTGGCATGCGCTGGCGTGACGCTGAAAGCGGTGGCGACCGCGCTGGAGATCAACTTGACGAAAGGCACCGTGCGGGCTGAAGGCGACCTTGATTTCCGCGGCACCCTTGGAGTCGCCAAGGACGCGCCGGTCGGCTTTCAGGCGATCCGCCTCACATTCGACGTCAAGAGCGACGCGCCGCAGGACAAGCTCGACACGCTGTTGAAGCTCACCGAGCGCTATTGCGTCGTTTTCCAGACCCTGAATGTTAAGCCGCAGCTCACCGCGACCTTGACGAACGCGGGCTAGCGGGGAACTGGGCTGCGATGGACGGCGCCTGCGGCCATGCGTGACATACGTTCAAGCATCGTGCATCTCGTCTGGCGCAAGGCTCCGCTCCGGCGAGGATGGGCCGGCTAAGCCGGCAACTGGCGCAAACCTAATCCACCGCCCTCAGACGCGGCGCGAGAGGCGACGCGAGCAGGTCGCCTTGAACCGCAGCCTTCTCCTCGAACTCGAGCGCTTCGATCCTCTCGCCGCGCTTCACGATCTTGTCCGACGACATGCGGATATGTGCAACGTCATCGCCGACCTGCCTGAAATGATTGTCGAGCTTCTCGACGCGTTCGCCCAGCCGGCGCACATCGTCGAGAAGCTTCGTGACCTCGCTCTGGATGACGCGAGCCTCGTCCCGCATGCGCGCATCCCGCACCAGCGACTGCATGACCTGGATGGCGAGGGCCAACAGCGACGGCGAGACGATGACGACCCGAGCCCGGTGCGAACGATGCACGATGTCCTCGAAATGCTCGTGCAGGTCCGCATGGATCGCCTCCGACGGCACGAACATCAGCGCCATGTCCTGGGTCTCGTCAGCCGCGACGTATTTCTCGGCGATGTCCTTGATGTGCAAGCCCATGTCGGTCCTGACGCGGACGCTCGCCAGCCGCCGGGCCTCGTCGCCGTCAGCCGCCCGGTAAGCGGTGAAACCCTCGAGTGGAAACTTCGCGTCGATGACCAGCTTTCGCGTGTCGCCCGGAAGCGAAATGACACAATCGGGCCGTGTTTTGTTCGAAAGAGTGAACTGGAAATCGAAGGCGGACGCAGGCAGGCCGTCGCGCACGATCGCCTCCATCCGCCCTTGGCCATAGGCGCCGCGCGCCTGCTTGTTGGACAGCACGTCCTTCAGCGTGACCATTTCACTCGTCAAGTCGCTGAGATTCTTCTGCGCCCTGTCGATCACGGCCAGGCGCTCGTTTAGCTTCTGAAGCGATTCGTTGGTCGTCTTCCCGCTGGCCTCCAGCCCCTGCCCTACCGACGTCCGCAATCCGTCGAGCCGCTCAGCGACGAACCGGGCCATGTCCGACTGTCGGGAACCGAAGATCTCGGCCATCGTCTGCAGGCGGCTGGTCAATTCGGACTGAAGGCGGTTCATTTCCGCCACCTTGTCATCCATCTCGCGCGCGCGCTCCGTGGCGGCCGCCGCCTCCAGCGTCCGCTCGAAGCTCGACCGGCGAAGGCTGAGCACCATCGACGCCAAGAGCGCGATGACGGCCAGCCCAAAGCCGAAAGCGACCTGGAGATAGGTCAGATCCTGGCCGGCAATGGTCAGCGCGATTCCCTGCATGAGATGAAATCTAGCCCAACTCACGCTCGCTGAATAGAACAAAAAATGAACGAATTGACGCCGCTCGCATGACAAACTATGTGCGGACAGCAATCTCCAGGTTAAACTGACATGGCCATCCGCGAACTCGTCCTTCTGCCCGATCCACAGCTCAAGCTGGTGTCGAAACCCGTCGCGGACGTGACGGCCGACGTGCGGAAGCTCGCTGCCGACATGCTCGACACGATGTACGATGCGCCCGGCATCGGCCTCGCAGCGATACAGATCGGCGTGCCGCAGCGCATCGTCACCATCGACGTCGCCAAGCAGGACGAGGAGAAGCAGCCGATCGTCTTCCTCAATCCCGAGATCATCTGGGAGTCGGACGAAATGAGCATTTACGAAGAGGGCTGCCTCTCGATCCCGGACTATTATGAGGAGGTCGAGCGACCTGCCGCAGTCAAGGTCAGGTACATGAACCTCGATGGGCAGACGGTCGAGATGGATGCCGACGGGCTGATGGCGACCTGCATCCAGCATGAGATCGACCATCTCGACGGCGTGCTGTTCATCGACCACATCTCGAAGCTAAAGCGGGATCGCTGCATCAAGAAGTTCGCCAAGCAGGCGAAGGAACGCGAGCGCGGCGCATGAGGCTGCCTCAATGAGCCTGCGCCTCGTCTTCATGGGCACGCCCGACTTCGCCGTACCGACTTTGACCGAGCTGATGGGCCAGGGCCATGACATCGCGGCCGTCTACACGCGTCCGCCTGCCCAGTCGGGACGAGGCCTGGAGATGCGCCTCTCGCCCGTCCACCGCACGGCCGAACGGTTCGGCCTGCCGGTGCTTCATCCGAAGTCCTTGCGCGGGCTGCCCGAGCAGGTGGTCTTCGCAGCGCATGACGCGGATCTCGCCATCGTCGTGGCGTATGGCCTGATCCTTCCGAAGCAGCTGCTGGATGCGCCGCCGCTCGGATGCCTGAACCTCCACGCCTCGCTGCTGCCACGCTGGCGTGGCGCGGCGCCGATCCAGCGCGCGGTGATGGCCGGCGATTCGGAGGCGGGAGTCTGCGTGATGAAGATGGAGGAAGGCCTCGACACCGGCCCGGTGGGCATGGTCGAGGCTGTCAGCGTGCATCCTGACATGACCGCAGGCGAACTGCATGACCGGCTGGCCAAGCTCGGCGCCGACCTCATGGTCCGCGCGGTGGGTGCCATGGAGCGCGGATCGTTGGTGTTCACGCCGCAGCCGGCCGAAGGAGTAACCTATGCCGCGAAGCTAGGCAATGAGGACTCCCGCATTGAATGGACCAGGTCGGCGACGGATATTCACAATCAGATCAGGGGCTTGTCGCCGTTTCCGGGTGCGTTCGCCAATGTCGATCTTGGCCGTGGGCCTGAACGGCTGAAGGTTCTGAAGGCGCGGCTCGGCTCCGGCTTCGGCCAGCCGGGCACGCTTTTAGACGCCGAGGGCACCATCGCATGCGGCGCGGGATCGGTGCGGTTGCTCCAGGTCCAGCGGGCTGGAAAAGGCGTCATGGCTGCCGAAGATTTCTTGCGGGGCGCGCGGCTGTCGCCGGGAGACCAGCTGGCCGGCAGGTCCTGATGCCGCGGTACAAGCTGACCATTGAGTATGACGGCACGCCGTATTCAGGGTGGCAGCGCCAGACCAATGCGCCTTCGGTGCAGCAGGCCATCGAAGACGCGATGGAGAAATTCGTGGGCGCGCCCGTCACCCTGCGTTGCGCAGGGCGCACCGACGCTGGCGTCCACGCGACAGGCCAGGTGGCGAGCGCGCACATCGAAAAGGAGTGGAAGACCGACACCGTGCGCGATGCGACCAACGTGCATCTGCGTCCGCACCCGATCACGGTGATCTCAGCCGAACGTGTCGCCGACGAGTTCGACGCGAGGCTTTCGGCCAAGCGGCGCTACTACCGTTTCCGCATCCTGGACCGGCGGCCGCCTCCCGCTCTCGAGGCTTCCCGCGTCTGGCACGTGCCTTATCCGCTCGACCATGAAGCCATGCATCATGCTGCGCAGGCCTATCTGGGGGAACACGACTACACGGCGTTCCGCGCTTCGGAATGTCAGGCGAACTCGCCAGTGCGAACGATCGACCGTTTTGACGTCATGCGGCACGGCGATGAGATCTGCATCGAGACCAATGCCCGCTCGTTCCTCCATCATCAGGTCCGTTCGATGACGGGCGCGCTGCTGCCTGTCGGGCGCGGCAGATGGGGACGCAATGACATCGCGCGCATTCTGGAAGCAGCGGACCGCGCCCTATGCCCGGGCCTTGCGCCGCCTTGCGGGCTCTATCTGACGCAGGTCGATTATTGAGCCTTGCGACTGAGCGACCGGCCGCACGCCATCGGCGGGATGGTTCACCGCGCAACGCCTAGCCGCAGCAGGTCACTGACGACCGAAATATTGGCCCAGCACCCGGCGCGTGATCCGGCATACGCCCTCGATGTCGGCAGTCGCGACGCTTTCGTCGACCTGGTGCATCGTCTTGCCGACGGTGCCGAATTCGACCACCGGGCAGTAATCTTTGATGAAGCGCGCATCGGATGTCCCGCCCGTCGTTGAAAGCCTGGGCTCAAGCCCGGTCTCCGCTTTCACCGCTTCCGACACCATCGTCACGAAAGGCCCCGGTTCTGTGAGGAACGACACTGCGTTCGTCTTGCCGAACACGGCTTCAAAGCTGCCCGCGATTTGCACTGAGCGGAACCGGCGGCGCATTTCCGCCTCCAGCGTTTCGGGGGTCCACGCATCGTTGAAGCGCACGTTGATGACGGCGCGAGCCTCGCGAGGCACCACGTTCGGCGATGGGTTGCCGACGTCGACGCTCGTGATCTCAAGCGTCGATGCCCCGAAATAAGCCGTGCCGGCATCGAGCGGCTCCGTCTCCAGCGCGGCAAGCAGCTTCACCAGCGCACGTATCGGGTTCGTGGTCTGCTCGGGATAGGCGACATGCCCTTGCTTGCCCGTGACGGCGAGCCTGCAGGTCAGCGATCCGCGCCGGCCGATCTTGATCATGTCGCCCAGGCGCTCGGGATTGGTCGGCTCGCCAAGCATGCAATGATCGAAACGCTCGCCCCGGTCATGGGCCCATGCCAAAAGCTTCACGGTGCCGTTGACTGCGGGGCCTTCCTCGTCGCCCGTCACGAGCAACGCGATCGAGCCCGGAAAATCCGGATTGTCCCGCACGAACTGAATGGCAGCAGCCGTCATCCCGGCCAGGCCGCCCTTCATGTCGCAGGCTCCGCGCCCATGGAGGACGCCGTCCACGATATCGCCGGAGAACGGATCGCGGCTCCACCCGGCAAGGTCGCCGGGCGGCACCACATCGGTATGGCCGGCTATGACGAAAACGGGGCTTTGCGTGCCGAAGCGCGCATAAAGATTGTCGACGTCCGGCGTGCCGGATTCGCTGAAGACGCACCGATGCACGGCAAACCCTGCGGCCCCGAGTTCGCGAGCGAGCAAAGACAGGGCGCCGCCCTCGTGCGGCGTCACTGACGGGCGCCGCACGAGCGCCTGAGCGAGGGCGACCGGGTCGGTCCCGACAAGTTCGGTCGACATTGCCTCAATCACGCAGAAGGTCGTTGATCGCGGTCTTGGAGCGTGTCTGCGCATCGACGGTCTTGACGATGACGGCGCAGTAGAGCGACGGCCCTGCCGATCCATTGGGCAGCAGGCCGCCCGGCAGCGACCCGGACACGACGACGGAATACGGCGGCACCTTGCCCACATGCACCGCGCCGGTCGCGCGGTCGATGATCTTGGTGGAGGCCGAGATGAACACGCCCATCGCGATCACAGAGCCTTCGCCGACGATGACGCCCTCGACCACTTCGGACCGCGCGCCGACGAAGCAATTGTCCTCGATGATGGTCGGGTTCGCCTGCAGGGGCTCGAGCACGCCTCCGATGCCGACCCCGCCGGACAGGTGCACATTCCTGCCGATCTGGGCGCAGGAACCGACCGTGGCCCACGTGTCGACCATCGTGCCCTCGCCTACATTCGCGCCGACATTGACGAAGGACGGCATCAGGACGACATTCTTGGCGATGAAGGCCGAACGCCGCACCACGGCTCCTGGCACCATGCGGAAGCCGGCCTCGCGGAAGCGTTCGGCGCCCCAGCCATGAGTCTTGGTCTGAACCTTGTCCCATCCGTAAACGGGGCTGTCGGGAGAGCCCGCGTTATCCGCGTCGAACGGCATGACGGCATTATCGTTGAGCCGGAAGGACAGCAGCACGGCCTTCTTCAGCCACTGATGCGTCACCCACTCGTCGCCTCGCTTCTCGGAGACCCGCAGGATGCCCATGTCGAGCAGGTTGAGCGCCTCGTCGACGCCGTCGCGGACGACGCCGCCCGTGGATGGGCTGATCGCGGCACGGTCATCCCAGGCGGCGTCGATCGTCCGGGCAAGGTCGGCATGGCTCATGGCAAGTTCCTGGCAAGTTACTGGCGAAATTTTCGATTTTCCGTGGCGCACGAAAAGCCCATGCGCAGCCTCGCGTCAAGCGGGAACACAACCCAGACATGAGTGTTTACTCAATCTAAAGACGTGGGTTGCATAAATTGCAACTAATTATCTCAAGATGATCAATAACGTCCTGTGATCTACTGCGATTAGTCGGACCAGGAAGGCAACCACGTGCGATGAAGCTGCAGGTGACCAGCGAAAAAGGGATGTATCTCCTGGCTTGCGCCATCGTCGTCGCCGCGACGGTGACCGCGACGTCGCTCGCATGGCTGGCCGTCCACCTGTTCGTTCCTGCCGACTTCCCTGAAACGCGGGCTTTCCTCAACAACTTCGCCTATATGGTGACCATCATCACGACGGTTCTGGTTTGCGGTCCCATCGGAGTCTTCGTCGGCCGTGGATTGCTGCGGGCGCATAAATCGACCGAGGCGATGCACCGGATGGCCACCACGGACCATCTGACAGGGCTGCCGAACCGCACCTCCGTCATCGAGCAGATCACCGAAGCGGTGAACCGCTCCCGATACGCCAGCAGGCCCGGAGCAGTGCTTTTCGTCGATCTCGATCATTTCAAGAAGATCAACGACACGTATGGGCACGCCGGCGGCGACGCCGCGCTCAAGCACGCCGCCGTCCTGATGCGAAATGCGCTGAGTCACGACATGATACTCGGCCGCTTCGGCGGCGAGGAGTTCGTGTGCTTTCTGCCCGATGGCGAGCGTGCGGAAGAGGTCGCCGCAGCCGTCGTAATGGACTTTCGCATGTCCAGCGTCGAGTTCAACGGGCAGGACATCACCGTCACGGCCAGCATTGGACTGGTCAGCACAGCCGGCGCAAGCAGCACGCGCGAACTGCTGAGCAAGGCTGATGAAGCGCTGTATTTCGCAAAGGCGGCCGGGCGCGACCGCATCGTGAACCATGCCGACATCGCGATGCTAAGCCACTTCCAACGCCCGGGCTCGAAAACCTCGAAAAACACGGCGGCGGAAGCGGCTTAAGCTCACGCGCGCAGGTCCGTCAGGAAAGCGGTCAGGTCGCGCGTCACATGGTGCACATGCCCGGCGGTGATCACATCCTGCTCCCAGGCCTCCCGAAACGGGTCGGGCGTCTTGGGCAGGATCAGCACCGTCTTCATGCCCACGCCGTGCGGCACGACGAGGTTCTTCTCGATGTCCTCGAACATCGCGGCGCGGGCAGGGTCAACCCCGAAGGTTTGGAAGAACACGTCGAAGGCGGCCCTCTCCGGCTTGGGAACAAAGCCGCCTTCGATGATGCCGAACAGCCCGTCGAAGCGGTCCAGGATGCCCAGCTTTCCCGCGACGTTCTCGGCGTGCTTGCGCGTGCCGTTGGTGTAGATCAGCTTGCGGCCCGGCAAGGAGGAAATCGCGTTGCCCAGCAGTGGATCAGGCAAAAGATCCGCCAGGTCGATTTCATGCACGAAATCAAGGAACTCGTCCGAACTGATGCTCGTCTCCTGCATCAGCCCTTTCAAGGTCGTGCCATAGCGCTGGTAGAAGTATTTCTGCAGCGCACGCGCGGAAAGACCATCGAGCCCGAACAGTTCGGACAGGAACAGCGTGATGCGCGCGTCGACCTGCGGCCAGACCCTCGACTCATGCGGATACAGCGTGTTGTCGAGATCGAACACCCAGGTGTCGATGTGGGCGAAGGCAGCAGCGGGCGTGGCCAGCGCAAGCGGAGATGCAGCGATGTTGACGGTCATTGTCGCTCAGGTATGGGGGCGCCGCCTGAAAACAGCAAGGCCGCCGCGTCGCTGGCGTCGCGACCTGGTCGCAGCGTTCATGCTTTCGTTGCGGCCTTGGGCTTCGCGGCCGCCTTTGTTGCGGCGCCGACAGCTTTGGCAGTCGCCTTCGCAGGAGCCTTCGCTGGGGCTTTTGCTGCCGTCTTTGCTTTACCGGGCTTCTTTCCCGCCTTGACCGGCGGGCCGCTGGCGATCTTGGCGCGGATCAGGTCGATGGCCTGCTCGAGCGTCGCTCCCGCCTCGGTGATGTTCTTGGGAAGCGTCGCGTTGACCTTGTCCCAGTTGACGTAGGCGCCGTATTTGCCGCCGCGCACCGTGATGGCTCCGCCATCGGGGTGTTCGCCAAGCGCGCGGCCGGCAGGCGCGCCGCCGAAGCGGCGTCCGCCGCCTGCTCCGCTCTCCTTGGCGACGATGAGATCGATGGCCCGGTTTGCGCCGATCTCGAGGATATCGTCATCCTTGCCGACATTCGCATATGTCTTGCCGTGCTGCACGTATGGTCCGAATCGCCCGATGCTCGCGAAGATCGGCTCGCCGCTTTCCGGATGCTTCGCCACCTCGCGCGGCAGAGAGAGCAGCACCAGCGCCTGCTCCAGCCCAATGCTGGCCGGCGTCATGCCTTTCGGCAGGGTCTGGCGCTTCGGCTTCTCGCCTTCCCCAAGCTGCACATAAGGGCCGAAGCGGCCGTCACGCACGGTGATGTCCAGACCGGTCATCGGGTCCTGCCCTAGAAGCTTCACCCCCGGGAGGCTGCCGCCCTCGCCACCTGGCTCGCCGTCGGCGGAAGGCGCCGCCATGGGCCTGGTGTAGCGGCATTCTGGGTAGTTCGAGCAGCCGATGAAGCCGCCCGTCTTGGAAAAGCGCAGGCCAAGCCGGCCGGTGCCGCACGTCTGGCACAGGCGTGGATCGACGCCGTCAGCCCGCGCCGGGAACAGGTGCGGCCCCAGCGCCTCATCGAGCTTGTCGATCACCTCGGTCGTCCGTAAGTCCTTCGCGCCGGCGATGGCCTTCGAGAAATCCTCCCAGAAGGCGCGCATGATCTCCTTCCAATCGACCTCGTGATTGGAGATGCGGTCGAGGTCGTTCTCCAGCGACGCCGTGAAGTCATACTCGACATACCGCGCGAAGAAGCTTTCCAGGAACGACGACAGCACCCGTCCGGTGTCGTTCGGCACCAGCCTCTTCTTGTCGATCGCGACATATTCACGGTCGCGCAGCACCTGCAGCACGGACGCATAGGTCGAGGGCCGGCCGATGCCGAGCTCCTCCATCCGCTTGACGAGGCTGGCTTCGGAGAAGCGCGGCGGCGGCTCGGTGAAGCTCTGCGTGGCGTTGATCTCCTTGGCGCGCAGGTTCTCCGCCGTCGTCATCTGCGGCAGGCGGCGCGAGTCGTCATCGTCGAGGTCTGCCGCCGGAAGCGCGGGATTGGAGAGGTCCCGGTCGTCCCGGCCTTCCTGATAAACCTTCAGGAAGCCGTCGAAAAGCACAACCTGGCCCGTCGCACGCAGATCCAGCTTGCGTCCTCCTGCCGTGGCGGTGACGTCCACCGTGGTGCGCTCCATCTGTGCGCTCTCCATCTGGCTGGCGATGGTGCGCATCCAGATCAGTTCATATAGCTTGGCCTGGTCCGGTTCGAGCTGCCGGATCACGTAGGCAGGGAGGCGGCCCATGTCCGTCGGCCGGATGGCCTCGTGCGCTTCCTGCGCATTCTTGGCTTTCGTCGTGTATTTGCGCGGCACGTCCGGCACGTAGCCAGCGCCGAACTCCTTGCCGATGACGCGGCGCGCAGCTGCAATGGCCGAGCCGTCCATATCGACGCCGTCTGTTCTCATGTAGGTGATGAGGCCCACGGTTTCGCCGCCGATGTCGACGCCTTCATACAGTCGCTGCGCCAGTTGCATGGTGCGTGCGGGCGCAAAACCGAGCTTGCGCGACGCCTCCTGCTGCAGCGCGGAGGTCTGGAACGGGGGCGACGGATGCCGCCTGACGGGCTTGGCCTCGATGCTCGCCACCTCGAAGACCGCAGCTTCGAGCGCGGACTTGAAGGCCTGAGCTTCGCCTGCGGCGCCTACGTCGAGCCGGTTGATCTTCTTGCCATCGGCGCCGACGAGCCGCGCCTCGAACTGGTGTCCTCTCAACGTCGCCAACTGCGCCGTCAAGGTCCAGTATTCGCGCGCCCGAAACGCCTCAATCTCCCGCTCGCGGTCGCAGACCAGCCTGAGCGCAACCGATTGCACCCTGCCTGCGGATTTTGCGCCCGGCAGCTTTCGCCAAAGCACGGGAGACAGCGTGAAACCCACCAGATAATCGAGCGCCCGGCGGGCGAGATAGGCGTCGACCAACGCGGCGTCGATCTCACGTGGAGCCTTGAGGGCCGCGGTCACGCTCTCCTTCGTAATGGAGTTGAAGGTGACGCGCTCGACGGGCACGCCCTTGAGCACCTTCTTTTCAGTCAACGCCTGGAGGACGTGCCAAGAGATCGCCTCACCTTCCCTGTCCGGATCGGTCGCAAGGATGAGCCGCTCGGCCCCTTTCACCGCCTTGGCGATTTCGGCCAACTGCTTTGCGCCGCGCCCCTCGAGCGCCCAGATCATCGCGAAGTCCTTGTCAGGATCGACCGAGCCATCTTTTGGCGGCAAATCGCGGATATGCCCGAAGGAAGCCACGACGTGGTAGTCGGAGCCGAGATACTTGTTGATCGTCTTCGCCTTTGCAGGCGACTCAACAACGAGCACTTTCATGGATCTTGGTGCACTTCCTGGGACATCATGGCGAATGGGAGGCTCGGCGGATCACCCGGCGAAGCGGCGCGCAAATTGGTGCAACGCAGCGGATAAGTCAATTCAGCGTGAGGGGCGCGCTTTGTCGCCGCCGATGGCTGGCATGCAACTTGAATACCGTGCCCGGCTTCATATCTTCATCATCGGAACAGGAGATTCGCGATTTGACACGTGGTCCGCTGTACAGGCTGCCCCTTCATAAGGTGCTCTTGATGAACGCGCTCGCTGGCGCCGGTCTTGGCATTCTTTTCATGCTTGGCCTGCTCGCCGTCGACGCCAGCGGCTTGCGTGACCTTGTCTGGCGAGATGCGGACGGGCTTGGAGGTTTTCTGGTTCTTTGCGCGGGCTTCGCCATGACCTCCGCGATCCTGGTCGCCGGGACAGCGCTGATGATGGATGCGTCTGGTTCGCACGATGACGACGATGACCATGGCGGAGGTCCGGACCGCCGCGAGTTGATCCCTATCAGGGTCCGGTCACGCCGCTAGGCTAACGTCCATGCGGCCACGACCAGCCGGGGGCTGCAGGTTTGGCCCAGCGCATTGGGGATAGGCCGAACATGCCGCTTGCGACTTTCGCCGGGCGCGCCTATCCAGCCATCTTCAATGACATATCCCGGCCACCCACCCGTGACCTTCGCGCGCAAGCATCTGCTTGGCATCCAGGGGCTGAACCGCCTCGAGATCACGAGCCTGCTTGACCTCGCCGATACATATGTGGAGCTGTCGCGGCAGGTCGAGAAGAAGACGTCGTCCTTGCGCGGACGTACCCAGATCAACCTGTTCTTCGAGGCCTCGACCCGCACGCAGGCTTCGTTCGAGCTTGCCGGCAAACGCCTCGGCGCGGACGTCATGAACATGAGCGTCGGCAACTCGTCCGTGAAAAAGGGCGAAACACTGATCGACACGGCTGCGACCCTCAATGCCATGCACCCTGACATCATCATCGTGCGGCACCATGCTGCAGGCGCGGTGGAATTGCTTTCGCGCAAGGTCGACTGCTCCGTGGTCAATGCAGGCGACGGCGCGCACGAGCACCCGACGCAGGCGCTGCTGGATGCGCTCACGATCCGCCGCAACAAGGGCGGCATCGAGGGCCTCGTCGTGGCCATTTGCGGCGATATCCTGCATTCCCGTGTGGCGCGCTCGAACATCATCCTGCTGTCGGCGCTCGGCGCGCATGTGCGCCTGATCGGGCCATCGACGCTGATCCCGCCCGGCTTCGAGGGGCTTGGCCTGCCGATCTACACCGACATGAAAAAGGGGCTGGAAGGCGCCGACATCATCATGATGCTGCGCCTGCAGCGAGAACGCATGACCGGCTCGTTCATCCCCTCGGCCAAGGAATATTTCCGCTATTTCGGCCTCGACCAGGAAAAGCTCAGCCTCGCCAAGCCAGACGCGCTGGTGATGCACCCCGGCCCCATGAACCGCGGCGTGGAAATCGCTACCGATGTCGCCGACGGCGCACAATCGCTGATCCGCGAGCAGGTCGAGATGGGCGTTGCGGTGCGCATGGCGGTGCTTGAGGCGCTGGCGGGGGGATTGCGGAATGGGTGAAATCCCGGTGTCATCCCCGGCGGCGCGGCGCCGGGAAGGGGATCCATCTTCCTCATGCAGCGCTGTGGATTCCCTTCCCCTGCGCCCCTTGCAGGCCCTCCGGCCAGGAATGACACCGAGGGAGCTGAAGTGACCCTCGCCCTCACCAACGCCCGCCTGATCGACCCTGCCACGGGCACCGAGTTCCACGGCGGCGTGCTTGTCCGTGATGGCGTGATCGCGGCCATCGGACCGTCCGTCAAACCAGGAAACCTCCCAGCCGACGCTCAGATCCATGATTGCCACGGCCTCGTCCTCAGCCCCGGCCTCATCGACCTTTGCGCCTTCGCGGGCGAGCCGGGCGCCGAGCATCGCGAGACGTTGCGCACGGCGTCCGAGGCGGCGGCGGCGGGCGGTGTGACCACGCTGGTGTGCAGGCCGGACACCGACCCAGTGGTGGATGATCCCGCCATCATCGACTTCATCAAGCGCCGGGCGCGCGACAAGGCCGTGGTCAACGTGCGGCCTTCCGCAGCGCTCACCAAGGGCCTGCATGGCACGGAGATGACCGAGTTCGGCCTGCTTCTCGAGGCCGGCGCAGTGTTCTTCACCGATGGGCCGCGATCGGTGATGAACGCGCAGGTGATGCGGCGTGCGCTGATCTATGCGCGCGACTTCGGCGCGCTGATCGTGCATCACCTTGAAGATCCCAACCTGCGCGGCGAAGGCGTGATGAACGAGGGCGAGTTCGCATCGCGGCTTGGCCTCACCGGCATTCCACATGTGGCCGAAACCATCATCCTTGAGCGTGACCTCGCACTCGTGGCCGCCACCGGCGGGCGCTACCACGCCAGCATGATCTCGTGCTCAGGCTCGATCGACCTGATGCGGCGCGCCAAGACGGCTGGACTGAATGTCACCTGCGGCGTCTCGATCAACGGCCTGACGCTCAACGAGAACGATGTCGGGGCCTACCGCACCTTCTGCAAGCTCTCGCCGCCGCTGCGCCACGAGAACGAGCGGCTGGCGCTGGTCGACGCGCTCAACGACGGCACCATCGATGTGATCGTCTCCGACCACGACCCGCAGGACGTGGAAACCAAGCGCCAGCCGTTCGGCGAAGCGGCGAACGGCGCGGTGGGGCTGGAAACGATGCTGTCGGCGGCGTTGCGGCTGCACCACTCTGGCGACATCGCCCTGCCCCGCCTGCTGGCGGCCATGACAGCCGCACCAGCCGCGCTGATCGGCTCCAAGGCCGGGCGGCTCGAGGTGGGTGCCCCCGCAGACCTGATCGTGATCGACCCGGACCAGCCCTACGTGCTGGAGAAGGCCAAGCTCAAGTCCCGTTCGAAGAATTCGCCTTTCGACGAAGCGCGGATGGAAGGCAAGGCCGTGAAGGTTATCGTCGGCGGTCGGGTGGTGATCGGCTCATCCTGACCTGCCCAGATTTCGTCATCCTGGGCCCGTCGAAGGACTGGGGCTCCAGCCAGTGAGCCTTCTGGAACTTCTCGGTCGACAAGCTCAGGATAAGCCTGGGTGGGACGCCAGCCTTCACTGCTCCAGCTTGATCCCCGCCACGCGGCATAATTCAACCAGCGCCGCGCGATCTTCGGCCATGAAGCGCCTGGTTTCCGCTGCGCTCCAGACCACGGGCTGAATCACCAGTTCGCGGTAGCGCATCGCCAGCACGTCGCTTCGCAGGGCCACATTGATGGCAGTCGACAAGCGGGCCACCACATCTGGCGGGGTCGCGCTGTGGGCCACGATGGAAGCCCAACCGGGATAAATGACATCGACACCGCGCTCCTTGAGCGTCGGCACGGCGGGAAGCTGCGGCTGGCGGTCCGCCGTCGTCAGGGCTAGCGGCTTGAGCTTGCCGGCCTGAATGTTGCCGATGCTGGCGGCCAGCGAGTCCACCATGACCTGCACATGCCCGCTGATCACGTCCGCCTGCGCGAGGCCTGCGCCGCGATAAGGAACATGGGCCAGCTTGATGCCTGCCGCCCGCATGATCATCTCGAACACGAGATGGTTGGTGCCGCCCACTCCCGCCGATGCGTAGTTGAGTTGGCCAGGGCGCGCCCTTGAATAGGCGATGAACTCTTCCAGCGTCGCCGCCGGCAGGTCCGGAGCCGCATTCACCACGAGCGGGAAAAGGCCTAGCATCGCGACAGGGGCAAAATCGTGCTCGACATCATAAGGCAGCTTCTGCCCGAGCGCGGGCGCAGCCGCAAAACCGGCCGCTGTCGCGACCAGCAGGGTCTGTCCATCCGCCGGCGCCTTCAACAGCGCCTGCGCCGCGATGATGCCGTTCGCGCCGGGCCGATTGTCGATCACGACGGATATTCCAAGTTCGCTGGTCAGCGCCTCGCCAAGCCGGCGGGCGGCGATGTCGGTGCCGCCCGATGCAGCGAAAGGCACCAGTATCGACACCGGCGCAGTCTGAAACGCGCTGGCCCGCGAGGCGAAACCTGCTAGGCCGATGGCGCTTGCCGTCAGCACACGTCGTCGGCTGATCATGCCCGGCATCTCCATCGAACTCCGCGAATGTCCGCGAAGGTCGCGACAAAAGCAACCGGGAATGAGCCGGAACCAAGGTTGCTCAGCAGCCGCCAAGCCGGGAAGCATCATCCGAAGAAGGACGGACGCGGCCAGATGCAACGATGCCCGCTTCAGCGGGCCCGCGAACGGCACATGCTGGTTGGCGGCGTCCGCAGCGGCCTGCGACGCCGGTCTCATGCCTTGATGTCGAAGACGAGCCTGGGCGTCAGGCATCCGAGGAGACGGACTTTTCTGAAAGTCCCATTTTCCGGTGATCTGGCTGGGGCGCCAGGATTCGAACCTGGGAATGGCGGTACCAAAAACCGCTGCCTTACCGCTTGGCGACGCCCCAACGTCCTGCGGGAGTTAGCTGCGCCGGGGTTGGAATGCAACAGGCAATCGCATGGCGTCCGAGCCTGATGGCCCCTGCCAACCTTTTGGATATTGCGCGCCGTTTAAGCCGTGTCTATATGCAGAACACCGCCCGAAACCCGTCATGGCGGCGTCTTGCAAAACGTCGGAGTGTGGCTCAGCTTGGTAGAGCACTACGTTCGGGACGTAGGGGTCGCAGGTTCAAATCCTGCCACTCCGACCATTTGCAGTTCGTCTCACAGCATCATGTCTCGCGGAACGACCTGTTCATATGGTCGAGCAAGGGCTTTACCAGGAAGCTCGCGATCGTGCGGTCCGTTGTCTTGAGCATCGTCTCCGCCGGCATCCCCGGCAGCAGCCGCAGGCCCGCCAGCCGATTGCTCTCGCTGTCCGGTATCAGGATCGCGATCGTGTAATAGGTCGCGCCGGTCTGCTGGTCCTTCGACAGGTCGCCCGAGACGCGTATGACACGCCCCTGGAGCTCCGGTGTCGTCGATTGATTGAATGAACTGAAGCGCACGCGGGCGTCCTGCTGGTGGCGCACCTCGTCGATGTCGGTCGGGCTGACCCGAGCCTCGACGATCAGCTGCTCCGCATCCGGGATGATCATCATCATCGTTTCCCCGGCCGACACGACACCGCCTACGGTGTGGACGGCAAGCTGGTGCACCTGCCCGCTGATGGGAGCGCGGACCTCGACCTTGCTCAATTGATCCTCGGCGGCGATCCGCCGTTCGGACAGCTCGGAAAGCTTTGTCTCGACCTCGCGCAGCTCCTTGGCGATCTCGCTGAAATGATCCGTGTCGATCTGAAGGATCTGCAGCTCGATCTCGCTGATGCGTCCGTTGATCTGCGCCCTCCGCGACGTCGTCTCGCCTATCGAGCCTTCGAGGCGCATCACTTCGCGCTGCAGTTGCGTGACACGTGGCCGCTGGACGAGGTTCTTGCGCAGCAGGTCCTCCAGATCGCTCAACTCGGACCTGGCGAGCTTCTGCTGCCCTTTCATCGATTCCAGCTGGATGACGGCGCCCCTCGCCTCCTCCCGGAACTGCTCGACGCGCTCGCGCAGCTGCGATTTCTGACCTTGCCGGGTGGCGCGCCGCGCCGTCATCAGCCGTTGCTCGCCAAGGACCATTGCTGCCGTCTCCGGCTCCTCATCGGCCCGACGCGTCAATTCCGGCGGCAGGATCATGTCCGGCATCGCATCACGTTCGGCCTGCAGGCGCGCCCGCCTGGACATGAGGCCGTGAAGCTCGTTCACGACGATGGCGAGATTTGCGCGCGTCGTCGTGTCGTCGAGGCGCACGAGCACGTCGTTCTGCCGGACGCGCTGCCCGTCCGTCACATGCAGCTTGCCGACGACGCCTCCAGTCGGGTGCTGGACCCGCCTGAGGCTGTTCTCGACGACGACCGAGCCCGGCGCCAGCACCGCGCCTGAAATCGGGCTGACCGTGGCAGCGGCGACGGATGTGCAGAACAACGCGAGGACCGCGTAAGACGAGGCTCGCAGATGCCGGCGAAGCAGAGGTTGGGAGTTTGACATGGCTTCAGGCCCCTGCTGCGGCGCTGGCGGGCTGGCGCGGCACAAGCTGCGGCACGGGCACGATCTTCGCCGCGTTCTTGACCGTTTTGGCGAGCACCTCGTCACGCGGCCCGATCGCGACGATCTCGCCCTGGTTCATCACCATGAGAAGATTGACCTGGCTGATTGCGCTTGGCCGATGGGCGATGACGATGGCGATGCCCCCGCGATCGCGCACGCCCTTGATGGCCTGGGACACGGCCATTTCGCCGTCGTTGTCCAGATTGGCGTTCGGCTCGTCCAGCACCACGAAGAACGGATCGCCGAACACGGCCCGCGCGAGGCCGAGCCGCTGGCGCTGCCCGGCCGAAAGGTGCGCGCCGGCAGGGCCGACCCTGGTGTCGTAGCCATTGGGGAACGCCAGCACGTGATCATGGAACGATGCAGCCTTGGCGGCCGCGATGATCTGCTCGGGCGTGGCGTCGGCATTGAAGCGGCTTATGTTCTCCGCAATCGTCCCGTCGAACAATTGGACGTCTTGCGGCATGTAGCCCAGGGATGGTCCGAGAAGAGCGGCGTCGAACTGATCGAGGCTGGCGCCGTCGAGGAGCACCTTGCCTTTGAGCGGCCGCCAGAGGCCGACCATGGCGCGCGCAAGGCTCGATTTTCCGGACGCCGAGTGGCCGATGACGCCCAGTCCGTCGCCAGCCTTGAGGCTGAGGCTGACATTGCGGACCACCGGCTTCGGCGCGCCCGGCACGCCAACGTCGACCGCCTGCATCTGGAAGCTTGCGCGCGGAGCGGGCAGAGGCATCTTTTCCGCCAACGAAAGGTAATCGGGCAGGATGCGCGCCAGGCGGCGGTAGCCCTCCCTTGCCTGGATGAAGGGCCTCCAGCTGCCGATGGCCTGGTCGATCGGCGACATGGCGCGCCCGGCCAAAATCGTGCCCGCGATGATCGCGCCGCCGGAAAGCTGCCCCTGGATGACGAGGTATGCGCCCGTCGCGAGGACGGCTGACTGCAGGACGTAGCGCAGCATCTTGGCCAATCCCGACAGGATGCCTGCGGTTTCGCTGACGCGCCGCTGGTGACCGACAAGCTCCTCCTGCGTGTCGTTCCATCGTCCCCACAGCGCACGCTCCATGCCCAGCGCCCGCATGACCTCAGCTCCACGCTGCATCGTCTCCGCAAGCTGGTTGCGGACGGACATGGTGACGATGGCCTGATGGGTCGGCGTGCGCGTCATGAAGTCGGTGATCACCGTCAGCACGACGAGGACAAGAGAGCCGACGACGGTGATCCAGCCGATCCAGGGATGAAGGATGAATGCAACGGCGATGTAGATCGGGATCCACGGCAGGTCGAAGAATGTCAGCGGCCCCTGCCCGTGGGCGAAGCTGCGCACCGATTCCATGTCGCGGAAAAGCTGGAGCGATTCCAGCGGCATCCTGACGCCGCGCAGCTGCAGGTCGATCGACGCTCTCTGGACAGCCGGGGCCATCTCTTCCTCGATGCGCTCGGCCACGAAGCCCATGATGCGATGACGCAGCACATCGAAGATCCACTGCACGACATAGGCAAGGACGGCGATGGCGCACAAGGTGACCAAAGTCGGGATGCTGCGGCTGCCCAGCACGCGGTCATAGACCTGCATCATGAAGATCGAGCTGGTCAGCATCAGGACGTTCACGACGCCGGACAGGACCGCGACATGGACAAGGGCGCGCTTGCTGGAGCCAAGTGCCGCGCGCACAGGCAATTGCGGGCGAAAGACCGACTTACCGGAGGATTTCACAGACACATGATTTCCCTATGGACAGACATAGACAAGACACGCGTCAAGCGGTTGCGCTGGGTTTGCTGTCTGGATGGGGACAACGTGAGATGACGGCATGCGGTGCCCATCGTCTACACTGGAATCTGTTTACAGCTGGTGAAGCGCCCCGTCGGGACGACAAAGAATGCTTCATTCAGCGAAGCAGCGCGATGTGGCGAAGATGTTCCTTCACCTGCAGCAGCCTGTCAGCCGCGGCTTGCGAGCCTGGCGTCGAGGGCCCGCTTGATGTCGTCCTTCACGGGTTCCGCAGCGGCGAGGATGTCAGCCGCCTTGAAGAAATCGAGGCCCGCGAATGCGCCCACGGCTGGACGGATGAGCATGTCGGGTGGGTGCCGCTCGATCATGCGCTGCACCACCGAACCCATGAGGATATGTGAGGCGCCGAACATCGCTTCAATCGGCTCGGGAATGCGCGGGTCCGAGACGAGGGCCCCGCCGCCGACGTCGACCGCAATCACGAATGCTCCTGCCTGGCGTACATGCTCGTAAGGCAGGGGATTGACCGCCCCGCCGTCGATGAGCACGCGGTTGTCCAGCATGACGGGCCGCACAAGGCCGGGGATGGCCATTGAAGCGCCGACCGCTGGCGTCAACGGCCCGCGCGACAGGGCGACTTCACAGCGCAGATGATAGTCGGTGGCGATCACCGTCAGAGGCGTCGTCAGGTCCTCGAAGCGGTCCGGCACGATTTCCGGCCAGAACAGGTCCAGGATGCGTTGGCCATCGACGAGGACAGGGTTGCCCATGCCGACCCGGCTGAACAGCTCGGTGATCTTGCCGACCCTTGCTTCGAGCAGCTTGGCCACGACCCGAGGCTTCTGCCGGAACGCTGCGAGGGCGAACGCGCGGATGGCGCGCCCTGGCATCCCGGCTGCGTAAGCCGCACCGATGACAGCGCCCATGGACGCTCCGGCGATTGCGGCAGGCTTGACGCCGAGTTCGTCGAGCGCCTCAAGCACAAGGATGTGCGCAAGTCCACGCGCACCGCCGGCCCCGAGCGCCAGCGTGATGCGCGCCGCATCAAGAGGCCCGACCTGCACGCCAGCCGGGAGATTGGACCCAGCCTCCATCACGCGAGGAAATCCCGCAGCGCCCTCGTCGTGGCCGGTCCATCCTCCTCGGCCACGAAATGGCCGCCCCCGACTTGCCTGCCGATGGCTTCGGGCGCGAAGGAGCTGCGCCAGACCTGAAGCGGCTCGACGTCCTTGCCAGTGAGGTAGAAATCACCCCACACCAGCAGGGTTGGACACTGGATCGTCCTGCCCGCCTCCAGATCGGCTTCATCGGCGATGAGGTCGAGCGTCGCGCCCGCCCTGTAATCCTCGCACATGGCATGGATCCGCGTCGGGTCGTTGCAGCTCGCGCGGTAGCTAGCCATCGCGGCCGGGGCGAAAGCGTCCAGCGTGCCGGATTTGGTCCATCCAGCCATCAGTCCCTCGAAGTAGGCCGACGGCTGCTTGCCGATCTCGGTCTCCGGCAGCGGCTTCTCCCGCGCGAGGAACTCCCAGTGGGCCCCCGGAGCCTTGCCGGACCTGATGCGCTCCCACACGAAGAAGGTCGGCAGGATGTCCAGCAGCGCAAGCCGCGTGATTCGGCCGGGATGGTCGAGCGCAAGCCGGTAGCCGACACGGGCGCCGCGGTCATGCCCGGCATACGCGAAGGTCACATGGCCCAGCTGCTGCATGATGCCGACGATGTCCTTGCCCATCTCGCGCTTGGCGTAGCGCTCGCCGTCGTCGCTTGGCGGCGCGGATGACCAACCATAGCCGCGCAGATCGGGGCAGACCACCGTATGGGTCTTGGCAAGCTGCGGCGCGATCCGGTGCCACATCGCGTGCGTCTGCGGAAAACCGTGAACCAGCACGACGGCCGGTCCGGACCCGCCGACGCGGGCGAAGATCCGGCCTTCTTCGCCATCGAGCCATTTAGCCTCGAAATCGGGAAACAGCGAGGATGTGTCCGTCATCGGGCGTCGCCTTCCTGTCGTGCAGCGCAGGTCGCTGCGGTCCTCGACATGAGGACTGCAGCACCTTGTCCGGTTAGCGGATATGAAAAGCAATCGCCGAAATTGAGGCCAGCCGGCCCGGGCCACCGAACCAGAGCCTCCGTATCGCCGGATTGGCAGGCGGCTCCGGGCCTCCTGGGCCACCGGGTCAACGGCTGAGAGCGCGCCACCCGATGTCGCGGCGACAGAAGCCGCCATCCCATTCGATCGCGTCGACGGCTGCGTAGGCGCGGTCGCGCGCATCGGACACGTTCTGGTCGACGCCGACAAGGTTGAGGACTCGCCCGCCATTGGCCGTGACGACGCCATCCGCCTCGGAGGTGCCGGCATGAAACACCAGCACGCCGTCCATGGCTGCGGCGGCCTCGATGCCCGTGATCACGCCGCCCTTCTCCGGCGCGCCCGGATAGCCCTTGCCGCACATCACCACGGTCAGTGCGGCCTCGTCGCGCCAGCTCAGGTCGACTTTCTCGATCATGCCGTCGCAGGCCGCGAGAAGCGCAACCACAAGATCGCTAGCGAGGCGCGGCATGAGGACCTCGCATTCGGGGTCGCCGAAGCGCGTGTTGTATTCGATGAGCTTCGGCCCCTCCGAAGTGATCATCAGGCCAGCGAAAAGGATGCCTGTGAACGGCGTCCCGCGCGCCGCCATGGCTGCAAGGGTCGGGCGGATGATGTCCGCCATGACGCGTTCCTCCATTGCCGCCGTCATGACCGGCGCGGGCGAATAGGCTCCCATTCCTCCGGTGTTCGGCCCGGTGTCGCCCTCGCCCACCCGCTTGTGATCCTGCGCGGAAGCCATCGCCAGGGCTGCCGCGCCATCGCAGATCGCGAAGAAGCTGGCCTCTTCGCCGAACATGCACTCTTCGACCACGACTTCGGCGCCGGCGGCTCCAAGCGTTCCGGAGAACATCATGTCGAGGGCTGCTTCCGCCTCCGCCACCGTGCTGGCCACCACGACGCCTTTTCCGGCCGCCAGCCCATCGGCCTTGACGACGATCGGTGCGCCTTTAGCGCGAACATGAGCCAGCGCAGGCTGCAACGATGAGAATCGCGCGAAAGCCGCCGTGGGGATGCCCGCCTCCTGGCAAAGCTCCTTCGTGAACGCCTTCGAACCTTCGAGCTGCGCCGCCGCCTTGGTCGGCCCGAACGCTTTGATGCCCGCCTGCGCAAGATCGTCCACAAGCCCTGCGACCAGCGGGCCTTCCGGCCCGACGACGACCAGCCCGACATCGTGGCCGATGCAGAAATCGATCACATCGGCATGATTGGCCACATCCATGGCGACATTTGCGCCGCATTGCGCAGTGCCGGGATTTCCGGGAGCTATGAACAGCATGTCGCACAGGGGCGAGGCTGAGATCTTCCATGCCAACGCATGCTCGCGCCCGCCGGAGCCGATGAGGAGAATGTTCATGACCGCGGGTTTAGCGCGGCGACGCGGCGGCCTTCAATGGGCGGTGGATAGAAATATGTTCGCATCGCACTCCCGTCAGGCCAGGAAATCTGGAACAAAGGCATGATGGAAGCCGATTCAATCCCAGCTACGAATGTCCTGGAATGGACCGTATCCGACCTGTCCGGGGCGTTGAAGCGCACCATCGAGGACCAGTTCGGCTTTGTCAGGGTGCGCGGCGAGATTTCGGGCTATCGCGGCCCATCCGCGTCCGGGCACGTTTATTTTTCGTTGAAGGATGAAAACGCCAAGATCGACGCAGTGATCTGGAAAGGGGTTTTCGGACGCCTGAAGACGAAGCCGCAGGAAGGGCTGGAGGTGATCGCCACCGGCAAGATCACCACTTTTCCCGGCAAATCCTCGTATCAGGTCATCATCGACAACATCGAACCGGCCGGGCTTGGCGCGCTTATGGCGCTGCTTGAGGAACGCCGCCGGAAGCTTGCGGCCGAAGGCCTTTTCGATGAAGCGCGCAAGCAGCTTGTTCCTTATCTGCCTCGCGTCATCGGCGTGGTCACCTCGACGACCGGTTCGGTCATCCGGGACATCCTGCATCGGCTGGAGGACCGGTTTCCGCGCCGCGTCCTGGTCTGGCCGGTGCGCGTGCAGGGCGAGACGAGCGGAGCCGAAGTCGCCGCCGCCATCAACGGGTTCAACGCCCTCGACCCGAAAGGAAAGATTCCGCGGCCTGACGTGCTCATCGTCGCGCGAGGCGGAGGCTCGCTCGAGGATCTGATGAGCTTCAACGAGGAAGCCGTCGTGAGGGCGGCGGCCGCTTCGCTCATCCCGCTCATCTCCGCCGTCGGCCACGAAACGGATTGGACGCTGATCGACTACGCCTCGGACCTGCGAGCGCCGACGCCGACGGGCGCGGCGGAGAAGGCCGTGCCTGTGCGCAACGACCTCATCGCAGCCGTCGACGGCCTTGATCGCCGCCGCCACGCCGCCGTGATGCGGCTGTTCGATCAACGACGCCAGAGCCTGCGGGCAGCCGCCCGTGCGCTTCCCTCACGCGATACGTTGCTCAATATTCCGCGCCAGAGGCTGGACTTGGCGACTACACGCTTGCCGGCGGCTTTGCGCACCAGTGCACGCGGGTTCGAGCTCAGGTTGGCGGCGCTCTCGCAAAGATTGCAGGCGCGCTCGCCGCAGGTCAGGCTCGCCAAGGCGGGAGAGCGTGTCGCCGCGCTGAATCAACGCCTGATCTTTTCACGCCAAACGATTCTGCGCGCTGAACAAAAGCGCCTCGGCCAGGAGCGCGAGCGGCTCGCGCAGTTCATAGCCCGCGCCCGGCGGGCGCTGACGGCGATGGCGGAGCGCAGGCACGGCCGTCTGGCCACGAACGTGCAGCTGCTCGAGGCGTTCAGCTACAATGGCGTCTTGCAGAGAGGCTTTGCGCTCGTTCGCGACACGGCGGGCAATCCGGTGCGGACCGTTGCGGGCGCGCCAGCAGGAGCTGCGCTCAACGTCCAGTTCGCGGATGGGACTGCCGGCGTCACGGTCAATGGCGCGGCGAGCCCAAAGCCCGCCTCACGAAAGCCTGCCCCGGCGTCACAAGGCGGCCTGTTCGACTGACGGGCTCACCGCCTGATCAAGGTGCCCGCGCCCCTGTCGGTGAACAACTCGATCAAGACGGCGTGCGGCACCTTTCCGTCGAGGATGACGACCGCCTCCACGCCTTTTTCCAGTGCGTAGATGCAGGTCTCGATCTTCGGGATCATCCCGCCGGTGATCGTGCCGTCCGCGATCAGCCTTCGGCATTGCTCAATGGTCAGCTCCTTGATGAGTTGCTTGTCCTTGTCGAGCACGCCCGGCACATCGGTGAGCAGCAGCAGGCGCTTGGCGTTCAATGCGCCCGCAATCGCGCCGGCGAATGTGTCGGCGTTGACATTGTAGGTCTGGCCGTCCGACCCCGCGCACACAGGCGCCAGCACAGGGATCAACTCGGCCTTGAGCACGGCATCGAGCACGGCGGTGTCGACGCGCTCGGGCTCGCCCACGAAGCCTAGATCGAGCACCTGCTCGATTCGCGAGTCGGGATCGATGACGGTGCGGTGCACCTTGCGCGCGGTGACCATGTCGCCATCCTTGCCGCACAGCCCGATGGCCTTGCCGCCTTCCCTGGTGATGTAGCCGACGATCTCCTTGTTGACCGAACCGGCGAGGACCATTTCCACGACATCGACCGTTGCTGCGTCGGTGACGCGGAGGCCCTGCTTGAACTCGCTCTTGATGTTCAGCTTCTCGAGCATCCGCGCGATCTGAGGGCCCCCGCCATGGCACACTACAGGCTTCAGCCCAGATTGCTCGAGAAGCACGATGTCCTCTGCGAAGTCTTCTGCGGTCGCGGCGTCGCCCATCGCGTTCCCGCCGTACTTGATGCACACGATCTCCTGGTCGTAGCGCTGCATGTGCGGCAGCGCCTGCACCAGAAGCTCGGCCTGCAGCGACGGCGAAAGTTTGGACAGATCAGTCATGGCCAGGCTCCTGCAGGTCGGGTTGGCGGGTTGTCTAGCTCAAGCGGACCGCGTGCGAAAGCGCGTTGAGGTCAGGCATACGTGGCGAGCGCACGATGAGCGGCGGACGCCATGCGGACGCATGGCCCGCTGGCTAATCCCGCTTCATCAGGAACGGCGTGAACACAAGGCCGATCCAGCTTGCGATCACGACGGCTCCGCCCAGCGGCCCGGCCATGGGGAACAGCCTGCTCCCAGCAATCGCCCGCGTCGCGAGATCACCGGCGAACAGCGCCACGCCAAACGCGAGGCTGGACACCAGGTACATGGAGAGCCGCAAGTGCAGCAGCCCGGCCTTGCGCGCCGCGGCGAGCGCCAGGATGGCTGCTGCATGGATCAGCAGCATTTGCGCCGCGATCGCAGCTGATGGTTGGCCAGCATGCGTGGCATAGGCCCAGAGCGACACGCCCAGCGCGCCGAACAGGCAGGAGACCGCGATGTGCGCCTGCGAGGTGGTCATGGCTGCCTCATGCTCCGCGTTCGGCGAGCAGGCGCGCGATGCTGGCGCGCAGTTCGGTGATGCCCTCCCCGCCCTTGCTCGACGTGAGGATGACTTCCGGATAAGCTGCGGGACGGCGCGCTATGGCCGCCGCTGTGCGTTCGAGCAGGCCGGGAATCTCCGCCTTCTTGACCTCGTCAGACTTGGTGAGCACGATCTGGTACGACACCGCAGACTTGTCGAGCGTGTTCAGCACATCGGCGTCTACATCCTTGATGCCGTGCCGGGCGTCGATGAGCACATAGACCCGTGCAAGGTTCGGCCGTCCGCGCAGGTAGTCATGGATCAGCTTGGTCCATGTCTCGACCTTCTGCTTGCCGACGGCAGCGAAGCCGTAACCGGGCATGTCAACCAGCGTCGCCTTGTCGCCGATGCGGAAAAAGTTGAGCTGCTGCGTCCGGCCGGGTGTGTGCGAGGTGCGCGCAAGCGCCTTGCGCCCGGTCAGCGCGTTGACGAGGCTCGACTTGCCCACATTCGAGCGGCCCGCCAGCGCAAACTCGAAACCTGCCATCGGCGGCAGGCCATCCGCCTTCGCCGCCGCCCAGATGAACTGCCAATCCCCCGCGAAAAGCTTGCGGCCGATTTCGGTGAAGTCGGGTTCGTCATCGGTCATGTGCGTGCCTGGCTGGAATTCATCCTTCGGCGGGCTTAGGATGAGGATCTCAGATGGGGCTCACCACAAATCCCCATCCTGAGCCCGTCGAAGGATGAGGGCCGGAAAGCGGCCGTCAACTCTTCCCCGGCTCTGCCGCCGGCTTCTTGACGAACATGCCCTTCAGGTTGTCCCAAAGCTCGATCTTGGTGCCGAATTTCTTCATGATGTACGCCTGTTGGGCGATCGACAGGAAGTTGTTCCACGTCCAGTAGATTACGAGGCCGGCCGGGAACGACCCAAGCAGGAACGTGAAGAACACAGGCATCCAGGTGAACACCATCTTCTGCACAGGGTCGGTCGGCTCGGGGTTCAGCTTCATCTGCACGAACATCGTGATGCCCATGAGGATGGGCCAGACGCCCAGCAGCAGCGCGGCAGGCACAGCGAAGGGGAGAAGGCCGAACAGGTTGAAGATCGAGGTTGGGTCCGGGGCCGCAAGGTCTCTGATCCAGCCGAAGAATGGCGCATGGCGCATCTCGATCGTGACGAACAGCACCTTGTAGAGCGCGAAGAACACAGGAATCTGGATCAAGACCGGCCAACAGCCGGCCAGCGGATTGATCTTCTCCTTCTTGTAAAGCTCCATCAACGCCTGCTGCTGCTTCATCTTGTCATCGGCGAAGCGCTCGCGGATGGACAGCATCTCGGGCTGGACAGCCTTCATCTTCGCCATCGAAGCGTAGGACTTGTTCGCGAGCGGGAAGAACAGCACCTTCAGCACGACAGTGACGAGCAGGATCGCGACGCCGAAATTGCCCGTCAGGTGATAGAACCAGTCGATCGCGTAGAACATCGGCTTGGTGATGAAATAGAACCAGCCCCAGTCGATCAGCAGGTCGAAGCGCTTGATGCCGAGATTCTGCTCATAGCCGTTGATCGCCGCGACCTCCTTGGCGCCGGCGAACAGGCGCGCGGTGCTGGCGGCATTGGCGCCGGGCGCCACGGTGACGGCTTCGGCCAGGAAATCGGCCTGGTAGGTGCGCTGCGCCCCGGTCTGCACCGAAGAGAAGCGGCCTTCATACTTCCGCGACTGGTCCGGCACGACGGTCGCCGCCCAGTATTTGTCGGTGATGCCCATCCAGGCATTGGTGACCTTGAATGAGATCGTCTTTTTCGATTCGACGTCGCCGTAGCCGATTTCCTGCAGGCCCTGATCGCCCATGACGCCAACGAGGCCTTCATGCAGAATGTAATAGCCGAGCGTTTCCGGCTTGCCGTGCCGCGAAATCAGCGCGTAGGGATAGAGCGAGACCGGCGCTGTGCCCTTGTTGGCAACGCTGTCTTCGAGCGTGATCAGGTAATTTTCATCGACGTTGATGACGCGGCGAAATTCAAGCCCCTCGCCATTGTCGTAAGTCAGCGTGATCGGCTGGCCGACCGCCAGATTGCCGCGGCCTTGCTGCGTCCAGAGCGTATTGCCGTCGGGCAGTTTGGCCGTCGTGCCTGTCGCGGCCACCCAGCCGAATTCGGCATAGAATGGATGCGGCGCCCCGGACGGCGAGAGCAGATAGATCGGCGGCGATTTGGGATCGACCGTCTCGCGATATTTGATCAGCGCCAGGTCGTCGACGCGGCCGCCCTTCAATGCGATCGAGCCATTAAGCTTCGGGGTATCGATCGTCACGCGCGGGCCTGAAGCAATCACGGCTTCGCGGGTCAGTTGCTGGCCCGGCGTGGCCGCGCCGCCCTGTCCAGGCAGTTGCGGCGCCGTGGCCGTGCCAGGCTGAGGCGTGCTGCCGGGCTGCGGTGTCGTTGT
Source organism: Allobosea sp. (assembly GCA_031412095.1). Taxonomy (GTDB): domain Bacteria; phylum Pseudomonadota; class Alphaproteobacteria; order Rhizobiales; family Beijerinckiaceae; genus Allobosea. The sequence goes on from JANOCI010000124.1 coordinate 76,461, forward strand.
TCCGGGTGCTGGCGTTTGTGCCTGAGTTTGCTGTTGCTGCTGGCGAA
>JANOCI010000125.1:0-25008 GCA_031412095.1 Allobosea sp.
CGCCGAAGCTCAGGCAAAATCCCAGGTCAAGGCGCAGGTCAGATCCGCCGCAAGGGCAGCCGGCGCAGCGGTCAGCGCCGCCAGAGACATGGCGTCAGCAGCGGTCGACGCATCCGCATCGACGCTTGCCGCGGCCAACGAGCCTACAGCGAGGACGCCGCGCAAGTCCGAAGCGGCAGACGTGGCCGGCCTGTTCGACATCAGGTCGTTCGTGCCGAGGGCCGATTTCCAGGCGCTTGCCGCTCCTGCCCTCCAAAGCGATATTCTAAAGGCCATGACCCGCCAGATGCTGAATGCGACCCGCGCCCTCGGCGAGATGCAGGCGGCGTTGATCGACCACGCCGTGACCGAACTCAAGACGGGCATGAGCGAGATCGAAGCCTGCGCCCGCTCGTCCACGCCTTCCGAAGTCGTGGTCATCCAGGCGCGCGCCGTGCGCCGCAGCACCGAGGCCCTGACCGACACGCTCAAGACGATCTCGGACAAGGCCCGCAAGACGATGATGCCTGGCTGAATGCGGGCAGCTGGCGACGGCTGGCTGGCGATGTCTCGTCAGCCGGCCGCCGACATGGCTGACGGCGCTGCGTCGTCCGCTGTCGCCAGGGCCTGTGACGGAGTTGCCCGGCGCGGTCATTGACGCACTTGCCCGGCGGTTCGCATCTTGCAATTGTCCTCCGATGCGCCTAGACGTTCGGCCCGCAGCGTCTCCTCCGTGCAGCCGCCGCCTTGTGCCGCCATAGCTCAGTTGGTTAGAGCGCTAGATTGTGGATCTAGAGGTCCCCCGTTCAAGCCGGGGTGGCGGTACCATCACTTCCTTTGCAGCATCATTCGCGACTTCGGCCTTACGCGGCTCGCTGGGCTGATGGTCCGCCTCCGGTCCGCGCCGACGCCGGAAATGCCGGCCTTGCCATCGGCGGACACCGCTCCCATATCACGTCTGCAGACGGCAGCGCCTGCCGCGGGCGCCGCGCGAGGTGGGCCCGTGGTTGCAACGAAGTGCCTGACAGGGCTTCGACATGACACGTCATACTGGGTTGTCGCATCCGTTCCTGCTCGGATTCGATGAGATCGAACGGGTTCTGGAGCGCGTGGCGAAGACCACGAACGATGGTTACCCGCCCTACAATATCGAGCGGCTCGGCCGCTGCGACGCGCAGCCGGACCGGATCAGGATCACGCTCGCCGTCGCTGGGTTCACCTTGGAGCAACTCGACATCACGCTCGAAGAGAACCAGCTGACGATTCGCGGCCGTCAGGTCGAGGATAAGGGCCGCGCCTATATTCATCGCGGCATAGCGGCCCGTCAGTTCCAGCGCGTGTTCGTGCTGGCGGAAGGCATGGAGGTCCTGGGAGCGGATCTGGCAAACGGCCTCCTGTCGGTGGACCTCGCCAGGCCGGAGCCTGAGCGGATCATCCGCAAGATCGACATACTCGCCCGCGATTGAGCGCCGAGTCGCCCGCGCCACAGTTTTTCACACCGCTCTTCTGGAGGGCATAATGGCAACAGCCAGCACATACGCCAAGTTCACTCCTTCCGATCTCGCCGCGCTCGGCCACGGACAGGTCGCATACGTCCGCGCCATGCGCTCGGAAGACGTTCAGAAGCTCCTGCCGCAGGTCGAGGGCATCCCGAAGGGCATCGATCTGTTCGCCCTGCTGGGAGCCGACGGCACGCCCATCATGATCGCCGACTCGCGCGACGAACTCACCGCAAATGCCTGGGAGAACGAGCTCGTGACGGTCAGCGTCCACTGACCGGCAAGCTCCAGGCGCATCAACCGGCCCTACGCCTGCCGCTTAAGGCGAACCTCAGGCGGGCCCATCAGTTTCGCAGCACATCCGGCTGACCGCACTCCGAAGCATGGCGATGTCCTGGGGACGCGACAGCCGGTGGTCGCCATCCTTGATCAGCGTCAGCGTCACATCGTCGGCCGGCATATGCTCGACCAGCTTGACGGCGTGGTTCCAGGGCACGTCCGGATCGGCCATTCCTTGAAGGATCGCGACAGGGCAGCCGGGCTTGATCGGAGCGCCGAACAGAGCGTGCGTCCGGCCGTCCTCGATCAACGCCCGCGTGATAGGGTAAGGCTCGGGCGAATAAGCGGAATGTCGCAGCCAGAGGCCAGTATCGCCGATCTCGCGCCGCACGGCTTCCGGGAACTGCTCCCACATCAGCTCATGCGTGAAGTCGACCGCCGGGGCGATGAGCACCAAGCCTCCGGGCGCATCGCCGCCCGTTGCCTGCATCGCCCGCGCAGCCAGCAGCGCCAGCCAGCCTCCCATGGATGAACCCACCAGGATGGGGCGCGCGCCGCCGTGCGACGCGATCATCGCCAAGGTGTCAGCCAACCAGACGGAGATCGTCGCGTCCTCGAACCGTCCCTGGCTCAGGCCATGCCCGGTATAGTCGAAGCGCAGGAAGGCCCGGCCCGCTTCGGTGGCCCATGCGGCCAGCGCATCCGCCTTTGTGGCCAGCATGTCGGACCGGAAGCCGCCCAGCCAGATCACTGTCGGCCCTTCTCCCTCCTGCCGCAGCAAAGCGAGCTCGCGCCTGCAGGGAGCGTCCTCGCGCACAAGAAATCGGGGAGGAACTGGCGGCTCCGTCATCGTCAAACTAGTCTCCGGGCGGATGATGTGGCTTATGGCAAGGCGGTTGGCCCGCGCTCCGCGGCTCATCCTTTTGCGGCATAGCGGTGAATCACACGGTGCAAGGCAAACACGCAACCTCTCTTTCGGACGCGGCGGCGCTTTCGGACGCCGGCGCGCATCCTCTGGCCGGGCGCACCGTCCTGCAGATCGTGCCGGAGCTCCAGGCTGGCGGAGCTGAGCGTACTACCGTGGACATCGCGGCGGGTCTCGCAGCGATCGGTGCCCGCGCGCTGGTCGCCACCGAAGGCGGGCGTCTCGTGGGCGAGATGCAGGCCAAGGGCGGCGTCTGGCTGCCGTTTCCGGCGGCGGAGAAAAACCCGCTCAAGATGGTGCGCAACATCCGCACGCTCTCGCGCCTGTGCGCCGCCGAGAAGGTGGAGTTGGTGCATGCGCGCTCCCGTGCGCCTGCCTGGGTCGCGCTGGCGGCGGCCCGCGCCATGAAGCTGCCCTTCGTCACGACCTATCACGGCTCCTACGCCGGAACGTCCGCCGTCAAGGTGCTCTATAATTCGGTGATGGCGCGGGGCGACGTGGTGATCGCGAACTCGCACTACACCGCCGACCTGATCGCCACGATGCATCCCGCCGCGCGCGGACGCATCAGGGTCATCCATCGCGGCACCGATTTCTCCACCTACCAGCCATCGGCGGTCGATCCGGAACGCATCATGGCGCTGCGCTCCGCCTGGGGCGTGGAGCCGGATCAGCGCATCGTGCTGCTGGCCGGGCGCCTGACCGGATGGAAGGGCCAGCGCGTGCTTATCGAAGCGGCGCGGCTGCTTGGCCTCGCCGGCAACACCCCGGACGCGGTCTTCATCCTCGCCGGAGATGCGCAGGGCCGTGACGATTACGTGCGCGAATTGGACGGCCTGATCACCAGCGGAGGCCTTGGCGGCATCGTCCGCCGGGTCGGCCACTGCTCCGACATGCCGGCCGCGCTTCTGGCCTCGGCCGTGGCGGTCGTGCCGTCCACCGAGCCGGAGGCGTTCGGGCGCGTTGCGGTCGAGGCGCAGGCCATGGCCGTGCCAGTCGTGGTGTCGGACCTCGGGGCCGTGCCGGAGACGGTGCTCGCGCCGCCCCAGTGCACGGCGCAGGAGCGCACAGGCTGGCGGGTGCCGCCCGGAGACGCCGAGGCTCTCGCCGCTGCGGTCGCCGACGTGCTGGCGATGCGGCCGAGCGCCCGCGACGCTCTCGGGGTAAGGGCGCGCCATCACGTCGAGGCGCATTTTTCGCTTCAGAACATGGTCAACCAGACGCTCGACGTCTATGCGGCCTTGCTTGGTAAATAGGCACAAGGCCCCATAATCGCCGGTTTTGGCGTCAAAAGGGCGAGGCAAATGTTGACAACGGCGGCCATTGTGCAATTTGTGCTGCTGACAGTGCTTTGCGCACGAAACGACAGGAGAGACTCCCATTCGCAGACCATTTCGCGCCCTTCCCGTGCCCCAGAAAGACGGTCCCCGCATCAATCGCGACATCCGCATCCGCGAAGTCCAGTTGATCGATCAGAACGGCGAGAACAAGGGCATCGTCCAGACACCCGACGCGCTGAAGATGGCTGAGGATGCCGGTCTCGATCTTGTCGAGATCTCTCCCAATTCGACCCCGCCAGTCTGCAAGATCCTCGATTACGGCCGGTTCCGCTTCGCCGAGCAGAAGAAGGCCGCCGAGGCCCGCAAGAACCAGAAGGTCATCGAGATCAAGGAGATCAAGCTGAGGCCCGGCATCGACACTCACGATTACGACGTGAAGATGCGATCGCTCAAGGGCTTCATCGAGGAAGGCGACAAGGTCAAGATCACCTTGCGCTTCCGCGGACGCGAAATGGCTCACCAGCATCTCGGCATGGACGTGCTGAATCGGGTCAAGGCGGAGACGGCGGCCTTTGTGAAGGTCGAGTCCGAGCCCAGCATGGAAGGCCGCCAGGTCGTCATGGTCCTCGCGCCGAAGTAAGCGGTTTGCAGCGCGCATGCTGCTCCGTCTCATCCCCGGCGGCGCGGCACGTGCCGGGATGACACCAGCGTGAATGCGGCTTCGGTTGAATGACGGCCCCGCTGCGGCTCCTTGCGCATTGCCGCCGGCGGGCTTGCAGTCCAGTGTGACGGCGAAGACGAGGCCTTTCATGCATTTCTCACTAACCGATGAAGAGCTCATGATCCGCGAGGCGGCGCGCAAGCTTGCCGCCGACCGGCTGGCTCCGCTGGCCGCCGCGCTGGACCGCGGCGAAGGCCGCGCCGAGTTCATGGCCAACCTCAAGCTTCTCGCGGAGAACGGCTTCGCTGCGCTCAACGTCAAGGCCGAGTACGGCGGCACGGAGGCCGGGAGCATGGCTTTCGCGCTGGCCATCGAGGAGCTTGGCTATGCGTGCGCCTCCACGGCCGTCACGGTCTCTGTTTCGAACATGGTCGGCGAGGTCATCCAGGCCTGCGGCACGGAAGCTCAGAAGCGCGAGCACCTGCCGAAGCTGGCAGACGGAGCCTATGCGGCGGGCGCATTCTGCCTGACCGAGAGCGGCGCGGGCTCGGACCCGGCGGGCATGCGGATGAACGCGCGCAAGGACGGCGATCTCTATGTGCTCGACGGCACGAAGATCTACATCACCAGCGCGGAGTATGCAGGCATCTTCGTGGTCTGGGCGGTGACCGATCCTGACGCTCCCAAGGGCAAGGGCATCTCGGTGTTCCTTGTGCCAGCCGGCACGCCCGGCCTCATCGTCGGCAAGGCCGAGCATAAGATGGGCCAGCATGGTTCAGCCACCAACACCTTGACGTTCGACCAGTGCCGCGTGCCGGCCGGCGCGCTGATGGGCAAGGAGAATGACGGATTCCGGATCGCGGTGGGCGAACTTGCGGGCGGGCGCATCGGCGTCGCGGCGCTGTCGCTCGGCATCGCGCGCGCGGCGATGGACGCAGCGAAATCCTACGCCAGGGAGCGCAGGCAGTTCGGCCAGGCCATCGTCGATTTCCAGGGCCTGCAGTGGATGATCGCCGACCGCGAGGTCGACCTTCAGGCGTCGCGCCTCCTGATCATGGACGCCGCAGCCAGGAAGGACCGCGGCGAGGCCTTCGCCAAGGAAGCCTCGATGGCCAAGCTCTTCGCGTCCGAGGCGGCTCATCGGGCGACCGACACCGCGATCCAGATCCATGGCGGGTCGGGCTATTGCCGCGACTATCCCGTCGAGCGCTACGCACGGGACGCGCGCATCACGCGGATCTACGAGGGCACCTCCGAGGTGCAGCGCCTGGTCATTGCGCGCGAGACCTTGCGCCAGATGGGGTGACGGCGCACAACGGCATCTCCCGAATGCTGGAGATCCGACGTGACTTTGACAATCTATGGCGTCTACCGTTCGCGCGCCTCGCGCAACATCTGGCTCTGCAACGAGATGGGCCTGGCGTTCCGCCATGTGCCGGTGATGCAGGCCTACCGCCTGCCGCATGCGGGCTATCCGGCCGACATCATGCACACCCAGAGTCCCGAGTTCCTCGCCATCAACCCGAGCGGCCAGATTCCCTCCGTCGACGATAACGGCCTTATCCTGAACGAGTCGCTCGGCATCAACCTGCATCTCGCCAGGAAATACGGCGGCGCGCTGGGCCCGAAGGACGCGGCCGAAGAGGCGCTGATGATGCAGTGGACGCTCTGGGCCGCAACGTCCTGCGAGCCGCACACGATCGAAATCCTCTACAACCGCGTCGGCAAGCCGCCCGAGGAGCGCGACGCAGCGAAGGCGGACGCCGCCATCGCCGTGCTGAAGCGCTATTTCGCCGTGCTCGACAAGGCGTTGGCGACGAGCGGCCATCTGGTCGGCGGGCGCTTCACGGTCGCCGACATCAACGTGGCGGAAGTTTTCCGGTATGCGCGCCCTGCGCCGGAGCTGTTTGCGGATGCGCCGCACGTGGAAAGCTGGCTGACGGCCTGCCACGCCCGTCCGGCCTTCAAGGCCATGATGGCTGAACGGGACAAGGAGCCGGCCTGAGCCTGCGCTGCTTAAGAATGTGCCGGCCTGAGCCGGCGCTGCTTAAGAATGCGCCGGCCTGAGCCGGCATGCCGGCGGTTTGACCCGAGACCGGCCTCGGCCAGCACGGCTTGACCGGGCGCGCCATGCCGATACTGTCGCGATGTCTTTTGCGGCAGGTACCTGCGGCCGACCTGCCTCAGCCCGTCTCATGTCGCCGAACCAACATGCGATCAAAGCTGGGTGGCTTGGCGCTTGCATGGCATCATGCCAGCGAGGCTTCATCCGCCGGCAAACAGGAAGGATCTGACGTCATGACCAAAGCTTTCATCTGGGGCGCCGCTTTCGTTGCGGGACTGGGCCTTGCGAGCGCCGCGCAGGCGCAGGCCCAAGCGCAGACCAAGGTCGCCATCGGCATTTCGGGCTGGACCGGCTTCGCGCCGCTCACCCTCGCCAAGGAAGCCGGCATCTTCGCCAGGAACGGCCTCGACGTCACCATCCAGAAAATCCCGCAGAAGGACCGCCACCTCGCCATCGCTTCGGGCGCGATCCAGTGCGCCGCCACCACGGTCGAGACCTGGATCGTCTGGAATGCGGCTGGCGTCACCACCAAGCAGTTGTTCCAGCTCGACAAGTCCTACGGCGCCGACGGCATGGCCGTGCGCGGCAACATCGCATCGATCAAGGACCTCAAGGGCAAGACCGTCGCCGCATCAGCGCCCGGCACCGCGCCCTACTTCACGCTCGCCTGGTTCCTGCGGGAAAACGGCATGAGCCTGAAGGACGTGAACATCGTCAACATGGAGCCGGGCCCTGCGGCGCAGGCCTTCATCGCCGGCCAGAACGACGCGGCAATGACTTATGAGCCCTTCCTGTCTGCCGTGCGGGCCGCACCACAGGCCGGCAAGATCATCGCCACCACGCTGGACTACCCGATGGTGATGGATACGTTCGGCTGCACGCCCACGTTCATCAACGCCAACGAGCCCGCCGTCCGCGCGCTGGTGAAGAGCTATTACGAGGCGATCGACATGATCAAGGCCGATGAAGCCAAGGCTTTCGGCATCATGGGAGCGGACGTCAAGCAGAGCGCGGAGCAGTTCGGCGCGTCAGCGAAGTTCCTGCGCTGGTCCGGCCCCACTGAGAACCGCGCCTTCTTCTCCGGCCCGTGGCAGGAATTCTCGGCAAAGGCTTCCGAGGTCCTGCTCGAGATGGGCCTGATCAAGACCAAGCCCGACCTCGCGACGCTGGTGGACACCCGCTTCGTGATGAGCGGCGGAAGCTGAAGATTGGGTGTCATCCCCAGCGGCCCGCAGGCCGCGGAAGGGGATCCACCTGCCTTCGCCGTGGATTCCGTTCCGCTCCGCTGCGCTCCGTCCGGGAATGACACCGACTGGACGCTCTGATGAAACCCCTCCAGCCTGTATCCCCCGCCTCGCGAGTCAGCTACGGCGTCGCCTTCTTCGCGCTTTTCGTGGCTGTGTGGGCCGTGGCGACGCTGGGCGGGTTCGTGCCCAAGCTGTTCCTTGCCTCGCCGATCACCATGGTCGAGGAAGGCTGGCTGCTGATGACGAAGTACAACTTCGCCTTCGACATCGGCATGACCATCTGGCGCGTCGTCGGTGGGTTCGTGCTGGCGGCGGCGCTGGCGCTGCCGCTCGGCATCATGATGGGGGCGTACAAGCCGATCGAGGCGTTCTTCGAGCCGTTCGTCTCGTTCGCGCGCTATCTTCCGGCCTCGGCCTTCATCCCGCTGCTGATCCTCTGGGCCGGCATCGGCGAAACCCAGAAACTGCTGGTGATCTTCATTGGCTCGTTCTTCCAGCTCGTGCTGATGATCGCGGTGGCGGTCGGCGGCGTCCGGCGTGACCTGGTCGATGCGGCCTACACGCTCGGCTCGTCCGACCGCTCGGTGGTGACGCGCGTACTCCTGCCCAACGCCGCGCCGGAGATCGCAGAAATCCTGCGAATGGTGCTCGGCTGGGCCTGGACCTACGTGATCGTGGCCGAGTTGATCGGCTCGTCATCGGGCATCGGCCACATGATCACCGACAGCCAGGCGCTGCTCAACACCGGGCAGATCATCTTCGGCATCATCGTGATCGGCCTCATCGGCCTGATTTCGGATTTCGCGTTCAAGTGGGCCAACCAGAGGCTTTTCCCCTGGGCGGCGAAATGAGCAAGCTCTCCATCGAAGGCGTCGGCAAGCTGTTCCCGGCGCGCGGCGCGGCGGAGCCGACACGGGCATTGACGCCGACCACGCTCAGCATCGCCGACAATGACTTCATCACCATCCTGGGTCCGTCAGGCTGCGGAAAATCCACGCTGCTGCGCATCGTCGCCGGGCTCGAGACCGCTTCGGAGGGCCGCATCCTGCTCAACGGCCAGCCGGTCGCCGGGCCAGGGGCGGACCGCGGCATGGTTTTCCAGAGCTACACGCTGTTTCCCTGGCTGACCATTTCGGAGAACATCGCATTCGGGCTGCGCGAACGGGGCGTAGGCGAACGCGAGCGCAACGACGTCGCGCGCCGGTGGGCCGCGCAAGTTGGCCTCAAGGGCTTCGAGAACCACTACCCCAAGCAGCTCTCCGGCGGCATGCAGCAGCGCACCGCGATCGCCCGCGCGCTGGCCAATGACCCGAAGATGCTGCTGCTCGACGAGCCCTTCGGCGCGCTGGACAACCAGACCCGCGCCCTGATGCAGGAAATGCTGCTCGAGATCTGGGAACGTGAGCAGAAGACCGTGATGTTCGTCACGCACGATGTCGAGGAGGCCATCTTCATGGCGTCCCGCGTGGTGGTGATGAGCGCTCGTCCGGGGCGCATCAAGGCCGACATCAAGGTCGACCTGCCCCATCCGCGGCCCTACACCATCAAGACGTCCGCCGCGTTTGTGGCGCTGAAGGAGCGGCTGGTGGAAGAGATCCGGGTGGAGGTCGTCGGCTCGCACTGAAGATCACGAGTCCCACCCTGCCCTCTTCTGCCCTACTGCAGCCGCACCATGACCGAGTCGCTCGCGCCGCTTGCGTCGATCACCGAGACCCGGGCGAAGCCCACGCCCGCTGCAGGGAGCGCCGCGTCCCGGCGGAGGAGGCCTTGGGCCACCGGCGCGCCGTCGATCAGCCAGGTCAGCGGCGCGGTGCCGCCCAGCGCCTTCACGCTCAGCGCACGCGCCCCGCCGTCAACGCCGGCCAGGTCGACGATCGAGCCATCGGGCGGGAAGGATATGCGCAAGGCGGGGCGGCTAGAGGCGCTCTCCGTCTTGGCGATGTCCCGGCGGATATGGCGCAGCGGAGGCGGCAACTGCGCGGTCCGCGCGGCGATGGCGTCAGGCGGCGGGGGCGAAGCATCGGGTTCGATCCCGATGCGCGAAAATGCGTCGAACAGGATCGGCGCGGCGACCTGCCGCGCCACGAGGCCCGGAACGGACGCGTTGTCGGGACGGCCGACCCAGACGGCGATGGTGTGACGCCGGTCGTAGCCCACGGCCCAGGCGTCGCGGTAGCCATAGGACGTGCCGGTCTTGTATGCAATGCGCGCACCGAGCGCATTGGCGGGGGGCGGCGCGCCGCGCAGCACATCGCCGACATACCAGGCGGCCAGCCTGTCGGTCAGCCGGCGGGCGTCAGGGTCGGCAGGAGTGTCCTCGCGCCAGTCGAGCCCCACCGTCTCCCCGCCCCGCGCCAGGCCGCCGTAAAGCCTCGCCATGTCCGCCAGCCGAATGCCGACGCCGCCAAGGCCGATCGCGAGGCCGGGCTGGCCATCCTTCGGCAGCGCGAGGCTGCCGCCGGCGCCGTTGAGGCGGCTGATCAGACGCTGCGGCCCCACCTCCGAAAGAAGCTCGATGGCCGGCAGGTTGAGCGATTGCTGCAGCGCCTGCCGGGCCGTGACCGGGCCCTGGAATCCCAGGTCGAAGTTCTCCGGCGCGTAGGCCCCGAAACGGTTCGGCCTGTCTTCAAGCATGGTTTCAGGGTGGGCGATGCCTTGCTCGAATGCCAATGCGTAGATGAACGGCTTCAGCGCCGAGCCGGGCGAGCGGACCGCGTGGGCCAGGTCCAACGCCCCTGCCCGCTCACGGCTCATCAGGCCAAGGCCGCCGACATGGGCGCGCACCTTGCCGGTCGCATGCTCGATCACGATGATCGCGCCCGAAAGCTTCGGCCCCAGCGGCTCGATGCGCTCGCGGGCCAGGCCCTCCAGCGACGCCTGCCAGACGGCGTCGATGGTCAGGCGGTGTTGGCGCCGCTCCGGCGCTTCAGCCAGCGCGCGCTCCGCGGCATGGGCCGCCAGCACGGGAAACAACTGCCGCGCATCCGGCGTGGGCTCCGACCTGGCCTGCTCGGCTTCATCGGGAGTGGCGAGGCCTTCCGCGACTGCGCGCGCCAGCACGGACTCGCGCACGCGGGCCAGATTGGCGGCGTGCCTGTCCGGCCGCCGGGTCTCGGGCGATTGCGGAAGCGACACGAGCAGCGCCCGCTCCGAAAGCGTAAGCCGCCGGGGCTCCTTGCCGAAATAAGACCAGGTGGCCGCGCGCAGCCCTTCGAGATTGCCGCCATAAGGCGCGAGCGACAGATAAAGGTTGAGGATCTCGCGCTTGCCGAATCGCCGTTCCAGCTCGACCGCGCGGAGCATCTGCCTGATCTTGGCGCCGGCGCTGCGCTGCTGGCGAGGCTCGATCAGCCGCGCGACCTGCATCGAAAGCGTCGAACCTCCGGAGACGACGCGGCCATGCGTCAGCATCTGCAAGCCGGCACGGGCCAGCGCCAAGGGGTCCATGCCGTGATGTGTCTCGAAGCGGCGGTCCTCATAGGCTTTCAGCAGCGCGATGAAGCGGGGGTCGACGTCGTTCGCCGACAGCGGCAGCCGCCAGCGGCCTTCATCCGTGGTGAAGGCCCTGAGCAGGCGGCCATGGCGATCGGACACCGTGACTGAGCGATCAGCCGCTTCGGTGAGGTCCAGCGGCGGCATGTCCCGCCACATCGCCCCGATGCCGCCGACGAGGACAAGCGCGGCGGCGAGGCCGAGGCCGAACAGGGCGCGTAGGAAGTTCATGGCTGGACAGGCCCTCTTCTGGCCCCTCTCACCGGCCCGTCACCTCGATCTGGCCATAGCCCGTGCGGCCGAACTTCTCCGGCCGGTACATGTCCTCGATGACAGCAGGCGGGTGGACATAGCGGCCAGGCGAGACGGCCCGCACCATGTAGGCGACCGAATAGACCGCCTGCTTGTCGTCCCACCGGTCGAACACGGCGACGAAGCGGTCGTCGCGGTATTCGGTCGTGGTGGGCTCCACCTCACGCTTGAGCCAGCCGAGCATCTCGACCTTGCCCGAATCCACCAGGCTCGGATTGTCGATCTCGAGGCCTGCGGGCAGATGGTCGACCAGTAGCAGCGAGCCTCGCCGCTTCTCGCGTTCCGTCACGGTCAGCACCACCACGAGGCGGTCGTTCTGCGCCACCGTGCCGGCGTCGACCTTCGTGCCGTTCAAGCGGTAGTAGGCCCGCTCGACCTCATAACCCTGCATGGAGGCGGCTTGCGGCTCCAGCGGATTGCCGCTGACTGTAAGGACCGCGTCGACGGGCGCCGCGCCGGTGTTGGCGATGACCAGGGGCTTCGCCTCCAGCGCCGAGGAGCTGTCCTTGCGGTGCAGCGCGCCAGTCTGCGGGGCGCCGTCGACCGTCAGGGTAAGCTGCGCCGTATCGCGCTGCCCGGCCTGCGCCGCCAGCACGAGCCAGGCGTTCTCCTGGGTCGAGGTGTAGCGGCTGGCTGTGCGCGCCTCGTTCAGCACGGCGGCGGTCTGCAGCAATTCGCCCCTCGCCATGTTGGCCTCGGCGGCCAGCGTCATGATCGCAGCGGAATCCCTCAGGCGGGAGCCGTAGTCGCGCCGCGCGTCGGACGGGCTGTCGCGCAGGGCGGCCAGCGACCTGATGGCGTCCTGAAATCCGCGCTCGGCGCGGGTGCGGTCACCCAGGAGGGCGAGCGCCGCCGCGATCTGGCCTCGGGCCAGCGGGGTCGGCGCCTCGTTCAGACGGGTGTCGAGGATGTAGCGAAGGTCGCTCATCATCGGGCGGCCGTTGCGGGCCAGCACGTAGAGGGCGTACGTGATCTGCTCGCCGCCCTCCGCCGTGAATTCGGGATTGTTGACGATGCGGTTCCGGAGCCGGTCAAGCCCGATGTCGAGCGCGCGCATGGGAACGGCGAAGCCTTTCTCGCGGGCGCGGGTCAGGAAATCGAGCGTGTAGGCATCGAGCCACAGATCATCTCCGCCAACCGACCACAGGCCGAACGAGCCGCTGGAATCCTGCCGCGAGAGCACGCGGTCAATGGCGTCGCGGATGCGCTCGTCGAGCTTGTCGTCGAGGCCCATCCGCTCGCGGCCGGCGAGCTGATTGACATACAGCAGCGGCAGCGCGCGGCTCACCACCTGTTCGGTGCAGCCGTAGGGATAGCGGTCCAGCGCGGCCAGAAGCGCCGGAACGTCGATGCCGCCGTACAGCGACACCGAGGTGGAGACGGAGCCGGAGCCGGGCAACAGGTCCTGCGTCAGATCGGATGACACGGTGATGCTTTCGCCGGGCGCGATGCGGCGCACAAGCCGGCGGAGGATGGCGTCGGAGCCGGGCGCAACGCGGATCGGCAACGTGCGCTCGACGCCCGCGCCGTTCGGGCCGGACAGCTTGACCCTGACGCTGGCTTCGCCAACGCCAGCAGCCGTGACGGGGATAGTGACTTGCGTAGCCGCGCCCGCCGCCAGTTGCACGCGCCGCGACAGCGCATCGGCAGGCATGATGACCGCGCCTGCAGGCTCGACCTCGACGGCATAATCACCCGCCGGGCCTTCGACATTATCGACCCGGACATGGAAGCGCGAGCGGTCGCCCAGGTTGAGGAACCGCGGCAAGGTGGCCTGCGCCACCAGTGCATCACGGATGATCACCTCTTTGGAGGCCGAACCGACCTTGCCGCCGCTCCAGGCGATGACATCGACGCGCACGGCGCCGTCGAAGGCGGGAATGTCGAACGACACGCTCGCCTTGCCGTCGGCGCCGACCTTGACGATGCCGGAATAGCGCGCGAGCGGCGCCTCGCGCGGCGGGGAGACGGAGGAATCGACGCCGCCATCGCCGCCGGAGCGGATCGCCCCGCGCGTGCCCTGCATGCCGTCGATCAGGAACCCGTAGAGATCGCGCACCTCCGAGCCAAGCTGACGCTGGCCGAAATAGAACTCGGCAGGCTTGGGCGGCTCGTGGCGCGTGAGGTTGAGGATGCCCACATCGACGGCCGAGACCGTGACGAATGCATCCTCGCCTGCGGCAAGCCCGGACAGCGCCACCGGGATGACCAGCGACGCACGGGGCCGGATGCGCGCCGGAAGATCGAGCGCGACCGGCAGCGTCCTCGCGTCCTTGTCGACCGAGAACCACGCCAGGCCGAGCGCGCGGCCTGGCATTCGCTTCGCGGCCTGATCAAGCGGACGGTGCGCGAGCACCACGGCATAGGCGCCTGCGCCCCAGTTGGCGCTCGCCTCCAGCCGGACCTGCGCGCCACCGGCGGGAAGATCAATCTCGCGCCAGTCCTGCGCCTTGTCGCTGATGATGGCGACGGTGGCGCGGCCGGCGAAGCGCGGCCTGATGTTCAGCACCATGACCTCGCCGGCGCGGTAGGCGTCCTTGTCGAGCGCCACGTCGAGCACGTCCGGCGTGTCCGCCGTCGGCTCGCCCGAATAGCCCACCGAATAGGTCAGCGATGTCTGCGCCCGGCCCATCGTCACATCGAGCCGGTAGGTGCCCCAATCAGCGGGGATGGCAAGGCGTGCCGGATCGCCTGCGCCGAGGCTGATCTGGCCATCGGCGACACGGCGGGTGGTGCGGGTGGCCTCGTAGCTCCAGCGCCCGTCGGCCAGGTACCATTGCCATGTGCGGTCGATGCGCGAAACGGTCCAGGTCACGCCCTCGCGCGCCAGCCGCGAGCCGTCCGGGTTCGCTGCGATCACGGCGAAATTCGCCATTGCGCCTGCGCTGAGCCCGCCATCCTCGAAGAGCTTCTTCACGGCCACGACCGGCTCGGACAGGGCCACAGGCAACTTGAGCGTGCGCTCCACGGCGCGGCCGCCAGCTTCGCCCACACGGATGCGGACCGTGGCTTCGAGCGGGCGCTGCGCCTCGGTTTCGGGCAAGGTTACGGGGACCGACGACCGGCCCTCGGCGTCGGTGCTGGCCGCCTCCTCGATCTCCTTGGTGACAGGCTCGACCTTCTCGTCGGTCAACCCGATGAGATAGTCCTCATAGCCCTTGAGCGGCGCTTTCGATGCAGGCCCCAGCACGACCTCGCCGCTGACGGCGAGATCGGCGCCGGGCGCACCGTAAAGGTAGCGGGCGCTCACATCGATCGTCGCGGCCGAGCCCGGACGGATGGACTCCGAGCGCGAGGCGAGCGTCACGTCGACACGGTCGGGCACGTAATCCTCGACGAGGAACTTCGCCTCTCCGATGGGCCTTCCCTTGACGTCGGGATACGCCTCGATGCGCCACGTGCCGCGCGCCGCGCCGGAGAAGAGCGCAAGCGAATGCGCCCGCCCGCCCCCGCCCTGGTCCTGCACCACGACCCGGCGGTGCTCGACGCCGTCGGGCCGCTTGAAGATCAGCGTCAGCGGCAGCCCGGCGACAGCCTTGCCGGCAGGGTCACGCAGCAGCGCCGTCAGGTTCACCATCTCGCCGGGGCGATAAACCCCACGCTCGGTGGCGATGAACGCGTCCAGGCCGACAGGCGCGAGACGCCCCTTCACGCCGCGGTCTGCCAGGTCGAAGGCCGAAGCCGCCACATCGAGGAAACCGTGGTCGCCCTTGCCGTCGGCTGCCGCAACGAGCGCGGGGGCCATGCCGTCGACGCCCCTTGCGAGGCCGCCATCGAAGCGCGCGTGGCCGGACGCGTCGGTGCGCACCGTCGCCAGCACTTCGTTGTTGCGGGCGATCAGCCGCATCTCGACGCTAGGCATCGGCATGGCGGTGGCCAGCGAGCGAGCCAGGACATGCACGCCGTCGGCGCCCGAAAACGCCGTGAGGCCGATGTCCGAGACCACGAACCACTGGGTCACGAGGTCCTCGCCGAACACGCCTTCCTCGCTTTCGCCTGACGCCGAGACCGCGGGGCGGCGCACGCGCGCCGTCATCACGTGAACGCCGGGTTCAAGCTTTTGCACAGCCTCCGTCACCGGGAACGCCGTCACCACGTCGCGATTGAGGTCATTCTTCGTGGCAAGCTGGCCGGACCAGAGCTTCACGCCCTTCTGCCGCTCGATCTCGCGGACCGAGAAATCGCTCAGCTGCTTCAGGAAGTCATCCGAACGGACCGTCGGCGCCAACGATCTGTCGCCGATGCGGTAGACGTCGATCTCGACCTTGTCGGTGTTGACCGACACGACGGGAATGCCTTCCTG
Organism: Allobosea sp.; assembly: GCA_031412095.1. Lineage (GTDB taxonomy): Bacteria > Pseudomonadota > Alphaproteobacteria > Rhizobiales > Beijerinckiaceae > Allobosea. The sequence goes on from JANOCI010000125.1 coordinate 16,043, forward strand.
CCCGGTGCGGGGCAGCACATAGTTGCGGCCGGTGAAGCGCACCTGAGGAGAGCGGTCGCGCACGTAGATGTCGTAGTCGGCGGTCTTGAGAAGCTGCTCCTCGACGCTCGAAGGCAGGCCCTGGCGCAGCACGATCTTGTAGCGCTCGCCATGCTTGAGGCCATCGACGCAGAGCTGCTGGCCCTCAGCCGTGATCGCGGGCTGCTGCGCGGCTTGCTGGCCTCCCTGCACGACCACGAACGGTGCGAAATCGACGCGCCCGCGCGCCAGCGGATCGGAGAAGGTGAAGCAGGCGCGCGGCGTGGCGGCATCGGAATCGACCTTGTAGTCACGGATCTGGAAGCCGCGCTTCTCGCGCAACTCCGCATAGGTCTGGCGAAGGCGCGGATTGTCCTGCGCGGCGAGGCTCAGGCGGTAGGCGTCGAGCGCGGGCCTCCACATCTCGCGCACCTCGTAGGCGCGGGCCAGCACGGCGAGCGCCGCCCCCTCCTCCGGCCTTGTACGGGCGCGCTCATAGGCGGCATAGGCCGCCGCCGTGGCGCGGTCGCGGTTGGTGTAGCGCTCGCTGTAGTCGTTCGTCTGATCCGCGACGGCCAGCGCCGTCTGCGCAAAGGCCAGCCAGTTTACCCCGTCCCGCGGATCGGCCGTGACGGCTGCGGAGGCGGCAGCGATCGCGCCTTTCGGGTTGCCGGCGCGCAGGGCTGCGGCCGCATCCTGCCGCCAGGCGGAAGCGGGCTTGGACGCCGCATTGGCGGCTACGCGCCTGAGATCGGTCTCGAGCCGCACGGCGTCGTTGCGCAGGTCCTCGCGGACGATCGCCTTCTGCGCCTGCGCGGCGGAATGGGTCACGGGATTGAGGATGAGGCAGAGCGCGCAGGCAAGCGCAGCCCAGATTCGGCCAGACATCACGTTTCTCCCCGAAACAAACCGCATCGGCGCATGCGCCAAGCCCGCAACGCACCGTCCCCGGCGGAGAGCTTAACAGGGGCAATGTGTTCCGCAAGGTGAAGTCTCGACAAGGGAGGCAAGCGCTGCGACATTGCGGACTGTCGGGGAGGCGGCCGGAGATGCGGACGATGCGGAACAGAGCGCTGCCCTGGGTCATCGCGGGCCTTGCCTTTGCAAGCCCCGCTGTCGCCCAGGCTCCCCGCCCTGCCGCGCCCGCGCCCGCGCAGCCAGCGCTGGATCCGGCGCAGGCGGCGTCCAAGGCGGCCTATGACCGGCTCGATGAGGCCGAGCGCAAGGCCATCCAGAACGACCTGATCTGGACGGGCGACTTCAATGGTGTCGCGGGCGGCGAGTTCGGCAGGCGCACCTATGACGCGATGCTGGCCTTCGAGCGGCGCACGCAAGGGCTCGCGGACGGCATCCTGACCCCGCAGGAGCGCACCGCGCTGAAGCGCGACTCCGACGCCGCCCGCGCCGCCCTGCGCTTCGCCGCCATCACGGACCAGACCACCGGCATCCGGATCGGCCTGCCTCAGGCGCTGCTCACCCAGCGCGTCGCGGTGGAGAACGGCGCGGTCTACCGCAGGGCCGACGGCGCCGTCTCGCTCCAGCTCAGCAAGCTGCCGCCCGCGCAGGCGTTCGCCGAGCTGTTCGAACGGTTGAGGCAGGACGGACCGGGCCGCAAGGTCACGTATCGCCTGCAGCGGCCCGACTGGTTCGTCGTGTCGGGCGAGGAAGGCGGCCGGAAGTTCTACACGCGCCTCGCCAATGGTCCGGACGGCGTGAGGGGCTACACGTTCCGCTATCCGACCGACCAGGCCGCCGCGCTGGACCGGATCATGATCGCCATCGCCAACACGTTCGAGCCGTTTCCGGGCACCGATGTGGCCGCAAACCCGTCCCGCGCGCCGGCCGCGGGCGCGGCGGCTGCCGCACCTGCGCTGATCCAGCCCGGCCTGCAGGCCAGCGAGCCGAGATACGCGGTGTCCGGCGCGGCGCTTGGCAATGGCCGCGTGCTGACCAGCCGGGCGGCGTTCAACGCCTGCGCCAGCCCAACGGTCAACGGCCAGCCGGTGACGCCGCCAGCCGAGCAGGCCGCGGGCGAGACGATGACGATCAACGTGCCCGGCCTCGCCCATCCAGCGATCCGGATCGGCCCGGCGGATCCCGGCGCAGCGGTGTTCACGCTGTCGCTCGAGGACACGGCATCGCGCTCGGTGATGGTAGCGCCCGGCCGATGGGACGCCGGCAGCAGCGGCGCACGCGTCACATCGGCCCTGCAGATCGGCCCTGGAGGCGCGCCAGTCGTCGACGGACAGGGCAGGCTGGCGGGCATCGTGCGCGAAGGGCCGCGGAGCGCGAAGATGGTTGGCGGCGTGATCGCATCCACGACCTATGCCGTGATCCCGGTGCCTTCACCAGCGGCCTCAGCGCCCGCCGCCGCCGATCCGTCGCCGCGCCTCGTCAATGCAGCCGCCGCCTCCCTCGTGGAGATCCGCTGCGCAAGGCGGCAGTGAGCCGCTTGCGGAGAGGGCCTTGATCCGTCATTCAGGACGGGCATGACGCCTCCAAGACAGCGTGACGCGCCACCCTGCATGACACGCCATCCTGCATGACACGCCATCCTGCATGACACGCCATGCTCATCCTGAGCCCGTCGAAGGATGATCTCCAGATGAACATCAACCGCGGCTCGTCCTTCGACGGGGCTCAGGACGAGGATCGCGGAACACATCCGATGACATGGCCCTGCTCCCATGAAGATTGAACAGACACATTCATGAAACGCACTCAGGTCAAACGCACCCAGGTCGCCATCATCGGGGCGGGCCCCTCCGGCCTGCTGCTTGGCCAGCTCCTGCACCTGGCGGGCATCGACACCGTCATCATCGAGCGCAAGAGCCGGGACTACGTGCTCTCCCGCATCAGGGCGGGCGTGCTGGAGCAAGGCTCTGTCGACGTGCTGGGACAGGCGGGCGTGGATGGCCGGCTGCGGCGCGAAGGGCTGGCGCATGACGGCTTCGAACTGGCCTATGGCGGGCAGCGCCGGCGCATTGACCTTGCGCACGGCACGGGCGGCAAGCATGTCACGGTCTATGGCCAGACCGAGGTGACGCGCGACCTGATGGAGGCGCGGGAGGCGGCGGGCCTGCCCACGGTCCACGAAGCCGACGACGTCGCGCTGCATGACTTCGGCGGGACCAGCCCGCGGGTGACCTGGACCAAGGACGGCGCCGGGTTCGAGCTCGCCTGCGACTACATTGCCGGCTGCGACGGCTTTCACGGCGCCAGCCGCGCCAGCGTGCCGCCCGCCGCCATCCGCACGTTCGAGAAGGTCTATCCTTTCGGCTGGCTCGGCATTCTCGCAGACGTGCCGCCGGTGCGCGACGAGCTGATCTACGCGAACCACGAGCGGGGATTCGCGCTGTGCTCGATGCGCTCCCACACCCGCAGCCGCTACTACGTTCAATGCGCCATCGACGAGAAACCCGAGGCGTGGCCGGATGCGCGCTTCTGGGACGAGTTGCGCCTGCGCCTCGATCCTGAAGCGGCGGAAAGCCTGGTGACAGGCCCATCCATCGAAAAATCCGTCGCCCTGCTGCGCAGCTTCGTGGCGGAGCCGCTGCGTTTCGGAAGCCTCTTTCTGGTGGGCGACGCAGCCCACATCGTGCCGCCGACGGGCGCGAAGGGCCTGAACCTCGCGATCGGCGACGTGCATTACCTTTCGGGCGCGCTGATCGAGCGCTATGCCGAAGGCTCGCACGTTGGCCTCGACGCCTACTCGGCCAAGGCTCTGGCCCGGATCTGGAAGGCGGAGCGCTTCTCCTGGTGGATGACCTCGATCCTGCACCGTTTTCCGGAGGGCGGAGACTTCGGCCAGCGCATGCAGATCGCAGAACTGGACTATCTGTTCTCGTCGCAAGCCGCGCAGGCGTCGCTGGCGGAGAACTATGTGGGTTTGCCGTATTGATGCGGTTGGCGTCATCCCCGGTGACACGACCCGCGTCGGGGATGACACCAACCCCGGCATGTGCGACGGACAGTCCACAACAATATCTAACCATCTGATATTCATTCGATTTTTAATCGCCGTGAGGGGTGAAATCCTGACCTTCCGGCATTATATTCACGAGACGAATCATTTCGCGACCGATCCGAGTTGAATCATGTCAGATGCATCCCCCACACTTGAGCCAGTCGATGACTACGGCGCGGATTCAATCAAGGTCCTCAAGGGGTTGGACGCCGTGCGCAAGCGGCCCGGCATGTACATCGGCGACACCGACGACGGTTCGGGCCTGCACCACATGGTCTACGAGGTGGTGGACAACGCGATCGACGAGGCGCTGGCGGGCCACGCCAACCTCGTGACGGTGACGCTCAACGCCGAGGGCTCCGTCACCGTGACGGACAACGGCCGCGGCATCCCCACCGACATCCACACCGAGGAGGGCATCTCCGCCGCCGAAGTCATCATGACCCAGCTTCACGCGGGCGGGAAATTCGACCAGAATTCCTACAAGGTGTCAGGCGGCCTGCATGGGGTGGGTGTTTCGGTCGTCAACGCTCTTTCGGTTTCGCTGAAGCTGCGCGTCTGGCGGGCCGGGTTCGAGCATTTCATCGAGTTCGCGCACGGCAACGCCGTGGCGCCGCTCAAGGTGGTGGGCCCCGCTGGCGACAAGCGCGGCACGGAGGTGACGTTCACGCCGTCGCAGGACACGTTCACCATGATCGAGTTCGACTACAAGACGCTCGAACACCGGCTGCGCGAACTGGCCTTCCTCAACTCCGGCGTGCGGATCGTGCTGACCGACGCGCGCCATGCCGAGATCGTGCGCGAGGAGCTCATGTACGAGGGCGGCGTCGAGGCCTTCGTCCGATATCTCGACCGGGCCAAGTCGCCCATCGGGCCAGGCCCGATCATGCTGAAGGCCGACAAGGACGGCATCGGCGTCGAGGTCGCGCTGGAATGGAACGACAGCTACCACGAGAACGTGCTGTGCTTCACCAACAACATCCCGCAGCGTGACGGCGGCACGCACCTGGCCGGCTTCCGCGCCTCGCTGACGCGGCAACTGACGAGCTATGCTGAAAGCTCGGGCATCGCCAAGAAGGAGAAGGTCGCCATCACCGGCGAGGATTCCCGCGAGGGGCTGACGGCGGTGGTCTCGGTCAAGGTGCCTGATCCGAAGTTCTCGTCGCAGACAAAGGACAAGCTGGTCTCGTCCGAAGTGCGGCCCGTGGTGGAGAACATCTGCAACGAGACGCTCGGGCGCTGGCTGGAGGAGCATCCCGCCGAGGCGCGCGCCGTCATGGCCAAGGTGGTCGAGGCCGCCGCCGCCCGCGAAGCCGCCCGCAAGGCGCGCGAATTGACACGGCGCAAGGGCGCGCTCGACATCGCCTCCCTGCCCGGCAAGCTGGCCGACTGCCAGGAGCGCGACCCGGCGAAATCCGAATTGTTCATCGTCGAGGGCGATTCCGCAGGCGGCAGCGCCAAGCAGGGCCGCAACCGCGAATTCCAGGCCATCCTGCCGCTGCGAGGCAAGATCCTCAACGTCGAGCGGGCGCGCTTCGACAAGATGCTGTCCTCGGAGCAGATCGGCACGTTGATCACCGCGCTGGGCGCCGGCATCGGCCGCGAGGAGTTCAACGCCGACAAGCTGCGCTACCACAAGATCATCATCATGACCGACGCCGACGTGGACGGAAGCCACATCCGCACGCTGCTGCTGACGTTCTTCTTCCGCCAGATGCCGGAACTGATCGACCGCGGATACCTCTACATCGCCCAGCCGCCGCTCTACAAGGCGCAGCGCGGCAAGAGCCAGACCTACCTCAAGGACGAGCGCGCCTTCGACGACTATCTGGTGGACGCGGGGCTGGACGGCTCGATCTACCGCTTGGGCTCGGGAGAGGAGCGCGCCGGCGCCGACCTCAAGGCGCTGGTCGACGAGGCCCGCTCCGTGCGGGCGCTGATCAACTCGATGCACTCGCGCTATGACCGCATGGTGGTGGAGCAAGCCGCGATCTCCGGCGCGCTGCGCCCGCTGGTCACTGAAACCGACGACGAGGCCAGCGCCAAGGCGCTCGAGATCGCGCGGCGGCTCGACGCCATCTCCGACGAGATCGAACGCGGCTGGACCGGCGAAGCGAAGGACGGCGGTTATGTCTTCAGCCGCATGCTGCGCGGCGTGAAGACCGTGTCGGTGCTCGATGCAGGCCTGCTTGCCTCCGCCGAGGCGCGCAAGATCGACGAGCGCGCCGCTTCGCTGAAGGAGGCCTATGCCGATCCGGGCCTGCTCACCCGCAAGGGCGAGGAGGTGCTGGTGGCGGGGCCGACCACGCTGTTCAACGCCGTCACCGCAATCGGCCGCAAGGGCGTCTCCATGCAGCGCTACAAGGGCCTAGGCGAGATGAACGCCGACCAGCTTTGGGAGACCACGCTCGACCGCAACGCCCGCACGTTGCTGCAGGTGCGCATCAAGGAGGTCGACGAGGCCGACGACCTGTTCGTCAAGCTGATGGGCGACGTGGTGGAGCCGCGCAAGGAGTTCATCCAGACCAACGCGCTGAACGCGACGGTGGATGTGTGAGGTTCACTGACCACCATCGTCATGGTCGGGCTTGACCCGACCATCCACGTTTTGCCAACGCCGCGATCAAGAAAGACGTGGATGGTCGGGTCAAGCCCAACCATGACGGCTTGTGCTCAAGCTAAGCCACAGGCCGCCCTTCCAGCGGATAGGCAGGGTCGCTGTAGCCCGGCGTCGAGGGGTGCCCCGGCGCGACGAGCCCGTCCACGAAGGCTTCATCTGCTACGTTCCAGGTGTGCTTCAGCGCACCGAGATAGTCGTTCCACTGCTCCATCGTGCGCGGGCCGGCGATGACCGAACTCACGAACGGGTTGGCCAGCACCCAGAGGAAGGCGAACTGCCCCGCGCTCATGCCGCGCTTTTCGGCCCGGACCTTGATCTTCTGGGCCAGGCGCAGCGATTCCGGCCGCCACTCGGTCTGCATCACGCGCTTGTCGCCGCGGCCGACGCGCGTGCCTTCGGGCGCGGCCTTGCCCGGCGCATACTTGCCGGTCAGGATGCCCCGCGCGAGCGGCGAGTAGGGCACCACCCCGAGACCATAGAAGCCGCAGGCCGGCAGGTGCTCCACCTCAGGCATGCGGTTGAAGGCATTGTAATAAGGCTGGCTGACCACAGGACGGTCGATGCCCAGCCGGTCGCAGATGTGGCAGATTTCGGCAATGCGCCACGAGCGGTGGTTCGACACGCCGAAATAGCGGATCTTGCCCGCGCGCACGAGGTCGCCCAGCGCCCGCACGGTCTCGTCCAGCGGCGTGGCATGGTCCTCCTTGTGGAGGTAGAGAATGTCGATGTAGTCGGTGCCGAGGCGGCGCAGGCTCGCATCCGCCGCCTGCATCAGCCATTTGCGCGAGAGGCCGCGCTCGTTCGGCCCGTCGCCCATGGCGTTGGCGGCCTTGGTGGCGAGCACCCATTTGTCACGATCCGCCTTGATCGCCCGCCCGGTGATCTCTTCGGAGCGGCCCTCATTGTAGACGTCCGCCGTGTCGATGAAGTTCACCCCGGCCTCGCGCGCCGAAGCAATGATGCGGGCCGCATCCGTCTCGGCTGTCGCATCGCCAAACATCATCGTGCCAAGCGTGACGGGGGACACCTGAAGGCCGGAGCGGCCGAGCTTGCGGGTCTGCATGGGGATGGTCCTAGGGGGGGCGATCGCATAGGCTAGGTCTGAAAAGTTCGCATTGCAAAGGCTCTTTGAACAACTTGATTTTCAAGCAATCTGCCTAAATGACCAAACGCAATCGCTTCACGTCAAGATGTGAGACGATTTCGGGCGTGATGCCCTTCTCCCCTTGCGGGAGAAGGTGACCGGAGGGCGGAAGAGGGGTCGTGAGATTATGCCGGATAGCCATACAAACCCCACGTCCGGGCGTTGCCCACCTTCTCCCGCAAGGGGAGAAGGCAAGCTCGACCAGATGTCGAAGCCAACAAGCGCGATGTGCCCTATCAATCGCTGATCAAGGTGTGGTTGGCGAAGAAGGTGGAGTAAGACCCTGGTCTGCGCAGCAGATCGAAGGTCCGGCGGACCTTGCTGAGGGGACGAACGCACGCGTTGAAGCGCGGGCGGGGGTCGCCGTCTGGCGACGGGCATCCGCACAACCAAACGCCAAGTCTATACATCTTGCGTAGCGCACAGTAGCGTCGGCAATGTCAAACATACGTCGGCGATCAGAAATCGCCGCTAAATGTCCATCTTCCCCACTGCACTTCGTTCGGTCCCTGCCAACCAACCGACAGCATAACCTTGAGTTTGTTACTCAAGAAGGCGAAAAGAGCAGCATACCTTTCCATGAGGTCCGGAGTTACATCTCTAGAGGTATCGGTTTCTGAAATCGACAGTCCGCAGGGGTATCGCGCCCAAGATGTAAGGCCAGCTTGAAAATCTTCCAAAGTGCGAACAGCACCCTCGAGTTGAACGTCTGATTTTATCGCACCATATAGTGTGACAAGATTGTGGCTTTGCAGTCTCTTCGACAATTTACCGTTTGAGATGTAGGAAGGGTTCTCAAACACCAAAAATGCCTTGAGGAGATTTTCAAGCGCAAATCCTGCCATTAGAAATACAGAACGCGAAACAGCATCTATCTGTTTGAGAATTCTACATTCCGCATCTGATTGATACAGTTTTGCATTTCCAAAATTTTTACTCAGAAAAATTGCTTGATCGTTCAATTCGGTCGCGGACAAATACCAAGAATGCGGGTTAGCCAACTCAACGAAACGCACAGCCTCTGCTTGGCTAGCCGAATCGACCGGAGCGTTCGAACTTGGCACAATCCTACTACCCTCACCGCATGAACTTTTTATAAGCAATCCGCTTCGGCATGACTGAATCAATCCCCAGCCGCCGCTTCTTGTCTTCCTCGTAGTCCTGGAAGTTGCCTTCGAACCATTCCACGTGGCTGTCGCCTTCGAAGGCGAGGATGT
>JANOCI010000126.1:0-38658 GCA_031412095.1 Allobosea sp.
GCGCGCCATCCGCATCCTGCCGCTGTACTGGCTGGTGATGGCGCCGTTCGGCCTGTTGATGCTGGCCTTCGCATCGGTCGGCGCCGACCGCGCGCTGACGGTCTGGGACTTCATCCGCGATGCGCTGCTGATCCCGCGCGAGGGGGCCATCGTGGTCAGCACGGCTTGGACGCTGCATCACGAGTTCATCTTCTACGGCGTTTTTGGGCTGATGATCCTGAATGTGCGCCTTGGCCTGGGCGTCTTCATCCTGTGGCAAGTGGGCTGCGTCGTCGCCCTTGCGTCAGGGCTGCTTCCGGCGGACAGCCAGGCGCCGGCCAGCAAGCTCTTCGGGGCGTATAATTTCGGTTTCCTTCTCGGGATGGGCATCGGCATGCTGGCGGAGCGAATCGATCTGCGCCGGCATGCGGACGCCATCAACATCGCAGCGGCGCTGGCCTTCGCCATCCTGTCAGGAATGCTGCTGATGGAGTTCCGCGGCGGGAAGTTCGCCAGCGCGCCGGCGATGACCCTGGTTTATCTCGCGCTCTACAGCGTGATCATGGCGTGGCTGCTGGCGCTGCCCCGGCGCGACAGGCCGTGGCTCGACGGGATGCTCGGACGTCTCGGCGCGGCATCCTATGCCCTCTACATCTGCCATCTCGCCGTGGCGTCCATCGTGATCAAGGTGCTGGTCGTATCGGGCGCGGTGCCGCACACCAGCCCGCTTGTCGCCTATCTGCTGACCGTGTCGGCTGCCGTCGTCGTGGCGTTCGCTCTGCACGCGCTGGTCGAACGGCCGATCCTGCTGCGAGGGCGGCGCCTGCTGGCGCTGCGCTGACGCTGCCCTGCTTGCAATTGCCGCTGCCTGATGATTGTTGTTCCTCAACCCGAGCCATCTTTCGAACCCTGACGCTGACCCCTCCTGCCGCGAGTTCTCCATGTCCTACGATCTCATTGTCATCGGCACCGGCCCTGGCGGCTATGTCTGCGCCATCCGCGCGGCGCAGCTTGGCCTGAAAGTGGCCGTCGTCGAGAAGCGCAAGACCCATGGTGGCACCTGCCTCAACATCGGCTGCATTCCCTCCAAAGCGATGCTGCATGCCTCCGAGATGTTCGAGGAGGCAGGCCACGGCTTCGAGGCGCTGGGAATCCAGGTGTCCAAGCCCCAGCTCGACCTGAAGATGATGATGAAGCACAAGCAGGAGACGGTGGACGCCAACGTGGGCGGCGTCGCCTTTCTTCTGAAGAAGAACAAGATCGACGCGCATCACGGGCACGCGGCGGTGCTCGCCGGCGGCAAGGTTCAGGTCACCGCCGAAGACGGCGCCGTGCAGGTGCTCGAGGCGAGGAGCATCGTCATCGCCACCGGGTCGGAGGCGACGAGCCTTCCTGGCGTCACGATCGATGAACAGACGGTGGTGACGTCCACGGGCGCGCTCGAACTCGGCAAGGTCCCGGGCAAGCTGCTCATCATCGGCGCAGGTGTAATCGGGCTTGAGCTTGGCTCGGTCTGGGGACGCCTGGGCTCGCAGATCGTCGTGGTCGAGTATCTCGACCGCATCCTGCCCGGCATGGACACCGAGGTCGCCAAGTCCTTCCAGCGCATCCTCGAGAAGCAGGGCATGGCGTTCCACCTGTCATCGAAGGTGACCAAGGTCGAGGCGGGCCAATCCGGCGCCCGGGTCACGCTGGAGCCCGCGGCGGGCGGTGAAGCCACCATGATGGACGCAGACGTGGTCCTGGTCGCCGTCGGCCGGCGGCCCAACACCGACGGGCTTGGCCTCGAGGCCGCCGGCGTCGCGACCGAGCGTGGCCGCATCGTCATCGGCGCGCATTACGAGACGAACTTGCCAGGCGTCTATGCGATCGGCGACGTGGTTAAAGGGCCGATGCTGGCGCACAAGGCCGAAGACGAAGGCGTCGCGGTCGCCGAAATCCTCGCGGGCAAGGCAGGCCATGTGAACTACGACGTGATACCGGGCGTCGTCTACACGATGCCGGAGGTCGCTTCGGTGGGCCACACAGAGGAAGAACTGAAAGCGGCGGGCGTCGCCTACAAGTCAGGCAAGTTTCCCTTCACGGCCAATGGCCGCGCCCGCGCCATGCGCAGCATGGACGGGTTCGTCAAGGTGCTGGCCGATGCGGAGACTGACCGGGTCCTGGGCGTGCACATCATTGGCCCCAATGCAGGCGACCTGATCCATGAATGCGCCGTGCTGATGGAGTTCGGCGGATCGTCCGAGGATCTTGCGCGCACCTGCCATGCCCATCCCACCTTGTCCGAAGCGGTCAAGGAAGCCGCAATGGCGGTGGAGAAGCGGGCAATCCATATCTGAGATCCTCGCCAGCGCCATTTGCGGCTTGCTCGAAATCAGGCCCGGCCAAGCGGAATGAGGCCGAGCACGACGCCAGCGACGATGGCAAGCAGCAGGCTGATGACGAGGACCGCCAAGGTCTGCTTACCCGTGCGGCCCTGCCGCGCATTCTGGGATGTCAGCTCTATGTCGGGCTGCTTGGCGTCGGGCGACGTGAACTTGGGCTTGTCAGGGGACAATGAGGTTCTCCGGTAACGTTCGCGCGTGAAAATCAGCGCCGCCAGTTCAGCGCGACGTGAAGAATGTCAGCAGCACCTTGCCCTTATCGCCGATCAGGCACAGGAAACGGCGCGGCTTGTCCTGCCGGTTGGTCTGGAGGTAGGCCTCGCCCATGATGATCTGCTTGACCGCCGTGTCCTCGACCTTCGTGTTGGCGTCGGCCACGGTGAGGGCGTCTTCGTCGAAATAAATGTCCTTGATCGAGGCGTCGCGCTCGCTCAGCGCAATCAAGGCCGTCGCCTTGCATGCCGTCAGCTCCGGGCTGCTGGGAGTGCCGGATTGCCGCTGCGGGGGCAGGGGAGCGGTCTGCGCGAAGGACAAAGTTGCACTGGCCGTGGCGAGCGCAACCAAGAGGATCGTGGATATGCGCATGTGGCCGGCTTTCATGTGAAACAGGATCATCGTTGTCCGGAGCGCGGCCTGTGCGTGCCGCGCCCATCTCTTCAGGCAGCTTAGTTCTTGTCGGAAGCTTTCGTGCGGTCCGGCAAGGCGTCGATCGCCTCCATGGCGCCCTGGTCTGTCTTCAGCACTCCTTCGCGCAGCACTTTCGTCGCAGCATCGTGCTGGGCATCCAGATCGTTGGGAATCGGACCCGTGTCCGCCGTCGCCTCAAGCCCGCCGTTCGGCGAGACCTTTTTTTCGGTGCGGGAGGCTGCGGCGAAAGTCGCCAGAGCTTCCGGTTGCCGGGACGCCTCGCCATCGGATGGCGCAGGGGAGGGTACAGTCGGCCTGGACATGAAAATCTCCCTGAAGATTGAGCCGCTCAGCCTTCCGAGGCTGCAACGGCGAGAGTAGAAACGCCTGCGCTCATGGCAAACATGACGGACGCAAATTCAACGACAAAGGGAGCGACGCCAGCGATCACTCCGGCCATGACCAGAACGCTGATGGCGGCGACGAGACCTGCGACAACAAAAAGATAGAGCATTGCGCCCTCCACAAGATGTCGAACCATCAACATGCCAGGATCGGTAAAGTTCCCGGGATCGTCGCCATCTTGTCTGATTGCAATCTGAGGCGCCGGGCGGACGCGATGGGCAAGGGCGAGCCGCCCGGATTCGAGCGTTGGCTCCTCAGTTCGGAGCGCCGATTTCTTCCCGTTGCAGGCATGGGCTTCAGGCGTCTGCCGGAATCATATTTTCACACCAAATAATTGTGGAACTAAACGGTCGAGTGCGCGTTCACTCCGCATCATCCCCCCAATCTCAGGAGTTCGCCATGTTCGGTTGGACCGTCACATTTCTTCTCGTCGCGCTGATTGCGGCTGCTATGGGTTTTGGAGGGATCGCCGGCACTGCGATGTTTGCAGCTCAGATCGTCTTCGTCGTCGCCCTCATTGCGTTCGTGATATCGGCCGTCATGGGCTATCGCCGCCACGGGATATGACGCTGCAATCGTCGTTTTCGCCGATGATGACCGAGATGGCCTGGCGCCACCTCAACGAGAATAGAACGGTATGACAAAAAACCCGCCGCGTTGCGCCGGGTTTTTGTGTTTTCGTTCCGTAAACGAGGTTTAGGCGACCTTGCGGCCAGCGCGACGGTCGAAGAACAAAGCCTGGCTGATGGCGGCCTTGACCGCCTCGGGCTGGAACGGCTTGGTGATGAGGAAGGCCGGTTCCGGCTTGTCGCCCGTCAGCAAGCGCTCCGGATATGCCGTGATGAAGATCACGGGCACATCGATCTCCATCAGGATCTCGTTGACGGCCTCGAGGCCCGAGCTGCCGTCGGCAAGCTGGATGTCGGCGAGGACCAGGCCCGGACGCCGGGCCTTCACGGTGGCGACGGCCTCCTTGTGGGTCCGGGCGATGCCGATGACATCATGGCCAAGTTCCTGCACCATCGCTTCGATGTCGAGCGCGATGATCGGCTCGTCCTCGATGATCAGCACGCTGGTGGCGACCTGCTCGGCGATCTCGCGGCCCGCCTGGTCGACGAGTCCCGAAGCTTCCAAGACCGTACGGTCGAGGATGAGCGCGACTTCATCAAGGCTGAAGCCTTCGACCGAATGAAGCAGGAACGCCTGGCGCGACAGCGGCGTCAAGGCGTCGAGATTGGCGTCGACGCCCGACTGGTCACGCGTGCTGCCGCGAAATGTCTGGTCGGGATTGGTGGACGTCCACATTGACAAGAACAGCCGATAGATCGCGATGCGGGGCGGCAGGTTCTTGTCGAAGACGGATGTGTCGGCGATCAACGCCTCGAGAGTGGCCAGAACATAGGCGTCGCCGCTCGACTGAGATCCGCTCAAAGCTCGCGAGAATCGCCTAAGGTACGGCAAGTACGATGAAATTTCGCGTGCAATTGACATGAAACACCTTATGTTATGACGAACGTAAGCATTGCCGATCGAAAACATTTGACAAGATATTTTTTTTTCCAGGTCATAGGAACAAACGTCGCCCACCGGCGTTTTGGTTCCGAATGCGCGCCTTTCGCGTGCCTGTCGTCTTCATATCCATCGTAGGTCAAGTCCATGCAGCACAGCAATTCCGACGGGTCTGCGACGAACAACTCCTTTAGTGATCACTCCGTGGAAATGCCCGACCTCGACGCCCGCACCAAGGGGCTGCTCGGGAGGGCGCTGCGGTCGCATTACGACGATCTGGTCCGGGCGCCGATCCCTGACCGGTTCCTCGTTCTCCTCGCGCAACTCGAAGCCAAGGAGGCAAGCGATGAGTGAGGCGCCCTCGTCGTCTTTCCGCGAGAACCTGATCAAGGAGATTCCGAACCTCCGCGCCTTCGCGGCGTCGCTGTCGGGCTCCATGCAGACCGCCGATGACCTTGTGCAGGACACCCTTCTGAAGGCCTGGGGCCATTCCGAAAAGTTTGCGGAGGGAACGAACCTGAGGGCGTGGCTGTTCACGATCCTCCGCAATACGTATTATTCGATGTACCGCCGCAAGGGCCGGGAGGTGCAGGACACGGACGGCATCTATTCATCGAAGGTGGCCGTCCAGGGCAACCAGGAGAGCGCGATCGACCTTTCGGACTTCAGAGCCGCCCTCGCCAAGCTTCCCGAGGAGCAGCGCGAGGTGCTGATCATGGTCGGTGCGACGGGATTGTCCTACGAGGAAGCAGCCGTGATCTGCAATGTCGCAGTCGGGACCATCAAGAGCCGCATAAACCGTGCCCGCAACAGGTTGGCGGAACTGCTGGACATCAAGAGCCCATCCGACCTCGGGCCTGACAGCGCTTCCTTCGCCGTGGTGCAGGCAAGCAACGTCTAGCGGGTTCCCGCGACATGCTGTTCACGCGCTTTGAAAGCGTCCGCGGGCGATTGCTCGCGGTGATCGTGCTCATCCTGGTGCCCATCGCCTTGATCAGCATTGTCCTGGCGGCGACGACGTACAGGTCCGTGAGCCAGAACATCGAAGCTTCGCAGCTGGAGGTAGGGTCCAACTATGCCGTGAGGGTGCGGGTCTGGTTCCGCGGCATCCTGCGCACGTTGGTGGCGACCAGCGCCGCGCTGCATGTGGACCCTGCTGACCTTGACGCCATCACATGCTCCAGCCGCGCGGAAAACGTGCGGATCGGGACGGTCGGCATCCAGGCGATCATCGTCAGGTCGGCGAATGGAGCGACGTGTTCCGCCAGCGGCCATCCGCATCTCACCGACGACGTCATGTCGTCCCTTCTGACCGCGCAGTCGACGAAGGCGCCGATCAGGCTGTGGGGCGGCGCGGAAGTGGGCCCTGCCCGATATGATTACGTCACTGTCGGGCCCTACAAGCACCTGCTGGTGTATGTCCGATCCGGCGGCGGCCGGATGGGCGACAGGGAATCGCTGGTCGTGGTCGATCCGTCCCTGCTCGACGTGACGTTCGACGTCGGAAACTTCGAGACCGGAGGCATCGTCGCGCTCGTCAATCGCGGCGGCGACGTTGTCATCTCGCGCGGAGCCGACGAGACGGACACGAAGTGGCTGCCGTTGAACGAGGAGATCGAAAACACGCTGACGCGAAAGCTCCTGCCGTCGGCTCTGGGGCAATCCTACATCTATGTCAGCCAGATGGTCGCCGAGCCCGATCTTTATGTGCTCGCGCGGTTCGACAACATGGCGGCCGATGCGGCCTTCAGGCAGTTCCTGGTGCTGTGCCTGACGCCGCTGCTCATGCTGTGCGTCTTGTTCTCCGCCTACGTCTGGGCGATCGAAGGCAATGTGCTGCGGTGGCTCAAGGTCATCTCGCAGGCGGCTCGCGCGCGCCGCGAAGGGCGGACCGAGCAGGTCGTGCTCGCCGATGCGATGCCTTCGGACGTCAAGCTCCTCGCTTCCTCGTTCAACGACATGGTGTCGGACGCCGACAACCGCGAGATGGCCCTGCGCGCTTCATTCGAAGCCAACCAGTTCCTCATGCGCGAACTGCATCACCGCGTGAAGAACAGCCTGCAGGTGATCCAGAGCTATCTCGCGCTGTCGCGCCGGCTCTACAAGCGCAACAGCGACAGCCATCTCATCGAGACGGAGGCCAAGGTCCAGGTCCTTTCGACCGCATATCGGCTTGCGCTGCTCGAAGGAAGCATGCGCCCCGTCCGGCTCAGCCAATTCGCCCAGGAGATCCTCGATAACCTCGCGGGCTCCCTCAAGCGGGCCGATCAATGGGTCGACGTCAACATCAGGACCGACGCCGGTCTGATCGTCGACCGCACGATTCCTATCGGATTGGCGCTTGTCGAGGCGGTGGCGGCCGGCCTCTCCGCCGACAATGCGCACGACGTCCGGGTGCTCATCATCGACGACGTGGCCGGCTACATCGACATGACAGTGTCCACCGATGGCGCCCTGCTCGCCAACATGCCGCCGCCGAAGATCATGGCAGGCCTTGCATTGCAGATCGGCGCGACCATCCTGCCGCCGGAGGCCGGGTTCATTCTGAAATGGCGCTTCTCTCCGTGAGCGCCGGGCCATAAACCCGGGCTTGGCGCCGCAGCACTGCCGCCGCCCGGACCTCCGGGCCATTCGAGCGGTGCAGCTTCGACGCCCCCCGGGCGGTGGTGCTGCGGCGGCACACCCGATCTCGATTGGGCTTTCTCCATCAGGCGAAACAGATTTCCACTTCGCGGCGACATATTCTACCACAGAGACTCTCCATCCTGATAAGTTGCGGAGGCAAGCTTGAACAATGCCGAGACGCCGCCCGATCGCTACAAGTCGCCAGTCGGCGTCCCGTGCGAGCTTTGCCCGCTCCGGGCGCGCAGGGCCTTCAAATCAAAGAGCAGCGAAGAGATCGCCTTCATCCAGAGCATGAAGGTCCAGCACCGGCGCCTCGAGCGCGGGACCGAGATCGTGCATCAAGGCCAGGTCGAGCCGGAGCTCTTCACATTGTTCAGCGGCTGGGCCTTCAGGCACAAAACGCTGTCGGACGGACGGCGCCAGATCCTCAACTTTCTTCTGCCCGGGGATATACTCGGGCTTCAGGCTTCGCTTCTCGATGCGTCCGATCACAGCATCGAATCGTTGACGGAAGTTGAGCTGTGCGTTTTTTCACGCAGCAAGATCTGGGGGCTGTTCGAACGGATGCCGCAGCTCGCGTTCGAATTGTCTTGGCTCGGCGCGAGGGAGGAGAACCTCGTGGACGAAGCGCTCACTTCCGTCGGCCAGCGCACGGCGAGGGAACGCATGGCGGCGTTGATCCTGAGCCTGTACCGCCGGTGCGAGCACCTCGACATGGTCCAGGATAACGGGTTCGCCTTTCCGCTGACGCGCCAGCATCTGGCCGATGCGCTCGGGCTTTCCCTCGTGCACACGATCAAGACCTGGTCTTACCTGCGCAAGGTCGGTCTCTTCAGGCTGTCGGAAGGTCAGCTGTTCGTCCTCAACCCGCGGCTGACCGAGCGGTGGGCAGATTATTACGACCGGGACTGGCGGCCAAGACCGCTGCTGTGACGGCGACGCGGGATCAGATGATCCCCGCCTTGGGCGGCCCGCCCTGCCGGTCGATGCGCTTGGCCAGAAGCAAGGTTCCCGCAGCCCATGCAGTGCCGAACATCCACCCGGCCAGCACGTCGCTCGGCCAATGCACGCCCAGCCAGACGCGGCTCAAGCCCACGCTGGCGGTGACCGCCAGCGCCGTGCAGACGATGACCCGGCGTTCGATCGGCTTGCGGGCCGCGAAGGCGACCAGCCCGCCGATCGTCAGGATGATCGCCGCAGACAGCAGCGCATGGCCGCTGGGAAAGCTCGCGCTCGTCGCCGCCACGAGCGGCTCGACGCCGGTCGGCCTCACGCGTGCGATCGCGATCTTGACCGAACCGCTGAACAGCGTCGCGGCGAGCGCGCTGCCGAGCAGAAGCGCGAACAAGCGGTGACGGCCCGCCGCCAGCATATAGAGGCATGTGGCGATGACGGAGCCGGTCAGCACGGCCGTTCCTCCAAGCGCGGTCAGGTCGCGGAAGGCTTCGTTCAGCCATGCCGGAGCTGTGCTCGGCGTCCAGGCGGAACCCAGGTGCACGAGATCGAAGAAGGACTGGTCGAGGCCGCTCGTCCAATCGCCCAGCACGGCGACAGTCACAAGCATGGCGATGAGGGTCGCGGAAGCCGCCACACGTACAAGGAGCCTGTCGGGAAAGACGTCTTCGTCAAGCCCGCGCCGGGCCAGGATTGCGCGCTTCTCGGTCATGCCGGGCATTGGATGTATGGTCATGAAGCTGTCCGACGGGGCGCGCCCTTGATGAGCTCCAGTGCGGCAGGGATGCTGCGGAACCGCATCGGGTTCTTCACATTGTGGATTTCGCCATCAAGCGCAACCGTGCTCCCCGAGCGTCCGATGCGCCGGACAGTCAGGGCGCTGGCCGACATCGACGTGAGATGCGGCAGGTCACGCCAGGTTCCGCGGTAGACGGCGATCGCTGCGCGTATCCGCGCCGCCATGCCTGCGGCCTGCAGCAGATGGACCTCGAGCTGGCCCGTTTCGAGGCTGTCGCGCCTCCATTCGCTGCCGTGGAACCGATTGTTGGTGACCAACAGGGCATCCGCAACGCAGGTCGTGACCACACCGTCCAGTGTCAGGTCGATGGTTATCGGACGATGGCGCCAGATTGAACGCAAGGCCGCCGTCGTGAACCCTGTCATCTTGCTGAAAGGCATCGACTTCCTGGAGCCCTCCCGCTCCCACGCCATGCGCGCGAAGAATCCCAGGCCTGCATTTGAATGAAAGAAATGGCCGTTGACGTCTCCCAGATCGACCATGACCCGCTTCAAGCGCGCCAGATGGGCGATCATGTCCTCCAGCGATCCTTCGATGGCGATGTCGCGGGCAAGCAAGTTAAGCGTCCCGAGGGGGAGCAATCCGACCGGCATGCGGGCTGCGACGAGATGGGGCAGCAGCCTGCTCACCGTTCCGTCGCCGCCTGCGACCAGCAGCGCGTCCGGCTTGCTTTCGACGGCCTTGCGGACCGCAGCATCCAGCTTCCTGGGCTTCACCAACCGCACTTCGCAATCGACGCCGACCTTGTCGAAGGCTCCGACGATCAGGTCGCGGAACTTCGCCTCCCCGCTTTGGAGGACTTCGCCGGCCCGCGCATTCACCACTGCGATGAACGTCCTGCGAACTTCTTGCGCCATGCCTGAAGACGGCCCGTCCAGCACGCGGATCTCGTCAACCGGCATCGTGCGCTCCGCGCAGCGACGCATTCAGCGCCCAATGGTCGCGCCGATGCTGCGATGTCTGCGGAAAGCGGTTTCCCGAGATTTCTTCGGTGACGATCTCGAAACGCCCCAGCGTATGAGGGCCGAATGTGTTGAGCACCGGCACGTCCGTTGCGTCGCGCCCGCGCCCGATCAGGATGCGTCCGATCCGCGGCGTGTTGTGACGCGCATCGAATGTCCACCACCGTCCGCTCAGGAACACTTCGAACCATCCGCTGAAATCGCCTGGCGCTTCATTCAGAGGAACGCCGATGTCGCCCAGATAGCCGGTGCAATAACGCGCCGGAATGTTGAGGCAGCGACAGAACGTCAAGGCGAGATGCGCGAAATCCCGGCAGACGCCGACACGCTCGTTATAGGCTTCGGCCGCAGTGCGCGTGGCGCGGGCCAATTGGTAGTCAAACCGAAGGTGATCGTGCACGAAGTCGCACACGGCCTGCACCTTGTTCCAGCCGCCGTTGATGGAGCCAAAGAGGTTCCACGCCGTCTGCGAAAGCTGGTCGGTCTCGCAATATCGGCTGCCAAGCAGGTACATCAGGGTCTCATCGGGCAATTGCTCGGGGGGCAGCGAGTCCGCCAGAACGTCGACTAGGTCGGGAAAGCCGCTATCGTGAATGACGCCTTCCGCCTCTATGGTGATGCCGCCCGCAGGCGCGACGACACGGCGGCAGATGTTGCCGAACTTGTCCTGGTAGCTGGTGACGTCCGCCTGGACGGCTCCGGTCAGGTAGCTGGCCACGCGCGGGTCGTCGGGCTGCGTCAGGTCCCCGCGGCGCTCGGCATGAACGTCCAGCATCATGATCACCGGTGTCGGAACATTGCAAAGAACATCAATGCGATAGCCGTACCTGATGTGCATGGGCCTACCCCGGTCTGGATGACTGCGCGGCCAACTGGTCTGAGGATGCTCTCCATCCTTGCGTGCCCGCGCTCGGATCTGAACGCCCGACGCCTCCGAATGTTCCCGAACGACGCGGAGGCGGCCTCAGCGCCGCAGCTCACTTTCGGCCTACGGGAGGTCGGCGATCACGCGCTTAAAGGCAGTCCGCTCAGCCCCGCTTCTGCATGCGCCAGTTCGCCACGAACGTCAGGACCACACGTCCGAACGGCACCGAGCGGTCGATGCCGATGGCCCCTTCGTCGGCACGAATCAGGCTCGTCACGAGCTTGGAGCCGAGACCGGCGCCCTGACCAAGGCCGAACCCTTCCGGGAATCCTTTTCCGCCATCCTCAACCACAAGCTCGCCCTGGCCATCGTCCTGGATCTTGAGCGAGATTTTCACATCCTTCTCGCCGTACTTGATCGAGTTGGTCACGAGTTCGGTGATGATCAAGCCCAGCGTCGTCACCTTTTCCGACGGCCAGATCATGCGGTCTGCCGCAACGATGATGCGCCGGCCGGATTCTGGAGGCATCAGCGAGGTCGCAAGGTTCGTCGCCAGGTCCGTCACATAGCGGCCGACGTCGATCTCGGCCGTCGAAAGGCCCTGATACAGATGCTGGTGCACGTCGGCTACCGTCATGATGCGGCTTGCCGCCGCCTGGAGCGCCATCCTGGTGGCGGGCTGGTCGGCGTCGCGCGCCTGCAGCGACAGCACGCCCCGAACGAGCTGAAGGCTGTTCTTCACTCTGTGGTGAACCTCCTGCATCAGAAGGTCCTTGTCGCTGAGCAAGTTCTTCAATCTCTGCTCGTACCGCGTGCGCTCGTCGGACGCTGCCTTGAGCGTGGCGGTCAGCTCTGCGAGCTCGGTGATGCGGCTTGAAGACGACGTCGCCACATTGCGGCCGCTGCGGAACGCCGATGCCTCGTTGGCGATCAGCATGAGCTGTTCTGTGAACCGCCGCCCCATCATCCAGGCCGACAGCAGGCTGGCCAGCAGGACGATGATCCCTACCGTAACGACAGGCGTCACCGAAGCGCGCACGGTTCCATCCACATCGGCCACGGGGATGCCCACAAGCGTGCTCCACGAAGCGCGTTTGAGCCGTGAATAGTAGATGTGGACCGGCTCGCCGCTGATCGTGCGCCCTCGGCCGGAGCCTTCCTGCGCTGCCGCGACGACATTGTAGACGTCCGGATGCGCCTTCTGTCCGATGAATTGGTCCTGGTAGGGCCGCCTCGCCGCGATGACGTTCGCCTCGTCGAGGATCGCGACGGTCCATGTGGGGGGCATGTCGAAGCCGGCAAGGACTTCGCGCAGGTGCAGCGCCGTGTCCAGCGCGACGATCAGGACGTGATCCACACGGTCATTGGCCACGATCGGCATCGTCACGGTCGCAAGCCAGCGCTTGGTGACGTTGCCGAACACGACGTTCGAGATCTGCGTCGTCCGGGCCGCCGCCGCTTCGGTGAAGCGGCTCTCCGGCAAGGTCGGCGGCAGCGCCTGTCCAAATGGTGCGTTGGTGTTGAAGATCTGCTGCCCGGACGCAGAGGCCAGCGCGACGACCACGCGCTGGGTCTTGGCGAGGGCCTCCGCATCCTTGTAGAAAGCGGCCATGTCCCCGTTCCGCAATGCGGGCGAGCCGGCAAGCGTCGACATCGCCGCCTCGACCGACGTCAGCCGGAAATCGACGGCGGTGGCGACCGTGCGGGCCGTCGACCTGCCCGCCGCTTCGATAACCTGCCGCTCCGTCAGCGCGTACTGCCATGAAACATAGGCGGCGAAGCTCCAGGCTGGAATGACCATGAGCAGGACCGCGACGATCAGAAGCCCGCGCACGCCGACCGTCGGAGCGGATGGGCGGGCATCATGTGAAGCCGAAGGGGAACCAGTGCCCGGCCGCGTCTCCGCCGAGAGGTCGTCAGAGGCTGTAGCTGTCATGAGCGAGGTCTATCACCTTCAGCGAGACACCGCGATGAGTGGATGCCATCGCTGCAGATAGGGGTTGTAGGACCAGATCCGGCGTCCTGTGCTATCAAAAGACATCTCGCTGGAGACCGCCGCCAAGCAAAAGCCCGGCATCGCTGCCGGGCCTTCGAACTGTTCCGTCTGCCCGGATAGGCCGGTGCAGGCAGCGGTCATTTCAACCGCTGCAAGCGGGCGTTGCTTTTGATGCGATGCACTTGGCGAAAAGAGCAAGCCGCACCGCGCGGGTCAGTGCCGGCCGATATATCTGCCGAGCACAGCTCCTGCTGCGACGACACCGGCGACAGCCACGGTCCCCAACCTGAGCTTGCCGCCCAGAAAGCGCGCCGCGACAGGAGCGGCGATCAACGCGGACGTGGAGAACGCGCTACTCTTGGCCGGCCGCTTGTTCTTGATGGAATATCCAGTGATCAAAGCGCCGAGCGCTAAGACCAGAAGAACGCCGCCGAGCACGCCGCTTGCCGCCATCGAGCCCATTCGCAATGCGATCCATGTGTGGACGAGGTCCAGCAGGAAGCCAATGGCAAACAGGAAAATCACGGCTGCGAAAGCAAAGTAAGGCACCGCACGGAGAGTGCGCGATACCTTACTTCCCAGTTCAGACGCCGCCATCAGCGAGAGCGCCTTGAACATGATGTCACCTAGCCGTCATGAGGCCGACGAAGACGCCGACCGCCGCAGCGATTCCGAGCGCTCGCATGGGGTGGGCCTGAAGTTCCTGCGCAAGCATGCGCTGCAGCTCCGAAGCCTGGTCCTTGGCTGCTGTCGCCATGACGTCCGTGTCGACGCCAACTGTCTTCAGCTTCGTCGAAACGGTCTCGGCAAGATCGCTTGCGTTGCGCTTCACCGTATCAGCCATTTCGGACGCGTCGCGTTCCATGTTCTGCGCTCCCTGCTTGACGTCGTCGGAATAGTTGTCGGTCGAGGTCTCGCTCTTTGGGCGGCCATAACGTGTGCCTGTCGCGGACATGATGTTCTCCATTGCCATTTGATTTCGGACGCGCGCACGATGACGCGCCATGATGGGCAGAAAACTCACGGACGCCGGTTTTGTTCCCTGTCCGTGGTCTCCCGCCCTTATGCTGCCGCCCGGCTGGCCGCCGGCGGCTCAGCTTCGGCCTCGATGGCAGCGGCAGCCTCAGGGGAGGGCAGGTTGGCCGGCGCCACCGGCTCTCCGGCCTCGAGCTTGCGATAAGTCTCGGCGGCTTCGAAACTAAGAGCGAAGAGCAGCAGCAACGGAACCGAAAGGATCGCGCCGACCGGGCCCCAAAGCCATAGCCAGAACACGAACGAGACGAAGACGAGGAATGGGCTCAGCGTCAGCCGGCGTCCGACCATCAGCGGGGTCACCACATTGCCTTCGATGAGATGAACGATGAAATAGGCGAAGGCGGGCCATGCCGACCACCAGCTGCTTCCGCTGTCGATCAACACCGCCCCAAGCAGGAGGGCCGTCATGATCACCGGCCCGACGAAGGCGATGTAATTCAGGATGAAGGCGAGCAAGCCCCAGAACAGCGGAAACGGCAGCCCGGCCATCCATGCGATCAGCGTCGTGATCAGCCCCATGCCCAGGTTTATCAACGTGACCACCGCGAAATATGCGGCGAGCTTGTTCTCGATGTCCTGCAGGAACTGCCCTGCGGTCCGTCTGGCCGCCGCGCCGAAGCACAGACGCAGGGCGCGAGCCTTCAGGCGTCGCCGCGTCGCGAGATAGAAATAGATTGTCGCAACGAAGATCAGCAGGCTGCCGGCCGCCGCCGACGAGGTGATGGCGAGGTTCAGCAACGGATTTCCGCTGTCGACCTGCACGGCCGGAGCCGCCGGCGCGGACAGATCCTTCGTGACGCCCTCAAACTGGCGCGCGAGCGCAATCAGATCGGAGAAGCGGCTTCGCAGGGAGTTGATGATGCCGGGGAGCTGATCGCTCCAGATGGCGAATGGAGCCGCGAAGATGCCGATGATGATGATCATCACGAAGACGCCCATCAAAACGACAATCGCCGCAGCAGCGGGCTGCGGAAGGCCGAAACGGCTCAGCCGATCGACGACCGGGCCGAGCACGAGCCCGAAGACGATGCCGGCGGTGATGGGAATGGCGATCGCCTTGGACAGCGACAATGCAACCGTCAGCATGATCAATGCGATGGCGACAAGCGCGTATCGCACGATGACGTCATGCTCATTCTGGTCTATGGGCGCTTCAGGATGGTCCTCCTCTTCCTCCTCGACGCTCCGTACGCGGCTCCAGGCGTCTCTTACCGCAATAGGGATCATTGCTTCCTCCAGTTTGACGTCGTCCGAAACCGGCAGCTTTTTTTGTTGGGCATCCGCATGCCATCGAGCGCACCCGGTCTCGGAGCGCGCTCGACAATCCATCTATCTATGGCTGCGCTCAGGTCGTTGCGTGGCTGGCCTTCTTCTGGCTGGACTTGGAAGCGGATTTCGCCGGAGGCTTTGCCGAAGACTTCGCCGAAGACTTCGCGGGCGACTTGGCAGCTGACTTGGCGGCGGATTGAGCCGAAGACTTCACCGAAGGTTTTTGCCCGGCAGACTTCTGGTCCGCCGTTGCTCCCCCCGTCTTGGCGCTCGCTCCGCCCATCTTGGTGTTGGCGCCCCTCTGCATCGACTTGCCCTTCGACGCCGCCTGCGCGCCGGCCCCGTCCATGGCGGTCTGGCAGTAGGCGGCGAACTTCATCAGCTTCTCGTCCGCGCGCTGCTCTTCCTCGAGGCTGGTCTGCATGAGCTTGGCGCCCTCTTCGAGCCCGAGCGCGCCTGCCCACATCACCAGGGAACGGTAGCGGACCATTTCGTAATGCTCGACGGCCTGACCGGACGCGATGACGCCATTGTCGCTCATGGCGGTGCCGGCGGTGTCCTGCATCATGCCTTCGCCTTCCTTGAGGATGCCGTTGATGGCGTCGCATTCCTCTGCGCCGGGCTTCATCTCAAGGAGTGCGAACACCTCCTTGATGCGGGCGATCTGCCCTTCAGTTTCGGTCTGGTGCTCGCTCAGCGCCTTCTTCAGATCTGCGTCGTCGGCCGCCTTGATCATCTTCGGCAGCGCCTTCAGGATCTTGTTCTCGGCGTAATGGATATCCTTGAGCGTGTGGACGAAAAGGTCGTTCAGGGTTTCGATCTTCATCGGATGATCCTTCGTGTTGATGCGTGAGCGGTGCTTGCGCCGGGCGGTTTGGCGAATGCACGGCCGACTGACGCCATCACGGACATCCAGCGCGAGCGGGCATTGCTTCGAGAGGCTGAACGCCTTGCTTGTTCAGTTGTTCCAATGCCCTCCGTTCCAACGTCCCTTGAGGGAACCTCCGGGACGGGCGGCGCGTTGGGTTCCCAGCATGCCGCCTCTGCAGCATCAGCATATCCCAGGAACCGGTCAGCAAGATGCGACAGCTACGTTTGATGGCCCTGCTGGCCTCCGCAGGCGTGGCGCTGGGGTTCGGCTTCCAGCGAGCAAGTACGCGCCTCCAATCCGGGCATGATGCGAAGAGGCGCGGGCGGTTGGCGTCGACGCCGCTGCAGATGACATGGCTCGGCTGGAAAGACGTGCTGGTCCGTACCTGGAACGAAGCAGGCGAAGACCGGCTGACCTCAGTCGCCGGATCGGTCGCGTTCTTCACGCTGCTGGCGCTGGTGCCGGGCCTCTCCGTGGTCGTGGCTGTGTACGGCCTCTTCACCGAGCCCGTGCAGGTCTACGGCCAGATCGGGGCGATCGCCTACTACCTCCCGGAAGCCGGCCGCCAGATCATCGAGGACCAGGCCAAACGGCTGACGTCGCAACCCCCCGCCGCCCTGTCGTTCAACCTGGTCCTGAGCCTCGCCATCGCCGGATGGAGCGCGAACGCGGCCATCAAAGGTCTGTTCGATGGGCTCAACGTGATCTACGGCGAGACCGAGAAGCGATCCTTCATCAAGTTCAACGCCATCTCGCTGCTCACCACGCTGGGCGCCATTGCGCTGCTGATCTGCGCGCTCATCGTGATCGCCGTCATCCCCGCCATCCTGCAGAGCCTTCCCTTCGCCGACAGGCTCGACTGGATCATGGCTGCGCTCCGGTGGCCGGTGTTCTTTGCGATCGCGGTCGGCTCCATCTCGGTGCTGTACTGGATCGGCCCGAGCCGCCGGCGGGCACGCTGGCCCTGGGTGCTGCCGGGAGCCGTCATTGCGGCGCTCATCTGGGCCGCCGCCTCCGGCGCGTTCTCCTGGTATGTCTCCACGCTTGGCAACTACACCGCGACGTTCGGCTCGCTCTCCGCCGTCATCGTCTTCATGACATGGCTCTGGCTGTCCGCCACCGTGATCCTCCTGGGCGCGGAGCTCAATTCCGAGCTTGAGCACCAGACCGCAAAAGACACCACGATCGGGCTGCCCAAGCCCATGGGCTTTCGCGGAGCGGTCGTGGCGGACCGCATAGGCCCGCCAACCGTAGCTGACTGAAGAGCCCGCCTCCGCCCCGGCGGAATGGACGCCTGCTTGACTTCCCACCTGACCGAGGCACCCAATGCTCGACATCGACATGATGGAACACAGCGACCTGCGCAGCGATCAATCGCCTTGGCGCAGGCCAGCGGCGGACATGCGCGATGGCAAGGTCGAGGCCAATCTCCGCTGCGATGTCCTCATCGTTGGCGGCGGCATCACTGGCTCGCTCATCGCACAGCATCTCGCGGGAAAAGGACGCGACATCGTGGTGATAGACCGGGAGAGGCCCGGCCTCGGAAGCACCGCCGCGAGCACGGCGATGCTGCAATGGGAGATCGACGCTTCTCTGGCCGAGCTGACCGACCTCTACGGCTTCGAGACCGCCGCCGATGTCTATCGCCGGAGCCTTCGGGCCGTCGCCGGCCTTCAGGCGCTCGTGATGGATCTGGGCGTGCCTTGTTCGTTCCGTGAGCGCACGACCCTCTATCTCGCCGCCGGAGACGCGGGCATGGCAGAGCTTCGAAATGAACATGAACTCAGGCAGCGCGCCGGCCTTCCGGGCAAGCTGATGGACCATGTCGATCTACTGGCCCATTCAGGCTTTGACCGCGAAGCCGCCATCTTCTCTCCCGGCTCCGCGGACGCCGATCCGCTGTGCCTTGCCCAAGGCCTGCTGAAGGTTGCGAAGCAAGGCGGCGTCAGGGTGATGGACGGCGACGCCGTCAGCTATGATCACGGCACCCGCACGGTCGGCGTCGGCCTCGATTCAGGGATCACCATCGAAGCAGCCCATGTCGTGCTCGCCACGGGATACGTCATGCCGGATTTCGTCCCGGCGGATCGGCATTCGGTCGTCTCGAGCTGGGCGCTGAGCACCGCGCCGCAGGCGGAGGGAAGCCTGTGGCGCGACGGAAGCCTGGTCTGGGAGGCGTCGGAAAGCTACCGGTATCTGCGCACCTCCGTCGATCGACGAATCATCATCGGCGGCGAAGACGAAGACATCACCGATCCAGACGCGCGCGATGCGTTGCTGGCTGCAAAGACGGCGACCCTGCAGGATGGGCTCAGCCGCCTCTGGCCCGGCGCCGACACCCAGGTCAGCCGCTCCTGGGCAGGCTTCTTCGGAGAGACCGACGACGGCCTGCCGCTGATCGGCCACGTTCCGGCGATGCCGCGCATCCTTGCGGCCTACGGATACGGCGGCAACGGCATCACCTTCAGCTTCATGGCCTCGCGGATCCTGTCCCGGCTGATCGATGGCCAAGAACTGAGATGGTTCGAAAGCTTCGCGCTGGACCGCGACGCGGCTTAGGAGAGCCAGCCTGTTTCCTGCCTTTTCGGGAACATCGCACCGGCACGGGCGTTCATTCTGCATGTGGCCGACAGGCCAGGTTTTTAGACAGGAGATCATCATGCGTACATCAGCCTTGATAGCTGGCGTGCTTGCGCTCGGCATCTTGCCGGCGGCGGCCCAGACGTCGACGACGTCACCGATGCCGACGCCCCGCGCTGGCGTCGACACCAACGCACCTCTGCCAGGCGCGAACAGCTTCACCGAAAATCAGGTGCGCGAGCGGCTGGAGAGCAACGGCTTCACCGGCGCCACGGGTCTTCGCAAGGACGACCAGGGCATCTGGCGCGGCACCGCAATGCGCAACGGCGCGAGCACGCCGGTCGCCGTCGACTATCGCGGCAACATTTTTCAGCAGTGAGGAGAGATTTCATGACCCATACCATCACCAGGACATATGACGGCTACACGCAGGCGCGCTCGGTCGTCTCTGAACTCAAGGGCATCGGCGTCAAGGAGGAGGACATCAGCGTCATCGCCCATGACGACGACAACAACCTTGACGGCGTCGGCGCCACGTCTCCGGTCGACGACGACAACAGCGTGGCGAACGGTGCCGGGATCGGCGGCATGGTCGGCGGCGCGGCGGGTCTGCTCGCGGGCCTTGGCATGATGGCCATTCCGGGCGTGGGTCCGGTCGTTGCAGCCGGTTGGCTGGCGACGACCGCAGCCGGCGCGGCGACAGGCGCAGTTGCTGGCGCCGCCACAGGCGGCATTGTCAGCGCGCTGACCGACAGCGGCCTGGATCGGCGGGACGCCGAGACGTACGCCGAGGCCGTCAGGCGCGGCGCAATCCTGATCTCGGTGCGGACCGAAGAAGCAAGCGAGCCTCGCGTCGTGGCCATCATGGACCGCAACAGCCCAAGCGACCTGGCGACGCGCCGCAGCGGATGGGAATCGGAAGGCTGGACCAGCTACGACCCCGCCGCGCAGCCCTACAGCCGCGAGCAGCGCCAACGCGAGATGCAGCGCTGGTCGTAAGCTGACAAGCGCACTTCCGCAGATCGGTTCATGGAGCCTCCCTGGAAACGGGGAGGCTTTCTGCATGACCAATCGCGGATGTGGTCGACCGCCATATCGAGAAATCCGGCAAGGCCGTGAGCAGGGCGGACATGGGCCCGACCGGAACAATGAAGCCCTGAACGCGTTCATTCCACAGACGGGGCCCAGCGCCCCGCAGTGAAGGAGACCATCATGAGCAGCACCAGCGACAAGGCCAAGGGAATGATGAATGAGGCCGCAGGCAACGTCAAACAAGGCGTCGGCAAGGCCATCGGCAACAAGGAGATGCAGGCTAAGGGCGCCGTGCAGGAGCGCAAGGGCGAAGCTCAGCAGACTGTGGGCAAGGCCAAGGATTCGGTCAAGAAAGCCGTCGACAACGCTTGATCGGCGTCTGCACCGACCTTTCAGCGGGCGGCCATCCGGTCGCCCGTTTTTCGTAACGGACCTGAGGCCCTACGACATTCGCAATCCTTTCCCAGGAGTGGATTCGATGAAGAAAGGGCTCCGGTCATATGTTCACACTGGAGGAACGATGATGTGGAGAAAGCGGAGCACTCGCAGATCCGTTGAGCGGGAGCTTGCCCGCCTGCGAAGCGAATTCGAAAACATTTATGACGGCGTGATGCGGTCGCGCCCTTCGGGCGGCCTGGACAGGTACAGCCTGGCGTCGGTCACGCCGTGGATCGAGCGCGGCATGGCGCTGGCGCCGACTCATGCCGTCCGTGACGTCGCCAAGGCTGCCTCGCGCGGCGCCGGGCTGGTCTCGCACCAGCTCGAAGACGTCTATGACATGGCCGTCGGCGCCGTGCGCAAGCGGCCGCTGCCGGCCGGCCTGGCTTTGCTTGCGTTCGGCATTGTTCTCGGATTGGCGACACGCAAGGCTATGTCCGCCTGAGCCCTCCGACGTCCGCACAATGGCGCTGGATGCGTGATGCATCCGGCGTCATTTTCATGCGGTGGACGACTGTCCCAAATCAACTGGCGCAGCGAACCACTTCCATGCGCACGGAACGACCGCGCCAAGCTTTGGCAAACTGCCGGCAGGGGAAAGGGAAAACGACGAAGGCCGCCTTGCGGCGGCCTCGAATTTCAAGCGACCCCGAGTGGACCTCGAAGCTCAGTCGCCCAGCTTGGCCATCACAGACCTGGTTCCGACGTCCTCGATGTATGGCTTTGTCTGGGCCAGGCGCGCCCGGGCGGGCTGCAAGAAGATCTTCATGTCAGCCATCTCCTCCTGGCGGATGGCCGCGACTTCCAGGGGCTCTCCGTGCATCAAGGGCACGTAGACGACGGCCGACAGGCACGCGGCAACGATTGCGAGACGCCGGAATGGGGCGAAACCTGGGTGCTGAAACGAGCGGGACGGAGAAAAGGCCTGCATGTCAGAAACTCCTGCCTCAATGAAATGCATTGATGAAACTGAAATGCCTGAATGGAAGAGCTCAGGCGCAATGAAGATTGGAAGCATCCGCCAGCGAGATTTGGAATGCTGCCTGCTTGTGTCCATCATCAACGCCTCATAGCGCTGGAAGTTCCGCCCCATTCAGATTCCCGCAGGGTTTCCCAACAACCGCCACAACGTGTTCGGCAGCTTGCGGGAAGACATCTCGGCGCCGGCCTGCCTTTTATGAAGCTCGATCTTGCGGCCGTGGAACTCCTCGATGCCGCTGCGATGCGCGACGCTGATCACCGTCGCAGACGCCAGTTCGTCATGAAGCAGGGTCAGCAGAGAGAACTGGCTCTCCTCGTCGAGCGCCGAGGTGGCCTCGTCCATGATGATGATCTGGGGCTTGTGGATCAGCAGGCGCGCGAAGGCGACGCGCTGGCGTTCTCCGCCGGACAGGGTCTGGTCCCAGCGCGCCTCGTTATTCAACTGGCGCACGAGGTAGCCAAGGCCGCAACGGCGCATCGCAGCGACGATCTGGGCGTCGCTCCCGCCGCTGGCCTCGGGATAAATAAGGGCCTGGCGCAAGGTGCCGAGCGGAATGTAGGGCTGCTGGGGGACGAACGCGATCTTGACGTCCTTCGGAACCCGGATCGAACCCGAGCCCCAGGGCCACAGGCCGGCGAGTGCGCGGATGAGGATGCTCTTGCCCGAGCCGCTTTCCCCGGCGAGCATGACCTTCTCGCCCATGCCGATCCTGACGGAAGCATCGTTGATCACCACGCGTCCTGCACGGTCCGCGACCGAGAGGCCTTCGATGTGGATGGCTCCATCATCGCTTGTCCCGAGCTGGATGGTCGTCTCATCCTCCATGATCGTGCCGAGGTCGATGTCGTCCATTGCCGCCGTCAGCTCGATGACGCGGGCAGCGGAGGCGAACCATTCCGCCAGCCTCACGAAATTGTCGACGAACCAGATCAAGGCCCCCTGAACGGCGCTGAAAGCCGCGACGAGCTGCATCACCGCGCCGAGCGTCAGGTCGCCGTTGAGATACTTCGGCGTGACCAGAAGCAGCGGCAGGATCGGGAACAGCGCGCCGTTGGTGTTGAGTACAAGGGCGATCACGCCTTGCTGCCTGATCACGCGCACCCAGGCATTGACGACATGGCCATAGCGGGAGAGCACGGATGTCAGTTCGTCCTTGTCGCCGCGGATGAGGGCGATGCTTTCCGCGTTCTCACGCAGCCGGGTCATCTCCGCCCTGAAGAGGGCTTCGGCCTCGTTCTTGGCCGACACGCGCCCCACGAGAGGCCGGCCGGCGAAGTAAGCCAGCGCTGACGCCAGAATCGCATAAACCACGGCGGCGACCGCCATGAACGCGGGGATTTCGATGACCTGGCCACCGACCGTGAAGCGCGCGCTCCCCGCCACATGCCAGAGGATGGCGGCGAACGTGATCGCCATGATGAACGCGCCAATGAGGCCCAGGCTGAATTCAACCAGCGGTTCGACCGAAAGCCTCGCATCGTCCGAGATCCGGAATTCGGGCGCCGACTGGTCGGGCGCGACGAACTTGAGGCGATAGTAGCGCTGGTCGGCGATCCACCAGCCCGTCAGGCGCTTTGTCAGCCATTCGCGCCAGCGCATCTGCAAGCTCAGGCGGGAGATCGTCAACGTCGACAGGACGACCGCGATGGTCAGCACGATGACGGGCAACCACCAGATCGTCTGCCATACGCCCTCGGCATCGCGCCGCTCGAGCGCATCGAAGAAGACACGGTTCCAGGTGTTCATCGCCACCTGGGTCCCGATCTGCCCGAGAAGGCATGTGACGACAAAGGCGGTCAGGAACCAGGCCTGCCGCGCGCCGGCTCCGGTCCAATAGCCTCGCGACAATGCGAAAAACGCCGCCAGGACGGATTTACGCTCCGCAGTATCGGTCTTCGTTGTCAATTGAGCGTCTTTCGCGCCAAGCGGCGATCCGGAGGACACGCAAACCAGCTTCATTCAACGCAGCCGAGGGAAATGTGTTCCATCACACAATTTGACGCCGGGAAGCGCTCGCCACGCGCCATGCGCGAGGCGGTTCGGCTCTCTCACAGAAGAAACGCCGAACTGGACCACGCCAAACGCGAATTATCGGCTCGCCGATGGAACCGTCAGCGGTCGATGGCGTTCTCTGTGCCGAGACCCCAAGTTGTTCGCCATGGGGCTGGCCTTGATGCCAGCCGGCGGACAACGGGGTTGGGAGGTCTGAAATCAGACCTCCGTTATACGTAGATTCAGAGGTTTCCCGATGTCCATGCGCTCCGTCCTGATAGCTTCCACTGCTGTGATGTGCCTCATCGCACCCGCGCTGGCTCAGACTGTCGCCCCTGCTTCGCCGACCCCGATGACGGCGCCCGCGCCTGCTTCGCCGACACCAATGACGGCGCCCGCGCCTGTGGCGGACATGTTCTACACCGAAGCGTGGGTCCCGACCCACTGGCGTTCGTCGGAAGCGATCGGCCAGCCGGTCTATAACCGGGCAGGCGAGCGCGTGGGCGAGGTGGACGAGCTCTTGTTGGACAGCAGCGGCCGGGTGCTCGCCGCCGTCATCGGCGTAGGCGGTTTCCTGG
Source organism: Allobosea sp. (assembly GCA_031412095.1). GTDB lineage: Bacteria > Pseudomonadota > Alphaproteobacteria > Rhizobiales > Beijerinckiaceae > Allobosea. The sequence goes on from JANOCI010000126.1 coordinate 23,883, forward strand.
GCATGGGCGAGCGGAAGGTGGCCATCAGCTACCGCTCATTCGAAATGACCCGCGAAGGCAATGGCAGGGCTCGCCTGGTGGCCGACCTCAATGTCGCCAACCTGCGAAACGCCCCCGAGTACAAGCCTATGGATGCTGCCAAGCGCAGCTGACCGGCACATTGGCCGTGCCTGGAAGTGCCGTCTTTGGCTGAGTGCCCCCTCGCCAGTCAGAGACACACGGACCCACCGTCGGCTCAGCCGGCGGTGGGTTTTTCGTTGAAGCCTGCAGCGCAACGCCCTGCTGGCAGCATCAGGCCAGCGACGCGTGCATGCGGAAGGGAACTTTTGAGCACTCGGCACGTTTAGCACGGGCAACATGCAATCTGGAGGCGGACATGCCCATTGAAACACTCTTGATCTGGCTGGTGATCGGTGCAGTCGCCGGTTGGCTCGCAGGCGTCATCATGAAGGGATATGGCTTCGGATTGGTCGGCAACATCATCGTCGGCATCCTGGGCTCCGTGATCGGCGGCTGGCTCTTCGGCACGCTCTTCGTCGGCTCGCCCGGCGGGCTGTTAGGCGCCATCATCGGCGCGACACTCGGCGCCGTGATCCTGCTGTTCCTGATCAGGCTGGTCCGCAGGGCAGCCTGACAACCTCGACCGTCAAGCGCGAGGCGCGGGCAGGACGCCCGCGCCTGACGTCGCGCGCACAAGCTTGACGACATGAACCTTCATGCGCCCCTGCCTCAGGCGGGGGCGTCGTCTATGGGCGCACAGCGATCCTGCGCCAACTTCCCGCTCCGATTGTTGGCGTGTTGATGCCTCAACGACGACGCCGCCAGCCGCTGGCTGTGTCCGGCGTCTTTCTGTATTGCCAACGCAACAGGCTCACCCGCCGCCATTCGCGACCATCCTACACCTCCCAATCTAGCTTGAACGGAGTCACATCGTGCAGAATTTCCTGCTGTCGTTCGTCCTTGTCGCCGTCATCATGCTGCCGCTGGACCTCATCTGGCTGTCATCCATGCGGCCTTTCTACGAACAGCAGATGCCGGGCATGCTTCTTGAACAGCCCCGCCTCATCCCGGCGGCGATCTTCTACCTCGCGTTCGCGGCCGGTCTGGCGTTCTTCGCGGTCATGCCGAATTTGACCGGCGGCTCGCTGCTGAGCGCGGCAGCCTATGGCGCTGCCCTCGGTTTCGTCGCCTACGGAACATATGATGCCACCAACTACGCGACGTTGAAGAGCTTTCCGCTGAGCATCACGGTGGTCGACTGGGCCTGGGGCACGTTCCTGTCGGCAACGACGGCATCGCTCGCATGGCTCGCGATGTCATGGTTTGGCCAGACGGCGAGATAACGAAAGGCGCGGCCCCGCGCGCCGTCGGCTGGCGGCGCCGAACATCAATTGCGTGAGGAGTTTGCATGGGACTGAAATTCCGGCATATGCAGCCGATGTCCAGCATGCGCCTTCCATTCGACAAGCTCCTCATCGCGGTCCTCCCGGTCGTGGCCTGCTCATACATCGGCAACAAGGTGACCCAACCCAGCATTCCGGGCTGGTACGCCTCGCTGATCAAGCCTGCGTTCAATCCGCCGAACTGGGCGTTCCCCGTCGCGTGGACGATCCTTTTCGCATTGATGGCCTATGCGGTGTTCAGGGTCCTGAAATGGCCGGCGGAAACCCCCGGCCGGACGCCTGCGCTGATTGCGTTCTTCACGCAGCTGGCGCTGAATTCGGCATGGTCGATCGCCTTCTTCGGGGCGCAGTCGCCGCTTCTCGGGCTGGCCGTGATCGTGCCGTTCCTGGCGATGATCATCGTGACCATCAGGCTGTTCAACAAGGTCGATCCGTTCGCCTCGTGGCTGCTGTGGCCTTACGCGGCATGGGTGTCGTACGCCACGCTCCTCAACGTCTCGATCTATGCGCTGAACCGCTGATCTGGCCGGCGCTCATCGCGCATGTCGGGTGAGGTCAGGGTTTGCTGCGGCTTGAGAGCACGTTCGTGACGGCCGAGCGCAGCTCCGCCAGCCCGAACGGCTTCGTCATGACGTCGATGACGATGTCTTCAAGGCTCTTAGTCCGTTCGCGCTGCTCCGCGTAGCCGGTCATCAGCATGATCGGCAGATCCGGGTGGTCGCGCTTGGCCGCCAGCGCCATGGCGATGCCATCCATCAGCGGCATGCGGATGTCGCTCAGCACCAGATCGAAAGCGCCGCCGTTCGCGGCGAGGACCTCCATCGCCTCCGCGCCGTCGCCGGCCATGGCGACGTCATGGCCGTCAAGCGCCAGGCCCCTGGCAATCAGGGAGCGGACAGCCTCCTCGTCATCGACAACCAGAATGCGCGCCATCGCCGTCTCCCTTCACACGCCGTCGAAGCCCGGTTGACCGTCCGTCTCGATCACGCCGACGAAAGGCAGCTGCCGATAGGAGTGGGAGACATCCATGCCATATCCGACGACAAAGTAGTCCGGGCAGCTGAACCCGACGAAGTCCGCCTTGATCGAAACCGCACGCTTGCCCGGCTTCTCCAGCAGCACGGCGCTCATCACCTGGCGCGCGCCGCGCGCAGCCAGCAGATCCTTGGCGAACGCCAGCGTGCGGCCCGATTCGAGGATGTCGTCGACGAGCAGCACGTCACGTCCGCTCACTTCGCTCTGCACATCGCGGAGAATCTCCACCTGCCCGGACGACACAGTGGCCTCACGATATGAAGAAAGATGGACGAACTCCACCTGAGGCGCGATCCCGGCCCGGTGCATGGCCCGGATCAGGTCGGCTGCGAACATGAAGCTGCCTTTCAGGATCGCAACGACCAGAAGGTTCTTGGGATTGGTCAGGGCGATGGCCGCGGCCATCTCGCCGTTGCGCCGGGCGATGGCCGCTTCGTCGTAAAGCACGCGTATGCGGTGGGGATCGGTCATCTTCCACTCCAGATCGGTGAATGCCGGCAGGCTCAGCGCTGCGCCAGCGCCTTGCCTGGCCGGTCGGCGAAGCTGACCTTGATGTCGCGTCCCGCCTCGGGCGGTGTCGCAAGGCGCGCGCGAAATTGCAATGCCTCGCCGGGCTTCAAATTCGCGCGCGGCGGCTCCGTGGTCCAGGAGTAGACCGTGCGCCGGTCATCGCCGCGGATGCTGATCTCGATGAGCGGGACAGCCACTTGCCCGGCGCGCACATTCCTGACGACGCCATCGACCACGAGGAACCGCACCGGGCCATCGCTCACCAGCGTGGACCGGACATCGGCGAAGACCAAGCCCTGCAAGTTCACCGCCAAGCCGGCAAGGCTGAACAATCCGGCCGTCGAAGGCGCGAGGCGCACGACCTGCTCGCGTTGGTGGATGGCCACGACGATCAGCAGCGCGCCTCCAAGCCCAAGTCCGATCGGACCCTTCAACGGAGCGAGCATGCGCGCCGGCAGCGCCACCGCCGAACGTGCGCGGCGCGAGGGCATGGAGCCAGCCTTGCCGCCCGCGCCCGGCATCCGCTTTTTCCCCGGCAAGGCGAAGCTGCCGTCTGACGACATAGAGGCGGCTGGAGCCGGGGCGTCCTCGGTGCGCTTCTGCGGCCAGGCAGGCAGGAACCTGCGCCAGCCGGCCGGGGCCTTTCCCTCGTCGGGCGTGAGGCCAGCCGTCTCAAGCGCCTCGGCATCCTGCTGGGCGGCGGCCATCTCCTGCGAGAACAACGCGTCCATCTCTCCCTGGTCGAGATCGCGCGGCGCTTCCACCCTCGAAGCCGCGGTGCCCCGGCTTGCGTCGCTGGACTTCTCGGCTTCAAGCCATTCGCGCGCCAGGTCCTCGTCGCTGGCAGGCTCGATCAGGGCGGAAGCCAATTCCGCCGCGAGAGGGCGAGTGCTTGACGGCAACGGTGCGAGGCTTGCGGCGAAGCCGTCGGAAGACGGCGCCGGGGCCGATGCGAAAAAGTCCGTGCGGCAACTGGCGCAACGAACGGTCTTGCCATCCGGGCCGATCTTCTCGTCATCAATGCTGTATCTGCTTGCGCAGGACGGGCAGACAATGAGCATGGCGAATCAGTCGAGCCTTATCACGGCTCCCCTTGGTTTCAGCGTCCACTTGGCGGCCAGCATGGTTAACAACGAATGAAGACAGGGGTCTCACGGTTGTCGTCCGCTTCACGCCCTGGAGTGCGCTGAATGGTCCGGTTTGAAGGCGTGGGCCTTCGCTATGGCATGGGGCCGGAGGTTCTGAGGGACATCACCTTCAGCGTCGAGCCGCGCTCGTTCCAGTACCTGACCGGGCCTTCGGGAGCCGGCAAGACCACGCTGCTGAAGCTGATGCTGCTGTCGCTGAAGCCGACGCGCGGGCTGATCAACCTGTTCGGCAACGATGTGACGCGGCGGCAGAACGATGCGCTGAGCTCGTCGCGCCGCAGGATGGGCGTCGTATTCCAGGATTTCAGGCTTCTGGACCATCTCACGGTCTATGAGAACGTCTCGCTGCCGATGCGCGTCAAGGGCCGCGAGGAGACGAGCTATCGCAGCGAGGTGGTGGAGCTGCTGCGCTGGGTCGGGCTCGGCGAGCGCATGCATTCGATTCCGCCGGTGCTGTCGGGCGGCGAAAAGCAACGCGCCGCCATCGCCCGCGCCCTGATCGTGAAGCCCGAACTGCTGCTGGCGGACGAGCCGACAGGAAATGTCGATCCCACGCTGGCCAAGCGGCTGCTGAGGCTCTTCATGGAACTGCAGCAGCTCGGCACCGCCGTCGTGATCGCAACCCATGACCTCAACCTGATGGACCAGCACGATGCCCGCCGCCTCGTGCTGGCGGATGGCAGCCTTCATGTCGACGGTTGAGCAGGTGGCGCGCCAGATCTGGTCGATCGCGAGGCGCGGCGCCGCGGTCCTCGCCCTCGGCCTGAGCGCGCTCTCGGGCCTTGGCGCGGCTGCGAGGCGGGAATGGCCCGGCCGGGCTGGCGAATGGCGCAGCAAGGTCGGGATCGCTTCCGCCATGCCTCACCTTCCCGGCCTGCCATCGGGCCTCAAGCGGGAGCAGCCGCTGATCCCGGTCGATTCAGCCGCCAGCCGGGCGCTCGTCGCCGTGATCGCGATCCTCACATTCCTCGCGGCCCTGGCAGGCGGCGCGGCGCACATGGTGGCGCGCGCCTCCGCCGATTGGCGGACAGCCGTCTCCAACGAAATGACCATCCAGGTCAGGCCGGACCTGCGGCGCAACATGGAGGACGACCTGCGGCGGGCGGTGGAGCTCTTCCGTCCAGCTGCGGGGGTCGAGACAGTCCGGGTCACGCCCCGCGCCGAGTCGGACCGCCTGCTCGAACCGTGGCTCGGGACGGGCCTGCAACTGGCGGAGCTGCCCATACCGAGGCTCGTCGTCGTCACCATCTCCCGCAATTCGCGTCCCGATATCGAGGCGCTCAGGCAGACCTTGCGGCGCGAGCTTCCGACGGCCAGCCTCGACGACCACCGGTCCTGGACGGGACGGCTGTCGACCATGGCCAACACCTTGATCCTCTCGGCCATGGTCGTCGTGCTGCTGGTCACGCTCGCTGCAGGGCTGGCCGTGGCCTTCGCCACGCGGGGGGCCATGGCGGGAAGCCAGGACTCGGTGGAGGTGCTGCATCTGGTCGGCGCTGACGATGGCTTCATCGCGCGGGAGTTCCAGGGGCGGTTCCTCAAGCTCGGGCTCGAGGGGGGCGCCGTCGGCGGGCTGGCGGCGCTGGTCGTGACGGTCGTGCTCGGCTGGGTCAGCCTCAGCTGGAGCACTGGCGCGGGCTCGGACCAGCTCAAGGCGTTGTTCGGGTCGTTCGAGATTGGCTGGATGGGCTATCTGATCGTGATCGGAATCGCCGCCATGGTCGCGCTCATCGCGGGCCTCGTGTCGCGGGTCACGGTGCGGCGACACCTGCGTGACATGGCCTGACGTCGTCCCGGCCATCGCGGCTTGGCCGTCGCCGCAAAAAAGCGCATGAATGCTGCGCCGCATGACAAGCACCTTCGAAATGCGGCGTCCTTTTCGCGCCTGAATTCACGTCTAACATGCTGGCATGTCGGTGATCCCCACGGTTGACAGTCCCGCACGTTCGCCGTCCTCCGCGTTGAACGGCGGACGGCGGGCGCCGTCGCGACGGCCGAGGTCCAGGCTGCTGCGCTCGCTCGCGGCCCTGGGGGTGCTTGCTGCGGCCGCCGTCATCCTCAGCTTCGCCGGCTTCATGCGCTCCATCGCAAGGATAGAGCCGCACAAGGTCGATCCCGCCGCCGGGATCGTCGTGCTGACGGGCGGCTCGCAGCGCCTTTCGGATGCGCTGGGACTGCTGGCTTCGGGGCATGGCAGGCGGCTGCTGATCAGCGGCGTGAACCAGAAGACCAGCCGCGAGGAGATCGCCCGCATCGCAGGGCAAAGCAGGGAAAAGCTGGAGTGTTGCGCGGATCTGGGCAAGAGCGCCCGCAATACGATCGGCAACGCCATCGAAGCGCGCCGGTGGGCCCGGGAGAACGGCTTCAAGTCGCTGATCGTGGTGACCTCGAACTACCACATGCCGCGCACTCTGGGCGAGTTCGCGCATGTCATGGGCGACATCGGCGTGGTGGGCTACCCTGTCGTCAGCGACAGCGTGGACGTGTCGCGCGTGTGGACAGACCTCGGCGCCTTCAGGCTCATCGTGTCGGAATACACCAAATATGTCGTTTCCGGCGTCAGGCGCAGCATCGAGGGCGATCCGGAGCACTCCCGCCTGCCGACGCTCATGGGCCGCCAGAAACCTGTCGGACCGCAGGCCATCGAGCGTGCTGAATCCCGGGACTTGCGCTGATCGGGCTTGACGTACCGCCTCAGGGTCGTGTTTGACCCAGTTATGGTCCAAATCAGATCCGTGCTCTTCAACATCGCGTTCTACGCGAACATGCTCGCGTGGATGCTGGCGATGCTGCCCACGCTGCTCCTGCCGCGCATGGTCTTCATGCGGGCAGCCCGCGCATGGGCGTATTCATGCTTCTGGCTGCAGAAAGTGATCTGCGGCACGCGCTACGAATTCCGCGGCCTCGAACGGATGCCGACGGGCGGCTTCCTCGTGGCCTGCAAGCATCAATCGATGTGGGAGACGTTCGCGCTGTTCTGCGTATTCAACGACCCTGCCTTCGTCATGAAGCACGAACTGCGCTGGGTGCCGTTCTATGGGTGGTACACCTGGAAATCCCAGGCCGTGCCCGTGAAGCGGGGCGGCGGCGCGTCGGCCTTGCGCCAGATGAATGCGCTGGCGGGCGCGCAGGCCAAGTCCGGGCGCCAGATCGTGATCTTCCCGGAAGGGACGCGCACCTCTCCGGGCGCGAAGCCTTCGTACAAGTACGGCATCGCCCACATGTACGAGCAGATGGGCATGGCCTGCGTCCCCGTGGCGCTGAATTCGGGCGTGTTCTGGCCGCGCCGCAGGTTCCTGCGCTATCCGGGCACTATCGTGATCGAGATCCTCGAGACGATTCCAGCCGGGCTCGACCGCGAGAGCTTCTTCGCGACGATGCAGACGCGCATCGAAGACGCCTCCGCAAAACTGCTGGCCGAAGCCCGGGCCTCGGGACGCGGCTGAGCCGGCAGTTGTCAATAGAAGCTGACAGTTCAAATATCTACGTAGTGTTACACTTCTTGTGGGCCGTTCGCCCTGCGTGTAAATCTTCCCTGAGAGGTCCGGCCACCTGCCAGACCTTCGAGGAAGGCCGACAATGAGCAGCTACACCCATGGCGATGCCGGGGAAGGGCGCCTATCCCGCTCACGTGTGACCCTGCAGATGATCGCCAGGCAGTTGGCCGTGTCGACCGCGACAGTGTCGCTGGCCCTGCGCGACAGCCCACTCGTGGCGGACCAGACGATGCGGAAGGTCAAGAAGACCGCGCGCGACCTGGGCTACACTTACAACCGCAGCGCGGCCGCCCTGCGCATGGCGCGCACCAACATCATCGCCATCGCGCTGCACAACATCCTCAATCCGTACTTCGCGGAGATTCTCGCGGCCGTCGAGCAGAAGGCGATCGAAGGCGGCAGGACCATCATGTTCGGCAGCTGCGCAGGCGACAGCGAGCGGCAGGAGCGGGTGCTCACGACGCTGCGTGAATACAGGCCGGACGGGCTGCTGTTCTGCCCCACCGGCGGCACCAGGAGCGAAGATCTCGACCACCTGATCGCGTCGGGCATCCCGGTCGTGCAGATCGTCCGCGAGATCGAGGACACCGGCTTCGATTTCGTCGGCGTCGACGACGAGAAGGCGGCGACGCTTGCGGTCGACCACCTCGTTTCGCTGGGCCATACGCGCATCGCGATGCTCGGCGGCTCGCTCAACGTTTCGACCGGGCGCTCGCGCCACGCCGGATATTGCGCGGCGCTCAGCGCAGCGGGCATCGCGCCGGACGCGTCGCTCCATATCCAGGGCGCCGAAACGCGCGAGGCGGGCATCAGCGGCGCGCATTGGCTGCTCGAACGGCGAGACAGGCCGACGGCGATCTATTGCTACAACGACCTCACCGCGCTGGGAGCCATGGTCGGCATGCGCCAGCAAGGCATCGAGCCGGGCCGCGACGTCTCGATCATCGGATGCGACGACATCGCCGAGGCCGCAGCCTCGTATCCCGGCCTGACGACAGTGCGCGGCAACCATGTCGAGATGGTGCACAAGGCCGTGGACCTGCTCAACGAACGCATGAACAATCCGACCATGCCACAAAAGCGCCTGCGGGTAGAGCCGTCTCTCGTCGTGAGAGGCACCACGGCGCGCCTCGACGCTTGACGCTGTCATGCTTTGGCCAGATTGTGCAGGGCCATTCACTGCTTTGCGCGATAGAACATGACAAAACCAGATCTGCTCATCATCGGTCGGCCCATGGGCTATGTCGCGGAGCGCCTGAGCGCAGCTTTCTCGACGCACGAACTGCCGGAGAGCGGCGAAATGGCGGGTTTCGCCGGCGTCCGCGGCGTGGCGATGGCCGGCAACCACAAGCGCTTCGACGCCGACCTGATGGACCGCCTGCCGAAGCTCGAGATCATCGCGAACTTTGGCGTCGGCTATGATTCGATCGATGCGAACGCCGCCGCCGAGCGCAACATCATCGTCACCAACACGCCGGATGTGCTCACCGAGGAGGTCGCGGACCTCGCCGTCGGGCTACTGCTCTGCACGGTGCGCGAACTGCCGCAGGCCGACCGTCATCTGAGGGCCGGCAAGTGGCTGTCGGCAGGTTATCCGCTGACAACGTCGCTGCGCACGCGGAAGGTCGGCATCGTCGGGCTGGGCCGCATCGGAAAGGCCGTCGCCAGGCGTCTCGCCGCGTTCGATCTTCCGATCGCCTACCACGGCCGGACCCGGCAGGAAGACGTGCCCTACCGGCATTATCCGAGCCTGGTCAAGATGGCCGAGGACGTCGACACCCTTGTCAGCGTCGCGCCGGGCGGCGCGTCCACCCATCACATCATCAATGCCGAGGTCCTGAAGGCGCTCGGGCCGGACGGCATCCTCATCAACGTGGGCCGCGGCTCAGTCGTCGACGAGCAGGCGCTGGTCGCCGCGCTGCAAGGCAAGGTCATCCGGTCCGCCGGGCTTGACGTCTTCGAGGATGAGCCGCGCGTTCCGGCAGAGCTGATCGCCATGGACCATGTCGTGCTGCTGCCGCATGTGGGCTCCGGCACGCATCACACCCGCGAAGGAATGGGCCAGCTCCAGGTCGACAATCTGGTCAACTGGTTTGCCGGAAAAGGGCCCGTGAGCCCGGTGGCGGAAACCCCATGGCCGCGAGCTTGATCGCGCGCCAGGCGGCATCCCTGATCGCCCGCATGGCGCCCGCCGCGCTGGCGTTGGCCGGAGGCATCGCCGCGGCGCAGGCGCAAGGCCAGCCGCTGGGCCAGACTCCTGCGCGGACGGTCCCCTCTCCTGCGGCGGTCGCGCAGCTTCAGGGCGCATGGGAGCTGTCGTCCCAGGGCGGAGCCCGAAAGTGCCGGCTGACGTTGCGGGCGGCGGAGGCGATGGGAGGCCGGGCGGTCGGATTTCCGGGGCCATGCCGCCGAGCCTTGCCCGTCCTGAACAGGATCGCCGCCTGGTCGGTCTCCGAGGACGGGTTCGTCCGATTGGTGGACGCCGCCGGCGTGCCCGTGATCAGCTTCTCCGATGATCCTGCGGCGCAGCGACTGACGGGCAGCGCCGACGGCGCCGTCTACGAATTTGATTCCCTCGGCCGCCCGCGGCGCTATGTGGCCCGCCCGGCGGCGCCGACGGCCCCGCGCATCGCCTATGATCCGGCGAAGGCGCCTGCGCGTGACACGATACCTGGCACCTACGGCATGCTCCGGTATGGCGGCCAGGAGGTTTGCCGCATCGCGCTGGGCACCCAGCCGGGTGCTGCGGACGGCCGCTTCCTGGCCAGCTATCCCACGCGTTGCCGCGACAAGGGGCTTCAGGTGTTCGACGTCGTGGCCTGGCGCTATTCGGGCGGCAAGATCCACCTCATCGCCCGTCGCGGCCACGAGATGACGCTTGTGCTCGCAGGCGAGGACACCTGGCAGAAGGATCCGCCGGGCGGCACCGAACTGGCCCTCCGCAAGATCGGCAGTCAGTCGACCCAGTGACCCTCCCGCAGCGCCGCTCAGGCGGCGAACGTGCCGCCGAGCTCATCGTCGACGTGCACCCGGATGATCTCCTCGAAGCTGCTTTCAGCCTTGAACCCGAGCATCACGGCACGCTCAGGCGAAAAGTCGCGCGGCCATCCCGCGACGATGCCCTGGATGCCCGCGTCCGGCACGCGCTTGATGCGCGATGTCACGTTGGGACCGGCGATTCTTTCCAGCGCGGCGATCTGCTCCCCGACCGTGCAGGACAGCCCCGGCATGCTGAGATTTCGCCGCGGTCCGACCAAAGCAAGATCGATGGTTGCGGCGTGGATGAGGAAGCCGACGGCCGAGCGTGGGCTCGCGTGCCAGTGCCTGACGTCGTCCGAGACCGGCAGGACGGCGTCGTGCCCGGCCAGCGGCTCGCGGATGATGTTGGAGAAAAAGCCTGACGCCGCCTTGTTGGGCTTGCCGGGCCTGACGCAGATCGTGGGCAGCCGGATGCCGACGCCATCGAAGATCCCTCGCCGGGAGTAGTCGGACAGCAGCAGCTCGCCGATGGCCTTCTGCGTCCCGTAGCTGGTCAAGGGCGTGGTGTGGAACTCGTCGGCGATCCTGTCGTGGAAAGGCGCGCCGAAAACGGCGATCGACGAGGTGAAGACCAGGCGCGGCCTGTAGCCGTCACCGACATGCCTGATCGCCTCGAACAGGTCGCGCGTGCCGTCGAGATTGATCCTGTAGCCCTTCTCGAAGTCGGCTTCGGCTTCGCCGGAGACGATGGCGGCCAAATGGACGATGAGGTCCGGGCGTCCGGCCAGCAGCTTCGCGGCTTCCCCCGGAGCCGACACGTCGCTGGCGAAGCATGACGACGAGAAGCCGGCGCCGAAAGGAGCCTCCGGCATGACGACATCATGCAGCGTCACCTGGGTGACCTGCCTGCCGCCGACATGCCCGTCCTTTGCCAAGCGGGCGAGGAACTTGCGGCCGACCATTCCGGCCGCTCCAAGGATCAGAATGTGCATGGCGGGCTCCTGCCGGGGCTTGCCGCGCAGGGACGCGGGCGGCGTCCGCAGCGACGGGCGTTGGGATGAAGGTTCAGAGGGCGAAGCCGCCATCGACCAGATGAATCTGCCCGGTGGTGTAGCTCGCTTCGTCGGATGCAAGATAGACCGCAAGCATGGCGACCTCATCGGCGGTTCCGAGCCGCCCCATCGGCTGCCGGTCGACGAAGGCCTGGCGTGCCTGCGCGACGGTCGTCCTGCTGGACGCCGCCAGCGCCTCGATGCGCTGGTCGAGCGACGGCGACTGGATCGTGCCGGGGCAGATGGCGTTGGCGCGGATGCCCTTCTTGATGAAATCGGCGGCGACCGCCTTGGTCAAGCCGACCACGGCGGCCTTGGTCGCGCCGTAGACGTAGCGGTTCGGAATGCCTCGCACCGAACTTGCGCCGGATGCGATGTTGATGATCGAGCCCGAGCCCTTGGCGAGCATAGCGGGCACGGCGGCTTTGATCGTCCGGTGCATCGAGGTCACGTTGAGATCGAAGGAGAACTCCCAGTCGGCGTCGCTGCAGTCGAGCACGGTGCCGTGGTGCACATATCCGGCGGCGTTCACCAGGATGTCGATGGCTCCCCCCGAGGCCGCCTGCTTCTCCATGAAGGCGTTCACGGCCCGGGTCGAGCGCACGTCGAGCTTACGGCGCACGGCCCGCTTGAGGCCATCGAGCTTCGCGACGTCGAGATCGGTCGCGATGACGCGGGCGCCCTCCCTAATGAACGCTTCGGCGATCGCCCTGCCGATCCCCTGGCCTGCCGCCGTCACCAGCGCCGTCTTGCCCTTCAGCCTGCCCGCCATGTCCGCTCTCCCGCTTCAGTTTTCGCGATCCGCCCGGCCTGCGCTTCTTCGAGCGCGTTCCTCAAGGCAGAATGCCGCGCCGCGAGCCGATGAGCCAGCGGCAATCGACAGTCGACGAACGATTGAAGGCGTGGGGGCATGCCGGCAGGACATGACGAAGCACCTCGTGGGATCATGCCTCGAAGTCGGGCATCTCAGCTGGCGAGCGCGGTCTGCACGGCCTTGATCACGGCGTTCATCAGGTAGGGCCGGCGCAGCTTGTGGACCGAATGCATCATGGCGTCGACATCGCGCGTGAAGAACGGCTTCCTCAGGAAGTGGACCAGCCCGAGATGCTTCAGCGATTGGCCCAGGCCGCCATCGTTGGACGGCAGGATCGACACGACCATGAGGTTTGGGTGCAGGCCCTGCATCTGGCAGGCCGTCTCGAGCCCGCTGATGCCGTTGAGATTGGCGTCGACGAGCGCGATGTCGAAGGTCTCCAGCCGGGTCAGCTTCAGGGCGTGGCCGCCATTGTCGGTCTCCTGGATGTCCATCTTGAAACGGCTGGCGTTGACCACCTTGCGGACCATGGCGCGGGTCTGATCGCCCGCGTCGGCGATCAGCAGCCTGGTCGGGGTCTGCATGCGGACATAGTTCGACAGGAGGTTCGAGATGTCCGGGGCCGAGAACGGCTTCTTGACAAACTCGTAGGCGTGGAGGTCCGTCGCAAGGAGGCTCCAGTTCGGCAGCACCGTCGCGGATGTCAGTATCAGGAACGGCCGCACGCCTTCCTTCCTCGCCTCCAGGATCACGTCGGACCCCGGCATCGCCGACATGGCGATGTCCATGATGACGATGCCGATCGTGCCCGAGCGCAGCATGCCAAGCGCTTCAGGTCCTGATTTCGCTTCGAAGACCCTGGCTGATGGAAACACGTCCCTGACGGCCACGGCCATCATCGCCCGCATATCGGCGGACGCATCGCCGATCAGGACGCCCGGCGGGGTCATTGCGGAGGGCGGCGTTGGTTCATGCATGTCGCTTGCAACCGAGTTTCACGGGATACACAGGTAAGGCCGCGTTGGTTTCCGCACAGTTAACCGCAGCGCTCAATCTTGCCGTCGATCATCTTCATGTCTGCGCCCGCGCCCGCGGATGGGCCGACCGGTAGGCCGACATCAGCCGGGAAGCGTCGATCTTCGTGTAGATCTGCGTCGTCGCGAGCGAGGCATGGCCGAGAAGATCCTGGATGGCGCGCAGGTCTCCGCCGCGCCCGAGCAGATGGCTGGCGAACGAATGCCTCAGGGCATGCGGGGTCGCGCTGTCAGGCAGCCCGAGCGCGCCGCGCATCCTCTCGACCGCCATCTGGATGATGCGGGGCGACAAGCGGCCGCCCTGCACCCCGATGAACAACGGCCCATCCAGCGGCAGATGATGCGGGCACAGGGCGAGGTAGCGCGCAATCGCGGCGCTGACAGGCGCGATCACCGGAGCCTCCCGGCGCTTTCCGCCCTTGCCGAGCACCATGATGCTGTCGCGGCCATCGATGGGAGCATCCGCGCGCGCCAGCTCAAGCGCTTCCGAAATGCGCAGCCCGCAGCCATAGAGCAGCGCCAGCACTGCGGCGTCGCGCGCCAGCACCCAGTCGGGACGCTCATCGCCAGCCCTTGCGCCGACATCCGCAAGGGCCCGGGCCGCAGGCGCGGCGATGGGGCGGGGCAATGTCCGGGCGATCCTCGGACCGCGCACGTTGACCACGGCGGACGCGTCGGCGAGGCCAAGCCGCTCCAGATGCCGCGCGAACGAACGCAGCGAGGCCAGCTGCCGCATAAGGCTGCGGCTGGTCGTGCCGCTGCGCCGACGATCCGCCAGAAAGGCGCGAATGTCGAGCGGCTTGAGGCCATCGAGCGCGGCGAGCGAGACCGCCTGGCCTGCCGACGCCGCAAGAAAGGCCATGAACTGCCTGACATCGCGCCGATACGCCTCGAGCGTGTGCGGCGACAGCCGCCGCTCATGCGCAAGGCTGTCGATCCAGCCCGCCTCCGCGCCGAGGACATCCTTGTCGATGGCGACGGGCATGGGCTTTCGGGCGCTGTCGATCATGACGCATGTTGCGGCGCTGAGGCTTAATGAACCGCGAACGGCGATGACCTCCGCGGCCGAATCGATGCTATTGAGGCGCGATGGCAGCGGCGGATGACAGGGTCGGCGAGATTGCGGACATGACCGGCCTCGTGGCGGATGTGCTGATTCCCGTCGCCGTGGACACGGCATACTCCTACCGCGTGCCTCCCGGCCTTGGCCTGCAGGAGGGTGATGTCGTGGGCGGGGCGCGGGGGGCGCCCGCGGGCCCCCGCCGCGGGGGGGGGGGCGAAACAGGCAGCGGGGGGCCCCAAAA
>JANOCI010000127.1:0-16852 GCA_031412095.1 Allobosea sp.
GCCCTTGAAATAGTTCAGGAAGGTCGACCTGATTTCGTTGACGCCGCTCATGACCATGACACCCGAAAAGAACCATTCCGGAGGGCAGGCCCCGTCCGCTTCGACTGGTTCTAGTGTCGGCTCAAGCGCAAGTCCACCAGCCAAGTCCGCCGGCTCCGTGCATCCGCGCTGGCGCAGGACCGCCGCAAGAAAACGGCGCGGACCGATGAGGTCCGCGCAGCCGATGCAAGGCGCTCACTCGGGCGCGCTGTCGTCCAGGTCTTCCGCCGTCGGGGTGGCGTCCTCGAGGATCTTGTCCGCCACCGTCGCCATGTTCTGACGGATCATCATCTCGATCTTGTTGGCCACGTCCGGATTGCCCTTCAGGAACGTCTTGGCGTTCTCACGGCCCTGGCCGAGCCGCTGGCTGTCGAAGGAGAACCATGCCCCGGACTTCTCGACGATTCCGGCCTTGACGCCAAGGTCGACAAGCTCGCCCACCTTGGAGATGCCCTCGCCATACATGATGTCGAATTCGACCTGCTTGAACGGCGGAGCGACCTTGTTCTTGACCACCTTGACGCGGGTCTGGTTGCCGACGGCCTCGTCACGCTCCTTGATGGTTGAGGTGCGGCGGATGTCGAGGCGGACCGACGCATAGAACTTCAATGCGTTGCCGCCTGTCGTGGTCTCCGGCGAGCCGTACATCACGCCGATCTTCATGCGGATCTGGTTGATGAAGATGACCATGGTGTTCGAGCGTGAGATCGAGCCCGTGAGCTTGCGCAGCGCCTGGCTCATCAGGCGGGCCTGCAGGCCGGGCTGCACGTCGCCCATCTCGCCCTCGATTTCGGCGCGCGGAACCAGCGCAGCGACCGAATCGATCACCAACACGTCGAGCGCGCCCGAGCGGACAAGGGTGTCGGTGATCTCGAGCGCCTGCTCGCCGGTGTCCGGCTGCGAGATCAGAAGGTCATCGAGCTTGACGCCCAGCTTGCGGGCATAGATCGGATCAAGCGCATGCTCGGCGTCGATGAAGCCGCAGACGCCGCCCCGCTTCTGCGCTTCCGCGATGGTATGAAGCGCCAGGGTGGTCTTGCCGGATGATTCCGGGCCGTAGATCTCGACGACGCGGCCTTTCGGCAACCCGCCCACGCCCAGCGCAATGTCCAGCCCGAGTGATCCTGTCGAAATGGTCTCGATCTCGACGGCCTGCTGGTTCTTGCCCAGCCGCATGATCGAACCCTTCCCGAAGGCGCGCTCGATCTGGGAGAGCGCGGCGTCGAGAGCCTTGGTCTTGTCCATGGAGGAGCCTTCAACAAGTGAGAGTTTAGCTTGAGCCATTCGAGGGGTCCTTATGGCATGGGGTTGAACGGGTCACAACGCGTGATCACCGGCGATGGCGCAATGTACCACATTTGTTCTTTTGGTAAAGTTCTATTTTTGTTCTGGTTCGAGCGTCGCGTTCCACACCCTGATTGGCCTCAGGCGCCGGTCCTCAGGGAGCGTTCAGAAATGCTGCATCGGGGAACAGCGCGCTGGCCTTGGCCCGGTCGATGTGAGGTGCCAGAAGCGTGCTGAACGCATGTTCGATCTGCCTGTATTCGTCGACGCACCCCGAGGCCCGCCAGGCCGGAAGCTCGCTGAGCTCCACAAGCTCCTTGAAGGCGGCCTCGTCGAAGCCGGAAGCGTGGCAGACGATGCTGTAGAGCCGCTGCAGCGCTGTCGAGTGCGCGCCTCCATAGGCCCGGCTCAGCGGCACGCGTTCCTCCAGCGCCGGCGTGTCGCCGAAGGTCCGCATGCGGGCGTCCACGAGATATGAATAGGCCACGCCATGGACAAGGGCTGTGGCCTGAGGCCGGAAGAGGTTGAGCATGCCGAATGTCGACACCATGTCTGCGGCGTCCTCCTCGCGGCCAAGGAGCGGAATGCGGAAGAACTCGAACAGCGCGTGCGCCCCTTCGTGCAGGACCACATCCGCGATCGGGCCGCGGATCGCGGCCTCCTGGCTCACCCAGCCGGGGCGTTTGTCGCTCGCCGCGCTTTCGATGATGTTCTGGATGTATTCATAGCAGATCGTCACCGTGCCCTCGAAATACCAGGCCCCGCCGCGCCCGCTGCAGCTTCTGGTCTTGAAGGTCAGGTCGCGCGGAAGACGGAACATCGAGAACGCCTCGCGCGCCTTCGCGAACGTCGCTTCCCCCCTGATCGCTTCGAACGCGCCTTGATGCGCTGGATTTGTGGGCGGCTCGTGAATGACGTGGATCGCGCCGGCGGCGGCTTTCGTGGTCAGGACCGACTTGTCTTCGGCCGTAGCCAGCGATGGCGCCAGAGCCAGCGCGCCCGTCAATGCAAGCGCCAGCAGCAACCCGCTTCCCTTCGCTTTCATGTCAGGCTCCATCTCTGGTTCCGATAGCACAGGCCTAGCCCGTTGGATCGGCGATGCAGTGTCGCGGGGACGGATGAGGAGGATGTCCGCGCTACGTCAGAACGGCAAGCGCCTCCCCGGAGGCCGGGGAGGCGCCATGTCGTGCGAGCCTGAAAGGTTCAGACCATGTCGGCCTGGGCCGGCGGGATCAGCTGAAGCTGCGCTGCGCTGACGCTGTAGACGCCGGCCAGGAAGACCTGCGTCTCGCCGAAGGTGAAGAGCGTGCCGTCGCGCCCGTCCGCCGCCTCGAAGTAGCGGCTTTGCGACACCAGTTGCTCGGCGCTCATGTCTGCGTCGAAGAGGCGGAGCGCATCCGACTCCTTGAAGCCGTTGACTACGTCGAAGCCGTCGGCCTTGCTCATCGCCAACACGTGGTATCCCGCGCCGACGTCGATCCTGTCGTTGCCCATGCCGCCTTCGATGTAGTTGGTGCGCTCGCCGCCGATGATGATGTCGTCGCCGCCCGCGCCGTACAGCTCGTTGAGCCCGCCGCCTGCGATGAGCATGTCGGTGCCCGCGCCGCCATCGAAGATGATGCCGGCCGAGCCGCCCTTCATCCAGTCGGCCTGTGCGGTGCCGCGGACGATGCCGATGTTGCTCAGCCTGTCGACGGACCCAAAGGTGTCTTCCACGAGGCCGGTCTCCATGTTGACGGAAATGGCTCGCGCCCCGCCTTCGAGGCTGTAGTCCACGAGGTTGTAGTCGTGTTCGCCGCCATCGAACCTGTCGTCGCCCTGGCCGCCCACGAGCGTGTCCTGCGCGCCGCCGCCAATGATGACGTCGTGGCCGGCTCCGCCGACCAGCATGTCGGCGCCGCCGCGGCCTTCGAGATGGTCGTCGCCGTCCGCGCCATCCATGACCGAGCCGCTTTCCGCTGCGAACATCTTGTCGGCGAAGTACGAGCCGATGGCCTTCTCGAAGAAGACGAACGCATCGACATTGCCGTAGGTGTTTTCGGCATGGCCCTTGGCCATGTCGACGTAGACCCCGCGCTCGCCGCCCTGATCGAGATAGGACAAGGTGTCGAAGCCGGCGCCCCCATCCAACCGTGCGCCTCCGGCGCTGGACACGATGAAGTCATGGCCATCTCCGGCGTCGATGCTGGTCACGTCCTTGGCGGCCCAGATCTCGTCGGAACCCTTCGTGCCGTCCACATGCCGGGCGCTTTCAGCCGCCAGCTTATCGAGGGCGGCCTGCTCGGTAGCGGCGAACTTCGCCAATGCCGCGATCTTGTCGGCCAGCGCCATATCTGCCGTCAGCTTCTCCGCAGCCATCTTTTCGGCTTCCAGTTTCTCAGCCGCCGCTTTCTCGGCGGCGACCTTCGCCGCGGCGTCTTCAGCCATCGCCGCCTTCGCAGCGGCAGTGGCCAGCGCGAGTTCGGCGGCGTTCGCTTTTTCGGCTGCCTTGGCGGCCTTCAGCGCCTCGTCGGCCTTGACGAGTTCGGCCCGCTCCTTGGCGACTGCGGCGGCTTTCTCGGCCGCGACCGCATCAACTGCCGCTTTCGCGGCGGCGGCCTTGTCGGCAAGCTGCTTGGCGCTTTCCGTGGCGGCTGCGGCCACGTCGGCAGCCTTGCTGCGCTCGGCCAGCTGCTTTTCGGCGGCGGCTGCCTTGTCGGCTGCCGCCTCAGCGGCGGCGCGGGACGCGGCGAAGCCGGCCTCAATCTTCGATAGCGCCTTTTCAGCCGAACCCAGCTTGGAGACGGCCTGCTTTTCGGCATCCGAAGCGCTCTTCATGGTCTTTGCATCGGCGTTGGCTGCCTTGCTTGCGGCAGACAGTTCGGCAGACTTTTCGGCCGCGAGCTTCTTCAGTTCGGTCCGCTCCTCATTGGTCTTCGCGCCCTTGAGGGCCGCATCGACCGCAGCTTTCGCGGTCTTCGCTTCCGCCAGCGCACCGGCGGACTTGGACGCGGCTTCCTGGGCCGCCGCCGCCTTGGCCTTGACGTCGGCCAGCATCTTTTCGGCGGCGTCGCGCGCCGCAGCGCCCTTTTCGGCTGCGGCCGAGTCTGAGGCCAATTTGGCCTTTGCGGCGTCGGCCTTGGCCTGCGCCGCCTTCAGGGCCTTTTCGGCCTTTGCTTCGGCGGCCTGGGCTGACTTCTCGGCGTTTTTCGCCTGGCTGAAGTCCTTGTTGGCCTTCTTCGATTCGGCGGACGCCGTCGTTTGCGCCTTGCGCGCCACGGCTTGGTCGGCCTGCGCCGCCTTCAGTTCCGTTCGTTCGCTGCCGATGTTGGTTCTTGCTTCGGCGATCGCCGCCTTCAAGCTGGCGGATTCCGCCTTGAGCTGGGCCACCTTTTCAGCGGCGGCCTCCGCTTTTGTCTGCATCAGTGCCATTTCCGTGCCCCATCACTGCAGCTCCTTCTGAGCCGCGATGGGACACGGCAGTACAGGGCGCATCTTGCCGGTCGCCTATCCGAAAAGGTTGCATTTTATCAATCAGGGCGATTCGGGTGGAAAATTGCGACTCATTTGATCAATTTCGCCACTTCCATCCGCAGGAACGGCAGCAATTCCTTATCGAACCATGGATTCGCCTTCAGCCAGGCATTGTTGCGCCAGGAGGGATGGGGCAGGGGAATGATCCGCGGCGCGTTCTGGCGATGGTAGATGTTCTGCCATTCCTTGACCGTGTCGCTGAGACCGCCGCCGCCCAGCCTGCGCCCCAGATGGTAAGCCTGGGCGTATTGGCCGATCGCCAGGACCAGCTGAAGGTTCGGAAGTCCCTGGAACACGAGGTCTCGCCAGCGCGGAGCGCACTCCGCGCGAGGCGGAAGATCGCCGCCCTTGGCGTCCTGCCCTGGAAAGCAGTGGCTCATCGGCACGATGGCCACCCGCGACGCATCATAGAACTGGGCTTCGCTCAAGCCCAGCCATTCACGCAGCCTGACGCCGGACGGATCCATGAACGGTTTGCCTGATGCATGGGCCAGCGTGCCCGCAGCCTGGCTGGCGATGCAGATGCGCGCGGTGGCCGAAGCCTGGATGATCGGGCGCGGCTCGTGCGGCAGGGGCCTGCCGCGCAAGGGCGTGTCCCGGCAGATGCGGCACGCGCGCAGCTCCGTCAGCAGTTCGTCAAGCGTGACTGTCAGGGTCTCGTCGGCTCGGATCTTGCGCGGCATGGCTTCACGCGCTCCATGAAGGGCGGGCCGCCAGCCGTTCATGCCACCGTGCCAGGTGCGACAGCTCGGGCGGCGCCGCAAGCTTCGGCACGCGGGCGAAGTCCATCGCCACGCCGCCCGTGATGTCGGCGATCGTGAGCGCGTCGCCGCAGATGAAATTGCGGCCATCGGCGAGATGCGCGTCCAGCATCTGCATCTGGGCCAGGGCGCGGGGCCGGTTCGCCTCGCCCCATTCCGCGACCTGCGGCAACTCACGGTGCGCCATGTGCGGATTGGTGTGGCGGAAGCACTGGGCGATGTGTGTGTAAAGGCCGAGTTCCAGCCGCCGGCTCCACATCTCTACCTCGGCCCGCTGCCGCGCGCCGCGTCCGAACAGGGCAGGCTCCGGGTGAA
Source organism: Allobosea sp. (assembly GCA_031412095.1). GTDB lineage: Bacteria > Pseudomonadota > Alphaproteobacteria > Rhizobiales > Beijerinckiaceae > Allobosea. The sequence continues at coordinate 5,913 of JANOCI010000127.1, forward strand.
GCTCTTCGAAATAGCGGCAGATGGCGACTGACTCCGAAATCACGAAGCCGTCGTCAAGCTCGAGCGCCGGCGTGCCCATCCATGGGTTGAGGCGCTGGTAGGCCGGCCGCTGGTGCTCGAGCCCGGCGAGGTCCACCTGCACGAGCTCGGGCATGGCGATGCCTTTCTCGGCGATGAAGATGCGGGCGCGGCGCGGATTGGGCGCGCGGGTCACGTCATGAAGCTTCATTGCGCTGTCCTTGGGCTGGGGCCGGTTCAGGCGAAGGCGAGGGACACCTTGCCCACGGCCGCGGCGAGCTCATCGAAATGCTGGATGACGGCGTCCGGTTCCAGCGTCTCGATGGGAACGTCGGTGTAGCCGAACGGCACGCAGATCACCGGCAGGCCGGCATTGCGGGCGGTGGCGATGTCCGTCCTCGAATCTCCCACCATGATGGCATGGCGTGGATCGCCGCCGGCCGCCTCGATGGTCATGGTCAGATGGCGCGCGTCGGGCTTGAAATAGGGGTAGCTGTCGCGCCCCGCAATGGCCGCGAAACGCGAGGTGACGCCGAGCGCGTCGAGCAGCAGCAACGAATGCCGTTCCGGCTTGTTAGTGCAGATCGCGAGAAGATGGCCGCGGGCCGAAAGCGTATCCATCGCCGCCAACACGCCATCGAACAGATGCGATTCATCGGCCACGCGGCCGGCATAGACCTCCAGGAACAGCTCGAACAGTTGGTCCAGCCTCTCGGGCGGCAGCGGCCTGCCATAGAGGTTGAAGCCGCGCTCGATCAGCGCCCGCGCCCCCGCTCCGACCAGATCGCGCGCCCGGGCCACGGGCAAGGGCGCAAGACCCTCGCGGCCAAGGATGACATTGAGCGTTCCGATGATGTCCGGCGCAGTCTCGGCGAGCGTGCCGTCAAGGTCGAACACGATGGTCGGGCGTGAGGAAGCGAGCATCAGCAGCCTTTGCCGCTTTTGCCGCATCGGATCAATGCAAAAGTCGCTCTGGCAAAACTCGCCCCGCCGCATACGGCCGCGCTCGCCCGCATTGGGTGGACGCAGGCGGAAGCCTCGTAATCAGGCCGCCAGGCCGTCCGGCGACATGCCCCGCCATGCGCGGATATGGCGGGGCTTCTCTTTCGCGTCGCCTCAAGCGCAGCCGTGCATGCGCCTCACTTCTGCTTCACGACGATCGGGGTGAGCAGGTCGCCCCAGAAGCCGCCCTCGTGGTGGTGGCGGGCGGAGCGCTGCAATTCGACCGACAGGCCAGCATCGACGGCCTTCACCACCGCGGCGTTAAGCCGGTGCAGGTCGTTGGCGAGCATGCGGATCGCCATCTTCTGTTCTTCATTCATGCTGGAGGCGAAGCTCTCGGCCCGCTCCTTCACGTTGGCTTTGGTCATGGTCATGGTCCTCTGTGCGCGGGTATGGGGGCCGCGGTCTGAGTTGATGGGAAGTTCAGTGGGCGAGGTTTTGCGTTGATTCCCATCCTGAGCCTGTCGAAGGATGAGCTTCAGTGTCGTTCGCCGGTCACCCGGCAGCTGTTTCCTCACCCTCCGACGGGCTCAGGATGAGGAAACTTGGTCTTGCAGACGTCATTCAGCGGCTTGAAGCTTTGGCTTCCCGGCGTTGAACTGATCGGTCTCCGTCGATTCCTTCATGGCGGTGGTCGACGACTTGCCGGCTGAGATCGTTACGGCGACCTGGTCGAAATACCCGGTCCCGACTTCGCGCTGATGGCGCGTGGCGGTGAAGCCATGCTCCTCGGAGGCGAACTCGCGCTGCTGCAGTTCTGAATACGCGCCCATTCCGCGGTCACGGTAGCCGCTGGCGAGTTCGAACATGGCGTGGTTCAGCGAGTGGAAGCCGGCAAGGGTGACGAACTGGAACTTGTATCCCATTGCGCCAAGCTCGCGCTGGAAGGTCTCGATCGTGGCCGGGTCGAGCTTTTTGCGCCAGTTGAACGACGGGGAGCAGTTGTAGGCCAAAAGCTTGCCTGGATGCTTCTTGTGGATCGCCTCGGCGAACTTCCGGGCGTCGCCCAGGTCGGGATGCGACGTCTCCCACCACAATAGGTCGGCCACTTCCGCGAAGGCTAGCCCGCGCGCGATGCAGTGATCGAGCCCCGTGCCTTCCTTGAGCCGGTAAAAGCCCTCCGGCGTGCGGCTGTCGGGCTCGATGAACGGCCTGTCGCGCTCATCGACGTCGGAGGTGATGAGACGGGCGCTTTCCGCGTCGGTCCGGGCGATCACGAGGGTCGGGACCCCCATCACGTCGGCGGCGAGCCGCGCGGCGGTCAGGTTGCGCTCGTGCGCCGCAGTCGGGATCAGCACCTTGCCGCCAAGATGGCCACACTTCTTCTCAGAGGCGAGCTGGTCCTCGAAGTGCACACCAGCGGCGCCGGCTTCAATGAACGCCTTCATGATCTCGAATGCGTTGAGAGGGCCGCCGAAGCCTGCCTCGGCATCCGCTACGATGGGGGCGAACCAGTCGCGCTTCGCGCCGCCTTCCGCGTGCTCGATCTCGTCGGCGCGCTTCAACGTGCGGTTGATGCGGCGGCACAGTTCGGGCGCGGCGTTCGCGGGGTAGAGGGACTGGTCAGGATACATCGCGGAGGCGGTGTTTGAATCGGCAGCGACCTGCCAGCCGGACAGATAGATCGCCTTCAATCCTGCGCGGACCTGCTGCATCGCCTGGTTGCCGGTCATCGCGCCCAGCGAGTTGATGAAGGGCTCGGTGTGAAGGAGTTCCCACAGCTTGTTGGCGCCGCGCTCGGCCAAAGTGTGCTGGATCGGGAACGAGCCGCGCAGCTTCAGCGCGTCCTCGGGCGAATAAGGGCGGGCGACGCCTGCAAAGCGGCCTTCCGGGGCATTCGGCACCAGATTCTGGAATGTCGGCTTGGTCATGGGAAGTTCCTTCCGTTAGATACAGATCTTTACAACATGTTCTGCAGGGAGCCTTAGAAAGCGGAAATTCAGCTCGCTGCGGTGCGTTCGGTATGCTGCAGCGCAAAATTATGGACAAGTCGGACATTTGCAGCCAAAGGTACGTTTGAACGCGTTTGACACTTGTCATATTGTACTGATGTCAAAAACTGTACGCGTCACATCGCTTTAGTATGTAGTGACCTAAATGGGCGGAACCGGACCATGTCAGAGGAACAGGGCCGTAAGATCCTGGCCGGCGGCCGGCTTCGCCGGTTGCGCCGCGATCTCGCACTGTCGCAGACCACGATGGCGATGGAGCTCGGCATCTCGGTTTCGTACCTCAACCTGATGGAGCGCAACCAGCGGCCGGTGACGGCGCAGGTGCTGATCCGGCTTGCTGAAGTTTATGACGTCGATCCGCGATCCTTCGCGCGCGAGGAGGAGATGCGCGCCGCCGGCGAACTCGAAGAGGTCTTCGCCGATCCGCTGTTCCGCTCGCTGCCTGTGCCCAGAACCGAACTGCGCGAGATTGCCGAGAGCGCGCCAGGTTTGGTCGGCGCCATTCATCGGCTCTACCGCGCCTATATCGAGGCCCGCGAGACTGGGGAGGGCGGCTTCAACGACGCCGACCGCAGCGAAGGCGTGCAGGCCGGACGAGAGAATCCCGTCGAGCGCGTGCGCGATTTCCTGCACGCTGCGAACAATCATTTTCCGGAACTGGAGGAGATGGCGGAACGGCTCGCCGCAGACCTTTCGGTGTCCGGGCATGAACTGTTCTTCGCGCTGAGCGAACGGCTGCGCGAGAAGCACGGGCTGCGCGTGCAGGTGCTGCCGGTGGACGTGATGGGCGCGGCGCTGAGCCGCTTCGATCGCCATCGCCGCCGCGTGATGCTGTCCGAACTGGTCGAGCCGGCCGGCCGCACCTTCCAGCTCGGCTATCAGCTCGCCTTCGCCGAGGCCAACGACGTGATCGATGCGATCGCCGTCAAGCTCGACACGACGCAGGGCCCGATGCGCCGTCTGCTGCGCATCACGCTGGGCAATTACTTCGCCGCCGCGCTAATCATGCCTTACGCCCGCTTCCTCGAAGCTGCCGAAAGCCTAGATTACGATGTCGAAGTCCTGTGCGCCCGCTTCTCCGCCAGCTTCGAGCAGGTCGCGCATCGCCTGACGACGCTGGCCAGGCCCACCGCTCGCGGCGTTCCCTTCTTCCTTGTTCGGGTCGACACGGCCGGAAACGTCTCAAAGCGATTCTCGTCCGGGTCGTTCCCGTTCTCGCGTTTCGGCGGCACCTGCCCGCGCTGGAACATCCACCAGACCTTCCGCTCCCAAGGCCGCGTGATGACCCAGATCGTCGAGTTGCCCGATGGAGCGCGGTGGTTCTCGATGGCCCGCACGGTCCGGCGCACGGCTGCGCCCTTCGGCGAGCCGGAGGCTCATTTCGTGATCGGGCTAGGATGCGAGTTGAAATTCGCCTCCCGTCTTGTCTATTCGCGCGGCTTGGACCTCAAGACGTATGAGCCGACGCCGATCGGGATCAATTGCCGCCTGTGCGAGCGCCCGAACTGCGCCCAGCGAGCCTCGCCGCCGATGATGCGCACGTTGCAAATCGACGAAAGCGTGCGCGGGTTGAGCCCGTTCGAATTCGAGGCTTGAACCGCGGCGGAGGCCGGGCCGCCATGCGCACCTTAGCGCGATCGGGCGCACCTCACGTGTCCGCTTCGGCTGTCCGTCAGTGACTGAACCGACGCGGTGAACACAACAAAGCCCGCGGCGCAGGACGCCGCGGGCCATTTCGATCGCCCGGCGGACCGGGCGGCTGACATGGTCAGGCGAACATGATGTCCGTGCCGATCGTCAGGCCCATCGTGTCGAGCAGGGTGATCGTCTGGGATGAGTTCTCGAAGCTGATGACGGTGTCGCCGCCAACCTGGGTGACCACGCCCACATCGCCATTCAGGTTGACCATCACCTTGTCGGCGCCCTTGGTGAAATCGTCGATCACATCGGCGCCCGTGTCGCCATCTGGAGCGCAATACTTCTCCGAGACTGATTCGGCCTCCATGACAGGCGCATCGACGTCGAAGGCGAACGTATCTTTGCCCGCCCCGCCGGTCATCAGGTCGCTGCCTGCGCCGCCGACGATGAGGTCATCGCCGAAGCCGCCATCGATGATGTCATCTCCGTCCATGCCGCTGAGGGTGTCGTTGCCCGCATTGCCGGACAGACGGTTCTCGACCTCGTCGCCGGTGAGCGTATCGGCGCTCCGGGAGCCTGCCAGGTTCGAGATGTTGATCAGCGTGTCCCCGGTCGCATCGCCGCCCGTGGCGATGCGAGCGCCCAGGTCGACGGTCACGCCCGTGCCCGAGAGGCTGTAGAGCGCCCAGTTGCCGGGAAAGTTGTCGCCGCCGTCGATCAGGTCAGCGCCAGCGCCGCCTTCCAGATAATCGACGCCCGCGCCGCCCAGAAGCGTGTCATTGCCAAGGTCGCCGTACAGGATGTCGTTGCCGATGCCGCCATCGAGCATGTCGTCGCCGCGTCCCCCGTACAGCATGTTGCTGTGCCGGTCGCCGGTGATGGTGTCGTTGAAGCTCGAACCGACGATGCCTTCGATCGAGACCAGGGTGTCGCCGGCGGCATGGCCGCCTGTCGCCGTCCCGGCGGCCAGATTGATGTTGATTGCGGCGTTAGAGGCCGAATAGATCGCCGTGTCGACGTCGCCGCCGCCGTCGAGATAGTCAGCGCCGGCGCCGCCGACGAGGGCGTCCTGCCCGGAGCCGCCCAGCAGCGAATCGTTGCCTGCCCCCCCGTCGAGGTAATCGTTTCCGGCGCCGCCGACGAGCGTGTCGTTGCCCACCATGCCGCGAAGCCAATCGTTGCCGATCATGCCGGCGACATTGTTGTCGTCGTCATTGCCGATGACGACGTTCGGATCGTTTCCCGCCCATACGACGTTGCTGCCCGAAACCACCGTCGGTCCGGTCGAAGCCAGTTCGCCGGGCGTGAGCATGCCCTGCATGTATGTGGACAGCATCAGCCTGAGGTCGAGGATGCCTGGCAGTCCATTCAAAATGTTTGCCACGATAAAATGCTCCATACGCAATTTGCGATCCAAGCTACGCCCTTGCCAGCCTGTGACCATAGGTTAACGAAAAGTTAATGCCTTGAAAAGGCCTTTTTCTCTCTTGCTTGCGCCGCATTTGCTGCGGCTGGCGATGTGTCCCATGCCGCGCGCCGTCGACGCTGCGTGCTTGATGCCGATCAGCGCTGGCGCAAAGTCGGGTCTGCGTCACGAAGAGTGCGGCGGCCGCCAGTCAGTTCAGCGCATGGTCCTGATGGTGACGTCGGAGATCGTGATCATCGTGTTGTAATCGTTGACGATCCACTGCAGGTAGTTCGCTCCGCCCCTGCGTGCGTCCCCCTTGGCCTTCGCCAGCTTCTCGCGGAATTCGCGCAGCTTGCCGAGCAGGCCTCGCGGGCGGCCTTCGAAGGAGCTCAGCTTGCCCGGGTTCTCTGCGGCGTAGACATCAAGCTCCCGGACCGCGGCGGCGAAGGCGTTCAGCGAAGCGTCGAACGCCGCCATGTCGACGATCGGCCTGGCATTTCCCGGCAGGAGATCCACGATGGCGCGCGCCTGGATCATCACGTTCTTCATGTGCCAGCGCTCGCGCCTGCCATCGGCCGCCTCCAGCGAAGCGAGCTCCTGGCGGTCCACATCGGCCTTGAACGGGCGGAAGTGCGCTTCGAGCAGCTTATGCTCCTTCAGGAACGCTTCCGCCGCCGGGACCAGCTTCATGTGCAGCGCCTTGCCTTCGGCCATCGCGTCCGCGCGGTAGTCCTGCCGTTCGTAATAGCCGTTGGCCTGCGAGACCAGCGGGGCGAACGCCTCGTAGGCCGTGATGAACCGCTTCATTGTGGCGTCCAGCTCCGGCGCGGCGGGCGCCGCATCCGCAGCCTGGCGGGCGGCGGCGATTTCGCTGCGCACATCGTACAGGCTGTAGATCCCGTAGGCTATGTAGCGCTCCTTGCCCGTCGGGCCGGTCTTCATGTTCACCCAGCTTGCATAGCGCTCCCAGGCCTCGCCGGCCCGCAGCGTCCGGTTCATAAGCCTGATGTAGGCGTTCGACTTGGCGATGGCTGCCCTCAGGCCCGCGTCTTGGGCCGGGCGCGCCTGCTGCTGCGCCTGCTGCGCCTTCGCAGGCGCAGCGCCAGTGACCGGAGCCGCAGCAAGCATGACGGCGGCGGCAATTGCAAAGCCTCTGTGCAGCATCGGCTGCGCCCTTCCCTTGCAATGAATGGTCCTGCAAGGGCCGGATCGTCCGCTGAAGCTTGCGTTGCGTCAAGCCGGATTCGCTTAGGCCGCCGCGCCTCTCCATCATGCCGGTTGATCGGCCGTGCGATGCTGGATAGCAGTGTTCTGCGACCACGCCTCATTGCGAGGCCGGACCCCAGCATGCCAGCCGACGCCGCCCAGCTTTATCGTCCGCCCGCGCCCCGGCCCATGTCGCCGGGGCTGTCGCTGCTTCGGGTGCTTGCAATGCAGCCGCGCAGCCTGCTCAGCCTGGTGCCCAAGCAGGCCTACACCGAGATGGTGACCCCGCTCGGCATGTCCCGCCGCTCGATACTGCTTGTCAACGATCCCGAGCTGACGCGCTCGATCCTGACCAACCCGCTGGAGATCTTCCCCAAGAACGACCTGATGGTCGGCGCCCTCGAGCCGCTGGTCGGCGAGTCCATCTTCGTGTCGGACGGCGCGGCCTGGCGGCGTCAGCGGCAGATGGTGGAGCCGGCCTTCTCGCACATGGGGATCAATCGGGCTTTCGGCTGGATGACCCAGGCCGTCGATGAATACGAGCGGCATCTCGACGCCATAGCTCGATCAGGCGAGCCTTTCTCGCTCGATGCGGCGATGAGCCACCTGACCGCCGACATCATTTGCCGGACGATCTTCTCGAAGTCGCTGGAGGTCGGCACGGCGCGCGACGTGTTCACGTCGTTCGCCGAGTTCGAACGCTCGGTCGCCAGCGTCGATCTCGGACAGCTCATACTTGGCAGGCCATGGGCCAAGGTCAGCCAGCCCGGCCACGTCCTCGCCGCGTGCGAGCGAATCCGCACCCATATCGATGCGCTGCTCGCGCCGCGGCTGGCCGAGGAGGGCGGGGCAGGCGACATCGTAGCCGACCTGATCGCAGCGCGTGACGCCGCCACTGGCGAACGCTTCACCCGAAAGGAGCTGATCGATCAGATCGGCGTGTTCTTCCTCGCCGGCCACGAGACCACCGCCAGCGTCATGACCTGGGCCGTCTTCATCCTGTCGCAGCGTCCCGACGTCGCGGAGCGCTGCCGGGCGGAGATCGAGGCTGTCGCCGGAAGCGGCGAGATCACGCTGGCGCATGTCAAGAAGCTGGATTTCGTGCGCGACGTGTTCCGCGAGACGCTGAGGCTGTATCCGCCGATCACGTTCATTCCGCGCGTCGCCGCCGAAGACACGACGATCGGCGGCCGCCGCGCAAAGAAAGGCGCCATGATCATGATTGCGCCGTGGACCACCCATCGCCACCACGCTCTCTGGCCCAACCCGGACAGGTTTGACCCCGACCGCTTCACGCGCGACGAGATTGTTCCGGGCAGTTACATGCCCTTCGGCCTCGGACCCCGCATCTGCGTGGGCGCGGCGTTCGCCACGATCGAAAGCGGTCTGATGCTGGCCCGCCTCATCCGCCGCTACGACTTCGCGGCTATCGCGCCGGACGACGTCACGCCCGTCGCGAGGCTGACCACAAGGCCGGCGCGAGAGATCATGATGCGGGTGCGGCGGAGGGCCTGAGAGGCGCGCACCGAAAAAAGAGGGCGACGTGCCGAACACATCGGCGTGCCGCCCTCTCGATAAGCCGATGCACTCGATTTGGAATCCCGCAGTGAACGCGGCGGCAGAGCAACTGCGTCATTCTGCCGCCACGCCGATCAAAATCCACGCTTGGTGTCGATATTGACTGGATTGCGGGATATGTCGGTGCGCGTTGAGCCGGCGCGGGACGTGTCGGTGCGGGACGTGTCGGCGCGTTCGTCCTGAACATCGACCTCGGTGCGGCGCACGCTGTCCGTCACGGTTTCGACGTGGTCATCGACGTCCTTGCGGACGTGCACCTCGCCTGTCACGCGCGCTTCCTTGGAGACTACGGCTTCCTCGCGGGTCTCCTCGAGCTCGATCGTGTGATCCTGAAAGAGGTTGGCGTCGGCTGCGGTGGCGGCCCGGTCGACCGGGCGCCGTTCGACATGAACGGATTTGGAGCGCAGCGTGACCTGCTCCTCGACCGGGGTTTCAACCGTATACGACCTGATCTTCACACGGCCGCCAGCCACCTCGCGCTTGCCGACACGCAGCTGCTCCTCGACGATCGGGATGGCCTGCGAGTCGCCACCGCTGGCGGTTGCATCCCGCACGCCCATTGGAGCAGTTGCATCCCGCGCGCCCATGGCGGCAGTTGAGTCCCGCGTGCCCATGGCGGGGGAGGCAGCTTGCGTGTAGCCGTTCCACCCTTCGGAGCGCCATGTCGTTTCCCGCTCGTCGAGATCGATCGAACCATGCTCGTCGAGGATGTCGGCAACCTCATCGCTCTGCGTGTCGTCAACCGTCACGCTTACCGTGGACCCGCCGCGGTTCATCCCTTCGGCATAGGCCGCCCGGTCTTCATCGGGCATGAAGAGATCTCCGAGCGATGCCCAGAACCCCTTCTCGTCCTTCCTGTAGTCGTAGGTCGATGTGGACGTCGTCACATCGCTGTCGTTCTCGGGAAACAGGCGGATCGCGCTGCGGGGGATGCCGGCATCGAGAAGCTTTGCAGTCGCATCCGTAGCGTGAGCGCGCTGGTCGAAGATAGCTGTCAGAATTTGTTGTGCCATGGATTCAATCCTTTGCGTTGATTGGAGGTGTCCGAATTTCCACTTGAACGTCCTCACGGCTGATGAGAACTTTTTGCGCCCGCAAGGTCACAGGTATGGACGCAATCTCGCTTGTTTCGCTGCGTGTGACATGCACCTCCTCCTTGATGAGGAGACGCGTCTCGACGACGACGTGCTTTTCGAGCACCGGAATGATGGTCACGTCGCCTTCCACCCGGATGCCCGGCCTCGCGGAGCCCGGTTCGACCCACCGGTTGACAGGGATACGCTTGACGTCGACGTTGCTCGACGCAAGGGCCTGTTCAACCTGTTGCTCCGTCGTTTCAGTGACGGTGCGAACCGTCACGCGGCCTGTCACTCGCTGATCTGGCGTGACCGAGACCCGCTCTTCAGCGACGGGAATGCGGAGCGTCGTCCTCGCGTCAACAATATCTGTCGGTGCCATGGCGACGCGATCCTTGCTTGAAGACGAACGGCTGCAGGTCAGGGAACAGGCCGCTTCACATGGTGCACGCCGTTGGACGCTTGGGTGATCGGGGCTGGGAGCGATCCCAGCCCTGTCGGTTCACGCGTGGTCGCGCTTGGCGTTGATGCCTGTGCCGGCGGTGATCGTCGGATCGACCGTGCCCATGCGGCCGCCGAACCATCCCGCCACTGCGCCGAGCAGCAGGGCAAGCGTGGCGAGCAAGGCGCCCCGCGTCACGGCTTTCGCGGCGACATCTGCAGCCTCGGTCGCCTGCCTCCTGGCCTGCTCCGCCGTCTGCCTGTACTGCGCTTCGTACTGGGCGACCTGCGCTGCAGCCTGTTCGGTCGGAATGTTCTGCGCCCGTGCAATCGCCTGGACAGCTCTATCCCTTGCTTCCCGGGCCTGCGCCTGGTCGCCGGTGACGGCAGCGCGCATCGCAGCTACAGCCGCGTCACGCAGGGCTGCCGGGTCGTTGCCTCCGGCCGCATTGCGCAGAGATTGCTCGATTCCCGAAAATGCGTTGGTGAGCCCGGATGCATTGGGGCCCGCCAACTGGCTTGCCATCTGGCCGACGGTCCCTGCCGAACTTGCTGCTCCGCTGACCGCGCCCGTGACTGTCCGATACGCGCCACCGATGATGCCGCCGACGGTCGACGTCA
>JANOCI010000128.1:0-25841 GCA_031412095.1 Allobosea sp.
TTACTATCGCCAGGATCCGCGCTTCTACAACGACCGTGTGATCGACCAGCGCTATGGCGAGCCGCGCATGAACCGCTGGCAGCGCGAGCAGTTCAGGGAGCAGGCCCGGGCTGAGCGCTCCCGTCAACGGCAGCGCGAGTATTACGGTCAGCCCCAGTATGAGCAGCCGTATCGCGGCCAGCGCTTTAATCCGGGCAGTCCGGGCCGCAACATCTTCAACTGACCAGCGCATGACCGCCGTATCTTGGCGGTCGGATCACTCCTCAAAGACCGGCGGGCCATCAGGCTCGCCGGTCATTTTCGTCCTCATCCTGTCGAGCGCGCCTTGAAGGATGTACGCGGCCGCCATCTTGTCGACCAGCTGAGCCCTGCGCGCGCGTGACGCGTCCGCCGCGAGCAACGTGCGCGTAACCGCCATTGTCGACATCCGCTCATCGCAGAACGTCACTGGCATCGGCGTCAACGGCAGCAGGTTCCTCACGAACGCGCGCGTGGACTGCGCGCGCGGCCCCTCCGTTCCGTCCATGTTGATCGGCAGGCCGACCACGAGGCCGCCCACCCCGTATTTCGCAGCGATCGCCAGCATGGCTTGGACATCCTTCGTGAATTTCACGCGTGCGATCGTCTCCAGCGGACTTGCGATCGTGAGCTCCACGTCGGACAGCGCGAGCCCGATGGTTTTGGTTCCGAGGTCAAGGCCCAGCAGGCGCTGATGACGGATCAGGCATTCCGGCATTGCGAAGAGTTCGACGAGGGGCACGTGGCAGCCTTGGCTAGGTGGTTGGGCGGTCATAGGCCCAGAGGCGCTCGCTCACAATGACGCACGTTCTTTCATCAGGCCCGCGCATGCGCATTGCCGCCGCAATGACCGCCAGCTATAGCGCGTGTGCCGTGCGGCGATGTTGGCCATTGCACGCTTGGCAAACCCGAGCGCCGGAGTGCCGCCCATGTCCGTTGATGCCGCTACCGTGAAGCGTGTCGCCCATCTGGCGCGCATCGCCCTGCCGCCCGAAGACGTCACGAACATGCAGGCCGAGATCAACGCCATGCTGGGCTTCGTCGAGCAGCTCAATGAGGTCGATGTGGACGGCGTCGAGCCGATGACGTCGGTCATGCCCATGGTGATGAAGAAGCGCGCCGACGTGGTGAACGACGGCGGCATCGCAAGCCAGATCGTCGGAAACGCCCCTCAGTCGGAAGACGATTACTTCATGGTCCCGAAAGTGGTCGAATGACTGCGCAACGTCGCTCCGCCTCGCCCGACAGCCTGATGCGGCCATCAAGGCTCCCAGAATGCAGCGTTCACTGAAATGAACTCCATGACCGACCTGACCAGACTCACCCTGACCGAAGCGCGCGACGGCCTCCGGGCCAAATCATTCTCGGCGACCGAACTGACGAGCGCGCACATACAGGCGGTGGAGCAGGCGCGGATGCTGAACGCCTATGTGCTCGAAACGCCTGACCTCGCGCTCAAGCAGGCCGCCGCTTCCGACGCCAGGCTCGGCAAGGGGGAGGGCGGCGCGCTGGAAGGGCTGCCCCTCGGCGTCAAGGACCTCTACTGCACGGCTGGCGTCCGCACCACCGCGTGCTCCAATATCCTGCGCAGCTTCGTGCCGACCTATGAGTCGACCGTGACCAGCCAGCTTTGGCGCGATGGCGCAGTGATGCTTGGGAAGTTGAACAACGATGAGTTCGCGATGGGCTCATCCAACGAGACCTCGGCGTTCGGAAACGTCGTCAATCCCTGGCGGCGCGCGGGCTCGAATGTCGGCGCCAGCGGCGGCGCGGTCGACGGGACGCACCTTGTGCCCGGCGGCTCGTCGGGCGGCTCGTCCTCCGCCGTTGCGGCCAACCTCTGCCTCGCAGCCACCGCGACCGACACGGGCGGCTCGATCCGCCAGCCCGCCGCCTTCACAGGCACCGTGGGCATCAAGCCGACCTATGGCCGATGCTCGCGCTGGGGCATTGTCGCCTTTGCCTCCTCGCTGGACCAGGCTGGCCCGATCGGCAAGACGGTGCGTGACTGCGCGGTGATGCTGCGCTCGATGTCCGGCCATGATCCGAAGGACACCACGTCGGTCGACATCGCAGTGCCCGACTACGAGAAGGCCATCGGCCGCTCGGTCAAAGGCATGCGCATCGGCATTCCCAAGGAATACCGCATCGAGGGCATGCCGGAGGAGATCGAAAAGCTCTGGCAGGATGGCATCGACTGGCTGAAGGCCGCAGGAGCGGAGATCGTCAACATCTCTCTTCCGCACACGAAATACGCGCTTCCCGCCTATTACATCGTCGCTCCGGCCGAGGCGTCCTCCAATCTGGCGAGGTATGACGGCGTGCGCTACGGTCTGCGCGAGCAGGGCCGCGACATCGCCGAGATGTATGAAAACACGCGTGCTGCCGGCTTCGGCCGGGAGGTCAAGCGGCGCATCATGATCGGCACCTATGTGCTGTCCGCCGGTTATTATGATGCGTACTACCTGCGCGCGCAGAAGGTCCGCACGCTCATCAAGAAGGATTTCGAGGATGTCTTCGCGGAAGGGATCCACGCCATCCTGACCCCGGCCACGCCGTCCGCCGCTTTCGGCATCGGCGAGAAGGGCTCTGCCGATCCGGTCGAGATGTATCTGAACGACATCTTCACCGTGACTGTGAACATGGCCGGCCTGCCCGGCATCGCGGTGCCCGCCGGCCTCGATGCGCAGGGCTTGCCCTTGGGCCTGCAGCTCATCGGCCGCCCATTCGAAGAGGAGACGCTGTTCGCGCTGTCCGAAGTCATCGAGCAGGCGGCCGGGCGCTTCCCGGTTTCCGCGCGGTGGTGGGCAGGCGCACCCGCATGATCTTCGCCCCCGCCATGGCCATCGCCTGCCTCACTGTCATGAAGGCGATGTGCTGGCTCACGGGCTCGCTGCTGCTCTTGCTCACGGCCGTCCAGTCCGTGCGGGGCGATGCGGAGGCCCAGCCTCTGGCGACATTGGCGGGCGTGCTTGCGTTCGCCGGGCTTGGGGCAGGGAGCAGCTGGCTGGCGGAGAAGTTCCGCGCGGCCGAGCCGTGAGCGCGGATGCCGGCCATCTTGCGGAGACCGCCTCAGCCGGGCAGGCGGCCTTGCCCGCGGTGCGAAACGCTGGCCCGCTGGCCAACCTGAAAGACGACCTCGTCGGCTCCATCCTGGCGGCCGCAGCGGTCTTCTCCATCATCGGCCCTCAGGGGTTGACCTGGCTGCCCGCTGTCCTGGCTCTGGCCATGGCCTGGGCCTGCCGTAATCCGGCTGCGCCTGTTCGCCCGGCTGAAGTGGTCCGCGATGCGCCATACGTCTTCGGAGCACTGGCGCTCTTCTGCGCATGGACGCTGTTCCGGAGCGTCACGGCGGCGAACCCGGCCGACGCGCTCAGTGCGGCCGTGCCATTCTGCTTTTCGCTGACGGCCGTCGTTGCCGCGTTCGTGCCTCCGCTCCGCATGGGCTTCAACGGCCGCTGGCTCTGGCGCTTCTTCCTGATCCTTCATGCCGCCCTCTCGGCAGTCCTGCTGCTCCTCATCTTCAAGTGGATCGACATCTCAGCCATTGGCGGAGAGCGGCTCGGCCAGCATTGGCATTTCAACAGGGCGGCGCTGTTCACGGCGCTGCTTTGGCCCATCAGCCTATATGTCATCAGGGTCGTGGCGACGACGGCCACATGGCGCATCCTCATCGGCGCGCCGTTGTATGCGCTGGCGCTGGCTGCGGTGCTGTCGGCGTCGAGCCAGTCGGCGCAGTTGGCTTTTCTCGCGATCTCCGCCACGCAGGTGCTCGCGAAGATCAGCCTTAGCCTGACGATGCGCCTGATCGGCTTTGGGGCCAGCGCCTTGGTGCTGCTGACCCCCCTGATGTTCGGCCCGATCTATGGCTGGTTCCGCGGTTCGGCAGCCTGGGAGCTTAACCACAAGACAGTCGCCGAGCGGATGTGGCTCTGGCGCTCGTCGCTCGACTATATCTGGCAGTCGCCCTGGATTGGCCATGGCGTCGAATACATCCGCCAGGCCGGAAACGTGAATCCGGATACGGGCGCGGCGATGACGCACAATCACCCGCACTCCTTCCTGTTCCAGGTCTGGGTCGATACCGGGCTAGTCGGCGCGGCCATCCTGTCGGCCCTGTTCGTGATCGTAGCGCGCATGATCCGCGGAGTCGGCGGCGATGGCGGACAGATGTTCGCCGCGCTGATGGCCGGCATCATAGCGATCTGGGCTGTTTCGCACGGCATGTGGCAGTCATGGTTCGTGGGGCTTGCCGGCTTGATTGCGGCTTTTGGCGGCTTCCTGCACCAACGCAGCGCGCTCCTGGCCCGCATGAAGCTGCCCCCGGATACGTGAGCGGCCAAATGGCGCCGGGCTCTTGATGCAGCGCGCCCGAGCCACTACTCAGGTCTCCGAACGCCCATCACAGATAGTGCCGCCATGAACGCCCATGTCCGACCCGCCGATCCGAAGCAGCGCATCAAGGGCGCGACCGGCGATTGGGAGATCGTCGTCGGGCTGGAGATCCACGCGCAGGTCACGTCTCAGGCCAAGCTCTTCTCCGGCTCGTCCACCGCCTTCGGCGCGGAACCCAACAGCCATGTCAGCCTCGTCGATGCGGCCATGCCCGGCATGCTGCCGGTGATCAACGAGGAATGCGTGCGCCAGGCAGTGCGGACGGGGCTCGGCCTCAACGCCAGGATCAACAATCGGTCCGTGTTCGATCGCAAGAACTACTTTTATCCCGATCTGCCGCAGGGCTACCAGATCAGCCAGTTCAAAAGCCCGATCGTCGGCGAAGGCGAGATCATCGTCGACGTGACGCCCACCGAGCAGATCACGGTCGGCATCGAGCGGCTGCATCTGGAGCAGGATGCGGGCAAGTCGCTTCATGACCAGCATCCGACCATGAGCTTCGTCGACCTCAACCGTTCCGGCGTGGCGCTGATGGAGATCGTGTCCCGGCCCGATCTCAGGTCGGCGGACGAGGCCAAGGCCTATGTCACCAAGCTGCGCACCATCCTGCGTTACCTTGGCACCTGCGACGGCGACATGGAGAAAGGCAGCCTGAGGGCGGACGTGAACGTTTCGGTGCGCAGGCCCGGCGAGCCGTTCGGCACGCGCTGCGAGATCAAGAACGTCAACTCGATCCGCTTCATCGGGCAAGCCGTGGACGTCGAGGCCCGCCGGCAGATCGGCATCCTGGAGGATGGCGGCAAGATCGATCAGGAGACCCGGCTCTATGATCCTTCCAAGGGGGAGACACGCTCGATGCGCTCCAAGGAAGAGGCGCATGACTACCGCTATTTCCCGGATCCCGACCTGCTGCCTCTGGAGTTCGACCAGCCTTACGTCGATGCGCTCCGCGCCGGATTGCCGGAGCTTCCGGACGCCAAGAAAGCTCGCCTGATCAGCCAGTATGGCCTGTCGCCCTACGACGCGACGGTTCTCGTCGCAGAGCGCGAGCAGGCTGACTTCTTCGAGGCGGTCGCCAAGGGGCGCGACGGCAAGGCCGCCGCGAACTGGGTGATCAACGAACTGTTCGGCCGCCTCAACAAGGAAGGCATGGATGTCGCCGCTTCTCCGATGTCGGCCGATCAACTCGGCGGGATCGTCGACCTGATCGGCGAAGGCGTCATTTCCGGCAAGATCGCCAAGGACCTGTTCGAGATCGTCTGGAGCGAGACGGAGGGCGGTAAGGCCGTGGATCCGCGCGCGGTCGTCGAAGCCCGCGGCATGAAGCAGGTCACCGATACTGGTGCCATCGAGAAGGTCATCGATGAAGTGATCGCCGCCAACCCCGACAAGGTCGAACAGGCGAGGGCAAAGCCATCCATGGCGGGCTGGTTCGTCGGCCAGGTCATGAAGGCTTCGGGCGGCAAGGCGAACCCCGTCGCCGTCAACGAGATCCTGGCAAGGAAGCTGGGGCTCGGCTGAGCCGCCGCATCAGGATCAGCCCGTGCGGAGACGCGTCATCCTTGCCTTCATCGCCTTCTTTCTCGTGCCGTTGGCCACGCATGCTGTCTTCTACCGGATCAACGGCTGGGCCGCGAACTGGTCCGACGCCGACTGGTCGTCGTCCGGCCTTCTTACGCCGGCGCGTCTCGAGCCGGATGCGGTGGTCCACATCATGGCTGCGCGCGTCGGAAACTGGCGCGGCATCTTCGCCCATCACAGCTGGATCGTGGTCAAGCAGGCGGGCGCGCAGCGCTACACGCGTTATGATGTGGTGGGTTGGGGCAATCCCGTGCGCACGGACATCAGGGTCGCCGACGGGCGCTGGTACGGAAACGCTCCACAGATCCTGCTGACCCTTCGCGGGGATGAAGCCGCGGAGGCGGTCCCGAAGATCGAGGCCGCGACACGGAGCTATCCGAGCCGCCAGGCAGGGGAGTACCAGGCATGGCCGGGGCCTAACTCCAATACCTTCGTCGCCCATGTGGCGCGGCACGAGCCCAAGCTCGCGGCGGCTCTCCTGCCGACGGCGATCGGCAAGGACTGGCGCGGCCTCGCTTTCGCCGGCCCGACGCCAAGCCTCACCGGCGCTCAGGTGTCACTTGCCGGCGTGCTCGGCATCAGCGCCGCTTGGGTGGAGGGCTTCGAGGTCAATGTCCTCGGCCTGGTCGCAGGTGTCGACATCCGCCGCCCGGCGTTGAAGCTGCCAGGTTGGGGGCGCATCGGGCTAAGCGTCGACGACTGACGCGGCCTGCGGACCGCACGGTTTGCTTTCCGGAGCCGAGCCCCGGCCAAAGGCGGGACGCCGGCCATGGCTGAAACATGGCATGTGCGCAAAACCGGCATCCCCTTTCATCGGCAATGCTCTACGATGCGCGCGAATCCAGAGCTTCGCCGTCAGGGCGGGGCTGACGCAGGGGGCGACGACAATGACCGCACGTTTCACACTTCATGGCATCTGGCTGTCCGGCCCGGCCTACAAGGTCGGCCTGATGCTCAGCCTCGCCGGCGAGAAGTTCAACTACGTTCACGTCAATCTGCGGGCGGGCGAGCACAAGCGGCCAGATTATGTGGCCATCCAGCGCTACGGCCAAGTGCCGCTGCTCGAGGATGGCGAAACAGGCCTGAAGCTGTGCCAGTCGGCGTCCATTCTCGAATATCTCGCTGAGCACCTTGGCAAGTTCGGCGGCGCTACGCCGCAGGAGAAGATCGAAGCCCGCGAATGGATGTTCTGGGACTTCGATCGGCTCGCGATGCATGTCTATCGCATGCGCGGGCAGCGCATCGGCCTGCGCTCCATGCCGCAGGCCGTGGCGGAGATGCATGTCGCGGACGGCAATGCGGCGTTCAAGGTGCTGGATGACCATCTCAAGGGCCGGGAGTGGCTCGTCGGCAACGGGTTGACCATCGCGGACATCGATGTCTACGGGGTCGTGTCGTACGCCGCGGTCGGCGGGTTCGACCTGGCACAATACGCCGGCGTCAGCGCCTGGATGACGCGGATGGAAGGCCAGCCGGGTTTCCGCGCCAACGACCAGCTTTTGCCAAAAGCCTCGCAGGCGGCCTGATGGCGGCCACGATCCGGCTGGCGCTGGCCGAAGACCTGGAGAGCATCGTCCGCATCTACATGGCGGACGAGAAGGGCGGCCATGGAGACGACTGGTCCGACGCGGCGCGGCCGGATTACGAGCGGGCCATGTCCGCCATCCTCGGCAGCCATTATGTCCGGCTGTACGTCGCCGTGGCTGACGAGGCGCTCAGGGACACGGGCCGTGGGCTGCGCTCTGAGGGCGGGCGCATCGTCGGCACGTTCCAGCTCAGCCTCACGCCGGGGCTTGTCGGCGGCGGACGCACGCGGGCGACCCTGGAATCGGTCCATGTTCTGCCGGAGATGCGCGGGACCGGCATCGGCGCCGTCATGGTCGAGCGCGCGGTCGCGGACGCAAGGGCGGCGGGCGCTGCGACGTTGCAGCTCACCTCGAACAAGAAGCGCATCGACGCCCACCGCTTTTACGAGCGGCTGGGCTTCGCCAAGAGTCATGAAGGCTTCAAGCTGACGTTGTGACACTGGGCGACGGTTTTTGAAACCGGGAAGCATGACAATCCTCATCCTGAGCCCGTCGAAGGAGGAGCTTCAGCAGTGTTGCTGGCTGGAGCTCCTCCTTCGACGTTGCTCAGGATGAGGATCGCACGGCGCAGTCTTGCTCTTGCGGCCAGCCGTTTCCGCGACGATGCAGGATCCCCCTCGCGCTGCTGACATATGCCCAAAATATAACCGCCGCGTCGCTTCCTATCATCGGCAGCGAGCGCTATCGTCCGGCACCGTCCTGAGACATCCGAAGGTTGAGCCCTTGGCCGTTATCGCCGCGATCCAGCATGTCACGCATTATACCTATGATCGCCCCGTCACGCTCGGGCCTCAAATCATCCGGCTTCGCCCCGCTCCGCATTGCCGCTCGCGGATCGAGAGCTATTCGCTGAAGGTCGATCCCGCCCAGCACTTCGTCAACTGGCAGCAGGATCCAAGCGGCAACTGGATGGGCCGCTTCGTGTTTCCGGAGCCGGTCACCGAGTTCCGCATCGAGGTCGATCTCGTCGTGGACCTGGCCGTCGTCAACCCGTTCGACTTCTTCGTCGAGACCGACGCCGAGACATTCCCGTTCAGCTATCCCGATGACCTCAAGGAAGAGCTCGCGCCTTATCTGATCGCCGAGCCGGCCGGACCCCGGCTCAGCGCATTCCTCGCCACCATCCCGCGCCAGCCAACCAACACCGTGAACTTCGTGGTGGACCTGAACGCGCGGCTTCAGAACCTGATCGCCTACGGCATCCGCATGGAGCCTGGAGTCCAGACCCCGGACGAGACGCTGACGCTCGCCTCCGGGTCGTGCCGGGATACAGGCTGGCTCATGGTGCAGATCCTGCGCCATTTGGGCTTCGCCGCCCGCTTCGTCTCCGGCTACCTGGTGCAGCTCACGGCGGACATCGATCCGTTGGAGGGCCCCAAGGGAACCGACAAGGACTTCACCGACCTCCATGCCTGGGCGGAGGTCTATATTCCCGGCGCCGGCTGGATCGGCATGGATCCGACATCCGGCCTGCTTTGCGGCGAGGGGCACATCCCTGTCGCCGCCACCCCGCATTTCCGCTCGGCCGCCCCGGTCAGCGGCGGAATCACCGGCTTCGCCGAGACGTCGTTCAACTTCGAGATGAAGGTCACCCGGGTGCGTGAGGCCCCGCGCATCACCCTGCCATTCTCTGATGAGGCCTGGGAAGCGCTCGACGCCCTCGGCGCCAGGGTCGATGGCGATCTCGCCGCGCAGGATGTCAGGCTGACCATGGGCGGCGAGCCGACCTTCGTCTCGATCGATGACTACGAGGCCGAGGAATGGAACACGGCCGCGGTCGGCCCGCAGAAGCGCGGCCGGGCCGACGAACTGATTCGCCGCCTCCGCACACGCTTTGCGCCGGGCGGGTTCCTGCATTACGGTCAGGGCAAGTGGTATCCGGGCGAGACGCTGCCGCGCTGGGCCTTCGGCCTGTACTGGCGCAAGGATGGCCAGCCGATCTGGAACGACTTGAGCCTGATCGCGCCGGAGCCGAGGAAGCCGCAGAAGGCATCCGCTGAATCAGGGCCTGCGCAGCAGATCGCGGTCCATGTCGCGCAGCATCTGGGCATCGACGACAGCTATGTGCTGCCCGCTTTCGAGGACACGGCGCACTGGCTGCTCAAGGAAGGGCAGCTGCCGGCAAATGTCGACCCGCTCGACCCCAAGCTGTCCGATCCCGAGGAACGCGCCCGCATGGTGCGCACGTTCGAGCGCGGCCTGAACGCGGCGAGCGGTTATGTGCTGCCCGTCCAGCGCTGGCAGGCTGCAGCTTCTGACCGCCGCTGGCGCTCCGAACGCTGGGGCCTCAGGCGCGGAAAGCTGTTCCTTGTGCCGGGCGACTCGCCGGTGGGCTACCGCCTGCCGCTTGGCTCGCTGCCTTGGGTGCCGCCTTCCTCCTATCCCCATGTCCACCCGCAGGACCCGATGGAGGCCCGCGCGCCGTTCCCCGCCGCCGACCCGGACCATGCGCTGTCTCCGGCCGGCGGGCAGCCCGCCGGAGACAGCGCAGCGCTTGGCTTCATCGCCTCGAACGCGCGCGACGTGCAGCGCCAGGCCCGCGTCGAGCAGGACCTAGAGGCGGAGAGCGTCCGCACGGCGGTCAGCGTCGAGATGCGGGACGGCATCCCTTGCGTGTTCATGCCGCCGGTCGAAAAGATCGAGGATTATCTCGACCTACTCGCCGCCATCGAGGCTGCGGCGAAGGCCACCGGCATGCCGGTGCATATCGAAGGCTATGCGCCGCCCTATGATCCGCGCATCGAGGTCATCAAGGTCACGCCTGATCCCGGCGTCATCGAAGTCAACGTCCAGCCCGCGTCGACATGGCCGCAAGCGGTCGCAATCACCAAGGGCCTTTATGAGGACGCCTTCCACACGCGGCTGGGCTGCGACAAGTTCATGGTCGACGGCCGCCATACGGGCACAGGCGGCGGCAACCATGTCGTGATCGGCGGCGCGACCCCTCCGGACAGCCCGTTTCTCAGGCGTCCCGACCTGCTGAAGAGCCTCGTGCTTTATTGGCAGCGGCATCCGTCCTTGTCGTACATGTTCTCGGGCATGTTCATCGGCCCTACCAGCCAGGCGCCCCGCGTCGACGAGGCGCGGCATGACGCGCTTTACGAACTCGAGATCGCCATGTCGCATGTCCCTGCGCCGGGCGAGGGCAATGTCGCGCCGTGGATGGTCGACCGGCTGTTCCGCAACCTGCTGATCGACGTGACCGGCAACACGCACCGGGCCGAGATATGCATCGACAAGCTTTATTCGCCCGACGGACCGACCGGAAGGCTCGGGCTGGTCGAGTTCCGCTCGTTCGAGATGCCGCCCGACGCGCGAATGTCGTTGGCGCAGCAGCTCCTCGTGCGCGCTCTCGTGGCCTGGTTCTGGCGCGAGCCGCAAACGGGGTCGCTGGTGCGCTGGGGCACCTCCCTGCATGACCGCTTCATGCTGCCTGACTTCGTCAAGGCGGACTTCAGCGATGTGCTGGCGGACCTGGCGCGAGCGGGCTACGCTTTCGATCCTGTCTGGTTCCAGGCGCAGCACGAGTTCCGCTTCCCGTTCTATGGCGAGGTCGAGCATGGCGGCGTGACGCTCGAGATCCGGCAGGCGCTTGAGCCTTGGCACGTCATGGGCGAGACCGGCGCGATCGGCGGCACCGTCCGTTACGTGGACTCGTCCGTCGAGCGGCTGCAGGTCAGGACCACGGGGCTGACGCCCGGCCGTCATGTCATTACCTGCAACGGCAGGCGTGTCCCGCTGGCGCTTGTCCACGGAGGCGTGCATGCGGCAGGGGTGCGCTACAAGGCGTGGCAGCCGTCCGCCGGGCTGCATCCCGTCATTCCCGTCCATGTGCCGTTGACCTTCGACATCGTCGACCTTTGGGCAGGCCGCTCCCTTGGCGGCTGCGTCTACCATGCCGCCCACCCAGGCGGCCGCAGCTATGACACGCTGCCGGTCAACTCCTACGAAGCAGAGGCGCGCAGGCTGGCCCGATTCGAGAACATTGGCCACACGCCCGGCCAATTTGTGCCGCCGCCGGTTGAAATGACAGGCGAGTTCCCGTTGACGCTTGATCTGCGCCGCCCGTTGGGGGCTTGATCGGGCATGCCGAATTCCCGCAAGCTTGAGTCGCAGCGAACGAAGTCCGAACGTCGGGAGCAACTGCTTGCGAACTATCGGCCGTTGCCGGGCGTCCACGACGAACTCATCGACGCGAGCGGCGACATCCGCCCGCAATGGGATGCCTTGCTGGACGAATGGACCAATTACACGCCCGGCGAGCTGATCCGCCGGACCGCCCTTGCCGACAGGCATCTGAGCGATGCGGGCGTCTCCTACCGCATCCGCGACGAGGTCGATCTCGACGACATGCTGTCGGGCGAGCGCTCTTGGCCGATGAGCCATATGCCGTTGCCGATCTGCGAGGATGAATGGCGCATCATCGAGGCGGGCGTCATCCAGCGCGCCGGCCTGCTCGAAGCCATCCTGCGGGACATCTACGGGCCAGGGCGGTTGATCGCCGAAGGAGCGCTGCCCGCCGCCGCGGTCACCGGCAGCCCTGATTACCTGCGCCCTCTGCACGGGGCTGCCGTGCCGGGCGGGCAGCATCTGCAGATGTATGCGTGCGATCTGGGCCGCGGGCCGGATGGCGAATGGTGGGTTCTCGGCGACAGAACGCAGGCGCCTTCCGGCGCCGGCTATGCGCTCGAGAACAGGCTGGCGATGGCGCGCGCGTTTCCCGATCTCTACCGCGCGCTGAACGTCGAGCGGCTGGCGAGCTTTTTCCAGGGCTTCCGGGCCGGGCTGGTCTCCGGTGCGCGGCGGGCCGACCCGCGCATCTGCCTCCTCACGCCTGGCCCGCTGAGCGAAAGCTATTTCGAGCAGGCCTACCTTGCGCGCTACCTTGGCTTCCTCCTGGTCGAGGGCGGCGATCTCGTCATGCGCAACGGCATGGTGCACGTGCGCACCATCGCCGGCTTGAAGCGCGCCGATGTGATCTGGCGCCGGGTGGACGGAGATTTCACCGACCCGCTGGAGCTGAACGCCTCCTCCCGTCTCGGGGTGGCCGGCCTGCTCCATGCGATCCGCCAGGAGAGTGTCGTCGTCGCCAACGGTCCCGGCTCCGGCGTGGTCGAAAGCCGCGCGCTGATGAGCTTCCTGCCGAAGCTGAGCCGCAAGGTGCTGGGGGAGGACCTCCTCCTGCCCAATATCGCCACCTGGTGGTGCGGGCAGCCGCGGGAGCGGAAGATCGTGCTGGAGCGCATCGGCGACATGGCCATCGCCTCGGCCTTCCGGGCCGACATCCGAGGCGCGAACCATGCCGAGCCGCTGATCATGGCGGAGCAGGGCGCTGAGGCCCGGGACGAGCTGACCGCCGCCATCCAGACGCGCGGCGTCGATTATGTGGGCCAGGAGGTGGTCAAGATCTCCACCATGCCGGTGCTGAGGGCCGACGGCACGCTCGAACCGCGGCCTTTCGCGCTGCGGGTCTACGCGACTGCGACGCCGAACGGGTGGCGCGTCATGGCCGGCGGTTTCTGCCGGACCTCGGACAGGCTGGACGCGCGCGCCGTCACGATGCGCGAGGGCGCACGTTCCTCGGACGTATGGGTCCTTTCCGAAAAGCCGGTCGATCAGGTGACTTTGCTGCCGCAGCCCGACCGGATCCAGATCAGGCGCGTTGTCGGCAACCTGCCAAGCCGCGTGGCGGACAACTTGTTCTGGCTGGGCCGCTACCTCGAACGCGCCGAAGGGGTGCTGCGGCTGACGCGGACGCTGCTCGGCCGCATGATCGACGCCGATAGCCGCATGCCGGGCCAGCAGGACGCAGTGAAGCGCCTCAGCGGCATGCTCGTCGCATGGGGTGCGGCGCCCGGCGCGCGTGCGCCCGCGATGCGCCAGGCTTTCGCTGCGCTCCACGGGCTCGATCACTACGGCTCTGCGGCAGCCTGCATCCGTGAGGCCAAGCGCACGGCTTCGGTGACGCGCGAACGGCTTTCGGTCGACGCGTGGCGGCTGATCGGCGATTTGACGCGCCGGCTCGAACACGACACCGACGACTTGCCGACCGAGGGCGAAGGCTATGAGACCGCCGACCGCGCCCTGCGCGATCTGGCGGCTTTCTCGGGCCTGGCCGAAGAGAACATGAACCGCGGCGCAGGCTGGCGCTTCCTGGAGATCGGCCGGCGCGTCGAGCGCGCCATCACCACGTGCAGGTTCGCCCGCCAGTTCGGCGATCAGTCCGCGCCTGCCGAGCATCTCGACGTTCTGCTGGACCTGATCGATTCCCAGATAACCTATCGCTCACGCTACCTGGTGGGACTCGCTTTCCATCCTGTCATCGACATGGTCCTTTTCGATGAATACAATCCGCGCTCCGTTGCTTTCCAGATCGCGCGGCTCGACGCTGAAGTCGCCGCTCTGCCATCGGTGCGCGATGACGGACTGATGGAGCAGCCGCGCCGCCTCTCGCTCAAGCTGGCGGCGGATGTGGCCACATCGCGCACCGATCAAGTTGATCGTGCCTTCATTCTCGCCGTCGAGCAGCGGCTAATGGGCTTGTCGGAGGCGGTTGCGAGCCGCTATTTCCTTCAGTCTGTGGTCGATGACCCTAGCCCGAAAAGCTGACGCGGCGTGCTTTACAACATCCGGCATATCACGACCTACTCCTACAATTCGGCCGTGCCGTTCGCGCGCTGCGTGCTGCGCATGTTCCCCCGCATCGAGCCCGGACAGAACGTGATGTCGAGCGCGCTCAGCATCACGCCGCATGTCACTGAGAGGCGCGACAGCATCTGCTTCTTCGGCAACCGAGTGTCGTCCATCACCATCGAGAAGCCCCACAAGGCGCTGACCGTCGCCGTGACGTCGCTGGTCGAGGTCAACCAGCCGGGACTTGGCGGCCTCGACGTGTCGCAGCCTTGGGAGTTGGTCCGCGACGAGGCCGCTGACAGCGCGAGCCTTGATCCCTCATCGCCGGTGCATTTCCTTTTCCAGAGCCGGCTGGTGCCGATCGAGCCGACGGCCGTCGACTATGCCAAGCCGAGCTTTCCGCCGGGACGCTCGATCCTCGACGGGATCACGGAACTGCTGCACCGGATGAAGGCGGACTTCATCTACGACTCCAAGGCGACGGTGGTTTCGACTCCGCTGGCAGAGGCGCTGGAGAAGCGCCGCGGCGTCTGCCAGGACTTCGCACATGTGATGATTTCCGGCCTGAGGGGCCTCGGCCTCCCGGCGGCTTATGTCAGCGGCTATCTCCGCACGATCCCTCCTCCCGGCAAGAAGCGGCTCGAAGGTGCGGATGCGACCCATGCCTGGGTGTCCGTCTGGTGCGGGCACGGACTGGGCTGGGTCGGCCTCGACCCGACCAACGACATGTTCGCGGAGAACGATCACATCGTCGTGGCGCGCGGACGCGACTACGCTGATGTCTCGCCGATCGATGGCGTGCTTGTCGGTTCAGGCGGCCAATCCATCGATGTGAAGGTGGATGTGGAGCCTCTAGGCTGACCATGCAGGACCAGACCCGCGCCGCCGCCATCGCCGCCGCCACCGCTCATTTCGATGACGGCGCGTTCCGGCGCGACCTCGCACGCCGCATCGCCATTCCCACCGAAAGCCAGAATCCGGAAGCTGGCCTTGCGCTTAACACCTATGTCGAGGCGGAGATGATGCCGGCCTTCCAAGGCATGGGCTTCACGTGCCGCGTGCTGCGCCATCCGCGTTCAGCAGGCCCATTCCTGCTCGCCGAGCGCATCGAGCGGCCCGGCGCGCTGACCGTCTTCGGCTACGGCCATGGCGATACCGTGCTGGGCATGGAAGGCCGATGGCGTGATGGGCTGTCGCCCTGGGCGCTGACCGAGCGCGATGGGCGCTGGTATGGGCGCGGCGTGGCCGACAACAAGGGCCAGCACAGCGTCAACATGGCCGCGATGGCCGCGGTGTTGGCGGCGCGTGGCTCGCTCGGCTTCAATTCGCGTTATCTGATCGAGATGGGTGAGGAGACCGGCTCGCCCGGTTTGCGCGAACTGTGCGCAGAGCATGCCGACGCCTTCAACGCTGATATCCTGATCGCTTCGGACGGTCCGCGCCTGTCGGCGGCGAGGCCCACGATCTTCCTTGGCGCGCGCGGGGCGCTGTCGCTGGACCTGACGGTGAACGCGCGCGCCGGGGGGCATCATTCCGGCAACTGGGGCGGGCTGATCTCAAATCCCGGAATCATCCTGGCGCACGCCATCGCCCGGATCGTCGGGGCCAACGGGCAGATCCGCATCCCCGAACTTGTTCCAAGGCACGGCATCCCGGCCGCGGTGCGCAAGGCCTTGCGCGGCCTCGAAGTCGACGGAGGAGCGGACGGGCCGGCCATCGAGCCGTGGTGGGGCGAGCCGGGGCTCACCGGCGCCGAGAAGGTCTATGGCTGGTGCAACTTCGAGGTCCTGGCGTTCGAAACGGGCGATCCGAAAGCGCCCGTCAACGCCATCCCGCCGCGCGCTTTCGCGCGCTGCCAGCTCCGCTTCACGGTCGATGTCGACAAGGACGACGTCATTCCGGCGATCCGCCGCCATTTGGCGCGCGAGGGGCTGGGCATGGTCGAGGTGTCGAGCGCGCGCGACGAGGTGTTCGGCGCGACGCGGCTCGATCCGGAGGATCCGTGGGTGAAGATGGCGTGCGCCTCGGTTGAGGCGACGACCGGCCAGAGTCCGGCGTTGCTGCCGAACCTCGGCGGCGCATTGCCCAATGACATCTTTGCCGACGTGCTGAAGCTCAAGACCATCTGGGTGCCGCATTCCTATCCCGGCTGTTCCCAGCACGCGCCGGACGAGCACGTTCCGGCGTCGTTGTTGCGGGAAGCCCTTGCGATCATGGCCGGCCTTTACTGGGACCTCGGCGAAACATCCCAATCCTGATCGCAGCCCGAAAGGCTTCCCCTCTCGCCACATGCGGCGTTTCGTGGTCCAGTGCCCGAAGTGAAATTGAAGATTGAACCTCGCCATGACTGATCTGGCCGCCCGCGTCTACAATCACACCTGGAAGATTGATCCGATCGTCAGGTCGTTGCTTGATACGGATTTCTACAAGATCCTGATGGCCCAGTCGATTTACCGGCGGCAGCGCAAGACCCACGCGTGCTTCTCGCTGATCAACCGGACGACGAAGATCCGGCTGGCCGACATCATCGATCCCGGCGAACTGCGCGAGCAGCTCGACCATGTGCGCACCCTCAGGCTGTCGCGCGGGGAGAGCACCTGGCTGCGCGGCAACATGTTCTATGGCCGCCGCCAGATGTTCTCACCGGACTTCATGGAATGGTTCGAAGCCCTCAAGCTGCCCGAATACCACCTCGAACAACGCGATGGGCAATACGAGCTGACCTTCGACGGGCCATGGGTCGAAACCACGATGTGGGAGATCCCGGCGCTGGCCATCATCAACGAGATGCGCTCGCGGGCCGTGCTGCGGGGCATGGGGCGCTTCGAGCTGCAGGTGCTTTATGCGAGAGGCATGACGCGCGTTTGGGAGAAGATCACCCGGCTGCAGAAGCTCGAGGACCTTCGCATCGCCGATTTCGGCACGCGCCGCCGCCATGGCTTCCTGTGGCAGGACTGGTGCGTCCAGGCCATGATCGAGGGGCTCGGCCCCAGCTTTCTCGGAACATCGAACTGCCTCATCGCCATGCGCCGCGAGGTCGAGGCCATCGGCACGAACGCGCACGAGCTGCCGATGGTCTATGCAGCCCTCGCCACGTCCGACGACGCGTTGGCGAACGCCCCTTATCAGGTGCTGGCCGACTGGCAGCAGGACTACGAGGGCAACCTGCGGATCATCCTGCCGGACACCTATGGCACATCGAGCTTCCTCGAGCGCGC
Organism: Allobosea sp.; assembly: GCA_031412095.1. Classification (GTDB taxonomy): domain Bacteria; phylum Pseudomonadota; class Alphaproteobacteria; order Rhizobiales; family Beijerinckiaceae; genus Allobosea. The sequence continues at coordinate 17,432 of JANOCI010000128.1, forward strand.
GCCGAAATGGATGGATTCGTGGACGGGTATCCGCATCGACTCGAAAGACCCCATCGTGGGCGGGGACGAGGCGATCGCCTGGTGGAGGAGCAGGGGCGTCGATCCGATGACCCGCCAGATCATTTTCTCCGATGGACTGGACGTGGACATGATCGAGAAGATCCATGGCCATTTCCGGGGCCGCGTGCGCTTCGGGTTTGGCTGGGGAACGCTTCTCACCAATGATTTCAGAGGCTTCGCGCCGCAGCGCACGCTCGATCCGATCTCCGTCGTCTGCAAGGTCGTTTCCGCCAATGGCCGCCCGGCGGTGAAGATCAGCGACAACCCCACCAAGGCCACGGGCCCCAACACAGAGATCTCCCGCTACATGCGGGTGTTCGGGGTCGAGGCGCAGCCGCTGCGCGAGGTGGTGGTTTGAAGGGGCAAGGGGGGGTCTGTCTGGCGCTCCTCCTTCGACGGGCTCAGGATGAGGATACGTGGCTGCTGAAAGTCTTCTGCCATCCTTGTCCTTCGACGTGTTCAAGATGAAAATGGTGGGTGACCTGAGCCAGCCAACGCACGCATCCTCATCCTGAGCCCGTCGAAGGCGGAGCTCCATCCATCACCTCCACGGTCAAGCTTGCTGCGGCCCGGAAGCTCCACTAACAAGCGAGGCGTCACCGGAGTTTCTGAATGGCCGCCTTCCACGAAGCCGTCGTCACCGACGTCCATCATTGGACAGACAGGCTCTTCTCGTTCCGCACCACCCGCGACCCCTCGTTTCGCTTCGAGAACGGCCAGTTCGCCATGATTGGCCTGATCGTCGACGGCAAGCCGCTGCTGCGCGCCTATTCGATGGCGAGCCCCAACCATGACGATGCGCTGGAGTTCTTCTCCATTAAGGTTCCCGATGGACCGCTGACCTCGCGGCTGCAGGGCATCCGCTGCGGCGATGTCGTGCTGGTGGGCCGCAAACCGACAGGCACGCTCCTGCAGGACAACCTGCTGCCGGGCCGCAACCTTTATCTCGTCTCCACCGGAACTGGCTTTGCGCCCTTCGCCAGCATCATCCGCGACTTCACCGTCTATGAACGCTATGAAAAGGTCGTGGCGATCCATGGCTGCCGCACCGTGGACGAACTCGGCTACAGCAAGCATGTCGTCGACGCGGTGCTTGCCGACGAATACCTGGCGGATGTCGTCGCCGGAAAGCTGGTCTATCATCCGACCGTCACTCGCGAAGACTTCGCCAATGTGGGCCGCGTGACGACCGGCCTGCGCGACGGCTCAATTCCGGCGAAGGCCGGCCTCCCCCCGCTCTCGCCTCAGCTCGACCGCGTCATGATCTGCGGTTCAGAAGCGATGCTGAAGGACATGGTTGAACTGATGAACGTGCGTGGGTTCGAAGAGGGATCATCCTCCAGTCCCGGCCATTACGTGATCGAGAAAGCCTTCGTCGAGAAATAGCCCGGGCGGCTACGCGACCTGCCGGCCGGGCTCGCTTGCCGTGCGCCCTTGCAGCGCAAGCATGTCAGGCGCGGCGACGGCGCTGGCCGTGAGCCTGGGGAAGAATTTGTGGATCTTGATCAGCATGACCACGCCGCCGACAGCGCCGGTCTGCGCGATCCAGGGCTGCAGCACCCAGTCGAGAAGATACTTCTCGCCGCCCGACCGCTGGAACATGTCGCGGGTCAGCGCCATCGGCTTGCCCGACAGCGCCATGACCAACGACTGCCGCCATGCCGGGGGCATGTCGGCAAAGGTCTCCTCATGCGAGGTCATCGCCTTGGTCTGATCCTCGGTGAGGTTGAACTCGGCGCTGAAACGCTCGTTGGCATAGATGTACCGAAGCTTTTCGTCGGTCATCATCGCCGGGATCGGCGCAGTCTTGAGCATGCGCAGGATCAGGTCCTTCTGGCCGATGCGCGAATTCTCGAAACCGGTCTGGGAGGTGATGTCGCGGAATGTGCCATAGAGGATGACGCTCCCGTCGTCCGGCCTCGTCTTCACGTCGCCAATGGCTTCGACGACGCACGTCTTGTTGTCAGCTCTCTTGATGCGCAGCTTGAACTGAAAGCCCTGCTTGACGGCGATCGACTTGCGCAGGATGTCTTCGACTTTCTTGACGTCTTCGCTGACGTAGAACGACAACGCCTTGTCCAGGGGCAGGAAACCTCCCTTGCTGTCTATTCCATGGATCGCGAATGTCTCTCTCGACCAGTGGACCGTCTTCTTCTTGACGTCCATTTCCCAGAAACCGATCTGGTGATAGCGGTTGAAGCTTGCGATCAGGTCTGCGGCTGTCGCGAAGTTAGGTTCAAATGGCGCCGGATCCCGGCCGTCATGTCCCAGTTTGACCAAAAGATTGGCGTCATACATCGCATGCTCCTGTGAAAGCCGATGAAAATTCCCCCTAATCCTCGATGTCCGAAAGCCTGACGCGGAAAACCTAACGATCCATATATTTGCCGCGAACAATTATTGGCAGTTGCGCCTGATGCTGAAATGAAATGCGTTCTCCTGCGCGCTCTCCGCCGTGAATTTTCCATTTGCCCTTCATCGGTAGGATAAAATTGCTGCGCCGATGGCGGCGCGCCTGCTTTGCCTTCGCGGCCGCCCGCGACGCTTGCAGATCAAGCCGCCAAAGGCGGTCGATGCAGTTTTAGGCGGCTTGCGCGCGTGCCGCTTGCCGCTATCATCACGCTGCTGGCCAACGGGCTGAGGGAGAGAATCCATGTCGCAGGCAATCACGCGCCGCACCGTCATCGCAGGCCTGGGCGCCGCCAGCTTTGCCGGACCCGCCTTTTCCCAGGGAGCCGCGACCGGCGCGCCCGTGCGCGTCGGAGAGCTCAATTCCTACAGCCGCATGGCGTCCTTCGCCCTGCCATACCGGAACGCCATCCAGATGGCGCAGGAGGAGATCAACGCCAAGGGCGGCGTGCTGGGCCGGCCCCTCGAATTCGTATTTCGCGATGACGGCTCGACCCCCGGCGACGCCGTGCGGGTGGCCGAGGAGCTTGTGACGCGCGAGAACGTCGTCTTCATCGCCGGGACTTTTCTGTCCAATGTAGGCCTTGCCGTGTCGGACTTCGCCAATCAGCGCAAGATGCTGTTCCTCGCCACCGAGCCGCTCTCCGACGCGCTGACCATGGCCCAGGGCAACCGCTACACCTACAGGCTGCGTCCCTCGACCTATATGCAGACCAAGATGCTGGTGGACGCTGTGAAGGCGCGTGGCGTCAAGCGTTGGGCCATCGTGGCGCCGAACTATGAATACGGGCAGTCTGCGGCGGCGAACTTCAAGCGGCTCATGGCGGAAGCGACGCCAGGCTTCGAGGTTGTTGCCGAACAGTTTCCGGCGCTCGGCCGCATCGATGCCGGCGCCACGGTCGGCGCGCTGGCGCAATCACGCCCCGATGGCATCTTCAACGTCACGTTCGGGGCCGACCTCACCCAGTTCGTCCGCGAAGGCAACACGCGCGGACTGTTCGAGCGACGTACGGTGGTCAGCCTGCTGACCGGCGAGCCGGAATACATGATCCCGCTCGGCGAGGAGACGCCGGAAGGCTGGCTGGTCACGGGCTACCCGTGGGAGCAGATCACCGATCCGGCGCATGTCGCTTTCGTCGCGGCTTACCGCGCCAGGTTCAACGACACGCCCCGTCTGGGTTCCTTCCTCGGCTACGTCTTCGCCTACATGACGCGCGACCTGATCAACAAGGCTGGCTCGGTCGAGACCGAAGCCCTGCTCAAGACGTTCGACGACATGAAGTTCGACACAATATCCGGGCCGGTCACCATGCGAGGCCTCGACAAGCAGGCCACGATGGGCGCCTGGGTCGGCGAGACGGGGCTCAGCGGCAAGTCCGGCGTCATGAAGAACTGGCGCTTCGAGGACGGGGCGAAGTTCATGTTCCCGGAGGCCGAGGTGAGGGCTGTCAGGAAGGGGTGAATCCGTCATCGCGAGCGCAGCGAAGCAATCCACCCCACCGTGTGCGCAATCCTCATCCTGAGCCCGTCGAAGGATGAACTCCAGATAGCAGGTACTGAAACTCATCCTTCGAAGGGCTCAGGATGAGGATTGGTGGATTGTCTGGATTGCTTCGGCTTTGCCTCGTACTGACGAGATCTGACCTGAATGGACCTTTCCTTCATCGTCGTCCAATCCCTGTCTGGCCTTGCCAGCGCCTCGTCGCTGTTCATCATCGCCTCCGGCCTGACGATCGTGTTCGGCGTCACGCGCATCGTCAATTTCGCCCATGGCTCGCTCTACATGCTGGGCGCTTACCTTGCGGTCACCATCGTTCCGTTGCTTCTGGACATCGACCGTTCGCTGCCGATGTTCCTGGCCGGCGTCGTCCTGTCCGCGCTTATCGTCGGGGTGCTGGGCACCGCGATGGAGATGATCCTGCTGCGCCGCATCTACAAGGCGCCGGAACTGTTTCAATTGCTGGCGACATTCGGCGTCGTGCTCATCGTGCAGGACCTCGTCATCAAGATCTGGGGCGCCGTCGAGCTGCCCGGGCCGCGCGCGCCTTCGCTTCGGCATGGCGTATACGTCATGGACCAGCGCTTTCCCGCTTATGAGCTGTTCCTGATCGTCACGGGCCTCGTCGTCCTGGGCCTGCTTTGGCTCCTGATGCGGAAGACCCGCTTCGGCGTGCTGGTCCGCGCCGCCACGCAGGACCGCGAGATGGTGGGGGCGCTCGGCGTCAACCAGGCCTGGCTGTTCACCGGCACCGTGTTCCTCGGCGCGTTCCTCGCGGGGCTGGGCGGCGCGCTGCAGATTCCGCGCGTCGCGGTCAACACGCAGATGGACATCTCGATCATCACCGAGGTCTTCGTCGTGACGGTGATCGGCGGCATGGGCTCGATACCGGGCGCATTCATCGCCGCGCTGCTGATCGGGCAGCTTCAGGCGTTCGGCATCCTGATCTTCCCGAAGATCACGCTGGTCCTCGTCTTCCTGCTGATGGCGGTGGTTCTGGTGATCAAGCCATGGGGCCTTTTCGGCAAGCCCGACGCCGCCGCCGGCCGTGCGGTCCTGCCCGAAGGCATCCTGTCCTTGAAGCGCTTCGGCACGTTCGACAACATCATCGCCGGGGTGGCTGTCGCCGTTCTCCTTGCGATACCTCTTCTGGGCGACAACTACATGGTCAAGGTCGGCATCGAGGTGCTCGTGCTTGCGCTGGCGGCGTTCAGCCTGCATTTCCTGATCGGCGTCGGCGGCATCGTCTCTTTTGGCCACGCAGCGTATTTCGGCCTCGGCGCCTACGCAGCTGGGCTGCTGGTCACGAAGCTCGGGCTGCCGATGGAGCCGGCGCTCTTGCTCAGCCCTCTGATCGCGGGCGCCTTCGCGGCCTTGTTCGGCTATTTCATCGTGCGCCTGTCGGGCATCTACCTCGCCATGCTCACCCTGGCCTTCGCGCAGATCGTCTATGCCGTCTGCTTTCAGTGGGTGGAGGTCACCGGCGGGGACAATGGGGTGGTAGGGGTCTGGCCATCCGCCTGGGCGTCGTCGCGCCAGACCTATTTCTACCTCGTGCTCGCCTCGACGATGGCGGCCATCATTGCGCTGCGCCACGCCATCTATGCCCCATTCGGATACGCGCTGCGTGCGGCGCGCGACAGCGCCACGCGGGCCGATGCGATCGGCATCGACGTACGGCGCCATCGCTGGTTCGCCTTCACGCTTTCGGGCGCGGCCGCGGGACTTGCCGGCGCGCTGTATTCCTTTTCGAAAGGCTCCATAGACCCGACCATGATCTCGATCCCCATGTCGGTCGATTTTCTCGTCATGGTCCTGACGGGCGGCATCCAGACGGTGATGGGCCCGCTTGTCGGGGCCGCCGCCTTCCATTCGGTCAAGGACTTCTTCATGCCGCTGACCGATTTCTGGCGGCTGTTCCTCGGGCTCGCGATCATCGCGATGGTGCTTGTGTTCCCGCGCGGGATCGCTGGCGCTGCATCCGGACTGACGGAGCGGATGAAGCCGCAGCCGGCGAAAAGCCGTGTCGAGGCCAGCCCATGACGCTTCTCAAGGTCGAGGGCCTCGGCAAGCGCTTCGGCGGCGTGGTGGCCGCGAAGGATGTCGGCTTTTCGCTCGAGGCGGGCGAGATGCTGGCCATCATCGGCCCGAACGGCGCTGGCAAGTCCACGACGTTCAACATGGTCGGCGGCCAGCTCAAACCTGATGCCGGCCGTGTCCTGCTTGAAGGCGCGCCGGTCGCCGGTCTGGCCCCGCGCGAGATCTGGCGACGCGGCGTCGGCCGCACGTTCCAGATCGCCCAGACGTTCGTGTCGATGAGCGTCGCCGAAAACATCCAGATGACGCTGATCTCGTGGAGCGGGCGCATCCTGTCGTTCGGCGCTGCGGCCGACACGCGCCACCGGCCTGAAGCTCTCGGTCTTCTTGATCTGGTCGGCATGCGTGCGGATGCCGACCGTCCCGTGCGCGAACTGGCCTATGGCGACGTCAAGCGCGTGGAGCTCGCCATCGCCCTGGCCTCGCAGCCGAAGCTGCTGCTGATGGACGAGCCGACCGCAGGCATGGCTCCGAAGGAGCGCGCAGCCCTCATGGACATCACGGCGCGCATCGCCCGCGACCGCAAGATCGGCGTGCTCTTCACCGAGCACGACATGGACGCGGTCTTCTCCCATGCCGACCGCATCCTCGTGCTGGTGCGCGGCGAGATAATCGCCGACGGCAAGCCTGACGAGGTCCGCGCCGACGCCCGCGTCAAGCAGGTCTATCTCGGCGACATCGGCGTCGAAGCCGCGATGCGTGCACGGCGGGGGCGGGCCGGATGACCGTGATCACCCCCGTGGAGCTTGGTGCTGCTGACACAAGAAGATGCTCGGTGTCAAAGCCTCCTCTCCCCTTGCGGGAGAGGACAAAGGAGAGGAGTCGCGCAAAGCTGTCCGACAATTTTGCCTTCTCATTCCGTTCAACTCCTCAAAGCGGTGGGACCCCGCTCCCTAACCCTCTCCCACAAGGGGAGAGGGGACTAGCGCGCGGCCATTCGACGGCGCGCGCTCCATGACCGAACCGCTCCTCACCATCCGCAACCTCAGCGCCGCCTACGGCATGGCATCGGTCCTGTTCGATGTCTCGCTCGAGGCGCGGCGCGGCGAGGTCGTGGCGCTGATGGGGCGCAATGGCGCTGGCAAGACCACGACGCTGAAGGCGATCATCGGACTGGTCGAGGCGAAGGCCACCGTGCTGACTTTCGCAGGGCATGACATCAGGGACCTGCCCGCATTCCGCATAGCCCGGCTGGGCCTTGGCTATGTGCCCGAAGAGCGCCGAATCTTCACGGACCTGACGGTGCAGGAGAACCTCGAGGTCGGCCGCCGCCCCGCGCGCGACGGGCGCGAGGCGTGGACGCTCGAGCGCCTGTACGCGATCTTTCCGAACCTCGCCGAGATGGAGGGCCGCCGCGCTTCTGCCATGTCAGGCGGCGAGCAGCAGATGCTGACCATCGCACGCACGCTGATGGGCAATCCCGACATGGTGCTGTTGGACGAACCGTCCGAAGGCCTGGCGCCCGTCATCGTCGAGCAGATGGCGGAAGCGGTCACCGCCATGAAGGCCACCGGAATCGCCGTGCTGCTCTGCGAGCAGAACCTGCACTTCGCCGCCGCCGTCTCCGATCGCGCCTACGTCATCGAGAAGGGCGCGATCCGCTTTTCGGGCACGATGGCGGAACTGGAGGAGAACGACGAGGTGAGGGAGGCGTATCTGACGGTGTAAGCGGCTCAGAAGAAGCGGGCGTCGTCGCCAACGAGTAGATCCCTTGCGTTGTTTGGCAATGGAAACCCGTACCCTTTTTCTGGCTGTTCCCAAACCAGTTGTCGCCGTTCGTGATAGTCGCTTGAATACAGACTGATGCCGATTTGCTGAAAGCAAAGCTGAAGAGCTTGTATGCTGTCGATCCCATGAATTTCGCGTTTCTCGATGCCATCCGGCCAGTTTATCTCATATTTACACGCGAAATCTGCACGTGATTTAACGGGTGCGAAGACGCAAACCAGCACTGGAAGCCTTCTGCCGCTTATGACGACGGATAGTTTTCGTTCGGCAATTTTCATGCTTCACCTCAATAAAACAGGGGTGGAATGGGTCTGCTCTTTTCGCATGCCACTTTTCGTTGCATGGCTTGGGCATAGCACCCACTGATGCCAACACGTCGACATTCATTAAGGTCGCGCTGATACTGAACCTCACACAATGCAGCCCGTCCGATGCTGCTCAATGTCAATCGACCTGCAAATTCATTGATGCCAGCTCCTTCGCCGCCAGAGGTCCATTGACCGCCATCCACTTGCCCGGCAGGTGCGCGAGGCTGGCTTTCCCATGCACCACGTTTTTGCAGGCTCTGGCGGATGTGCCGCACCTGGACCTTGAGATCACGGATGAGCCTGATCTCTT
>JANOCI010000129.1:0-5979 GCA_031412095.1 Allobosea sp.
TCCAACCCCACATTTGGCCCCACGTACATGTGGCGCTGGGCGACGGTGGACTCGCAATCACCCGGGTTCAGTGGCGATGGGGATTGAACCCGTCGCATTTCGCGTTTATTCCTATCGAATTATCAGATCCTGCATTAGCGCATGACGTGCACATTGGGAAATGGCGACAAGCCGTCCGCATGTCATGGCCAAACGATCCATATCAGTCGATATCGACCTGTTTTCGACGCTCCAGCAGCGCGGAGATCGCGCTGCCCCACATGGCCCGCCTGAAGACATTGGAGGGCCCGCGTCGGCACGATTGGGGGAAGCTGCAGCCTAGCCACGGAGACGGCCAAGCGAGTTCGTGCTTCGCGTCGTTGACCCTAATCGTTCATCCCAGTTTCGACGAAACGGAAGCCCTCGGGCGTACGGGTGAACAGGAACAGGTCCTCGCCGCAGACCAGCGTGAAGTCATGGCCGCCCGCAGGATTGCGGGCATGGAAGCCCGTGCCGCGCGCCAGGCATTTGCGGATCCTCGGGGTGAAGATCTTGGCGTAAATGTTCTGGCGAAAATAGGCTGCGTCACGATTTTCGTTCCAGTGAAACGGGAACTTCGTCAGCCCGGCAATGGCCGCGCAGTCATTGGCCTTCAGCGCCGCGCGGAACACGGTCATGAACGTGTCGAACTCCTTCTGCACGCCAGCCGGCACGCGCGGTTGGACGTTTGCGAAGGCGTCGGGAGCGAATACGCACAGTGCAATGATGGCTGCGGCGAGGTGGATTGTAGGGGTCGGGCGGCTCTTCATGGCTGTTCGCGTTCTGTTGTCCATGCTTCACATGCAGCGTTCGGATCGTCAGCCACATCAGAGCCCGCATCAGACGAGAGCGCGCCCTGCACGCCGCGACGGCTTGCCGCCTCCGCCCGCAAAGAGTGATCGATTGCGCTGGCATGCGCAACTCCGAGAACGCTCGGCGAACTCCGCTTGCGGCGGACGACAAGCACGCCTTCACCAGAACAGCCGCAAGTATCCGGTTGCGGCTCGGGTTCTCGGCGAGCTGGTCACGCCGACGTTTCAGGCTTGACGATCGGTACATGACCTGCGCGAAATCCTGCGCCTGACCTAACGACAATATCAAAACGCCGCCTCCAACCGATCGAGGCCATCATGCGAACCAGGGCTTGGCTGATCATCGCGGGGTTGCTGCTGCCGCGTGAAGCCAGCGCCATGGGTGCGTTGCTGCGCGATGACGTGGAAGCGGACACTTGTTTCGCGCGCACCTACAGCGCGGCGCATCTGGCAAGAAACCCCACACAGAAAACCTTGTCGATGCGCGTGGCTTTGCGGCGCGAAGCGGTTCCAGACAGCATCGGCGTCGAGGCGATGGTGTTGCTCAGGCCGGAGACGGTCAGGCGCGGCGACAAGCGCAGGTGGAAGGCGATTGCCGGTTGCCGCTTCGATCCCACGGGGAATGTCGACACACAGGCCAGCTCTCCCACCTCCGGAAGACTGCGCAACCCGGCTTATCCGCGCAAGGACGCCATCGCCTGCCAGGTCACGGGAGAAACGCTGGGTTCCGGCGATCGCGGGGATTTTCTCATCAAGGATGTCGTCGGCGGGGCGGTGGTCTACATCAACGACAGCATCACCATGCGCACAGCCAGCACCGTCAGCGCCAGCACGGGCCGCGATGTCACGTTTGGTGGAGAGGACGCAGTCTTCAGCCTCGACCGCGCGCCGAAAGCCGCCTGCGCCGACTTGCACGCAGCGCTCAAGTACAAGTGAGGATCGGGCCATGACGCCGACCTACAAGCGCAATGCCGGCATTCTCTTCATGGCCTTGGGCGCAGGACAGCTTCTCTACGCGGTGGCCACGGGCCACATGGAAGGCGTCGACAGTTTGTTCAACTTAATCACTCGGCAATACAGCGTGCCGCCGACATGGTCCGACAAACCCTTGGTGTTCTTGCTCGGCCTTGCCGCCAACCTTGCCTTCCTTGGCTATGGCATCAAGCTGTTTCTCGAAGCCCGGAAGGCTGCGGCCTGATGCGGACAGTCATTCTCACCCTCATGCTTGGCCTCGCCTTCTGCGGCGGCGCGCAGGGGCAGGCCGGTCCATCGCCTGCGGACGCAAGGCTCGCGGGCTGCCTCGGTTTCGCTTCCCCGCTCAGGGAGCGGCTGAACGCCTGCAGGACCATGGCGGCCGATCCTGCGGCGGATCGCCTTCAGCGCATGACGGCCGACCGGCACGCGTCGCGGATCATGCTTGCGCTGCAGGATTGGCCGGCGATGCTGGCGGACGCCGATGCGAGGCTGTCCCGCAACCCGGCGGACGCCGTCGCCCATGACCGGAAGGCCCGCGCGCTGTTGGGTCAGGAGGGCAGCGGCAAGAAGGCGCTTGGCCTTGCCGCAGCCGACGAAGGATTGAAGCTAAACCCCGACGATGCGGGGCAGCTGGTTCTGCGCAGCTTCGCCCTGTTCCATCTCGAACGCCGCGACGAGGCGCTGCGAAGCGTGGACCAGGCGCTCCGGCTGGCGCCAGGCCATCCCGATGCGCTGGGGCTGCGGGCTCTGATCAAGCTGTCGCAGAACGATGGAAAGGCCGCGCTGGCCGAGCTCGATGCCGCGCTTGCGAAGGAGCCGGACAACGTTCCCTTGCTGATCGCGCGCGCCAAGGCTTTCACCGAGGAAGAGCGCTTGCCGGAGTCCGTCGCGATCCTCGACAGGATCATCGCGCTTTCGCCGGAATATGCCGATGTCTATCAAGCGCGCGGGCTGCTGCACGCAGAATTGGGCCGGACGCAGGCGGCCATCAAGGATTTCTCGGATGCGCTCCGCCTGGCGCCAGGCCAGGCAGCCATCCACTACAACCGCGGATTGATGTTCCAGCGCCTGCGGGACATGCCCAGCGCCGCGCAGGACTACGACGCGGCGATCCGGCTTGATCCCAGCGACGCGGATCCGTTCAACAATCGCGCCATCCTACGCCTCGAGACAGGCGATTTCGCAGGAGCCGCGGCCGATGCGCGCGCGGCGATCATCCTCGATCCACGCGCCGTGAACCCACGCGTCACGCTGGCCCGCGTGGCCCGCGACGGAGACAAGGATCTGCCGCGCGCCCTGAAGCTGTTCGACGAGGCGCTGGCCATCGAGCCCGCCAACGGCGTCGCCAACAATGCGCGCGGGATCACCCTGATGCGCATGGGACGCAGCATCGACGCCGTCAACGCCTTTGACAGGGCTCTGGAGGCGGACCGGACGAACCGGCTTTATGTCGCGAATCGCGGCGAGGCGCACTATCGCGCCGAGCGCTATCCCGATGCGATGTCGGACCTCAATCGCGCGATCACGCTGGGACTGCGCAACGCCGGAACCTTCTTCTTCCGCGGCGCGATCCATTTCCGCAACAAGGACTACGGCGCGGCGGAAGCAGACTTGAAGACGGCGTTGGAGCTGAACCCCCGGCAGGCTCCAAGCCTGGCCCTGCTGGCGGTGCTGTCAGTGCGCGCCGGCAACCCGTACGTCATGATCAATGCGGCCGACCGTGCGCTTGATCTCGATCCGGAGAATTCATTTGCGCTGAATGTCAAAGCCTATGCGCTGGAACGGCTCGAACGCCGGACAGAGGCCGCCGAACTGCTCCGCCGGTCCCGCACGAAGGACGCAAGCATTCACGACTTCTCCCGCAGGACAGTCCTGGAGCTCGCCCGATGACGCCGACCTACAAGCGCAACATGGGCCTGGTCTTCATCACCGTGAACGGAGCCTACCTGCTGTTCGCGCTTGTCACGGGCAGGATGGAAGGCTTGAGCGGGCTGTTCGACCTGTTCACCGGCCTGCATGACGTGCCGACGACTCTGTCGCGCAAACCGTTCGCCTTCCTGTTCGGCCTGGTTGGCCACGCCGCCATCATACTGATCGGGATCAAGTTCCTGCGCGAAGGCTTGCGGGAGGGTGCGCGATGAGACGGCGACATGTCGTCTGCGTGGTTGCAGTGTGCGTCGCCGCCGTCGCCCCGCCGCCAGCGGCCCGCGCACAGGGCGACGCGTGCCTGGCGCGATGATCATGACGCGGTGGACGAAGACTTTTGGTCATCCCTATCTAGGCGCAACGCCATCCCTGATCCTCGCAATCCGCGCTGCCTGTTCAGGCCGCAGGAGCGAATGCTGGGCGATGACGAAGACGAGCCTGTTGCCCGAGCGGTGCATCCAGGCCGTGCCGCCCACGGTGAATCCCGTGCTCTTGATGAGGCGCGTGTAGCCGATGGCGGCGGCCGGGCCTTGGGGCGTCTGCACGACCTGCGTCGATGCGATGGTCGTGCCCGGATGATCCCGCCGGAGCCTGTCCGCCATCTTCTGGAGGTCGCGAGCCGGGTCGAAGGTTTCGCCGGGACCCATCGGGAACATGGAGACGACGGCAAAGGGCTGCGTCGTGTGCTCGTCCATCTGGTCGCCCGGCCCATCGGTGAGAATGACCACGTTGCTGATGATGGTGGCGACGCGCATGCCGGCAAGCTCGCGCATGACGAACGGCAGGTCGCCCAAGCGCTGTTGATCGCTGCGCGGCGTCTCCGTGACGCTGAGCAGCGCGCCGCGGATTGCTGCCGGATCGATATCGGTGACGGCGTTCGGAATGACGAAGTAGGCCGTCACATTGCTGCTTTCACCCTCCACCATGACGGCATGGGTCGTTGTGGCTTGCCGCGTCACATGTAGCCTGAGCAAAACCGCGGGCCGACCATTGACGTTGACCTGTTCGACGGCCTCAAGCCTTGTTTCATTGGGCGATCCACGGTTTTCGATCGAGCCAACCGCGCCTAGATCGTTGATTTTGATCTGCTGGCGCGGGGTATGGACCAGCAAGATCCCCGAGCGATTGGCATGTCGGATCGCCGCTGTCGGGGCGCCCGAAAGCGTAAATCCGGATGGCGGACTGATCGACCAGCTGGTGCCGGGAAACTGGATCGGCGGCGCTGCAGGCAGGATCGCGCCGACATCGCCGGTGCGGCCAAGGATGCCGTTGCGGATGCGGATCATGCGCTCCGCCTGCGCCGGCTGGTCAGGGGGATGCTGCGACGAGAGCAGCACGATGTGGCGCCCAGCCGTCCAGACCCACACGGTCCCCACGACGTTCCGGAAGGTTTTGGGCTGGGATGCGCGGTAGGGAACGGCGAGAATGTCGCCGCGCGCCGTCGGCTCGACGACTGCGTCGCTGAAGTTGGCGTCCTTCAGGATGCGTCTGGCGAGTTGAACGCCGAGCTCGCGGTCTCGCCGTGGCTCGAAGCCCTCGCCTGGATCGAGCGGCACGACGTGGATCGTGGCGAAGGGTTGCTCGCCCGCCTCGTCGCCGACATCGCCGGGGCCGTCCGTCAGCGAGGCGACGGCACGGCCGAACACGGCCACGACCCGCATTCCCGCCCGTTCCGTCACGTCGACGGGAAAAGCGGCCAAGCGCTGATCCGCCGTCAGGGGCCGTTCCACCACGCTGAACAATGTCTGCCGGATCATCCCTGCGTCCGTCGCCGGCGCGCCGTCCGGGATGTTGAAGCTCACCGTGACGGTGTTGTCGCGGCCATCGAGCTGAAGAACATGCGCCTTCAGCTTCTGCTGCGGCTTCCGGACCGTGGAAAGCACGCCTGACAAGCCGCCCACGCTGACCGCCTCGACGCTCTCGATCAGCGCCGCGTCGGGCGTGCCGGCGTTCCTTGTCGTTCCGGCTGCGCCGATGCTGGCGGGCGTGGTCGTCGTGCGCCGGCTCTCGATGAGCTGGATGTCGCCGGCTTGCGCATGCCGAAAGGCAGGGCGGGGCGTGTTGGTGAAAGAGAAGCCGGGCGGAGGAGAGAGCCACCAGCCGGACCCAGGGAATTGCGTGAGGTTGGGCTGCGTCGGGGATTGAGCGGTGGCGGGCGACTGGGCTTGCGCCGGCTGAGCAAGCGTCGACGTGGCGAGCGGCGCGCCGATCGCCACCATCCAGCCTGTCGCCATCAGCGCGAAGCGCC
>JANOCI010000130.1:0-25483 GCA_031412095.1 Allobosea sp.
TGAAAGGCCTGACGCTGGACCCGACCACGGGCAACGCCACCGGCTCGGAAGCCGACGTCATCAAGGTCAGCAACGACGCGCTGCCTCCGCGGGCCACGACCGAGATCGAGTATCGCGCGACGCTGCCCGCCACGCCGAACACGTCGGCTTATCAGGCCGCCAACGGCGCCGTCGGATCTGAACTTCTCGGCGCCGCGGCGCTGTTTCCGGCCAGCCCAGCGACATTGGCCACGATCGCGGCATCCGACAGCACCACGCTGGAAGGCCGCTCCATCCAGGGCGGCACGATCACAGGGTATGACGCGCTAGGCCGGCCCGTGCCTGTACGCCTGGCCTGGGCGAAGGAGACAGCTTCGGCTGTGGGGCCGCCAGTCGTGAACGATGCCTGGAGCCTTTACATCCAGACCGATCCTGCCGCTACAGGCGCCGCCACACGCTGGACACGCGCCGGCGCGGCTGGCCAGTTCACCTTCGACACCTCGGGCAACCTGACTTCCGCCCCCACGTTGGGCTTGCCGGCGGTCACCATCAACGGCGTTACGGTCACCGGCATCAACCTGACCACGGGCGCGGGCGGCTCGGGCATGAAGCAGGTGTATTCGACGCAGAATGTCGGACAGCTCGAAGCCAACGCAATCCGGCAGGACGGCTATTCGGCGGGCGTCCTCCAGAACACCGCCATCTCCGAGGACGGCAAGGTTCAGGGCAGCTACTCCAACGGACAGACCCGGCCCCTTGCGCAGTTGCTTACCGCGCGGTTCGCGTCGCCCAATTCGTTGAAGCGGCTTGATGGGGGCGCGATGGCGGAGACGCTTGAATCAGGCCTGCCGCTTGTCGGCTCGGCGTCTTCGGGCGGCACGCAGCTTGTGGGCAGCGCCACCGAACAGTCCAACACCGACATCGCGGATGAGTTCTCGAAGATGATCGTGACGCAGCAGGCCTACTCGGCCAACACACGCGTCATCACCACCTCTCAGCAGATGCTGTCCGACATCCTGAACATCATCCGCTGACATCCGCGCGACCGTCACCCAGATTTAGGAGAGCACGACAATGGGCCTTGGCAGCGTCATGACGAACGCCCTATCCGGGCTGCGCGTGACGCAATCCGGACTGGACATTGTCTCACAGAACATCAGCAACGCCGATTCCGCCGGCTATATCCGCCGCCGGGCGAATGTCGTCGAGCAGCCAATGGGCGACCAGGCTGGCTTTGCCAGGGTTGCCGGCGTCCAGCGGATGCTCGACAAGGTCGTTCAGAAGCAGCTTTGGAACGAGACGTCAGGCGGCGGCTACACCGGCGTCAAGGCGAGCATGCTGGGCGCGCTGGACCAGGTGTATGGTCCGCCGGACTCATCGAGCTCGCTGGGATCGGCGCTGTCGAAGTTCACCAACGCCCTCCAGCAGATGAAGAGCGATCCGGCCAACTACGCGCACCGCACCAACGTCGTCGCGGCGGGGCAAGAGATGGCAGGGAGGCTGCGAAGCCTTTCAGGCGGCGTGCAGGATCTCCGTGGCCAGGCCGAGGAGGCCATCAGCGCTGCGGTGAACGACGTCAACCGCATCCTGACGCAGATCCAGGCCAATGACGGCAAGATACTGGACGCCAATGGCTCGCAGTCGTCCTCGCCCCCCCTGCTGGACGAGCGCGACAGGCTCCTGACCGAGCTCGCAAGCTACATGGACATCCGCACGTCCGACAATGGCAATGGCAGCTTCAACATCTTCACGACGTCCGGCGTCACGCTGTTCGCTGGCTCGAACGCGACGAAGCTGGCGTTCGATCCCGCCGCATCGATCGGCGCCGACCAGCTCTACAACCCTGACCCGGCACTGAGCGGGGTCGGCATCCTGCGCGCCGAGACCGGATTCGGCGGGTCGGTGGACCTCATGGCGAACAGTTCGATCCGATCCGGGCAGTTGGCCGCGCTCATCGAACTGCGGGACAAGACGCTCGTCACCGCGCAAAACCAGCTGGACGAACTCGCCGCCAACATGGCCAGCGCGCTGTCGGACAGGGAGGTCAACGGCGCGGCGGCCGTCGCCGGCGCCGCGACCGGCTTCGACGTTGACACGGCGGCTCTTCTCGCCGGCAACCAGATCACGCTCGACTACACCGACAGCACCACCGGCCAGGCCGCACGCTTCACCTTCGTGCGGACGAACTCCGCCGCCGCCGTGGCCAGCATCGCGGCTTCTGGCCTCAGTTCCGCCGACAACCGGGTCGTGGGGATCGATTTCTCACTGGGGATGGCCAGCGTCGTCACACAGATCCAGGCAGCCGTCGGAGCCGGGTTCACGGTGAGCAACCCTGCCGGCTCAACGCTCCGCATCGTCGACGACGGCGCCGGCAACACGCGCGACGTGAACGCCCTGGTGGCGCGCCCGACCGTGACGACCACGACAGGGCCGCAGCCGGCGCCGCCGGCCGCCCCGATCACGGAGTTCCCGTTCTTCGTCGACACCGGCGTCTCCGGCGGCATCTACACCGGTTCATTCGAGGGCTGGACGCAGATGCGCGGCCTATCGGCCCGCATCGACGTCAACAAGGAAATCGTCAGCAACCGGGCCCTGCTGGTCCAATATTCGTCCACTTCGACCATTCCTCAGGGCGAGCAGTCACGCCCGGACATGATGTACCAGCGCCTGACAGGCCAGGTGCGCGTGTTCTCGACGCAGACCGGCGTCGGCGGCGCCTCCACGTCGTACCGCGCCAGCATCCAGGACTTCGCCCAGCGTCTGATCGAGACGCAAGGCAGCACCATCCAGAGCGCCGCAAGCCTCGACGAAGGCCAGCAGATTGCGCTGAAGGCGGTGGAGTCCCGCTTCACGGAGAAATCCGGAGTGAACATTGACCAGGAGATGTCGAGCCTGGTCGAGTTGCAGAATGCCTACGCCGCCAATGCGCGCGTCATCTCCGCCGTGCGCGAGATGATGGACCTGCTGCTGCGGCTGTAATGGTGGATTGAGGAGCTAAGGCAATGGCGATCGACCCATTCGTTCCCGGTTATGGAGCAGCCCGCCGCAACGGCGCGACCTTCCTCGAGATGCGGACCCAGCTTGAGGATCTCCAGCGGCAGCTCGCCACTGGCAAGAAAGCGGCAAGTTTCGCAGGCCTCGGCGTCGAGCGCCGCATCAGCCTCGACACCCGCTCGAAGCTCGGCACGCTCGATGGCTGGAGCAAGTCCATCGACCAGGGCGACATGCGCATCAAGTTCATGAACCAGACGATCGAGAACCTGGCGAAAAGCACGGCAGACGCCAGGGGAGACGCCCGGCCCGGCGCATATGTGCAGTCCGCCAACGGCGAAGTGGCTGGCCAGATCCTCGCCCGCGACCGCCTGTCGGCGGCGATCGACCGCCTCAACGTCGATGTCGGCGGCCGCTTCCTGTTTTCCGGCCGGACGCACGACGTCAAGCCCGTCGAATCGTTCAACCTCATCATGGATGGCGATGGCGCCGGACGTGCCGGCGTCAAACAGCTCATCAGCGAACGCCAGCAGGCGGACGCCGGCGTTGGCGACCTTGGCCGCCTGACGAGCACGGTCGCCGGCGCCTCAGTCAACATCGCGCGCGAGGTCGCGGACCCGCCATACGGCTACACGATCCGCGGCGTGACCAGCAGCACGACGGCCATCGGCGCAGCCTTCGTCGCGGGCCCGCCCGCCAGCGCCAGCTTCACTGTCACCACCAATCCGAACGTCGGCGAGAAGATCGCCCTCGCGCTGAACCTTCCGGACGGGACGACCGAGACCATCGAACTGGAGGCGCGCTCGGCCACCAGCACAGGGCCTGCGGAAACCGGTTTCGCAATCGGCGCGACACCTGCGGCGACGGCGGCCAACATCGGGGCGTCCATCACCGCTGCGCTGCAAAAGGAGACCCGCACGTCGCTCAGCGCTGCATCCGCAACGGTCGCCGCGCGCGACTTCTTCAATGGCAGCGCCGGAAACCAACCCTTGCGGGTGCCCGGCCCGCCTTTTGCGACGGCCACCGCGCCGCCGGCTGCTTCCCTGCCGGGCGCCACGGTTATCTGGTACAAGGGCGACGACAACACGGCCATCGCGGCCCGCAACACCGCGACGCTGCAGGTCGACGACGCGCAGGTGGTGGCGACCGGCGCCCGGGCGAACGAAGAGGCGTTCCGGGAGAGCCTCGTCGGCTTCGCCGTATTCGCCACGGCGAGCTTCACCAGCGCCGATCCGAACTCGCGCGACCGCTACGAAGCCGTGGCGGACCGCGTCAGGACGACCTTGGCCTTCAGCACGACGCAGAAGCCGCAGGACATCGCGATGGAGATCTCCACCGCCCAGGTCGCGATGGCGTCCGCAAGGGACCGCCACAAGATCACGGGCAACTTTCTGGAGACGGCGCGCTCGAATGTCGAGGACGCCAACGAGGAGGAGGTCATCACGTCGCTTCAGGCGCTGCAGACCCGCCTGCAGGCAACATACCAGACGACCGCGATCCTTTCGCGCCTCACGCTCACCAACTACCTGGGCTGAACAGTATGCTGAACGTCCGGCGCTGATCGCGGTCGCGGCAGCACGCGGTTTCGGCCGATGCACAGTTTCAGAAAATCCTCATCCGGAGCCCGTCGAAGGGGGAGCTTCAGCCTGCAGACCTCTCTGGAGCTCCTCCTTCGACGGGCTCAGGATGAGGACGGTCGGGTGCGGACCGAGTGTTTGCGGTCGCCCGCATTGCGCTAGCTTGGTCTCGCCTCGTCCTTGCCCGATGACAGCAGCCCGGACGCGACATCGCTCAGGGTCGGCGGCCGGGATTCGACGAAGGGCATCGGCCTGCAGACGGAGAGCGCTGCAAGCCCGAACCTCGCCGTCATCAGGCCGTTCAGCACGCCTTCGCCCAGCTTCGCGGAGAGCCGCGCCGCCAGCCCCTGGCCCACAAGCTGCTGGATCACGGCATCGCCTGCGGCAAGCCCTCCCGTCACCAACAGGTGCGAGATGCTGGCCCGCGCCACCCGGAGCAAGCCGAACAGGCCGGGTCTGCCGCCATAGATCGCCGTGATCGCCCTCAGGAGCCGCGCACCCGCGAACACCACGAACACCAGGTCGATCAGGGCGCGAGGGCTCACGGCTGTGACGACGGAGACCTGCCGGGCCGCTCGCGAGATCTCCTCGGCCGCCAGCCTGTCGAGCGGCTCGATCAGCTCACGCTCGGCTAGGGCCATGATGTCGCCCCCGTCGGACATCTGCGGCAGCGCAGCAGCGAAGCGCGCACGGCCCGCGGCTGTCTGCGGCCTGGCGGCCTGCAGCGCCACGAAAGCTGCCGTGACGCGGCGCGCGCCATCCTCGG
Source organism: Allobosea sp. (assembly GCA_031412095.1). GTDB lineage: Bacteria > Pseudomonadota > Alphaproteobacteria > Rhizobiales > Beijerinckiaceae > Allobosea. The sequence continues at coordinate 5,314 of JANOCI010000130.1, forward strand.
ACCGCGTCACGAGAATCCGCGCAGCTTCCACCTTGAGCCGTTCGATCTTGCGTTCGCGCAGCAGGTCGCGCACGAACCGCCACGAGATCACGAGGGTGGCAAGGCCGACAAGAGCGGCCAGCGTCAGGGCGATGAACCCCAGCGCGTCCGATTGCCGGATCGCGGCGATGACCGCATTCTGCGCCCACAGGAAGATGGAGACTGCGGCAAGTCCGCCCAGCGCCGACAGCAGCACATGCACCCATCGCAAGCCTCTGCGGCGCGGCGTCGCCGCCTCGGGGACGGGGTCCGCCGCGTCCGGCTCAGGCATGATCGCGACGCGCGGGTCCGCGGGCGTCATCCCCGCCGCATCCAGCGTCTCGGGGTCCAGCCGAAAGGCGCGCGGCGCTGCGGCGGAGGAACCCTGACGGGATTCGGCGCTTTTCGATCTGGGCGTCATGGGATCACGCAAGCCTGTCGCCGATGAGGAAGTCGAGCGCGCGATCCAGCCTCAGGTGCGGCATGGGCGGCATGCGCCCGCCCGCATCCGGCACGACCAGCGGGGGCCGGAAGCGCGGAGCCCGCACCTGCCAGCGCTCCGCGTTGCGGTCGAAGACCTTGGCAGGGTTCGCCGGCAGCTCGCCCGGAAAGACTGCCGCGTCGGTCAAGCCGTCGAAGCTGTCCGCACCCACCGTCTCGCCAGCTTCGGGCGTGCCGGCGATAGCGAGCAGGCTCTTGCCGCGGTCCTCCACCCGCACCTCCCGGGTCGCCCTGACGGCGGCGAACGCCATGGCCCGCACGTCGGCGCCAGAACCCTCGGCTCGGCTTCGGGCCCGGCCCACGATCATCTCCATGATCCGCTCCAGCCGTTCATGTTCGGCGTGATGAATGTGGTCGGCCTTTGTGGCGGCAAACAGCACTCGGTCGATGCGGGGGCTGAAAAGGGTCGAAAAAAGCGTGTTCCGCCCCACCGAAAGCGCCGAAAGCGCATCGCCCAGCGATGTCTCGAGATCGGCGAGCGCGGTCGGCCCCGCATCCAGCGCGGCAAGGACGTCGACCAGCACGATCTGCCGGTCGAGCCGCGCGAAATGATCGCGGAAGAACGGCCGCGCCACCAACTGCTTGTAGGCCTCGTAACGTCTCTCCATCAGGCCCGACAGCGTGCCCGGATTGGCGGCCGCGTCCATCGGCATTTCCAGGGGAGCGAATGTCAACGCGGGCGATCCATCAAGGTCGCCCGGCATGAGGAAGCGGCCAGGCGGCGTCACGGCCACCATCTCGGGATCGGCGCGCAGGGCCGCGAGATAACGCTTGAAGGCCGCGCTGGCCTCCTCAGCCGCAGTTTCGTCAGCCTTGCCGAGCGGATCGAGCGTGGCCAGAAGAGCCAGCCATGGCTGCGCCAGCTTCAGCCGGTGCGCCTTGCGGGCGTCGGCGATGGTGCGGCGCGACCATTCCGCAAAGCTCATGTCGAGAAGGCCAAGATCCAGCAGCCACTCGCCGGGATAGTCGACGATGTCGAGCGTCAATGTCGATGGCCCGGTGCGCCAGCCTCCGGAGCGCTCGAAGTCGATCTCGAGCCGTAGTTCGCTGATGCGGCGCGTCGACTGCGGCCAGGCCCTGTCTTGCCCCAGAAGCGAAGCCAGGTGCGTCTCGAACGGGAAGCGCGGCACGCCCTGGTCAGGCTGCGGCGCAAGCCTCGCCCGGGCGATGCGCCCTTCGGCCGAAGCACGCAGCAGCGGCAAAGTCGTGCCGTTGGTGAGATGATGAACAAGCGCCGTGGTGAAGACCGTCTTGCCTGAGCGCGAAAGGCCGGTGACGCCGAGCCGCAAGGTGGGGTTCGCCACGCCGACGATGGCCTCGCTGAAAGACAGCGCCGCCTGCCGTGCGCTTTCAAACCAGCCAAGCGACGCGGCCGTCATTCGTCGGGCCCGTTCCCCAGCGAAGCGGGGGTGACGAAGCGGTCGAGCCGGCCCGAACGCTCGGACAGGTCCGCCCAGCTTTCAACATCGAAATCGAGCACGGCCAGACCGCAGGTCGGGTACTTGCGCTGCATGCGCTGCGCCGCGAAACGATCGCCAAATCCTGTCATGGCCTCAGCCAATTCTTCGGAGCCAGGATTATGCCCGACGAGAAGAACCGTCCGCACGTTGTCAGGAACCGCGCGGATGACGTCGAGCAGGGTCTCGTATGGCGCTTCATAGATCCGGTTCTCGATGAGGCGAGGCACATCCTCTCCGAGTTCCGGCGCGGCCAGATCCCACGTTTCCACCGTGCGCAAAGCTGCCGAGACGATGGCCAGGTCCGGGATCAGCATCTCAGCCCTCAAGTATTTGCCCATCAGCGGCGCTGCGATGCGCCCGCGTGGCGCCAGCGGCCTTTGAAGATCAGTGAGGCCGGAGGGCCAGTCGGACTTGGCGTGGCGGAGGATGAGGAGGCGGCGCATCAGTCAGTTTCGCGCTCATGTTCGAGGTCGGGAGGCAGGATAGCGAGGACGCAATGACGGCTGCTTCGCCGACGGTTACATAGTCATGACCAGACGGGCTTGCCAATGGGGGCTGCTCCTGTGCTCGCTGAAGCCGCCCGCCGCGAATGCCGGGCCTGCTGGCGGGACGGGAATTTGCTCCGCAAGGCCATGCCCAGCGCGGATGATTCCGGGCCATCGCGCCGATGCGCACTTGCCAGCCCGGCAGACGTCCGCCACATATCGATAATGTCAACACCATTTACATCGGACCTCGCTGCGCGCAAAGGCTACCATCACGGCAATCTGCGTGATGCGCTGGTCGAGGCGGCGCGGCAGTTGCTGACAGAGCGCGGCGCACAGGGCTTCACGCTTGTTGACGCCGCCAGGCGGGCCGGGGTCAGCGCGGCCGCCCCCTACCGGCACTTCAGGGACAAGGAGGCGCTGCTTCAGGAGGTGGCGCTGGGCGGCTTCAAGGACTTCGCAGCCCGGCAGAAAGGTGCGCTTGCCGGCCATGCCGACCCGATTGCAGCGTTCCGCGCCATGGGGCTGGCTTACCTCGCGTTCGCCAAGGAGCAGCCCGGTTCCTATGCTGCGATGTTCATGGGCAGCCATGGTTCCGACGCCGCAATGCTTGAGCCCGGCGCATTGCCCGAAAGCGGTTTCGAAGCGCTCGTCAAAGCCCTCAAGCCGCTCATTGGAGATCCACCGCCGAATGGCGTCGATCCTTTGAAGCTCGCCTGCCAGGTCTGGGCCTTGTCCCACGGCGTGGCGATGCTGTCCGCCAGCGGGCAGCTGCAGCGCGGATTCGGCGTCAATCCGCAGGAACTGTTGGTCGAAGGCGTCGAGCGCCTCGTGCGCGGCGCGCTGGTCCGGAATTGACCGGCCTTGGCGCAGACGCGCCTTGCGCCAGACTAGCACATTAAATTTCCGCAACCCGGCAGGCGGCGACTTGAAAATGCCGTAAGCTCTCGTTATGTAAATGTAAGTCACATTAACATAGGAGAGTGACGTGGGATCCTGCAGTCAGAACTGGAACCGTCAAGGCATGAGCCGCGACGAGTACCGAGCCTGGAAGGATGAGCGCAAGGCCGAATGGCGAGCGCGGAAGGCTGAGTGGCGTTCCAACGGCTGGCGGCCGGGCTATGGCTGGTCGCCGTTCAATATTGCGGCCATGGTCATAGGCTTCATCGTGTTCGCCCCGATCGGCGTCGCGATCCTGTTCTGGAACCTCTGGACAGCTCGCAGGCAAAAGGCCGATTTCGCCTTTTCCGGCATGGGCAACATGACGGGGTGGAATGCCGCGCCCTGGTCCCAGACCAACCGGGATCTTTCGCGCAACAGCGGCAACGCCGTGTTCGAGGACTACAAGAAGGCGACGTTGGACCGTCTTGAGGAAGAGCGTCGCAAGCTTGTCGCCGAGCAGGAAGCTTTCGCAGCGTTCCTTGACGACTTGAAGCGCGCCAAGGACCGCACCGAGTTCGAGCACTTCATGCAGGAGCGCGAGGCTCGGCGCGAGCAGGAGCGGAAATCGACCGAGCCGAAGGGCGACGAGCCACAGGTCCAGAACTGAGCGAACGGACCGTTCGACGGCCGCCGAGCGCGGTCCTGACGGATGAAAGCCTGCAGCCCCGCTGCAGGCTTTTTCATTCAGAGGGGCCGCCTGCGCCTGATGAGCATGAACAGGATCATCAGCACGACCGCATTGCCAGCCATGATCATCCACGTCATCGGATCATCCGGCACCTTCAACCTCTCGGACATCGGCAAATCGCACCGGGACATGTTCAGCGACAATCCGCACGCGGCAAAGCGCTCTTTCGGCCTAAGCCGAAAGTGCAATCCATCCTTTTGCGTAGATCTGGGCGGCAGAATGCGGAACCGCTGCCGATGCTTGGACTGATGCCGGTTGGATTTCTGCGCGGGATCAGCCTATGAGCAGCGTCGACGCGCTTTCATCGAACCGCAAGAGCCTCCTATGACAGACGACACCGACCTCCCCGCGCCGCCCGCATCGCCATTGCCGGACCGGCTTTCGGTCAATCCGCGCAGCCCGTTCTATGATGCGGAGGCGCTGCAGCGCGAGGTCGGCATCCGCTTCAAGGGCGCGGAGCGGTTCGACGTCGAGGAATACTGCGTTTCGGAAGGCTGGGTCCGCGTCGCGGCCGGCAAATCGAAGGACCGTTTCGGCAATCCGCTGACGATCAAGCTGAGCGGCGAAGTCGAGGCCTGGTACAAAAGCTAGGCCTTAATCACTCCTGCCGCCAATGCGATGATCAGCAGCCAGATCATTAGTCATCGCCCCTCGCGCCTCACCATGAATGCCAGCTTCTCGAACAACGACACATCCTGCTCGTTCTTGAGCAGCGCGCCGTGCAGCGGCGGGATCAGCTTGCGCGGATCGCGCTCGCGCAGCACTTCAGGGCCGATATCCTCCGAAACCAGCAATTTCAGCCAGTCGAGCAGCTCCGAGGTGGAGGGCTTCTTCTTGAGGCCGGGAACCTCGCGCACCTCGAAGAAAAGCTTCAGCGCCTCCTCGGTCAGCCGCTTCTTGATGCCCGGAAAATGCACCTCGATGATCGCCTGCATCGTCTCGACATCGGGAAAGCGGATGTAGTGGAAGAAGCAGCGGCGCAGGAACGCGTCGGGCAGTTCCTTCTCGTTGTTTGACGTCACGATGACTACGGGCCGGCGCGCGGCCTTGATGGTCTGTCCTGTTTCGTAGACGTGGAACTCCATGCGGTCGAGTTCGAGCAGAAGGTCGTTCGGGAACTCGATGTCGGCCTTGTCGATCTCGTCGATCAGCAGCACCGGGCGCTCGGGCGCGGCGAACGCCTCCCAGAGCTTGCCGCGCTTGATGTAGTTGCCGATGTCGGAGACCCGAGCATCGCCCAGTTGGCTGTCGCGCAGGCGGCTGACCGCGTCGTATTCGTATAGGCCCTGCTGCGCCTTCGTGGTCGACTTGATGTGCCAAGTGATCAGCGGAGAATCGAGCGCCTTCGCGATCTCTTCGGCCAGCACCGTCTTGCCGGTGCCAGGCTCGCCCTTCACCAGCAGGGGACGCTCGAGCGTGATCGCGGCATTGACGGCGACCTTGAGGTCGTCGGTGGCGATGTAGTCCTTGGTGCCTGAAAATCGCATCGGATGTCTTTCGTTGGTTCGCGATGTCTACGGCCGCGACGCACAGTCCGCAATAATCCTGATTGCTTCGACCGCAGCGAAGCAAACGAAGGCCGGCCTGAAGCCGAATATCGCCCAGCGCAAGCCCCGAAATCCTCATCCCGAGCCCGTCGAAGGATTAGCGCCCGAGGCGCGCACGCTGAAGCTCATCCTTCGACGGGCTCGGGATCATGATAGCGGACGGCACGTCCTGATCGCGTCATTCCGCCCGCGAAAGCGCGAGACCTGCAGTTGCGCGGCGACCAGCCGCATCAAATCCGCTACACTCGCCGCACGCAAAAGGATCACGTCATGTCAAAAGCCCGCTATTCCAAAGACCGGATCGGCAATCACCTGCTGCATCCCGAGACGATGATGCTGGGCTATGGCTATGATCCGCTGCTGTCCGAAGGCGCGGTCAAGCCGCCCGTGTTCCTGACCTCGACCTTCGTCTTTAAATCCGCCGAGGATGGGGAGGAGTTCTTTCATGTCGTGGCCGGGCGCAAGTCGGCGCCGAGGGGCGAGGCCGCCGGGCTGGTCTACTCCCGCTTCAACCACCCCAATTCCGAAATCGTCGAAGATCGTCTCGCCATCTACGAAAAAGCCGAGTCCGCGCTGCTTTTCGCCTCCGGGATGGCCGCGATCGCCACGACGATCCTGGCTTATGCCCGCCCGAACGACGTGATCCTGCATTCGCAGCCTCTCTATGGCGGCACCGAGACGCTTGTGACCAAGACATTGATCAACTTCGGCATGGCGGGCGTCGGTTTTGCCGACGGATTGTCCGGCAAGGCGGTCCGCGCCGCCGCGAAGGAAGCGCTGGCGCTGGCGCGCAAGCGCAAGGGCAGGGTCTCCGTCATCATGATCGAAACTCCCTCCAACCCGTTGAACACGTTGGTAGACGTGGCGCTTGTTCGCGCAATCTCCGAGGAACTTGAATCAGAACAGGATGGGCCTCGTCCGGTCGTCATTTGCGACAACACCCTTCTCGGCCCGGTGTTTCAGACCCCGCTCGAGCAGGGAGCCGACGTCTCGGTTTATTCGCTGACGAAGTATGTCGGGGGCCATTCGGACCTGATCGCCGGCTCGGCTCTCGGTTCAGCCGAGATGATCCGGCCGATCAAGGCGCTTCGCTCGGCGATCGGCACGCAACTCGACCCGCATTCGTGCTGGATGATCGGTCGCTCCCTGGAGACCCTCGGCCTGCGCATGAACCGCGCCGCGGAGAACGCCAAGCTCATGGCCGGCTTCCTGCGCGCGCATCCGGCCGTCGAGAAGGTGCATGACCTCACCGCCCTGCCCCGCAGCTCCGCTGCGGCGCGTGTCCACAAGGCGCAGGCGACCGGGCCGGGCTCGACCTTCTCGTTCGACGTCAAGGGCGGCAAGGCGGCGGCCTTCAAGGTGCTCAACAGCCTGACGGTCTTCAAGCTCGCGGTCAGCCTCGGAGGAACCGAATCGCTGATGTGCCACCCGGCGACGACGACGCATTCCGGCGTTCCCAAGGATGTCCGCGACCGCATCGGGGTGTCGGACGCCACGATCCGCGTCTCCATCGGCATCGAGCACATCGACGATCTGATAGCCGACATGACCCAGGGCCTGATGGGGATCTGACCGTCCAAGCATCCGTCCCCGGATCTGCGACACCTCGGGCGGGCGCGCCTGCAAACTATCCACTCGCCCAGAATCGTCTACGCTGCCGGGATGGCTGTCGCGGTTGATCCGGAAAACTATAAGGAAGTCCTGCTCGTCCTGGGCACTGCCGCCCTGGTCGTCCCTGCCTTCCATCGGCTGAAGATAAGTCCGATCTTCGGCTTCATGCTCATGGGGGCGCTGCTCGGGCCGGACGGCCTGGCACGTCTGACGCCGGACTTCGCCTGGCTGCGGCATGTCACGATCCAGGAGCGCGAGCAGTTCGAGCATGTGGCGGAGCTTGGCGTCGTCTTCCTGCTGTTCATGATCGCCCTTGAACTGTCCTTCGAGCGGCTCAGGACGATGCGCAGGCTGGTCTTCGGGATGGGCGCGGTCAAGCTCGCGCTGTCGGCGCTAGCCATCGCCACCTGCATCCTGGCCTTTGGCCGAACACCCACCGAAGCGTTGATCGTGGGGGTCTGCCTGGGCCTGTCGTCGACTGCGCTCGTCGTCCAGGTCCTCGCCGAACAGAAGCGCTTGGGCACGACCGCGGGCCGCTCGTCCTTCGCCATCCTCCTGTTCGAGGACATCGCCGTCGTGCCGCTTCTCATGCTGGTGAGCGTGCTTGGCGCGCCCACGGCGGGCGGGCTCGCCGGCAGCCTCGGCCTTGCCGGCCTCAAGGCGCTCGGCGCGATCGCAGTCATCATCCTGGCGGGCCGCTATCTGCTAAGGCCGCTCTTCCGCCGTGTCGCCGCCACCCAGAGCCGCGAACTGTTCATGGCTGCGTGCCTGCTGGTGATCTTCGGCACCAGCCTGATCACCGCCGTCAGCGGCCTCTCGATGGCGCTGGGCGCTTTCCTGGCCGGGCTGATCCTCGCCGAGACGGAATACCGCCGCGAGATCGAGGTCACCATCGAGCCGTTCAAGGGCCTGCTGTTAGGCGTCTTCTTCTTCGCCGTCGGCATGTCGCTGGACATCGCCAAGATCGTCGCGCAGCCCCTGATGATCGCTGGCGCGGTGCTGGCGCTGCTGGTCGTGAAGGCCTGCGTCACCTTCCCGGTCATGAGGGCCTTCAACATCGGCCGTGCCGGCGCGCTCGAAAGCTCGGCGCTGCTGTCGCCGGCAGGCGAGTTCGCCTTCGTCGTGCTCGGCCTGGCGCTGAGCCTCAACGTCATCGGCGCGGACATCGCGGGCTTCGCCCTCACCGTCGCATCCCTGTCGCTCGCCATCCTCCCGCTTGTCGGCATCGCGGGCCGCAGGCTCGCCGGCCGGGTGCGGACGGAGAAGCATCTGCCCGAGGAGGCGCTGGCCGAGCCCGACGCCGAGGCGGAGGCGAAGGTGATCGTGGCCGGCTTCGGGCGCGTCGGCCAGCTTGTCGGGTCGATGCTGGACGAGAACAACGTGTCGTACATCGCGATCGACACCGATCCCGCCTCCGTCGCGAATGGCCGCCGCGCCAACCGCCCGGTGTTTTACGGCGATGCCGCCAGGCCGGAGTTCCTCGAACGCTGCGGCATCTCCAGGGCGGCTGCCGTGGTCGTGACCATGGACAGCCGCGCCGCCGTGGAGGCTGTGACGTCCACGGTGCGGGCGATGCGCGGGGACATCGTCATCGTGGCGAGGGCAAAGGACCGGGCGCATGCGCGCCAGCTCTACGAGAGAGGCGTGACCGAGGCCGTCCCGGAAGCCTTCGAGGCAAGCCTCCATCTGGCGGAGGCGACGCTGATCGGCGCCGGCATCCCCCTCGGCCTCGCCATCGCATCCGTCCACGAGCGCCGCGACCAGTTCCGCGCCGAGTTCCAGACGATCGACCGCGGCGAGGCGCGCACGAGCGTCGCGAAGATCCGTGCGCGTCAGTCTTCAACAAGGCGCTGACGGCCGGTGACAATCCTGGCTCAAAGACCTATTTTCCCGCCATGTTCCTGAACCTCTTCACCTCGCTGCGGGCTGCCAAAGTCCCTGTCACCCTGCGCGAATTCCTGATGCTCATGCAGGGCCTGGACGAACATGTCGCCCAGTTGCGGGTCACCGACTTCTACTATCTGGCGCGCACGTGCCTGGTGAAGGATGAGCGGCACCTTGACCGGTTCGACCTGGTTTTCTCCCAGGTCTTCAAAGGCATGGAGATGCTTTCGGATTCAATTGGCGAGGTGGGCGTTCCGGCGGAATGGCTGAGGAAACTGGCCGAGAAGCACCTGACCGATGAGGAGAAGGCCCAGATCGAGGCGATGGACTGGGACAAGCTCCTGGAAACGCTGAAGCAGCGCCTTGAAGAGCAGAAGGGCCGTCACCAAGGCGGTTCCAAATGGATCGGAACGGCCGGAACGTCGCCATACGGCGCCTATGGCTACAATCCCGAGGGCGTGCGCATCGGGCAGGACGGCAACCGCAACTTTCGCGCCGTCAAGGTCTGGGACAAGCGCGAGTTCAAGGACTTCGACGACACCAGAGAGCTTGGCGTGCGCAACATGCGCCTGGCTTTGCGCAAGCTGCGCAAGTTCGCGCGCACCGGCGCTGCGAAGGAGCTGGACCTCGACGGCACGATCCGGTCCACCGCGGAGCATGGCTACCTCGACGTGCAGCTCAGGCCCGAGCGGCGCAACGCGGTGAAGGTGCTGCTCTTTCTCGATGTCGGCGGCTCGATGGATTGGCACATCGAGAAGGCGGAGGAGCTGTTCTCAGCGGCGCGCGCCGAATTCAAGCATTTCGAGCACTTCTACTTCCACAACTGCCCCTACGAGCGCGTGTGGCGCGACAATCGCAGGCGCCACGACCAGACGATCCCGACATGGGACATCCTGCGCACGTATCCGGCCGATTATCGCTGCGTCTTCGTGGGCGACGCATCCATGAGCCCTTACGAGATCGTCCAGCCGGGAGGCTCCGTCGAGCATTGGAACGACGAGGCCGGCGCGGTCTGGATGAGGCGTCTGGTGGAGCGCTTCCCCAAGTCAGCCTGGCTCAATCCGGTTGATTTCGGCCACTGGAGCTACACCCACTCGATCGGCGTGATCGGCAAGCTCATGTCCGGCCGCATGTTTCCCCTGACGCTGGACGGGCTGGAGCGTGCGATCAAGGCGCTGTCGCGCTGACGCGCCGGTAGCCCACAGCGCAAGCCAGATCAGCGCCGGCTGCAACGCGAGCCTGGGGCCATGGTACCACCAGCTTGAAGTCAGCCCGACCATTTCGGCCGCGAGCATGGCATGCTTGAAGTTGGCCGGCCAGACGCAGAGCGCATAGAGCGCCAGCATGACGCCAGCCGGCCGCATCAGCCGTGGAAGGTGCAGGGCCAATGCACCTGCGATCTCGAGTGCGCCAGTGGCGATGATGACTTGCCGCGGAAAAGGGACGATCTCCGGCATGATCGGCAGGAAGCTGTCGGGCCAGGCGAGATGCGCAACCCCAGCTGCCGAATACAGCACGCTCAGCGCAATGCGGGCCGCCAGCCTGAAGTCCCGCGAGGCCGGTCCGGCGCCGCCTTCGCGCAGATGCGCGCCTTCAGGCTGCGATGTTTCCATCGCCGGTCACCCGCGCCGCGCCGGCATGTGTTCACCCAGGAACCGCATCATGTCGTCGAACACAGGCTGACGGCTCGCTCGCGTCAATTGCGGAATCGCCAGCAGGGTGTCCGCATGGCTGAGGCCGGGATAGCGTCGCTCGGTGACGATGCCTCCGCGCGAGCGGAGACGCGCGGCCATCACGACTGCATTGCGCGGATTCACGGTCGTATCATCCAGCCCATGCGCCAGGAACATTGGCGGAGCCCCGGCTCTGGCGAACGTCACCGGCTGGGTCTGGCGCGGATCGGGCGCACTGCCCATGGCGGCGATCGCCGCCTGCGACGTGAAGGGCAGGAAATCATAAGGGCCGGACAGCCCGACGACCGCTTTGATCGACGAGGCGGAGACGCCTGGGCGGCTGAGATAGCGTTGATCAAGCGCAAGCATGACCGCATTGTAGGCCCCGGCGGAATGCCCGACCAGGGCGATGCGGCCGCTATCGCCTCCGAAGCGGGCGATGTTGTCCTTTGCCCATCGAACGGCGCTCGCATTGTCCTCGAGGAACTCCGGAAACCGCACCTCGGGGACCAGCCGGTAGTCGGCCACGACGGTGACGTAGCCCTGCGCGGCAAGGGCCCGGCCGGCGAAGCCATATTCGCTGCGGCTGCCGGAATTCCAGGATCCGCCGTAGAGGAAGACGATCACTGGCCGGCCGGCCGCCCTCTCCGCAGGGGCATAGACGTCGAGCCGCTGGCGGGGATGCGGCCCATAAGCGATGTCGCTGCCTGCCGCCTGGCTGCCCGCATCGCTTCCGGCGACCGCGTTGAACGCGCCGATCGGCGAGCAGCCGGCAAGCCCAAGGCCAGCGGCGGCGAGCAGCGCGCCAAACGCAATGCGCCGCGTCGTGCCCGGATACGTGGCCGGCCACGCGCCCTGCCGCGTCGAGTCGTCTGTCTCAAAGGCCACGCAGGCTTCTCCCATTCAACATGCCATAACATTACTCCGCTCTTGCTCGGCTGGATGCAGCAGGATCCCCTGCCACTTGCGGTGTGGCCCCGGTGTGGCCTAAACGCAGCGATGTCCTTGCTGCAGCCCCTGCCGTCCGATGACGATGATCCGCTTGGCCCGCCGACCTATCGGCAGCGGCCGAGGCCAGTGGGCTTCGACCTAGCCTACAAGCTCGAAGGCGACATCCTGGTCATCGACTCCACGCGCAAGATCGACCGCGTTCAGTTGTCGGCGGTCGAGCAGGTGCGCTTCACCTTCAAGCCGGGGAATGTCACGTCCACCGGCTATGTCACGCAATTGCGCTTGAAGGACGGCAAGACCATCACGATCGGCGACACATCATGGAGGTCGCTTGTGGAGGTGGAACGCGGCGGCGCTCGCTATGTCCGCTTCATCAAGGCTGTCTGCGAGAGCGTCGCCCGCACCAATCCGAAGGCGGTGTTCCTCGCGGGCAAGCCAGCGGCAGCATGGATCATGTTCGCCGGCGTCGTCGCGGTGTCGATGGCGATGATGCTCGTCTTTGCCTGGCGCGCCTGGTCGCAAGGCTACACGGCGACGATGTGGCTCGGCGTGGGCCTCGCCGCGATCGCGCTTTGGCAGATGGTGCCGATGGTTCGGCTCAACCGGCCCATGACGCTGCGGACCGGGCAGGTGCCGGAGCACCTGATGCCCAAGCCAAAGGCCGCCGCCTGACAGGCTTCACCTGACCACCAGCACCGAGCAGACGGCGTGCCTGACGATCGTCTTGGCGTTCGAGCCGAGCAGGTACGTCGCCATGGTGGGCCGGTGGGAGCCCACCACGATCAGGTCGGCCTGGCACGCCTTGGCTTCGTCCAGCACCTCGTTGTAGATCGAGCCGAGCCTGACGGTGACGGAGACCTTGTCGCGCGGCAGCGCAAGCCCGGCGGCGAGCGCCTTGAGTTCGGCTTCAGCGTCAGCCTTCGATGTGGTCTCGAAATCTGTTGGCACATACTCCATGTAGGTGACCGGCAGCAGCGACCGGACGGTCATCAGCCTGAGATTGCCCCCTGATGCGGTGGCGAGTTCGACAGCTTGGTCTAGCGCCGCTCGGGCGACGTCGATGTCGGCTAGGTCGATCGGCACGAGAATTGATTTGAACATGGCGGCCTCCTGTCGCGACACTGATAACACGCCGCCATTGCGGCCTTTCCTTGATGTGGATCAGACCCGGTCAGACGATGCCGAGGCCTTCGTCCCAGTACGGCGTCGGCCCGTAGAGGCCCGCCAGGAAATCCACGAACATCCTGACCTTCTGCTCCATGTGCCGGCGGCTGGGATAGACTCCATGGATCGCCACACGCCTGCCCCCGGAGAAGTCCGGCAGCACGCGCGCCAGCCGCCCCTCCTTGAGGTCTGGGCCGACATCCCACGTGGAGCGCAGCGCGATGCCAAGGCCCGCGAGCAGCGCCTCTCGCACGACTTCGCTTGAATTGGTGCGCAACGGCCCGTTGATGCGCACCTGCACCGGGCCATCCGGCCCGTCGAGCCGCCATTGGTCGGCGTTGTGGGCGATCAGCGCATGGCTCGCGAGGTCATCCAGCGTTTGCGGCCTGCCCTTCGCGGCCAGGTATGCGGGCGCAGCGCACAGGACACGGTGGTTCGCCGCGAGCCTGCGCGCGACAAGGCTCGAATCGGCCAGATCAGCGATGCGCACCGCAAGATCGAAGCTCTCGCCGATGATGTCGACGAACGAGTCGCTCAGCACGAGTTCGACCGTCACCAGCGGGTTGCTGTCGAGGAACGCCTTGAGATGGGGCGCGACATGGAGCCGGCCGAAGGATGTCGGCGCCGACACGCGCAGGACGCCGCGCGCCGTCGCGGCGCCGGATGACACCCAGCTCTCCGCATCGTCCACGCTCGACAGGATCGAGATCACGCGTTCGTAGAAGCCCTGTCCCGCCTGAGTCAGCGACAATTGCCGGGTCGTCCGCTGCAGCAGCCTGACCCCTAGCCGCTCCTCCGCCGCCTGATGCGCTTGGAGATCACCGCCGGCGACAGGTTGAGCTCACGCCCCGCCCCGGACATGGAGCGCACGGTGACGACGCGCGCAAAGACTTCGAGGTCTCCCAGCCGATCCATTACGCCCCCGGGCTTACGGAGCGAACTCCGTCGCCTGCCTCATCTGTCGTGCGGACGGGCCGCCTTGCTCCGCCGCTTCGCGACGGGTGACGGCCTTCGCTCCTGCCGATCTTTTCGATTAAAGAAACAATGATCGGCATTGCGCCGCATATCAAGTGCTCCAAAAATGTCCTAGATGGACAGCGAGGACGGGTGGCTCGAACATCCGCCGACGACCAGGGAGCCCTGCCCATGTCCGCTATAGCTTTTCCCGCCCCCGACCTCCGCATCATCGCCCGCCGCGCGGAGATCATTGCCGGCCTGGCCCCGCTGGTGGCGCGCGAGGCCCTCATCACGTCGGAGGATGAGCTGCGCCCTTATGAGAGCGACGCGCTGACGGCGTTCCGCAAGGTGCCTCTGGCGGTCGTCCTACCCTCCACCACGGAAGAGGTGGCGGCCGTGCTGGCTTATTGCAGCAGGGCGGGCGTTCCGGTCATCCCGCGTGGTTCGGGAACGTCCCTGGTTGGGGGCGCGACCCCGCAAGAAGATGCCGTCGTCATCGGCGTGTCGAAGATGAACCGCATCATCGAAATCGACTACGCCAACCGCGTCGCAAAAGTGCAGGCGGGCGTAACCAACCTCGCGATCACCGGCGCCGTGATGGCCGACGGCTTCTTCTATGCGCCGGACCCGTCCTCGCAACTTGCCTGTTCCATCGGCGGCAACATCGCCATGAACTCGGGCGGCGCGCATTGCCTGAAGTATGGCGTCACCACGAACAACATCCTCGGCGTCAAGGTCGTCCTGCTCAACGGCGACGTGATCGAGATCGGCGGGGACCATCTGGACGCGCCCGGCTATGACCTGCTTGGGTTGATGATCGGCTCCGAAGGCCAGCTCGGCATCGTCACCGAAGCCACTGTCCGCATCCTTCGCGCCGCCGAAGGGGCGAGGCCGGTCCTTTTCGGCTTTCCGAAGCCGGAGCTCGCTGGAGCGGCGGTCGCGGCCATCATCGGCGCGGGCATCATCCCCGTGGCGATGGAGTACATGGACAAGATGGCCATCGCGATCTGCGAGGACTTCGCCCACGCGGGCTACCCCATGGACGCCGAAGCCCTGCTGATCATCGAGGTCGAAGGCTCCGAACAGGAGATGGACGATCAACTGCTCCGGATCATCGACATCGCCCGGCAGCATGGCGTCACCACCATCAAGGAAAGCAAATCCGCGATGGAGACCGCCGCGATCTGGAAGGGCCGCAAGTCCGCCTTCGGCGCGACCGGCAAGATCGCCGACTACATCTGCATGGACGGCACCATTCCAACCGGCCAGCTTCCCTACGTGCTAGGGCGGATCGACGCCCTGGTGACGCATTACGGCCTTCGCTGCGCCAACGTCTTCCATGCCGGCGACGGGAACCTGCACCCGCTGGTCCTCTACGACATCAATGACCCCGTCGAACGCCAGAAGGCCGAGGATTGCGGCCTCGACATCCTGCGTCTTTGCGTGGAGGTCGGCGGCTGCCTCACCGGGGAGCACGGCGTCGGCATCGAAAAGCGTGACCTGATGCCGGTGCAGTTCTCCAAAAGCGACCTTGACCAGCAGATGCGCGTCAGGGCCGTGTTCGATCCGGGGTGGCTGCTGAACCCGGCCAAGGTCTTCCCGCTCGAAGGCAGGGTGATGCAGGCGAGGATCGCGGCGTGATGCGTTGCTTTCTTCGGCAGTTTTCCGGTGTCATCCCCGACGCGCAGAAAGTGCGGGAAGGGGATCCACCAAACGGCATGGAGCTATGGATCCCCTTCCCGGCCCTGCGGGCCGCCGGGGATGACACCACTGCATGGGCATGTGCCCAATGACCCTGTTCACTCCCCGAACCGAAGCTGAAGCCGCGCAGTTGATCGCTGACCTTGCGCTGACGAAGAAGCTTGTCTCGATCCAGGGCGGCGCCACCCGCGCGGGAATCGGCCGCCCGAACCAGACCGAGGCGACCATCTCGACGGTGCATCTCAGCGGCATCACGCTGCACGAGCCTGCCGAGCTCGTGCTTTCCGCCCGTGCAGGCACCCCGGTCGCGGACATCGAGGCTGTGCTGGCGGCGAAAGGCCAGATGCTGCCGTTTGAGCCCATGGACCACCGGGCGCTGCTCGGCACCACGGGGCAACCCAGCATCGGCGGCGTGGTGGCCGGCAATCAATCCGGCCCGCGCCGCATCCAGGCCGGCGCCTGCCGCGACAGCCTGATCGGCGTGCGCATCGTCAACGGACGTGGGCAGGCCATCAAGTCGGGCGGGCGCGTGATGAAGAACGTCACGGGGCTGGACCTGGCCAAGCTGGTCACCGGCTCCTGGGGCACGCTTGGCCTGCTCACCGAAGTCACCTTCAAGGTGCTGCCCAAGCCAGAACGCGCGCTGACCTTGCTGATCAAGGGACTGAGCGACGATCGCGCCGTCGCCGCATTGTCCGCTGCGCTCGGATCGCCCTTCGAGCCATCAGGCGCTGCCCATCTGCCCGCAGGCCTCGGCCGCCCGGTCGCGCGCACTGTGCTGAGGCTCGAGGGCTTCAGCGCCTCGCTCGAATATCGCATCGGCCAGTTGCGCCTGCTGCTGGCCCCATTCGGCGACATCATCGTGCTTGAAGGCGAGGATTCCGCCGGCATGTGGCGCGGCATCCGCGATGCCGAGTTCCTGGCGGAGCCGCGCGACGCCGCAATCTGGCGCATCTCCACCGCGCCGACGCGCGCCCCGGCGATGACGGCCGCGATCGCGGACGCGGTGCAGGACACCCGCTGGTTCTATGACTGGGGCGGCGGCCTCGTCTGGCTTGCCGTGCCTGCAAACGCTGATGCCAGCAGCACAACGATCCGGGCCGCCGTTGCCGCTAGCGGCGGCCATGCCACGCTGATCCGCGCGCCGCGCGAGTTGCGGGCCAGTGTCGAGGTGTTCCAGCCGCTGGGCGCGCTGCGTGGCGTCACGGGCGGCATCAAGACAAGTTTCGATCCGGCAGGCATCTTCGAGCCTGGCCGAATGTATGCGGGGATGTGAGCATGAACAGCCCCACCCTGCCCCACCCGACTGATTGAGCGGATCGATGCAGACCAACTTCACGCCCGAACAGCTCGCTGCCGACCCTCGCAATACGTCGTCGGAGAAGATCCTGCGCACGTGCGTGCATTGCGGCTTCTGCACTGCGACATGCCCGACCTACCTGCTGCTGGGCGACGAGCTCGACAGCCCGCGCGGTCGCATCTACCTCATCAAGGACATGCTGGAGAACGGCAAGCCTGCGACCAAGGAGGTGGTCACGCATATTGACCGCTGCCTCTCGTGCCTCGCCTGCATGACGACGTGTCCGTCCGGCGTCAACTACATGCATCTCGTCGACCATGCCCGCGCGCACATCGAGGAGACCTATGTCCGCAGCTGGCACGACCGCCTGCTGCGCAAGGTCCTCAGCGCCATCCTGCCCTACCCGAACCGCTTCCGGCTCGCCATCGTCGGCGCGATGATCGGCCGTCCTTTCAAGGGCTTGCTGAGCATGATTCCAGCTTTTGGTCCGCGTCTTGAATCGATGCTGGAGCTGGCCCCGTCCCGCCTTCAACCGCCGTCCGCAGCCCGGCCCGGCACGCAATACCCGGCCGAGGGCGAGCGCAAGGCCCGGGTGGCGATGCTGACCGGATGCGCGCAGCCGGTCCTCAATCCCATGATCAACGACGCGTCGATCAGGCTCCTGAACCGGCATGGCGTCGAGGTCGTGCTGCCGAAAGGCGAAGGCTGCTGCGGCGCCCTCGTCCACCACATGGGCCAGGAGCATGCCGGCCACGAGGCGGCGAAGCGCAACATCGATGCCTGGATGCGCGAGATCGAGGGCGAGGGCCTCGACGCCATCCTCATCACGGCGTCGGGCTGCGGCACGACGATCAAGGATTACGGCTTCATGCTGAAGGACGACCCCGCCTATGCCGCGAAGGCGGCGCAGGTCTCCAGCCTCGCACGGGACATCACCCAGTTCCTCGAGACCCTCGAGCTCGTCTCCGTCAGGGCGTTCTCGCTGAACGTGGCCTATCACTCCGCCTGCTCTATGCAGCATGGCCAGCAGCTCAAGGACGGCCCGAAGAAGCTGCTCAGCGCGGCCGGCTTCAAGGTGAACGAGGTGCCTGAAGGCCATATCTGCTGCGGCTCTGCCGGCGTCTACAACATCCTGCAGCCCGAAATCGCCGGGCAACTTAGGGAGCGCAAAGTTGGCAACATCCTCAAGACCCGGCCCGATCTTGTCGCGACCGGCAACATCGGCTGCATGACGCAGATCGGCCAGGGCTTCCAGGACCAGAAGAAGCTGGGCGGCGATGCCATCCCCGTCGTCCACACCGCCGAATTGCTCGATTGGGCCACTGGCGGGCCGATGCCGTCGGTTCTCGAGGAGGCCGGCTTCCCGGACGTGCCCGTCACCGGCCCGGCCGCCAGGAGAAGCCCGCTCATGGCAGCAATGTAGGGGAGGCGGCCGTCCTGATCCGATGGCGCATGCACGCGTTGCATGATGGACGGTTCACGCAGCACCGGACCTGTGTTCTAAGGAGAGCGACGTCCCTCCGCGGTTCATTCCCTTGTCGCCACTGTTCGGCATCACGCTGAAGATCATCTCCGGTCTCGCCTTCACCTGCATGGCGGCGCTGATCAAAGCCATGAGCGTGCGCTATCCCGTTGGCCAGATGATCTTTTTCCGCTCGTCGATAGCGCTCATCCCGTTGTTGATCTGGCTTGGATACCTCAGGCACCTTTCGGACGCGGTGGTCACGAAGCAGCCGTGGAATCATCTGAGGCGCGGCGTCATCGGCTCGATGGGCATGTTCTGCGGGTTCGCGGCGTTGAGCTTCATACCCCTGCCGGACGCCGTGGCGATCAGTTATGCAGCGCCACTGATCGTCGTGGCGCTGGCGGCCCTCGTCCTTGGTGAAACCGTCAGGATCTACCGCTGGAGTGCGGTAGTGATCGGCATCGTCGGCGTCGGCTTCATGCTGTCGCCGCACCTGTCCGCAGCCCGGCTCGCGGAGATGGCGCAGGGCGGCCCGGCCATCGGCGCCTTGTTCGCTCTGGCCGGCGCGCTGTGCTCGGCGGCCGCCACCATCGAGGTGAGACGGCTGACCGACACCGAGACCACGGGCGCCATCGTCTTCTATTTCATGATGCTCACCATGATTCTCGGCCTCGTCACCATCGCCTTTGGTTGGACGATGCCCCAGACGATGCTTGATTGGACCGCGCTGGTCATGATCGGCATCCTGGGCGGCATCGGGCAGATCCTCATGACGCAGTCCTATCGCTATGCCGAGGCTTCGCTTGTGGCGCCGTTCGAGTACCTCCAGATGATCTGGGCCATCTTGCTTGGCTGGTTCGTGTTCGGCGACTTTCCTGCGGCCGTCGTCCTGATAGGAGCTGCCATCGTCATCGCGGCAGGAATCTTCGTCATCTTTCGCGAGCAGCGGCTCGGCCTGCTCAAAACAAAAGTGCGCGAGGCCGCGCCGCCATTGTCCAAATGAGCCCCGAAAAAGCCCTGCGCCGCTGGTCTCTGGCGGGGTGGCCCCCCGGCGCAGCGCGGGCGCTCACGGCGCTCTCCGTGACCATGATCATCGCATGGGGGACGCTTTACTACGGCATAACGCTCATCGGGCCCCGCATCATGGCGGAGACCGGCTGGAGCAAGACCTGGATCTACGGCGCATTCTCGCTGGCGATGCTGGCTTCCGGACTGGCTGCGCCCCGCATCGGCGCGTTGATCGATGCCGCAGGCGGCCGCAATGTCATGGCGATCGGGTCCGTGGTCGGCGGCCTCGGATACCTCATCCTGGCCTATGCCAATTCCCTGCCTGTCCTTTACCTTGCCTATGCGGTCATCGGCCTCGGCATGGCTGGCAGCCTCTACGATCCTGCCTTCGCATCGCTGGCGCGCATCGCCGGCCACAAAGCGCGCATCGCCATCACCCTGCTGACACTGGGCGGTGGGCTCGCTTCGACCGTGTTCTGGCCGCTCGGCCTGTGGCTGCTGTCCTACATGGATTGGCGCGGCCTGTGCCTGGTCTATGCCGGCCTCAACGCGGTTGTCTGCGCCGGGGTGAATTTTGCCGGCATCGGACGCGAAACGGCGGCCGCCGCTCCCGCGGGCGCTACAGAAACGGCATCAAGCCGCAATGGCGCCGCACCCGCCGCCCTGCGCGGCAAGATCGTGATGCTGCTGGCCCTCGTCTTCATGGCGCATGGATTGGTCAGCAACGGCATGTCCGTGCACATCACCACGCTGCTGGCGGCGCTCGGCCTGTCTGAGGCGGAGGCGGTCATGGTCGGAACGCTGATCGGCCCCTC
>JANOCI010000131.1:0-30438 GCA_031412095.1 Allobosea sp.
CGACGGCCGCCGCTCCGGCCGGCACCGACCCGCCGCCCAAGGCGCTGACCGCCACGAGCTGCGCGCTGCCCGAATAGACCAACCCGCTCATCAGCAGCGCCTCGGCCAGCGTGAACTGCGCCTCGCGCGCCAGAAGGCCGAAGGCGATTCCATAGATCAGCACGCCGACCGCGAGCGGCTGCGCGGCGGCGAAGCCGCGGCGCACGCCGGCCATCGTGAACGGGGAGGGGGATTCGATCATCGTGGCGGGTGGTAACGGGAGCACGCGGCGAGCGGAAGGGGTCTTGATCGGCAGCGTCGCTAGGGGCAGGACCCCGGCCTTCGTTCATCCCCGGCTCACAGCTCAGGCTTCAAGCTCGAAATCAACGTTCCCCGGATCTCGACCCGAAATGCCCCAATCTCCGCCGCGCCGCCCGAGTTATGCGGCGGCGACCCTCCTCGTCTGCGCCGCCTGGCTCATGCTCGCCTGGCCATGGCTCAACGAGAGCGTGACGATTCCCTGGGACGCCAAGGCGCATTTCCAGCCGCAGCTCGCCTTCCTGGCCCAGAGCCTCGCGCGCGGCGAATCGCCGTTCTGGACGCCGAACGTCTTCGCCGGCCATCCGCAGATCGCCGATCCCCAATCGCTGATCTTCTCGCCGCCCCATCTGATCGCGGCGCTTTTGTTTCCCACGCCCAGCCCCCTGGTGGGCGACGCCACTGTCCTGTCGGCCCTGCTGGCAGGCGCGCTGTCATTCGTCATGCTGTTCAGGGACCGCAACTGGGCGCCCGCCGGGGCGGTGGCCGCGGCCCTGGTGTTCGCCTTCGGCGCTGCCGCATCATGGCGGATCCAGCACATCGGGCAGGTGATGAGCCTCAGCTATTTCGCGGTCACGCTCTGGCTGATGTCGCGAGCCTTGGGCAAAGGGAGCGCCCATTATGGCCTCCTCGCGGGCTTCTTTGCCGGGTTGATGATCCTGGGCCGCGATCAGGTCGCCTTGATCGGATGCTACACGCTGGCGGGATTGGTCGTCGCCGCCTGGCTGCAGTCGGGCGCCGTCGGCCGTGCGGTGTGGCGAAGCCTGAGGCCGCTTTCGGCGATGACGTTCGCGACCGTGCTGACCGCGCTCGTGCCGATCCTCTTCACACTCATGCTGGCGGAGCAGTCGAACCGGCCCGGCATCGACCTGGAAGGAGCGGGCAAAGGCAGCCTGCATCCCTCATCGCTGCTCACGCTTGCGATCGGCAACCTGTTCGGCGCCGCCGGACCGCTCGAGAATTTCTGGGGCCAGCCGAGCCCGGCATGGAACGTGCATTTTGGCAATGTCGACCTTTACCTCGCCCGCAACATGAGCGTGGCGTATCTCGGCGCGCTGCCGCTGCTGGCCATCGCCGGCATCGGCATCCTGCGCGGGCGCGCCTGGGACCCTGCCATCCGCGCCGTCAGCATCGCCACCTGTCTCGTGCTGATCTATGCGCTGGGCCGCTATACGCCGGTGTTCGGCTGGCTTTTCGCGATCATGCCCGGCCTGGCATTCTACAGGCGGCCCGCCGACGCGCTGTTCAACTTCGGCGCTTTGGCCGCGATCCTCGCTGGCTACTGCGTGCATCTCGCCGCGGCTCAGGACATGAGGCCGGCACGTCCCTGGCAATGGCTTTTCGGCGCTGGCCTGCTCATCGGCGCATTCGGCGCCGCCATCTGGCTGTCGCTCCTGCTGGAGCGCGGAAACGTGGCGCTGATACCGCTGGCGACGGCGTTCATCCTCATGCTGCTGGCCGGCGTGATGCTCTGGTTCCTGCGCGCCGCCCATGTGAGCGCGCCCGTCGGCGCCGCGCTCCTGCTGGCTGCGATCCTGGGAATCGACCTCTCGGCCAGCAATGGGCCGAGCGAATCGACCGGCCTGCCGACCGGGCAGTACGACGTGTTGCGCCCCGACAGCGCCAATCCGACGATTGCGCTCCTCAAGTCGGAGCTTGCCCGGACCGCCGCTCCGGACAGGCGCGACCGCGTTGAGCTCGTCGGCATCGACTTCCATTGGCCGAACGCGACGATGACCCATGGCCTCGACCATACCCTTGGCTACAATCCGCTCAGGCTTGGCGATTATTCGCGCGCGACGGGAGCGGGCGACCACATCGCGCTTCCGGACCAGCGAAGCTTCTCGCCGCTTTTCCCGGGCTACAGGTCCTTGCTCGCCGATATGCTGGGCCTGCGCTTCATAGCCAGCCGCGTGCCGCTCGAGCAGGTCGACAAGACATTGCCCCCCGGCGCCTTCAGGCAGGTCGGGCGCACGCAGGACGCCTACGTCTATGAGAATCCCGGCGCCCTGCCCCGCGTGCTGGTCGTGCCGGCCGCCATCGCGGCGGAGACTGACGCCATCCTGAACACCGGCGCATGGCCCAAAGGCTTCGATCCCAGGCGCACCGTCATCCTGCCCGCATTGCCTGCGCCTGCGATATGCGCTCCCGCCAGTCCGGCGTCCCGGCCATCCGCCTCGTCGGCTGTCATCGCAAGCTACCGGAACACCGAAGTCACCATCGAGGTCACGTCGCCGGATTGCGGCTATCTGGTGCTGAACGATGTGTGGCAGCGCTGGTGGAGCGCCGAGGTCGACGGGGAACCCGCGCCGGTCCTCAAGGCGAACGTGCTGTTCCGCGCGGTCGCCATTCCTGCGGGCCGTTCAACCGTCGTCTTCAGTTTCGAGCCCTTCACGGGCCTTGCGCTCGATCTTGCACGCCGCACGCCTGCCCCGGCCAAGCGCCTCGCCGCGGACGCCGTTCTCTGGATCGACCGGATGCTCAGGCGCTAGCCGGCCTGCAGAACCGGCCTGCAATCCCGATCATTCAGCGGCGCGGTCCGGCACCGTCGAGATCAACGGCTTGCGGACGGCTGCCCGCCGCCTGGGGCGAAGGGATGGAGCCGTGGAGGCCGCTGGCCCGGCTGGCCCGGCTGGCGCGGTCATCGGGGCAGAATCCGGCGCTGCCGCCGCCACATCGGCCCGGGCGGCTCGCGGCGCGCCCCTCGCGTTGAGGAACTCATCGGCGATCTTGATGATTTCGTTGCGCAGCTGGGCGTTCTCGCCCTCCAGCCGCACGTGCCTGCGTTCGATCTCGCGCCCCAATTCACTGATCTCGCGCGTCATCCCGGCCCGCTCGCCGCGCAGTTGCGCCAGCGTCGCCTGCATGACCTCCAGATCCGCCGCGAGCGCTTTCGCCCGTGCGTCATGCTCATGGCGCGCGCTGGCCAGCATGACTTCAAGACGCGCCTTGTCTGCCGACGTCTCGCGCAGCAGCGCATTTGTCTTGTCCGCTTCCCTGCGCAGGGCCGAGAACTTGGCGTCGGCCGTCTCCTTCGCCCCGCGCTGCTCGGCCGCGATCTGCTCGCTTCGGGCCAGAGCATCGTCCGTCGCCTTCAGCCGTTGCCGGAGGCTGTCCCGCTCCGCGACGAGCGCCGCAATCTCTGCGCCGCGCTGCGCGGACTCCGACTTGACCGCGCTGTGGGCTTCAATCTCCGCCTCCAGCAAACCCTGCATCCTTGCCAGTTCGCGCTGCAGCGCCGCGATGTCGGACGCGCGGGCCGACGCCAGCAATTCGCTCTGCGAGAGCGCCGTACTCAGCGCGTCCGCCTCGGTTTCGAGCGCACGGTGCCGGCCGGCGAGGTCGGCGAGGCTGGCGGCCGTCTTGGAAAGCTCCTTGGACAGGCTGTCGGCCCGCGCCGTGGCGTGATCGAGGTCCCGGACCCGGGAGGCCAGCGTCGCTCCAAGGTCCGCGCGTTCGATGCGCAGCGCCGCCACGTCCTTGTCCCGCTCGGCCAGCGCCTGGCCGCGTATGGCGAGATCGGAGCGCGTCGAGGCATGGTTGGCCTCCTCCTGCACAAGGCGTTCCCGCGTCAGGCCGAGCTCCGTCTCGGTTGCCGCGAGCCTCCCCGCAAGGTCCGCGATGCTGATGTCGCGGACGCCGAGCGTCGTCTTCAGTTCCGAAACCTGCATGTTGAGCAGGCCGGCATTCTTCATCGCGCCGGCTTTTGCCCCGAGGCTTTCGTCGATGCGGCGCTCCAGTTCGCGTTGCCTGACGGCGAACTCCGCGCGCAGATGGTCACGCTCGGCAGCGATTTCGTCGACCGATATCGGGAAGGTCAGCTCGGCCCGCCTGCGCGCCAGCCTCTCCGCCCTGCGGCTGATCGCGGGCAGCATGATGAGCCATAGAAAACTCGCGGTCAGAAAACCGAGCGCAGCCAACATCACAGCTTCGATCAACGGAAGTGACCTCGAACGATCGAGCGAAGGCCGCTGGACCGGGAAGCCTGTTCCTGGCCGGCGGCCTGCGTCCGGTTGTCATCGCCGGTCGCCCGGCACGGAGCTCACCATGCCATGAGGCGGCCCGTCACGCCAGACTGATGCTGGGCGGATGTCAGGTCAGAATGGATTCCATGTCGATTTGGGCGTGAACTTCAGATAGCCCACATTCACGCCGAGGCGCGCGCCGACGCCGCTGCGGATGGGCACCACCGTCACCCCGTCGCCGGCCGTCAACGCCGTGAAGCCGAAGCCGGCGACGAAGTACAGCGAACCGTCGACGCCGCCGAAGCGCTGGTAGATCGCTTCGGTGCGGGGCATGTTATAAACCAGCATCATGGTGCGCGCCCCGTCGCCCCCGAAGTCGAACCCCAGAGAGGGTCCTTGCCAGAACACGCGCCGGTCTCCCGCATTGCGCGTATAGAGTGTCCCCTCGCCAAATCTCAATCCGGCTACAAACGCGCCGGAACCCTCCTGCCCCAGGACGTAGCCGTTGGGCTCGCCCCACCGCCGGACCGCCTCCTCGATGGCGAGCGCCAGCCCGCGCGAGACGTTGCCGAAGAACTTGTGGCCGGAGCCGACCAGTTCCTCGGGCTTGAACGTGCCGTCGCCTTGCTGCGCGGAGGCCGGGAGAGGCGCCCATGCCATCGCCAGCGCCAAGCCAGCGATGGCGGCAAGACGCCAGGCCGAAGATCGCATCGACCGTGAAGCGCACCGGTCCCCGCCCGCATGGCCTGAGCCCGTGAAACGAATTGGCAACCTCATTTGCAGCAAGCCCTCCAGCCACCACGTCGCGTCAACGTTCCGGACACCAGCACCATCTAGCTTGCGCCGATCTGGGAGGGTTCCAGCACCGTGCTCGAATCGTCCAGACAAAGGATCAACCGCGATGACGGCCTTTGCAAGGCAATGTATGATCGTGGCGGCGTTGGCCCTCGCCGGAGCGGCCACGGCGCGAGCAGCTTCCGTCATTCCCGGGCTGCCGCCGATCCCCGCGCTTCCCCAGACAGGCGAGCGCGTGGTGCTGCATGACCAGGCCGGCATCGCGCTGCATGGATTCGACCCGGTGGCCTATTTCGCGTCCGGGCGCGCCGTCGGCGGCTCCGCGCAGTTTGAGATGGCGCACGAAGGTGTCGTCTGGCGCTTCGCCACCGCGGCGAACCGGGAAGCGTTCGCAGCCAGCCCCGCCGTCTATCGTCCGTTGTTCGGCGGCCATGACCCGGTGGGCGCCGCCCAGGGCCGCGCGGTCGAGAGCCGGCCCGAATATTTCCTCATCATCGACGACAGGCTGATGTTGTTCCGGACGAGGGAGAGCCGCAACGATCTCAGGAGCAATCCGGCCCTGCTTGACGACGCGCTCCTGAAATGGCCAGCCGTCGAACGTCAGCTCGCCCGCTGAACGGCGTCGAGTACCGGGCCGGCCATGTCGGCGCGGGCCACGGCGATGAACGGTGGATTGTCGAAGCCTGCACGTGATCCGTCATACATCAGGGGCCGCCCGTCAAACCCGCAGACCGCGCCGCCGGCAGCCGACAGCACCGCGTCGCCGGCGGCGATGTCCCACGCCATCGTGCGGCCGTGGCGGACGAGGATGTCGGCCCGCCCCTCGGCGAGCATGCCGAACTTGATGGCCGATGACACCATCATCAGCGATTCCACGCCGCAATCCTTGAGGGCCGCGTCGGTGCGCGGGTCGCCGTTGCGGCGGCTGACGATGGCCTTGCTGTTTGCCGGCTGCGGCCGATCCTCGGCGTGAAGGGCCTCAGGCTGGCCTTCGACAGTCAGGGAGGCATCGAGCGTGACCGCGAAGCATTGGTCGCCGGCGAACCAGGCCCGCTTCAGCGCAGGCGCTACGATTGCGCCGGCGACCGCGCGCCCTTGATGGATCGCAGCCAGGCAGACGCAGAATTCGGGGCCATGCTCAAGGAAGTCGCTGGTCCCGTCCAGTGGATCGAGCAGCAGGAACGTGTCGCTGCCTTCAGCCGAATGATGCGTGCTTTCCTCGCTGACGAGGACGGCATCGAGGCCGATGCGGCCAAGGGCTCCTCTGACCGCGATGTCGGCGGCGTGGTCCGCCTCCGAAACGACGGATCCGTCGACCTTGAAAGAGGATGCCGTCACCCCGCACCAGAACAGCATCAACTCCCGCGCGCCGGCGAGCGACGCTTCCAGAAGCTTCAGGGCGAGAGGGTCGGGGAGCAGGCCGAGATAGCTTGCGGGCATCGGCGACATGGCTGGCAACGGACGAAATCCCTGCGCCGGAGTGGTCGGGCCGGCCACTTTGCAACCGTTCATACGGACGCGTAAACCCGGACCCCTAACATATAGTGATTCGCCGCCGACTTTGGAGAGCCTGATGATGACCGATGCGCCAGCCACCATCACGGCGGTGTCCCTCGAGGGCATCGATCTGGCAAGCCTGCTCTGCAGCCGTGTCTGCCATGATGTGATCAGCCCGGTCGGGGCGGTGGTCAATGGCATCGAACTGTATGATGCCGGCGACGCGTCGATGAAGGAGTTCTCCATCGATCTGGTGCGCAAGAGTTCGCGCCAGGCCTCAGCGCGGCTTCAGTTCGCGCGCATCGCCTTCGGGGCGGCCGGCTCGGCGACGGCCATGATCGACACCGGCGACGCAGGCTCCGTTGCGCAGGCATTCTTCGCAGACGAAAAGACCAACCTCATCTGGGAGGTTCCCCGCGCGCTGCTGCCGAAGAACCAAGTCAAGCTGATCCTCAACCTGCTGATGATCGGAGCCAGCGCGATTCCGCGCGGCGGCAGCCTCACCGTGGCTGGGACCATCGCGGGAGAGCAGGGCCATTTCGTCCTGACCGCGGCGGGCATGAACGCGCGCATCCCGCCCCATGCCGTCGACCTCATCGCCGGGCGCGCGGCGAACGGCGTGATCGACGCGCATGCGATCCAGCCATACTACACCGGCCAGATCGCCGTAGCAGCCGGAATGAGCGTCGACTTTGGCCTCGAGGGCGACGTGGTGACGATCACAGTCGCCAAGGCTGAAGACCATAAAAACGGCGAATCGCAGGTTTAATCGCAGATCCTGCCATCGTCTCAACTGATCGTTCATCCTTAACGGTGATCTTCCACGTACAGTGTAACAGTTGCGTGGACCGGATCGTCAAACATGGACGACCTTCTTTCAGAGTTTCTCACGGAGTCCCACGAACACCTGGACACCGTTGACCGGCAGATGGTCGAGTTCGAGAGCAATCCCTCGAATGCCGACATCCTGCGCAACATCTTTCGTCTGGTCCATACGATCAAGGGCACCTGCGGCTTCCTCGGCTTGCCCCGGCTTGAAGCGCTCGCGCATTCGGCCGAAAGCCTGCTGGGCCAGCTGCGGGATGGAGCCGAAGTGACGCCTCGTGCCGTGTCGCTGACGCTGGCGTCCATCGATCGCATCAAGACAATCCTGGCTTCGCTCGAAAACACCGGCGCAGAGCCTGAAGGCTCTGACAATGACCTCATCACGGCATTGGACCAGGTGTCCTCCTTGACCAAGGCCAATTCGCTTCCGTCGTCGGGAGCGGTGGGGTCAATCGTCTATCAGGTCCTCGAACGCGAATTGAAGCCTGGCGAAGCATCGCTCGACGACCTTGAGCGGGCTTTTCGCGAGACCGAGGGGCCTGAAGACGGCGACGTGGCGGCGGATGCGGCCTCCGCCGATCCGTTCGCGCCTCACAAATCCCCGCGGATGTCGGAGGACGTCGCCGAGTCGCGCCTTGCGGCCCAGACCATCAGGGTT
Organism: Allobosea sp.; assembly: GCA_031412095.1. Lineage (GTDB taxonomy): Bacteria > Pseudomonadota > Alphaproteobacteria > Rhizobiales > Beijerinckiaceae > Allobosea. The sequence goes on from JANOCI010000131.1 coordinate 8,038, forward strand.
CAGGTCGGCACGCTCGAACATCTGATGACGATGGTGTCGGAGCTCGTGCTGACGCGCAACCAGTTGGTCGAGATCGCCCGGCGCGAGAACGACCAGCACTTCAAGCTGCCTCTTCAGCGCTTGTCCCACATCACAGCCGAGCTTCAGGACGGGGTGATGAAGACCCGCATGCAGCCGATCGGCAATGCCTGGAACAAGCTGCCGCGCGTCATCCGCGATCTGTCCTCCGAACTTGGCAAGAAGATCGATCTGGTCATGGAGGGAGCCGAGACCGAACTCGATCGGCAGGTGCTCGAGCAGATCAAGGATCCCCTCACCCACATGGTGCGGAACTCGGCGGACCACGGCATCGAGCTGCCAGCCGAACGCCGCGCGCTCGGCAAGCCCGAAACGGGCCGCATCCGGCTCACCGCCGGGCATGAAGGCGGCTCGATCACCATCCGCGTCTCTGATGACGGCAAGGGCCTCGACCTGGCGCGCATCCGCCGCAAGGCCAGGGATCTGGATCTCGCAAACCCTGCTGAACTGGAGAAGATGACCGACGCGCAGATCGCCCGCTTCATCTTCCACCCCGGCTTCTCGACGGCGGCCACGGTGAGCAACGTCTCGGGCCGCGGGGTCGGCATGGATGTCGTGAAATCCAATATCGACGCCATCGGCGGAACGGTCGACATCGCCTGGGAGCCCGGCCGCAGCACGACCTTCGCGGTGAAGATCCCGCTCACCCTGGCCATCGTCTCGGCTCTCATCGTCTCGGTGCAGGACCAGCGCTACGCCATTCCCCAGGCCGCGGTGCGCGAGCTTGTCCGCGTCAGGCCCGGCTCGAGCCATGTCATCGAGAACATCAACGGCGCAAGCATCATCCGGCTGCGCGAGCGCCTGCTGCCTGTCATCACGCTGGCCGCCGCCATGGGAACCCCGGACGGCGACGCCGCATCCGGCTTCGTGGTCGTGACGCAGATCGGGCAGCAGCAGTTCGGCATCCTCGTCGACGGCGTGCTCCAGACCGAAGAGATCGTCGTCAAGCCGATGTCGACCCGCCTTCGCGGCATTCCGTTGTTTTCAGGCAACACCATCCTCGGCGACGGGGCTGTGGTCCTGATCCTCGACCCGAACGGCCTCGCGAGATCGGTCGGAAAGCTCGATCTCGACGATGATGCGCCCGACGGACGGCAGGACCAGGAGGTTGACGGCCAGATCCAGAGCCAGACTGTGCTGGTCTTCAGGGGCGGCGGAGGTTCGCTCAAGGCGGTGCCGCTTTCGCTGGTGACCCGGCTGGAGGAGATCGACTGCGCCAGCATCGAGTGGACCGCGGGGCGCCCCGTCACCCAGTATCGCGGCAAGCTGATGCCCGTCGTCCCGGCGCACGGCTCGCTCGAGCTGAAGACGGACGGCCTCCAGTCGTTGCTGATCTTCTCCGACGGCGAGCGCACGATGGGGATGGCGGTCGAATCCATCGTCGACATCATCGAGCAGGCGTTCGAGGTCGAATTCGCCGATCACGAGCCCGGCATCCTGGGGTCAGCCGTCATTGGCGGCCGTGCGACCGACATGGTCGACCTGGCGCACTACCTGCCGTTGGCCTACCCGGACTGGCTCACTGGCAAGCGCCGGGCATCGTCTTCGGCGAGGCCGGATGTGCTGCTTGTCGAGCACTCCGCCTTCATCCGCGACATGCTCGCACCCGTGATCAGGGCGGCTGGCTTCAATCCCATCTGCTGCGCCGGAGCGCTTGAAGCCATGGCCGCGCTCAAGGCAGGCATGACGTTCGGCGCCATCATCCTCGATGTCGAGAGCATCGCGAGCGGAGCGCAGGACGTGGTGGCCGCGGCCAGAGACACCGCCTCACACGCGGCTACGCCGCTCATTGGGCTGGCCTCGATCCCCCACATGGACCTTGCCGCGCAGGGCTTCAGCGCAGGGCTTCAAGACCTGATCGGCAAGTTCGACCGTCAGGCCCTCATGGCCGCGCTCGGCAGCCTGCAGGCTCCCCTGAAGGAGGCCGCATGAACCCCGACAAGGCGCTCGCCTCAAGGACCGCCGCAGGGCCGGCGGCGGAGATGCTGGATGACGAACTCGAATATGTCACCCTGCAGATCGACGATCAGCTTTTCGGCCTGCCCATCAAGGATGTCCACGAGGTCTTCTCGGCCAGCCAGATCACGCCGGTGCCGCTTGCTCCGGCCGCTGTCATGGGCCTTCTCAACCTGCGCGGACGGGTGGTGACGGCCATGTGCCTGCGCCGCGTGCTAGGGATTCCCGCGACGGAAGCGACCACCGAACGCATGGCCATCGGCGTCGATGTCGGCGGCGAGCCGTTCGCGCTTCTGGTCGACCGGATCGGCGACGTGCTGCGCCTGCCGGCTGCGACGCTGGAGGGGAACCCCATCCATATGGACACGAGCTGGCAGGCATTGTCGCGCGGCGTCCACAGGCTGGAGGACCGCATCCTTGTGGTCCTCGATCTCGTCCAGACCATCGGCCACGAACGTCGGGCGGCCTGACATGCGCATATCTATCGTTTCCAGGAGTGGGTGACATGAAACATTGTCTCGTCGTCGACGATTCTGCCGTCATCCGTAAAGTCGCGCGCCGCATCCTGGAAGGTCTTAATTTCCAGATCACCGAGGCGGAGGATGGCTCCAAGGCCATGGACATCTGCCGGCAGAAGCTGCCGGACGTGATCCTGCTGGACTGGAACATGCCGGTCATGGACGGCTACGACTTCCTCAGGGCGTTGAGGGAAATGCCCGGCGGCAAGACGCCGAAAGTGGTGTTCTGCACGACGGAGAACGATATCTCTCACATCGCCCGCGCCATGCACGCAGGCGCAGACGAATACATCATGAAGCCGTTCGACGGGGACATCCTGGCCTCGAAGTTTCAGCAGGTGGGCATCGCCTGAATAAACAGCCGCTTCCCGCCCGGTCACGAGCCGCGCGATCGTCCTTCGGCACAATCAAGGTCACAGTGCAGCACAATCCAGCATCGCAAGGCAGTCCAGCCCCGAGCCGCCGCGCCCGGGTGCTGATCGCTGACGATTCGGTCGTTGCGCGCGGCCTGTTCAACCGCTGGATCAGCGAGCACCCGTCGATGCTCGTCGTGGCCGTCGCGGTCGATGGGTTGAGCGCGGTCAAGGCGGCGGCGAAGCACCAACCCGATCTTGTCGTGCTCGACCTCGACATGCCGGTTATGGACGGACTGACGGCACTGCCCGAAATCCTCAAGGTGAGCCCTGCCAGCAACATCCTCATCGCGTCGAGCCTGACCGCCAGGAGCGCGAGGCTGTCGATGCAGTGCCTGTCCCTGGGCGCCGTCGACATCCAGCCCAAGCCCGAGAGCAATCGCGACCTTACCATGTCGCTCTGCTTCAGGCAGGAATTGCTGCGCAAGCTGGAAGGCCTGATCGGCGCCAATCCGCGCGCCGCAGCACGGAACGTCCGCTCCGAGACGGCGGCGCACATTGCGAGGCAGCCCGATGCCGCTGCGCATGTTGTTGCCGCGCGCCTGCGCAGGCCAGACGTCGTCCCGAGGTCGCTGGTCATCGGGGCATCGACAGGGGGCCCCCGCGCAGTGTCGCAAGTCCTGTCGGACATGGGCGACGTCTGCGGCAGGGTGCCCATCTTCGTCGTGCAGCATATGCCGCCGCTGTTCACCACCTCGTTCGCCGAACAGCTGCAGCAGCGCCTCAGCCGCCCCGTGCGCGAGGCCACGGAGGGCGAAGCGCCAGTCGCCGGCACAGTGTATGTCGCACCTGGAGGCCGTCACCTCAGGATCGAGAAGGCCGACGGGCAGCTGCGCATGCGGCTCGACGACAGCGCGCCCGTCAAGTTCTGCCGTCCGTCGATCGACATGTTCATGTCGGACGCCGCGGTCGCCTATGGCGCATCCGCGCTCGCGGTCATCCTCACCGGCATGGGCACCGATGGGCTCGATGGGGTGCGGCTGCTGCGGAAATCGGGCTCGATGGTCATCGCCCAGGACGAGGCCACGAGCGTTGTCTGGGGCATGCCGGGAGCAATCTGCCGGGAGGGTCTCGCAGACCACATCCTTCCGGTCGGCGACATCGGCGCCATGATCAGGTCTTCCTTCCCGTCGGGAGAGACATCATGACCGAAAGCGAGTTCACTTACCTACGGGAATTCCTTTATCAGCGCTCCGGCCTCGCCCTGACGGTCGAGAAGCGATATCTGGTCGACAGCCGCCTGGCTTCCGTCTGCCGCATCCATGCGCTGCCCAGCATATCGGCGCTGGTGCGGAAGATCCGCGCAGGGGACGAGGCCCTATCGGTCGCCGTCGTCGAAGCGATGACCACCAATGAAACCCTGTTCTTCCGCGACCTGACGCCCTTCAAGCATTTCCGGGAATTGATCCTGCCGGCCCTCCTCAAGGCGCGGGCCGCGGACCGCACCCTCAAGATCTGGTGCGCGGCCGCCTCGTCCGGACAGGAACCCTACTCGCTCGCCATGATCCTCGACGACATGAGCCGGGAAGTGGCCGGCTGGCGGATCGAGATCACCGCCACCGACATCTCGAACGACATTTTGGCGAAGGCCCGCGCCGCCGTCTATTCGCAGTTCGAAGTACAGCGCGGCCTGCCCATCCAGAACCTCATGAAGCACTTCACGCAGGAGGGCGACCGCTGGCGGCTGAGCGACAAGCTGAAGCAGATGGTCACCTTCAGGCAGCACAACCTGGTCAATCCGGAAGGCCACATGGGCGCATTCGACGTGATCTTCTGCAGGAATGTGCTGATCTATTTCGATGTTCCAACGAAATCGAAAGTCCTCGGCTTCCTTGCCCGGCACCTGCGCCCGGACGGGTTCCTGCTTCTGGGCGCCGCCGAGACGGTGATAGGCATCACGGACGAATACACGGTCGATCGCGATCATCGCGGCGTATACCGGCCGGCGGGCCCCGCGCGGCCAGGTTCAGTCCAGCAACACCTCCGCCCGGTCCAGGTTGGCGATATGGATCGACGCCCGGATGCCGGCGTGCGGCTCTCGCCGGACGGGCGTTCGCCCGCATAGTCGCTTCAACTTGTCGATGCTGGCACGACGGTCCGGCCTCGTTGACCGGCCGGATCCGCAAGCGGCTGGATCGCCGTTAGATGAAGCGGGCGCAGGGCGAAGCCCGGGCAAACTGGGGAACGGACCTTGCCGAAGAATTCGTGCATCATCTAAGCGCAAAAAACCCCGCCTGAAGCGGGGTTCTGCAGTGCCAGCGATTTGTCAGCCGTCACGCGGTGATGCGTTCCTCGGTGTCGGACGGCTCGCGCAGCACGTAGCCGCGGCCCCAGACCGTCTCGATGTAGTTCTTGCCGTCGGACGCGTTCGCGAGCTTCTTGCGCAGCTTGCAGATGAAGACGTCGATGATCTTGAGTTCCGGCTCGTCCATGCCGCCGTACAGGTGGTTGAGGAACATTTCCTTGGTGAGCGTCGTGCCCTTGCGAAGCGAGAGCAGCTCCAGCATCTGGTATTCCTTGCCCGTCAGATGCACGCGCTGGCCATCGACCTCGACGGTCTTCGTGTCGAGATTGACGATCAGGTCGGCTGTGGTGATGACGGACTGGGCATGGCCCTTCGAGCGGCGGACGATCGCGTGGATGCGCGCCACCAGTTCATCCTTGTGGAAGGGCTTGGTGAGGTAGTCGTCTGCGCCGAAGCCCAGGCCCCTGACCTTGTCCTCGATGCCGGCCAGACCCGAAAGGATCAGGATCGGCGTCTTGACCTTGGCGACCCGGAGCGAGCGCAGGACTTCGTAGCCCGACATGTCAGGAAGGTTCAGGTCAAGCAGGATGATGTCATAATCGTACAGCTTGCCGAGGTCGACGCCTTCTTCACCCAGATCGGTGGTGTAGACGTTGAAGCTCTCCGACTTGAGCATCAGCTCAATGCTTTGAGCTGTCGCGCTGTCGTCTTCAATCAGCAGAACGCGCATGTCTCATCGTCCCCGTTCCATCCCATGATAAGCAAATGACCGTCTCTGCGCCGCCGCCTCCCTGAGGCCGTCAACGCCGAATCACTTGCCTGCTCGAACACCACGCGACACGCTACGGACACACTGGTTAACAAAGTGTGAGTCGCACGCGCAAGCCTTGTTATGTCGTTGTGACTCAACACTGAATCGATGGGACATCGATGTTGCATTCAAGACACGCCGAGGTGGCTGACCACGAGTGGCCGAAGACCGCGACGGCCACACCTGAGCGTGGACATGCCGGACTCGGCATGGTCACTGTTAATGAAGCGGGTAAACGAATCGTTTACGGGGCAAGCCTGCAGCGAGAATTCGGCAAGCTTCCCTGATGTTTCCTGAACATGTTGGGCACGGTGGAAGAAGTGGCGGCATGAGCACGGATTCGACCCCAAGGCTGAAGGCGCTGCACGCCGCTCTCGATGGCCTGGGCCCGGTGCAGGTCTACGGGCGCGTGGCCGGCGTGCAGGGGCTGCTCGTCGAGATCGCCGGGCCTGTCGGCGCGATGAGCCTTGGCGGCCGGCTCGACATCGAGATCGGTGCAGGCGTCAGCGTGCCTTGCGAGGTCGTCGGCTTCAACGGCGAGAAGGCCCTGGCTATGCCGTTCGGCGTGCTGGAGGGCATCCGGCGCGGCTGCCCGGCCCATGTGCGGCGCTCGCATCCCGGAATCAGGCCCTCGCATGGCTGGCTGGGCCGCGTGGTCGACGCTTTCGGGCGGCCGATCGACGGCGGGCCGCCATTGCCGGAAGGCGAGAAGGTCTATCCCTTCCGCGCCGACCCGCCGCCGGCCCATGCGCGCCGGCGCGTCGGAGCCCCGCTCGACCTGGGCGTCCGCGCCATGAATGCATTCCTCACCTGCTGCAGCGGTCAGCGCATGGGCATCTTCGCCGGCTCAGGCGTCGGCAAGTCTGTGCTGCTGTCGATGCTGGCGCGCAACGCCGCCTGCGACGTCTCGGTTATCGGGCTGATCGGCGAACGTGGCCGCGAGGTCCAGGAATTCCTGCAGGACGACCTCGGCCCTGAAGGCCTTGCGCGGTCGATCGTCGTCGTCGCGACGTCGGATGAGCCGGCGCTGATGCGGAAGCAGGCCGCCTACATGACATTCGCTCTTGCGGAGTACTTCCGGGACCAGGGCGCGCAGGTTCTGTGCATGATGGACTCAGTCACGCGCTTCGCGATGGCGCAGCGCGAGATCGGCCTTGCGGCGGGCGAGCCGCCGACCACCAAGGGCTACACGCCGACGGTGTTCAGCGAATTGCCCCGGCTGCTGGAGCGCGCTGGCCCCGGCGTCGCCGAAGGCTCGATCACCGGCCTTTTCACCGTGCTCGTCGACGGGGACGACCACAACGAGCCTGTTGCGGACGCGGTGCGCGGCATTCTGGACGGCCATATCGTCATGGAGCGGGCCATCGCCGAGCGCGGGCGCTATCCGGCCATCAATATCCTGAAGTCGATCTCTCGCACGATGCCCAAGTCCGCGGACCCCGCGTTCTGGCCCGTTGTTCAGAAGGCCCGCCAGACGCTCGGCACATATGCGGACATGGAGGAATTGATCCGGTTGGGAGCCTACCGGCCCGGATCCTCCGCTGAAGTGGACGAAGCCATCCGCCTGAACCCGGCGCTCGAGGAGTTCCTGAAGCAGCGCAAGGACGAGGCCTCGTCGCTGGCCGACAGCTACCGGATGCTCGCCGGCATCATGGCGAACTGACGCGGCAGGCGCAGGCCGCGATTTGAGGCCGCAGGTGCCATCGACCCTTCCCGCACGCCCTCGACATTCGTCATTTCGGTAACGAACAGTCAACCTCCGCGGTCCATATTGAAATTGTCTCGCGAAGGTCAGTTTATGTGGCCGGGCCGCCCTTGCGCGGCGGTAAGGCCAGCGTTTGAGGAGTAACAGACCATCATGAAATCGCGTGAGACCTTGATCCGTCTCAAGCGCTTCCAGGTTGACGAAAAGCGTCGACGGGTTGCGCAAATTGAGATGATGATCGCTGATTTCGAGCGGATGGCCAACGAGCTTGATCGCGAGATCAAGGCCGAGGAGGCCCGCTCCGGCATCAACGACACGGCGCATTTCGCTTATCCCACCTATGCGAAGGCGGCGAAGGGCCGCCGGGACAACCTTCAGCAATCCGCCGACAACCTGCGCGGGCAACTCGACGACGCGAAAGCCGCGCTCGCCGAGGCTTTCGAGGAGATGAAGAAGGTCGAGATTCTCGATGACCGCGAAAAGACCGCCGAGCGCGCGGTTCAAGGCGCCCGCGACCAGGCGGCGATGGATGCGATCGGCCTCAGGATGAGCCGGAGCTGAACGCGTACCGCGAAGCGCAGCGAGGCTTGAGAGCATGCGCCGTCCCAGGCGACGCGGAACGCGGCGGAAAGGGGATCCACCTTGCCGTCATCGATCTTGTTCGCGGGCCGCCAGGGATGACGCCGACAATTCAAGGCCAGGCACGCTGCATCACCCGATCGATGGCACATGCGGCGCTGCCTCGCGCCGCATCTTGCCGGTGAGGCGCGGATCGTCGCACACTTCGATCGCTGTCTTGTACGCAGTGAAGCCCGAGCGCCGGTAGAAGTCCGGCGCGCCGGGATGATCGAAATGGCAGGTGTGCACCCATACGCGCCCGATGTCCGGCCGCCAGGCCGCGTCCAGCGCCCGGTTCATCAGCCACCGCCCTGCCCCGCTTCCGATCTCGCCGGCGAAGAGCCCGAAGAACGCGATCTCGCACGCGCCCGCCTCACGGAAATCGAGTTCGAGCAGGCCGCAATCCACGTCATCCCTCGTGACGGCGAAGGCCATGTTGGCGGGATGCTCCAAAATGGCGGCGAGATCGCCGCACTCCATCACCAGGCGGCTGAACCACAGCCAGCGCTCGCCGATGGTGCGGTAGATCGCTAGATATCGGTCAGTCTGGCTGGCGGGCAACGGATCGAGCGCCAACCCATCCGTGCCTGCAGGATCGGGCCGCGCGGGCGGGCGCGCCAGCATCTCGAGATAGGTCACCACAGTCGCCATCTTGCCGGGCGGAACATCCGTGAGGCCATCGAGGTTCAGCAGTTGCGATGGATGGCTCATCCGTGGCCTTCAAGGGTCGGTTCGTCGCATGACACGCCTAGACCTGATCAATAGAATGTGGGGCGGCGCACCGGCAAGTGGCGGCGCTGCAGGAAGATTGGCCAGGCAAGCATGTTTTCACGTCTCAAGGATTTCATCTGGCCAGCCATCGGCGTCGCCGCCGTCATCTGGTCGGTCCGCCTGCTGTACTTCAAGCTCAAGGCCGAAGCCGCGACCAATCCGCTGATAAGGGAGACCCTCGACAAGGGCGACATCTTCGCCAACATCGGCACCATCGCGCGCGTGATCGGCGCGAGGATCGCAGCCATTCCGCTCGAAGGCTTCCTGCTGGCGGGATTGTCCGCGATAGTCGCCTACCTTGCGCTTGGCTGGTACGACAAGCTCGCCCTGATGCACCTGAAGAAGGATGGCCGCATCAGGTTCCCGTACATCGCCACGACGGCGTTCGTGACCTACGCTCTCGCCCACAACATCGGGGCCAGCGTCCTCTCAGGCGGCGCGGTGCGCTACCGGGCCTACACGGCGAAGGGCCTGACGGGGGCAGAGGTCGCCATCCTCGTCGTCATCTGCTCGCTGACGTTCCTTTACGCCACGGCGCTGATGCTTGGACTGGCCTTGGTCATCACGCCTGAGTTGCTGCAGCCGATGAGCGGCCTCTCGCCATGGTTCAAAGTTTCAGAGGCCACAGCGCGCGGGATTGGCATCGCCTTGCTGCTGGGCTGCATGATCTACATGATCGGCTCGTTGCTGAACCTGCCGACTGTCAGGATCGGGTCTGCCGAGATCGCCTATCCCAAGCCCTTCGTCGTCGGCATCCAGACCATCATCGCGCCCATCGAGATCCTGGGCGCCGCCGGCATCATCTATTTCGCCCTGCCGCCGGAAAATCATCCCGGCTTCATGCTTGTGCTTGGCGCCTTCCTGCTGTCGTTCTCCGCAGGGCTCGTCAGCCAGGTCCCCGGCGGCGTCGGCGTCATGGAGGCGATCTTCCTCGCCCTCATGCCCGCCGTGCCGGCATCCTCGGTGTTCGCGGCGCTGCTGGTCTGGCGGCTGCTCTACCTCATCGTGCCGCTGGTGGCCTCGATCCCGGTAGTGCTGCTGTTCGAGCGGGCGAGGTACAAGGCGGAGCATGCGAAGGCGGGGTGAGCGGGTGCTTCAATGCGTTCACATCCTGCGGCTGCGATTACAGCGCAGCATCACCAATACCAGATGCTCGGCCCAAGCGTCCGGTCGATTCCTTGCTTGGGCTGGAACGTCTCGGTCACTGTCTGGCTGTCGCCGCCGCCAGTGAAGTCGATCACCTGCATGCCGGCCGGATTGATGACCGTGTAGACGTTGCTGCGATGACCGGAGGCGATCATCGCGTGCCCCTTGGCCTCGAAGACGCTGGTGATGATCACTGGCGTCCACGCAAGAGCGTACCGCACGTTCGAGCCCTTGGCCTTGCTCATCGAGCGCATGCCGAGAGACTGATAGAACTTGGTCATCTCATCGGCATCGAGCCCGCGGTCCGCCTTCGCCACCGGTCCCGCGATGGCAGCGTATTGCCCAAGCTTGACAGGCGACGTCATCCACCGCCAGCCCCACATCATGCGGGCGCAAGCCTCCCAGCAGTTGTGGGGCGTGGATTGTGAGCCGAGAGGCATGGACCAATAGGACATGGAGCGGCTCCGCACGCGACGATCATGGAGATTTCAGGACAGCAGCAACATATGCAGCATCTAGTTGTCCCGAATGTTGCTGCCCTTGATCGTCACGTCGGAGCTTGCCTTCACGTTGATCCTGCGGCTGCCCTGGATGGTGATCTCGCCGCCTTTTATCAGGATGTCGCCATTCTTCTTCAGCGTGATCGAAGCGTCCCCGACAGAGATCCTCACAGCGTCGCCGCTGTCGATGTCGATGACCTGCTCGAGCTTTTCGAGATGCCGCCAGATGGCCTGGATGTGCTTGCGATGAAGCTTGATCTGACTGTCCTGCCCGCCTTCATGCGCTGACTCCTGCAACATCTTGGAAATGTTGGAACTTAACATCGCTGACTCCCTCCATCGTTGCTGAACGTGCTTGCCCGACCAGCCCTACATGGCCGGAGATTGGTCACGGCAGGCTATGCGGACAGGAATGTCCCGTCCAGCATCACGCAGGGGAATTATGGCGGCTGGGGGTTCGACCGCATCATGACCGCTGCATGACCGTTCGCACCGCCGCGTCTGCCTCACACGCTCCCAACCGTCTTCAGCCTTGCCCTTGGATTGATCTCCGCCTGGGCAAGCACCGGGGTCTCGCGCCGGAAGCGTTCGATGATCTGGCGCACGAAGGGGCGGGCGTGGCCGGAGCAGACAAAGACCGGCATCTCGCCCATGCGGGCCGCGTCCTCGAAGCGCTCGCGCACGCCGCGCACGAATTCCTGAAGCCGCGAGGGCTGCATCGCGAGGTGGCGGTTGTCGGCGTCGCCCACGATGCTCTCGGCGAATGCGCCCTCCCAGGCCGGCGACATGGTGATGATCGGCAGTTGCCCGCTGCCTTGGGTGTATTGCGCGCAGATCTGGCGGCCGAGGCGCGAGCGCACATGCTCGACGATGTCGCGCGGGTTCTTCATCGAGCCTGCGGCCTCCGAGATGCCTTCGATGATGTTGCCCAGATCGCGGATCGAGACGCGCTCCGCCAGCAGGAGCTGCAGCACGCGCTGGATGCCGGTGGTCGAGATCATGGACGGCACGATGTCCTTGACCAGTTCGGTGTGCTCCTTGGGCAGTTCTTTCAGCAGCTTCTGGGTCTCCACATGGCTGAGCAGCTCCGGCATGTTGGCTTTCAGCACCTCGGTCAGGTGTGTCGAAATCACCGTGGCAGCGTCCACCACGGTGTAGCCGCGCATCTGCGCCTCGTCGCGCAGCGAGCCGTCGATCCAGGTCGCAGGCAGCCCGAAGGTCGGCTCCAGCACATGCTGGCCCGGCAGGTCCACCTGCGCGCCCATCGGGTCCATGCACATGAATTGGTTGGGATAGACCATGCCCTGCCCGGCCTCGATCTCCTTGACCTTGACGATGTAGATCGAGGCTTCCAGCGCCACGTTGTCGACGATGCGCACCGACGGCATGACGAAGCCGAACTCACCGGCAAGCTGGCGGCGCAGCGCCTTGACCTGCTCGGTCAGCCTGTCCTCGCCGAGCGAGCCGTTGACCAGCGGCAAGAGCCCGTAGCCGATCTCGATCTTCAGGTCGTCCATCTTGAGGATGTCCGCCATGGTCTCCTCGCGCGAGGGGTCGACCGTCGTGCCCGGCCCGCGCCCGGCCAGATCCTGCGCAACGCGCGCCGCATCCTTGTCAGTCGCAGCGCTCTTGTTGGTCCTGTCAAACTTCCAGGCGAGATAGGCCGCCCCTGCAGCCAGCGAGGCGAACGGGATGAACGGAATGCCCGGCAGGATGGCCATCATGCCCATCACTGCCGCCGACATCCCGAGCGCCTTGGGATAGCCGGACATCTGGCGGAGCAGCGCCTTGTCCGCAGCGCCGCGTACGCCTGCCTTCGACACCAGGAGGCCGGCTGCGGTCGAGACGATCAGCGCCGGGATCTGGCTGACGAGGCCGTCGCCCACCGAGAGCATGGTGTAGGTGGTGGCGGCGCTGGAGAACGACATGCCGCGCTGCGCGACGCCGATCAGGATGCCGCCGATGACGTTGATGAAGGTGATCAGGATGCCGGCGATGGCGTCGCCGCGCACGAACTTCGACGCGCCGTCCATGGCGCCGAAGAACGAGGCCTCGTCCTCCAGCGCCTTGCGCCGCCGCCTGGCCTCGTCCTGGTCGATCAGGCCTGCGGACAGATCGGCGTCGATCGCCATCTGCTTGCCGGGCATGGCGTCCAGCGTGAAGCGGGCCGCGACCTCCGCGATGCGCCCCGAACCCTTTGTGATGACGATGAAGTTGACCAGCACGAGGATCACGAAGACGATCACGCCGATCACGAAATTGCCGCCCATGATGAAGCCGCCGAAGGCTTCGATCACGTGGCCGGCGGCTTGCGGGCCCTCGTGGCCATGCGTGAGGATGAGGCGCGTCGAGGCGATGTTCAGCCCCAGGCGGAGCATCGTCACGACAAGCAGCACGGTCGGGAACGACGAGAATTCCAGCGGCTCCTCGATGAAAAGCGCCGTCATCAGCACCAGAACCGACATGATGATCGACACGGCCAGCAGCATGTCGAGCACCAGCGGAGGAAGCGGCATGACGAACACCACGAGGATGCCCATGACGCCGATGGCCAGCAGGAGGTCAGGGCGGCGGGTCAGAGTGCCCATCTCGCCAAGCGTGGGCAGATTGAAGCCGCCTGCCTGCGCACGTGGCGTCAGGCCGGCTGCCAGCGGCGCGTTGCCCGCCGTTGCATCGCTCATTGTTCGCCCCAAGCCCGAAAAGTGAAGTGCCTTGATCTGTTCCGGCGCCTAGGTGCGCGCCGGATCGATAGGCAAATCTTGCCGGCAGGATGGTTAATGAAGGCTTAAACGCGGCATCCGGATGGCGGCTCGGCGGCAGCAGCCTTGCCCGGCCGACGGGCCGTGCCCTGCCGCCGGCTCACTGCGTGAGGGCTACTGCTCGATCAGGAAGCCGCCATCGTAGGGCGCAGCGATGCGGCCGAGCGCGGCCCTGAATGCGTCCGTGCGGACGAGCGCCGCAAGCGCATCCTCGAGCGCAGCTGTCGGATCGCCCAGAGGGACATCGCCATGCGGTTCGCTGCCGAGCCACAGATGGGCGAAGCGCTCGACCGTGGCTTTGGACGCAAGAGCCTGCAGCTCGTCGGCGGCGAGGTTCTTCGTCAGGAACCCGAAGATCGTGGCGCTGTCGACCAGGGGCAGCGAGGCTGGCTCGAGCCCCATGAGCGCGCTGGCGAGCGCATGGTCGGGGTGCTGCGGATTGTCGACGGCCCGTCCGTGGTCGTAAAGATGGCGCACGCCGCCCCAGTCGAGATAGGCGGGCGGGAAGCGCTCCTTGAGTTCCGCCGCCTCGTCGGCGGCATACCAGCGGTTCAGCCCGTCGAAGAAGGCGAAGCTGTAGCCTGAACCAGTAAGGATGGGCTCCCAAGCCTCATGCGACGGCTCCATGCTCCCGGGAGCAATGGCTTCGACAAGGACGACGCGCGGGCGGAAGCGGCTCCAATCCGCGCCGGAGAGCACGTCCGGCTCGGCCCCCTCGACATCGATCTTGAGCCAGTCGATCACCGCAGGCGCATGCGCCTCGCACAGGTTGGCCAGGGTGACGACCGGCATTGTCTCGGTCGCATAGGATGCGCCGAAGCTGGCTGCGCCCCTGGCATGGGCCTCGACCATCGTCGAAAAGCCATGGAGCTTGTCGACGGCATGAAAGGCAGCCTGCCCCGCCTCGCGCCCGACCAGCAGGTCAAGCGCGACGTCGCGCGGCCGAACATGTCCGTAAAGCCTGTGCAGCGCCGCCTGAGGCTCGATGACGAGGCCGCGCCACCCGGCAAGGTAGGACCGGAACGAGACGTTGTCCGCGACGGGGTGCCCTCCCCCGACATCGATGTAGAAGCCCTCCCGTTGCCCTACGAAAACCCGTTCGAGGTGCATGTCCTCCATGTTCTGGGCATATGACAGCTGCATGTGGGTCTCAGATTTCCAGATTGGCGAAGTAAGATATACGTAATTTTGCGTATATGCCGGATGAATGCCCAGGCGTAAGTTTTAGATGGGCGGGTTGACCCGACTGGAGGACAACATGGAACGCAGGACATTCCTGATCGGCTTGTTCGGTGGCTTGGCCGCCGTATCCATTGCACCGGGCTTGGCCGAGGCTGCAAGCGAAAAGACGCCTGTGGCTGCAGCGAAGGCCCTGCCGGAAGCGGTCGAGGTCGTCGCTGACGATAAGGCTGCGCTCGACGACGCCGATAAGGAATTCAGCCAGTATTATTACCGTCGCCCAGTCAGGCGCGTCTATTATCGGCGTCCAGTGCGAAGGGTTTATTATCGCCGGCCCGTCAGGCGCGTCTATTACCGCCGCCCCGTGCGACGTGTCTATTATCGCCGGCCTGTCCGGGTGATCCGCTTCTATTGATCGGGCAAGATCTGCCGTGACCGGCCCGCGCAATCAGCTTGCGCGGGCTTTCGTCGTTCACAGGAACGAATCCGGCAGCTTCTGTTGCGACCGTTCGTTGACGCGCCTGTACCAGAAGGTCAGCAGCGTGGCGTTGATGACGATGAACAGCGAATAAAGGGCCGGCACCGCGATGATCTGCTGCTGCTGAAGCCCGGTGAAGCTCAAGGCCACGATGGCCACGGCCAGAGGTCCGTTCTGGATGCCGATCTCCATCGAGATGGTCTGCGCATTGCGCGGGTGCAGCTTGAGCATCGCGCTGAACAGGTAGCCGGCGGCGAAACCGAGCAGGCCCAGCGCGATGACGGCGCCGAAGACCGGAAGCGGCGTGCTCATCAGGAACTGCCAGTTGCGCGGCACCCATGACGCCATCAGGAACAGGATGAAGAAGATGCCGAGCGCGCCGCCGACGAGTTCGACGATGGCCCCGATGTTGGCGTTCCAGCGGCGCAGCCCCATGCCGATCAGCACCGGCACGAGCAGCACGATCAGCGTGCGAACGATGTTGTCGGCCGGGACGTTGATGCCGAGCCCCGCTGCATAGACGACGATCAGCAGCGGTATCAGCACAACGCCGAATACGGTCGAGTTCACGGTCATCAGCATCGAAAGGGCCAAGTTGCCCTTGGCGAAGTAGGTGAAGATGTTCGAGGTGGTGCCGCCGGGCATGCAGGACATGATGACCAGCCCGATCTTGACCTCCGGGCTGAGCGGCAAGGCGAGCGCGAGTCCGAAGCCGATCAACGGCAGGAAGCCGTATTGCGAGACCAACCCGACGAAAAGGCCGAATGGCCGCTTAAGCGAACTCTTGAAGTCCTGGGGCGTGAGCGCCGCTCCCATGCCCAGCATGATGACGCCCATCATCACCGCGAGCAGCGTCTGTTCGAATGCGCTGACCATGCTCAGGCCGCCTTTTCCTGGACGGGCGCAGTGACCGCATGTCCCAGGGCCTCCGCCCTAAGATTCTTGCGCAGGATCTTGCCGACATTCGACTTCGGCAGCTCCTTCCGGAACTCGACGAGCTTCGGCACCTTGTACCCGGTGAGGGACATCTTGCAGTGAGCCTTGACCTGGTCTGCGGTGAGGCTCTCGTCGAGCGCGACGACATAGGCCTTGACCGCCTCCCCGGCCGCCCCGTCCGGCACGCCGATTACGGCGGCCTCCAGCACGCCCGGGTGCCGGGCGAGGCAGTCCTCGATCTCGTTCGGATAGACGTTGAAGCCGGAGACAAGGATCATGTCCTTCTTCCGGTCGACGATGCGGAAATAGCCGTCGGGGTCCATCGTGGCGATGTCGCCGGTCCTGAAATACCCGTCAGGCGTCATGACCTTCGCGGTCTCGTCGGGGCGCCGCCAATAGCCCGGCATGACCTGCGGCCCGCGAACCGCCAGTTCGCCCGCCTCGCCCGGCGGGACCGGCCGCCCTGCGTCATCCAGCAGCGCGATCTCGGTGGACGGCACCGGTATGCCGATCGAGCCTTCGCGGGCCTTGCCGATCGGGTTGCCGGTGACGACCGGCGACGTCTCCGTCAAGCCATACCCCTCGATGACATGCGTGCCGGTCATCTTCAGCCAGCGCTCCGCCACCGCGCCGTGAAGCGCCATGCCGCCCGCGAACGAAGCCTTCAGATGCTTCGGCGGGTTCTCCGCGAACCAGAATTCGTTCATCAGGCCGTTGAACAGGGTGTTGACGCCGACGATCCACGTGATCCTGTAGTTCTCGAAGGCCCGCTTGAGGTTGGCCAGCGGCCGCGGGTTGGGGATCAGGATGTTGCGGTTGCCGAGCCAGAAGAAACCCAGCAGGTTCAGGGTGAAAGCCAGGATGTGATAGGTCGGGATCGCGGTCAGCACCACCTCCTCGCCCTTCTTCACATGCTGCTCGATGAAGGTCATGGTCTGGGCCATGTTCATCACGATGTTGCCGTGCGTCAGCATCGCACCCTTGCTGACGCCGGTCGTCCCTCCGGTGTATTGCAGCGCAGCGACCGACGAGGCTTCGAGGGCGGATGAATACGTCTCGACGGCCACGTTCCGGGCCTGCCGCGTGGCCTCGCCAGCGCTCAGCGCATCGGGAAGGCAGATATGCGGCACCGCGATCTGCGGGATCGAGCGGTCCCAGTATTTCTGGACCAGGCCGATCACGCCCTTCACCATTCCAGGCATGAATTCGGCGACGCGCGTCACGATGACGTTCGGGATCGGCTGGATCCGGAGCGCTTCCGGCAGCTTGTCGGCGAACATGTCGGCGATCACCAGCGCCTTGGGCGCGGAGTCCTTGAACTGATGGCCCATCTCCTGGGCCGTGTAGAGCGGGTTGACGTTCACCAGCACGCAACCGGCCTTGAACACGCCAAACGCGACGACGGCGATCGGCAGGCTGTTCGGCACCTGCAAGGCCACGCGGTCGCCAGCATCGAGACCGATGACGTCGCGAAGATAGACGGCGAACGAATCCGACATGCGGTCGACTTCCGCGAATGTCAGGTCGCCATACATGCCGTTGGGCATCACCACCGTATAGGCGATGCGGTCGCCGTAAAGCCGTGCCGAAGCGCTGACCAGCTCGGCGAGCGTGCGGAAAGGCGCAGCTTCGATGGAAGCGGGGGAGCCTGGCGGATAGAACGCAAGCCACGGCTTCGCGGAGTTCGCCTTGATCATGAAATGCCTCCCAACATTCTTTTTGTTAAGATCGCAGATAGCACATTCATGACGAAGTGCGAGATGACAGAAAAATCATGTGGTTTCGCGTTCCGCGGGCGACACACGTTAGATGTCATCGCCGGCGTGCCGCAGGCACGGGAAGGGGATCCACCCTTGCCCATGCGCGGAGATGGACTGCCTTCCCGGCGGCCTTGGGCCGCCATGCCTCGGTCAGCGGCTCACGCTCCCATCCGCATCTGCCCCGGTTCGGCCACCGCCATCCCGACGGCCGTGTATTCATTCAGCTTGTTGCGCAGCGTCCGGATCGAGATGCCAAGGATCTTGGCGGCATGGGTGCGGTTGCCGAGGCAATGGTCCAGCGTGTCCAGGATGAGGTCGCGCTCGACATCGGCGACGGTGCGGCCGACCAGCGAGCGCGTCATCGCCTCGGCCGTCAGGGCGACGCGTTCGGCCAGGCCCCCACGCGCCACGCCCAATGCCTCCCCATCCGGCGTCTGAAGCGCCTCCACGCCGATCTCCATGCCGCTCGCCAGCAGCGTGGCACGGTGGATGGTGTTCTCCAGCTCGCGCACATTGCCCTGCCAGGGATTGACGCTCAGCGCGCGGCGCGCCTCGGCGTCGATCGGGCGCAACGGCAGCCCGTTCAACTCGGCGTACTTGCGGGCGAAGTGGTCCGCCAGCACCAGCACATCCTGCGGGCGCTCGCGCAAGGGCGGCATCTTCAGGTGCACGACGTTGAGCCTGTAGAGCAGGTCCTCTCGGAACGTCCCCTTGCGCACTTCGTCCGCCAGGTTGCGGTTCGAGGTCGCGATGATGCGGATGTCGACCTTGACGGGAGCGGCCCCGCCGACACGGTCGATCATGCGCTCCTGCAGCGCGCGCAGCAGCTTGGCCTGCAGGCGAACGTCCATCTCGGAGATTTCATCGAGCAGCAGCGTGCCGCCGCTGGCCTCCTCGAACTTGCCGATGCGCCGCGCGACCGCGCCGGTGAAGGCGCCCTTCTCGTGGCCGAACAGCTCGCTTTCGAGCAGGTTGTCGGGGATGGCCGCGCAGTTCACCGCCACCATCGGCCGGTCGCGGCGCGCGGATTTCTGGTGCAGGAAGCGTGCGATCACCTCCTTGCCGGTGCCGCTCTCGCCGGTCACCAGCACGGGCGCTTCGGAGCGGGCGACTTGCTCGGCCAGCTTGACGACACGCTCCATGGCCGGATCGCGCCAGATGAAGCTCTGCTTGTCATTGACCACCGCTTCCAGAACAGCGGCGATCAGCTCCGGGTCTGGCGGCAGCGGCACATATTCCTTGGCGCCTGCCTGAATCGCGGCGACGGCCGCCTTCGCATCGGTTCCCATGCCGCACGCGACAATCGGGGTCCTGATGCGTTCGGCTTCCAGCGCATTGGCCAGCGTGCGGATTGACAGCGCCACATCGACCATGGCGAGGTCCGCTCCCTTGGTGCGCAGCACCATCAGGGCCTGTTCTATGGTGTCGGCCTGCGACACGCTCGCGCCGCGGGCGACGGCGATCTTGGCGGCGGTGATCAACTGCCCCTTGAGGCTTCCGACGATCAGCAATCTCATGGCTCAATCCTTCACTTCGGTTGGGACGCCCCGCACCCCCTGAAATTCGCTCAGCGCTCGGCCTTGATGATTTCGGTCATCGTGACGCCGAGCTTCTCCTCGACGATCACGACCTCTCCGCGTGCCACGAGCCGGTCATTGACGAGGATGTCGATGGCCTCGCCGACCCGGCGGTCCAGCTCCAGCACCGCGCCAGGCTGCAGCTTGAGCAGGTCCCCGATCGGCATGCGGTGCGAACCCAGGATCGCGGCGACCGTGACCGGCACGTCGAAGACCTGCTCGAGATCCTCGGCGGTCTTGTTGGCCACCGGCCCGGAGCGGTCGATGCTCATCTGCCCAGGCTGGCCGGGCAAGCCGCCGCCTGGCGTGAGCTGGGGCAGTGGAAGGTCTTCGTTGGCCATGGCGATGTGTCCTTCAGCTCGGAGTCGAGGCTGCGCGCTGGCCGAGAACAGTCTCGGCAGCGGTTGAGATCATGTGGTCGAGGGCGGCGCTGTCGATCACCACGCCGCCGTCGGCCCATTCAAAGCGTGCGTCGCCCGGCAGGATTTCCGGCTCGCCGAGGATGATGACCTTGCCGGCATAGCCGCTCTCGCGCGCCAGCTTGCCGAACAGCCTTTCGGCATCGTCGACATGCGCCTCGTTGACGCGCACCGCCAGGTGCGGAGCCATGCGGGCGTGGACCAGGCATTCGCGGGCGGCCTGCTCCATGATGGCGTTGGGCTTGTCCGCCAGCGCGGCGCCCGCCATCCGGCGCGCGATCCTGACGGCCAGCATCGCTGCGGCGGCCTCGATCATGTCGTTGCGCGCGTCCTGCGCGGCGAGCAGCCGTTCGGCCTGGGCCGCGATCACGCCCGCCATATGGGTCAGCGCGGCGCTGGCCTGAGCCTCGGCCGCCTCCCGGCCCTGTGCGAAGCCCTCAGAGAAGCCCTGCTCGCGGGCGGTCGCCACATCGACGTCCGTGACCCTGCGGCCGCGCGCTTCGCTGCGGAAATCGGTTTCAAACATGAATTTGGCGACGGTCATGGCTTCGCGGTCATCATCACTTGGCGGGTCATCATCAGTAGATCAATTCGTCTTCGGCATTGTTTTTGGCGATCACGAGCTCGCCCTTTTCGGCGAGGTCCTTGGCCATGATCACCATCTTGGACTGGGCCTCGTCGACCTCCTTGAGGCGCAGGGGCCCAAGGCTCAGCATGTCGTCCTGCAGGTTCTTCGCCGCGCGGGTCGACATGCCGGCGAAGAAGAAATCCTTCGCCGTCTGGTTCGCTCCCTTCAGCGCGCGGGCCAGCGTGTCGCGGTCGATGACGCGCAGCAACGTCTGCACGCCTGCGGGATCGAGCTTCTGAAGGTCGTCGAACGTGAACATCAGGGCGCGGATCTTGCGCGAGGCATCCTTGCTGATGGCGTCCAGCGAGGACAGGAAACGCGTCTCCGTCTGCCTGTCGAACGAGTTGAAGATCACGGCCATGATCTCGTGCGGGTCGCGGCGCTGGGTCTGGGCCAGCGTTGCGACGAATTCCGAGCGCAAGGTCTGCTCGATATGGTCCAGCGCTTCCTTCTGCACGTTTTCCATGCGCAGCATGCGCTGGACGGCATCGACGGCGAATTCCTCGGGCAGCAGGCTCAGGACCTGCGCCGCATGGTCGGGCTTGATCTTGGACAGCACCACAGCGACCGTCTGCGGGTATTCGTTCTTCAGGAAGTTGGCGAGCACTGCGGCTTCGATGTTGGCGAGCTTCTGCCACATGTTGCGCCCGGCCGGCCCGCGGATCTCCTCCATGATGTTGGACACCTGGTTCTTGGGCAGGATGCGCGACAGCAGCGCCTCCGTGCGGTCGTAAGAGCCGGTCACCGAACCCGCGTTCGAGAGCCTGGCGACGAAATCCACCATCACGCGCTCGACCGTCTCGGCCTCCACCGTGCCGAGTTCGGTCATCGAGCGCGAGATGATGCGGATCTCATGCTCCTCCATCTCCGACCAGACCGGCTTGCCGAATTCGTCGCCAAGCAGGAGGAGGATGACGGCGGCCTTGTGCGGGCCAGACAGCTCGTTGACCGGCAGGTTGACGATGGGCGCATTTGCGGGACGGGGTGCGACGGCCATGGCTTAGGCGGCCCCGACAGGCTGCTCGTGCACCCATGAACGGATGACGGCAACGGAATCGCTCGGGTTGGCCTGCACCATCGAGCCGATCTTCTCGACGGACTGCGCCTTGATCTGGCCCTTGATCTGGGCGAGCGCCAGCATGCGTTCGGACGGCGTGTCGGGCGTGCCCGGACCGGCGATCATCTGCTGGCCGTCGGATGTCGGCAGCATCTGCATGCCGCCGCCGGACAGGCCGTCGTCGCCGCTCGATATGCGGCGCTGCGCGTCCGGCCCGAGGACCTGCTTGAGCAGCGGACGCACGACCGTCATGAGCACTATCAAGGTCAGCAAGGCGATGACGCCAAGTTCGATGGCCCGGAGCATGTCCTCCTTCGTGAAGGAGAACATCTGCTGCCAGAAGGTCTGCTCCTTCAGGTCCACCGCCTGCGGCGCATCGGCGAAGCGGAGGTTGACGACTTCGACCTGATCGCCGCGCTGGCGATCAAAGCCGATCGCCGTCCGGACGAGCGAGCCGATGCGTTCCAGCTCTTCGGCGGGACGGGGCTGGTATGTGGCGTCCCCGCCGGCCGCAGGACGCGCGTAGACGCCGTCGACCAGCACGGCGACGGAAAGACGGCGGAGGCGGCCGCCTTCGAGGACTTCCGTGCGGGTGGTCCGGGAGATCTCGAAATTGGTGACCTCCTCGTTCTTGTTGCTCGCTTCGCGGTTCTGCGTCTGCGCGCCGCCCTGGCCCTGTGCTCCGGGCAGTTCGTTGCCGACGGACACCCCGCCTTCGCGCGGCTCGTTGGTGGCGGCGCTCTCGGTGCGGCTCTGGGTCGAGCGCGCCACGCGGCTTTCGGGATCGAACGTCTCGGAGCGGCTTTCGACCCGGTTCATCTCGAGTTGGGCATTGACCTGCACGCGG
>JANOCI010000132.1:0-62625 GCA_031412095.1 Allobosea sp.
TCGGGCGCGACGCTCGGCGCGAGGCTGGCGAACTGGCTGCAGCAGCAGGGCCTGTCATCCGGCGTCGCCGATGCTCTTGGCGTCGGCGCGGTGGTCGTAGCCATCACGTATCTCTCCCTCATCGTCGGCGAACTTGTTCCCAAGCAGATCGCTCTTCGTAATCCCGAAAGAGTAGCCGTCCGGGTCGCACCCGGCATGGCGTTGCTTTCGAAGGTTTCGTTGCCGCTCGTCTGGCTGCTCGACGGTTCCGGCAAGTTCATCCTGCGCCTGCTGGGCCATGGCGACACGAACGACAGCCGGATGACGGACGAAGAGGTCAAGACGATCATCGCCGAAGCCGAAAGCGCCGGCGTGATCGAGAGCGAAGAGAAGGACATGATCTCGGGCGTCATGCGGCTCGCCGACCGCACCGCCAAGGCGCTGATGACGCCCCGCCTCGACGTCGAGGCCATCGACCTGTCGGACAGCCAGGAGCGCATCCGCGCCCAGGTGCGGACGACGCGCCGCTCGAAGCTTCCTGTGCAGGACGGCTCCGCCGACGTCATCGTCGGCGTCGTCTACGCCAAGGACGTGCTTCAGGAACTCGCGAGCAAGGGCCGCAAGCTCGATCTCAGGCCGCTCATCCAGCCCGCCCCGGTCGTGACCGACAATGCGCGCGCGCTCGACGTCCTCAAGACCATCAAGAGCTCGACCGTGCACATGGCGCTGGTGTTCGACGAGTATGGGCACTTCGAGGGCATCATCACCGCCGGCGACATGCTGGAGGCGATAACCGGCGTGTTTCAGGATGAGGACGCCGACGAGCCCGCCTTCGTCGTCCGGAACGATGGATCCTTCATCGTCTCCGGCTGGATGCCCATTGACGAATTCGCCGACAAGATCGGCGGGCCTGTCGAGCGCGACGCCGACTACGAGACGGTCGCCGGCTTCGTCATCGACGCGATGGGACGCCTGCCCAATGTCGGCGAAGCGCTGGAGAAGGACCATTGGCGGTTCGAGGTCATCGATCTCGACGGGCGGCGCATCGACAAGCTGCTGGTCTCGCGCCACCAGGGCGGCGCTTGAACGGCACGCTGGTCTGGCGGATTGCCGCCTCGCACGCAGGTCCGATGCCCATCATCAATCCTTGGCGGACGCTTGGCGCGCGCTATCTTTCGATGTTCATTTCCAACAGCGTCTTTCCAGCATGCCAGAAAGGATCGATCGATGTCGGGAGCGACCCAAGCCTCCTCCGCAGTGAAGGCCAGCTTCGTCCTGCTCGCCGCCACGGTCGCCGCGCTCGCTGTCGCCAATTCCAGTCTGGCCGCCGTCTACAAGGCGACGCTCGACGCGAACATCGGCTTCGATCTCGGGCCCTTCGACCTCTCTTATTCGCTCAAGGATTGGATCAAGAACGCCCTGATGGCGGTTTTCTTCGTCTTCGTCGGCCTCGAGATCAAGGCGGAGTTCAAGGAGGGCGCCCTCGCCGACCGTCAAAGAGCGACGCTGCCCTTCGCCGGCGCCATCGGCGGCATGGCCGCCCCTGCCGCGATCTACCTGGCGTTGACCGCGGGAACGCCGGGCCTTGACAGGGGCTGGGCCATTCCCTCCGCGACGGACATCGCCTTCGCCGTCGGCGTGGTCGGCCTGCTGGGCGCCAAGGTCTCGCTGCCGCTTCGCGCTTTTTTGCTGGCGGTCGCGGTGATCGACGACCTTGGCGCGATCATGGTCATCGCAGTGTTCTACACCGGCGCGCTGAAGGCGTGGGCCCTGCTGGGCATGGTGGTGGCTGTCGGGCTCCTGGCGGCGCTCAGTGCGCGGCGCGACGCGCGCATCTGGCTCTACATGACCGTCGGCGCGATCCTGTGGCTGTTCACGTTGCAGTCGGGCATCAACGCCACCCTCGCGGGCGTGATCACGGCTCTGTTCGTGCCGTTGAAGGCCGGAGCCGGCAGCCCGCTTCACAGGCTTGTCGACCTGCTGAAGTTGCCGGTCAACTTCGGGATCATGCCCGTGTTCGCCTTCGCCAATGCCGGTGTGCCGCTTTACGGCCTGGGGTTTGCAGACTTGGCACAGCCGCTCACGCTCGGCATCGCGCTCGGCCTGATCCTCGGAAAGCCGCTCGGCATCACGCTGGCGGTGTTGCTGGCGGTGAAGCTCAGGGTGGCGAAACTGCCGGCTGGCGCGGGCTGGATGGAGATCGTCGGCATCGCCTTCCTGGCGGGCATCGGCTTCACCATGAGCCTTTTCATCGGCGCGCTCGCCTTCACCGATGAAGCCTTGATGAACCAGGTCCGGCTTGGGGTCCTGTCCGGCTCTCTCGTGTCTGGGATCGCTGGCGCAGCCATCATCATAGCCTTTGGCGGCGGCAAGACGAAGACATTGCCTCGGCGTCAGGCTTTGTGAAGGTAGGCTCCGATGGCGTCCCCGAGCATCGCGGCCCGCTCTGCGTTGGCGGGGTCAGACAGCATCACCGTCGCCACCAGCGTCTCGGCGATCGCGACTGCCGCGGCCATGCTGCTTGACAGCGTCGGATGTTCGGCCGGAGCAAGCAGCGCCATGCCGGCCAGCGGCATCAGGGGCGAGGCCTCGCTGTCGGTGATTGCGAACACCCTCGCCCCCCGGTCGCGGGCATAGCGCGCCAACCGGACGACATCGCTGGCGTAGCGCGGGAACGTGATGGCGATCAGCACATCCTCGGGCCCGATACCCATCAGCCGCCCCGCGGCGACTTCCGTTCCGCCATACTCGACGACGCCCGAGACGCCGGGGCAAAACGGCTGAAGGCCAAGCACAAGCAGCGCGGCGACATGGGCGGAGAGCCCGAAACCCATCACGTGTACATGGCGCGCGCTCGACATCTGGCGCGCGATCTCCGCTGTCTGCCATTCGATGAGCCCCGCGTCCAATTGCTGGACCTGCAGCTGGATGGCGCCGAGCATGTCGCCGCCGCGCGGCTGCCCGCCCTGCTGGGACAGCTGCAAGCGCAGCTTCGCCACCGGGTCAAGCAGGGCCTGCATGGCCTCCGCAACGGCGCTGCGCAGTTCGGCGAAGCCGCCGGGGCCCAGCTCCCGCGCGAAACGGCTGATGGTCGGCGCGGAGACGCCAGTGGCCTTCGCAAGATCCTCGATCGACAGCGCGGAAACCCTGATCGGCTGTCGCAGGATGAACTCGGCGAGCTTTCGGTGCCCTGGCGAACCTTTGGCCATCACATCGGTGAGACGCAGGCCGAGAGGCGTCCTGGAAAGAACAAAAGCGCCTGGAGCACTGATCGCGCCGCTCACTGACCTTGAATTCATTAATTTCACTTCTTGATTTCATGAAAATTTCCGTTCATTGTCGCACAAGTCTTCACGCCAAAAAAGGGGAGTTCCAACGTCATGCGCAAGTTCCTGTCCGCAGCAGCAATCCTTCTCGCGGTCTCCGCGCCTGCCTTGGCCCAGTCGACGCTGCGCGTCGGCGTCGAAGGCAACTACCCTCCTTTCTCGATGATCGCGCCGGACGGGAAGCTTTCGGGCTTCGACATCGACATCGCCAATGCGGTCTGCACCGAGTTGAAGGTTACCTGCACGATGGTGCAGCAGGAATGGGACGGCATGATCCCAGCGCTGAACGCACGCAAGTTCGACATGATCGTCGCCTCGATGACGATCACCGAGGAGCGGAAGAAGGCCGTGGACTTCTCAAACGCCTATTATGACGTCCCGTCGCGCTGGGTCGCGAAGGCGGGCGCTTTCCCGGAAGCCACGCCAGCCGCATTCAAGGGCAAGAAGATCATCGTGCTGCGCAACTCCCCCCGCGCCCGCTACGTCCAGGAGAACTTCAAGGAGAGCGAGATCCTGCTCGTCGCGAAGGAGACGGAGATCTATCTCGAATTGCTCGCGGGCCGAGGCGACATCGGCTTCGGCTCTTCGGTGGTCTCCAGCGAGGCCTTCCTCAAGAAGCCCGAGGGCAAGGGCTTCGCGCAGGTGGGCGACACCGTGATCCTCGACCGCACGGGCGGCGCGGGCGTCGGCATCGCGCTGCGCAAGAACGAGGATGCGCTGCGCGGCAGGATCAACGAGGCGCTTAAGACCATTCGCGCCAATGGCTCCTACAAGAAGCTCGCCGACAAGTATTTCGACTTCCCCGTCGAGCCGCAATCCTGATACGGGCGTTTCCGCACCGGCGCTGAACGCAGGCATCCGCCATGCTGCACGGGTATCTTCCGGCCATCCTCGGCGGGCTGCAATCGACCCTCAGCGTCGCCGCCGTTTCGCTGTTGATCGCCTGCCTCTTCGGCCTTGCGGGAGCGGCGGCGAAGCTGTCCGCCTCGCCTGCGGCGCGCGGCGCGGCGCTTGCCTACACGACGTTGATCCGCGGCGTGCCGGAACTGGTGCTGATGCTGCTCATCTTCTATGGCGGGCAGATCGCCATCAACTCCCTCGCGGACCGCGTGGGAGCCGGCTATGTCGACATCAACCCCTTCATCGCCGGAACCATGACGCTCGGCTTCATCTTCGGCGCGTTCCTGACCGAGACGTTCCGTGGCGCCGTGCTGGCGATCCCGCGTGGACAGACCGAGGCGGCGCAGGCTTACGGGCTGTCGCGAGGCCAGGTGCTGTCGCGCATCACGCTGCCGCAGATGATCCGGCATGCCATCCCCGGCTTCACCAACAGTTGGCTCGTGATGCTGAAGGCCTCGGCGCTGGTTTCCATCATCGGCCTCGACGACATGGTCCACCGCGCCAGCCTGGCCGCTGCGGCAACGCGCCAGCCCTTCACGTTCTACGCCACGATCGCCCTGATCTACCTGGCGCTCACCACCGTCTCGATCCTCGCCCTAGGCTGGCTGGAACGGCGCTACTCGATCGGCGTGCGGAAGGCGGACTTCCGATGATCGACTTCGCCGTTATCGCACAGAACATTCCCGCCTTCTGGAAGGGGCTGCAGGTCACGCTGCTGCTGCTCGTCATCGCCTGCGCCAGCGGCTTCGTGCTGTCGGTTCCGCTCGCGGTTGCGCGGGTGTCGCCCCGCAGATGGCTGTCCACGCCGGTGTTCCTCTTCACCTATGTCTTGCGCGGCACGCCCCTGCTGGTCCAGATGTTCATGATCTACCATGGCCTGGCACAGTTCGAGGCGGTGCGCGAAAGCATCTTCTGGGTCGGCCTGAAGTCTCCCTGGTTTTGCGCCTGGCTGGTCTTCACCCTCAACACGACCGCCTACACCACCGAGATCTTCGCCGGCGCGCTGCGTGCGACTCCGTCCGGAGAGCTGGAGGCGGCGCGCAGCCTGGGCCTGGCAGACGGCACCATGTACCGGCGCATCCTGCTGCCCGGAGCGTTGCGGCGCGCGCTGCCTCAATACGGCAACGAGGTGGTGATGATGATGCACGCAACGGCCATCGCCAGCACGGTCACGCTGGTCGAGATCACCCGCGTGGCGCGCGACGTCTATTACAACCACCTCAGCGCGGTCGAATCGTTCGGCGTCGCCGCCGTGATCTATTTCGTGCTTACTTTCGCGCTGGCCGGCCTCTTCAAGCTGGCCGAAAGGCGTTTCCTCAAGCATTTGAAGCTTGATGCGTCGGGAGCCCTCTGATGCGCATTGAACGGCAGGCGCTGCCCGGCGCAACGCCCGGCCTCGGCTACGAGGTCGCTTTCCTGCATTTCGGCCAGGAAGGCGCGCGGCCAAAAACCTACATCCAGGCCGGCCTGCATGCCGATGAATCGCCCGGCCACCTCGCCGCGCATCACGTGCGCCTGGAGCTTGAGGCGCTCGAGGCGGAGGGGCTTGTCCGCGGGCACATCGTGCTGGCGCCTGCCGCCAATCCGATCGGCCTGGCGCAGCAGGTCCTGGGCACGCTGCATGGCCGGTTCGCCCTTGCCGACGGCGTGAACTTCAACCGGGACTTTCCTGAACTGGGACCCAAGGCGGCGGAGGCCCTGGACGGCCGCCTGACGCAGGATGCCGGCAGGAACGCCGCCCTCGTGCGCAGCGCCCTCCTTCAGGCGTGCGCCTCCTGGCCGACGCGCCGCCCTGCGGAGCATCTGAAGAAGCTCCTGCTCGCGCAGGCCATCGATGCCGACCTCGTCCTGGACCTGCATTGCGACGGAGAGGCCGTGATGCATCTTTATACGTTGACCGAGCAGGCCGAAGCATTCGCACCCCTTTCGGCCTTTCTCGGTGCGAAGGCGGTGCTGGTCGCGGAGATCTCGGGGCACAATCCGTTCGACGAAGCGGTGAGCCGGCCTTGGCAGCACGTGAGGCAGCGGTTCCCCGGGCATCCGGTGCCCGAAGGCGCGATAGCCGCGACCGTGGAATTGCGCGGCGAGGGCGATGTCAGCCATGCGTTCGCGGCGCAGGACGCGGAGGCCATCCTCAATTTCCTCGCCCTTCGCGGCAGCCTGGCCATCGCCGCCCCGCCCATCCCCGAGCCCGGCTGCGCCGCAACGCCTCTCGCAGGCTCCGAAGCGTTGGAGGCGCCGGCTTCCGGCATCATCGTGTATCGGGCTGAAATCGGAGCCGCCGTCCAGTCCGGCGACGTGATCGCGGAGATCGTCGACCCCGTTTCAGGAACGTCGACGCCGGTGAACGCGACCACATCCGGCATCTTCTATGCCCGCACCTCGGCCCGGTTTGCGGTGGCGGGACGTCGGCTTGGCAAGATCGCGGGCGCAACGCCCTTCCGCAACGGGGATCTGCTCAGCCCATGACCGACCAATCCGAAGTTGATCGGCCCGTGGCCGAGGCGAGCCAGCCTTCGATCCTTGCCGCCCGCGACATCGTCAAGCGCTTCGGTGCCGTGGAGGTCCTGAAGGGCATCTCGCTGGAGGCGAAGGCCGGCGACGTCATTTCCATGATCGGCGCATCCGGCTCCGGCAAGAGCACTTTCCTGCGCTGCCTCAACCTGCTGGAGAAGCCGAGCGGAGGCAAGATCCTGCTGGCTGGCGAAGAGCTCAACCTTGCACGCAACCGGCAGGGCGATTTCGACGCCGTCGACCCTGCGCAGCTGCGCCGGCTGCGCTCGCGCGTCGCGATGGTGTTTCAGCAGTTCAACCTCTGGGCGCATATGACAGCGCTGCAGAACGTCATCGAGGCTCCCATGCAGGTGCTGGGGCTCAGCCGGGCTGATGCCGTCCGCCGGGCCGAGGGCTACCTCGAGCGTGTCGGCGTCGCGCATCGCAAGGATGCCTATCCCGCCTTCCTGTCCGGCGGCGAGCAGCAGCGCGTCGCCATCGCCCGCGCGCTCGCCATGGAGCCGGCCCTCATCCTGTTCGATGAGCCGACATCGGCGCTCGATCCTGAACTGGTCGGCGAGGTGCTCCGCGTGATGCGCCTGCTGGCCGACGAGGGGCGGACGATGATCGTGGTCACGCACGAAATGAGCTTTGCGCGCGACGTTTCGAACCGCGTCGTTTTTCTGCATGCAGGCCGCATCGAGGAGGAGGGCCCTCCGGCCGAGGTGTTCGCGCGGCCCAAGAGCGAACGGCTCGACGCCTTCCTGGCCAACACCAGGCGCGGCTGAAAGCCTGCCGGCGAAGGTTAGGGCTGATGCGCGGCCTTGTCGTCAGGCTGCCGTGCCGGTCCCTATTTCGGGCCCTGCAGCAGGGGCGACGACGACGCCCTCATGCGCTTCTGAGCGGGCCAGCATGCCGAACAGGTCGCGCGGATCGTCCGGGTCAGCCAGCATGTCGAGTTCGTCGTAAAGACGTGTGCCAGGCAGCTTGCCCCGCACATACCGCAAGGCCGAGAAGTCCTCGGTGGCGAAGCCGACGGAGTCGAAAAGCGTGATCTGATCGTCGCTGCGGCGCCCCGGGCAGATCCCGGCGATGACCTTCCAGAGCTCCGTGACAGGATGATCGGCGGCAAGCTGCTGGATCTCGCCCTCGATCCGGGTCTGCGGCGGATACTCGACGAAGATGTCGCTGCGCATGAGGATGTCGCGGTGCAGTTCCGTCTTGCCGGGGCAGTCCCCGCCCACTGCGTTGATGTGGACGCCGCTGCCGACCATGTTGTCGGTCAGGATCGTGGCCCGCTGCTTGTCGGCCGTGACGGTCGTGATGATCTGCGCGCCCTCTGCGGCGGCTTCAGCCGAAGCGGCGATGACGATGTCAAAGCCGAAACGTGAAAGGTTTGCCCGGCATTTCGCGCAGGCCGCAGGATCGATGTCGTAGAGCCTGAGCCTGTTCACGCCTGTCAGCGCGCGCACCGCCAGGGCCTGGAACTCCGCCTGCGCGCCGTTGCCGATGATCGCCATGGTGCGCGAGCCAGCCGGAGCGAGAAGGCGGGCGGCGAGCGCCGAAGTCGCCGCGGTCCGCAGCGCGGTGAGCAGCGTCATCTCCGAAAGCAGGACCGGATAGCCGGTCTTCACATCGGCCAGCATCCCGAACGCGGTGACCGTCTGGCGGCCTTCGCGGGTGTTGCTGGGGTGTCCGTTCACATACTTGAAGCCGTAGACGTCGCCGTCGCTGGTCGGCATCAGCTCGATCACGCCCTCGACGCTGTGCGAAGCGATCCGCGGCGTCTTGTCGAAAAGCTCCCAACGCCGGAAATCATCCTCGATGACATCGGCCAGCTCCATAAGGAACCGCTCGACCCCGATGCTGTTCACCAGCCGCATCATGTTGGCGACGCTGACGAAAGGCACGAGCGCGAACAGACCCGGCGGCCTCGGCGCGCCGGACGCCGGTGGACAGGCGGCGATCATGAGAAGCTCCGGGTCGGTCGGTCCAGCACCCGGCGGCCCATCAGGCTGGCCACGAGGTCGACCATCAGGAGGGCGGTCCTGCCGCGGTCATCGAGGAAAGGGTTCAGTTCGGCCAGATCGAGGCTGCTGACCAGGCCACTGTCGTGCAAGATCTCCATGACGAGATGCGCCTCGCGGAACGTCGCGCCTCCCGGCACGGTCGTTCCAACGCCGGGAGCTATGGAGGGATCGAGAAAATCGACATCCATGCTGACATGCAGATCGCCACCTGCCGCGTCGACGCGCTCGAGGAACGCGCCGAGAAGCGGAGCGACGCCATGCTCGTCGATGGCGCGCATGTCATGGATGGTGATGCCGCTCTTCGCAATGAAGCTCTGCTCCGCCGGATCGACGCTGCGAATGCCCATCATGCACAGATGGCGGGGGTCCACAGGCGCCGCCAGCGGCGGGAAGCTGCCCTCGAAGCCGGGCGCGCCGACGGCATAGGCAACAGGCACGCCATGCAGGTTGCCGCTGCGGGTCGAATCGAGCGTATGGCAATCTGTATGTGCATCGAGCCAGAGCACGAAGAACGGCCGCCCGGCCCTTGCCGAGCGCAGGCTGAGGCCCGACAGCACGCCGGCCGCCATGGCATGATCGCCCCCCAGCAGGATAGGCATCGTCCCGACGGGAATCATGTCGATCTTTTGGGTGATGGCGCGCGTCCATGAGGCGACGGCGGCAAGCGATTTCAGGGCTAGGTTGCCGTGCGGGGCATCCGGCGCAACCTCGGGCGCAATGAGGCCGAAGTCCTCCACCACGTGTCCCAGATCCCTGAGCGCATCGGCGAGGCCGGCCGCGCGAAACGCGCCGGGGCCCATGTCGCATCCGAATCGGCCCGCACCTTCATGCAGAGGAATGCCTACGAAAGAACAATGCGCCATAAAAATCCGCCCCTCGCCGACCAAATCTCTGTGTCGGCTGGAAATGCGGCAGGTTGAACAGGGCAATGTGCTTGTTTGATCAAACATTTTGATCAGTATGAGCAGAGCAATCGAGCATGATGAGAAAATGAACCAGATCGACCAACGCCTCATCGCCAGCCTGCGGCACGACGCGCGGCGCAGCGTCTCCGACCTTGCGCTCGAGCTCGGGCTGTCCCGCGCCACGGTCCGCGCCCGGATCAACCGGCTCGAACGCGACCGGGACATCCTCGGCTACACCATCATCGTCCGGGGAGACGCCGAAGCGTCGCCCGTGCGCGGCATCATGATGATCGAGATCGAGGGCCGCTCGACCGAGCGCGTGATCCAGTCGCTGTCGGGATTCCGCGAAATACTGGCCATCCACACCACCAATGGCCGCTGGGATCTGGTGGCGGAGATCGGCGCGCCGGATCTGACCGCGCTGGACGCCGTTCTGCGCCGGGTCAGGCTCCTGCCCTCGGTGCGGGTGAGCGAGACGAACCTGTTGCTATCCACTTCGCGCAGCACGCGGACCGGATGATTGGGCGATGGGGACTGAAACCGGATCAGGAAGACGTTGAAGCCGGACAAGCGCCACGCTGCGGCGCTCTGCCGAGCGAGCGGTCGACCAGCACGAGATCCCCGTCGAGCAGCCGCGCGCCGGTCATCGGGTGGCCCGACACCCGCACCAGGAAGGTGGCGGGCCGCCCTCGTCCAATCATCCGCAGGGCTGCGTCCGCGCCTCAAGCAAATTGCCCTTGGCGGCTTTGCCCAGTCGCCAGGCCCTCTGCCGCCAGCGCCGGGCCGCCCGATGCCGTCAGCGTCCCTTGCCGATGGTCCCGCTTGTGAGGGAGGCAATCCTGACGGCCAACTACGCGTAAAGCTTGGTGGAGTCGCGGTCGCCTTGGCCGCGGGCCAGCCGCATCAGATGGCGCGCCATCTGGTAGGCGGCCTTGCTGTCGTGCGAGCGCTTCATCAACTCAGCCGCCTCGGCGACGATCAAGGCGCGACAGTGGCGCAACCCGACCTGCGATCTCGTTCATGCATCGGTCCCCGTATTCAGCCGTCAGGGCGATGAGGTTTGAGCGCTGACGCGCGAGGTATGATCATCGTTCACAGAGATCATAATAATTTACAGAAATCTGGCGCTTTTCCCAAGTCATCGTCAATTCTTGCGTGACGCGCGCCAGCCGTTGGTCCGCAAATTTCGAAGACCGACGCCCGGATGCATCGCATGACGTACAGATTTGCCAGTTCTACGCCAAAAATCATTGCAACGACGTGCTCGCACACGCACTTCGCCTGAATTTGCTGTTGCAGTCCACGTTGCAATGCGGCAATTTTCTCATTGGGGGCGCAAGGCGGCATCTGTCGCGACGTCAGGACTGATGCAGATGGATGCAGCCGCAATCGACCATGGCGCCCCGAGGCGCGTCGCTTCCACCAAGACGCACCTCGTCATCATGGCGATCGTCCTCATCCTGCCGGTCCTGGGCGCCGCCGCATTTCTCGGCTACCGCTTCTACTGTTCGGAAACCTCGCGCTTCGAGCAGCAGGTCCAGAGCGTCGCGCAGTCGATCGAAGCGCTCGTCGAGAAGGATCTTGCAGGGATGACCTCCGCGCTTGAGGTGCTCGCCTCAAACGAGCAGCTTGTCGAAGGCAACCTTGCAGCTTTCCATGCGAGGGCGGTGCAGGTCGCGGCAGGCCGCTTCAGCAACATCACGCTGCGCGACCGCGAGAGCCGGCAGCTCGTCAACACCGCGCACGCGTGGGGTGAGCCCTTGCCGGCCCGCTCGATGCTGCAGGCGCTTGACCAGGAGGTGCTGCGCACCGGCAAGCCGGCGGTGTCCGACTATTACGTCGGGCTTTCCGACGGCAAACAGCAGATCGCGGTTGTCGCGCCAGTGATGCGCGATGGCACAATCGTTTATCTTTTAAGCTTGGCCGTCGAGGCGCAGCGGTTCCGCAACCTGCTGCTGAACCAACCGCTTCCGCCAGGCTGGCGCGCCTCGGTGATCGACCGCAAATGGATCACCGTCGCGCGCACGGCAGATCCAAACCGCAGCGGTGAACCTGCGCCCGCTGCAAGGGAGCTCCGCCCCGACCAGGATGTGTGGTTCTGGCGCGGGACAGGCTTTGAAGACGACACAGCATTCAGCGCCTTGCGCCGCACCGAGTTCGGCTGGATCGTCGGCGTCGGAGGGTCGGACACGACGCGGATCGCTGCGCTATGGCGAACGCTCGGGCTTGTCGCGCTTGCGACGCTGGGCTTCATTGCGCTGGCGTTTTTCGCGGCCTTCCGCGTGGCGCGCCGCCTTTCGCGCTCGATGGAGAGCTTGTCGGACCTTGCCAGGCGAATGGGTGAGGGCGAAGCGGTTGCGGCACCTGCCCTCGCTACCCGTGAGGCCTCGGATGTCGCCGACGCGCTCGCCAACGCGGCGTCGCGGTTGAAGGAGCGCGACGACCAGCGCCAAGCCAGCGAAGCGCTTGCGAGGCGGCGCGAGCTTCGCCTGCAAGGCGTGCTCGACGGCATGGCGGAAGGCTTCGCGCTGCTCGACGCCAACTTCACCATGCTCGACATGAACGACGAAGCGGCGCGGCTCGATGGACGGCCGCGCGCGGAGCTGGTCGGGCGCAACCATTGGGAGACCTATCCAGGTTCGGAAGAGAGCGAGATCGGCAGGCTCTACAAGCGGGCGCTGGCGCATCATGAGCCGGTCAGCCTCACGCATCGCTACACGTTCGCCGACGGCAAGGCGGCCTGGTTCGACATGCGCGCCTATCCCACGGCCGACAACAGGCTGGCCGTCTTCTTCCGCGACGTGACGGAGGACAAGCTGACGCGCGAGGAGCTGGCGGCGTCCGAAGCGCAGCGCGCGGCGGTGATCGCGGCCGCGCCGGTCGGCATCGTGATCGCCGACCGCAACGGCCGCATCCATGACGGCAATGCGCGGGCCGAGGAGATCGCCGGGCACCCGATCCTGCATTCGCCAAACGCGAAGAGCTATGCTGAGTGGATCGCCTTCCACGAGGATGGACGAAGGGTGGAGAGCCATGAGTATCCGCTCGCCCGCGTGCTGGCGGGAGAGGAGCGCCCGACGCTCGAATGCCGCTACCAGCGTGGCGACGGCGCACGGATCTGGATTCGGATCGTCGGCGCCCCGATCCGCGAAGCCGACGGCCAGATGGCAGGCGCACTCGTCGCCATCCTCGACATCGACGCCGAGCGCATGGCTCAGGCCGAACTGCGCGCGAGCGAGGCGCAGTTCCGCACGACGGCGGACACGCTGCCGAACCTGCTGTTCGTAACATCGCCGACTGATGGCAACATTTACGTCAACGACAGTTTCCGCGCCTACACCGGCCGCGACGACAGCGGGCTTCTCGGCCATGCCTGGGCGGACATCCTGCACCCTGACGACGCGGAGCGAGGTTGGGCGTCATGGAACGCGGCCATCGCGTCGGGCAACCCGTTCGAGGCCGAATACCGCTTCCGCCGCCATGACGGGGCCTGGCGCTGGCATCTGGTGCGGGCGTTGCCCGTCCGCCGCGACGCCGACGCGGTCGAGCGCTGGGTCGGAACCTGCACCGACATCCACCACCGCAAGTTGGACGAGGAAGGGCTGCAGGCTCAGGTGAGCGCTGCGGTTGCGGCGCAGCAGGCTGCCCAGGCACAGCTGTTCGAGGCGCAAAAGATGGAGACCATCGGCCACCTCACGGGCGGGATCGCCCATGACTTCAACAACCTCTTGTCCGCCATCCTCTCCAACCTTGATCTTGCTCAAAAGCGGACGCCGGACCACAAGACCGCACAGCTCATCG
The DNA here is from genome assembly GCA_031412095.1 of Allobosea sp. Lineage (GTDB taxonomy): Bacteria > Pseudomonadota > Alphaproteobacteria > Rhizobiales > Beijerinckiaceae > Allobosea. The sequence goes on from JANOCI010000132.1 coordinate 13,435, forward strand.
ATGGCGCCATCAAGGGAGCGGAGCGCGGAGCGGCGCTGACCGGTCGGATGCTCGCCTTTGCGCGCCGGCAGGACCTCAAGTCCGAGACGGTGGACGTGCCTGCCCTGTTCGACGGCATGCAGGATCTGCTGGCGCGGTCCCTGGGCCCAGGGGTCCGGATCACCTCCGACCTGCCAGCGGACCTCCCGCCCATCAGCGTCGATCCAAACCAACTCGAGCTCGCGATCCTGAACATCGGGGTCAATGCGAGGGACGCCATGCCGATGGGCGGCACGCTCATCGTCGAGGCGCAGGCCGAAAGCGTGTCGGCGGGCGACCCGGCGACTGGCCTTGTGCCAGGCGACTATGTCCGCCTGCGTCTCACCGACAGCGGCCAGGGAATGGATGAAGCGACCCTCAAGCGGGCCACCGATCCGTTCTTCACGACCAAAGGCGTCGGCAAGGGCACGGGGCTCGGCCTTTCCATGGTGCAGGGCCTCGCCGCGCAATCGGGCGGAACCATGTGCATCGACAGCGCGCTCGGGCGCGGCACGACCGTATCGTTGTGGCTGCCGCAATCGCTTGGCGCGGTTGCGGCCAAAGTCGAAGTCACAGCTGCCAGCGGCGCAGCACAGCGCCCGCATAAGCCCTTGACGATCCTTGTCGTCGATGACGACGTTCTCGTGGCGATGGGGACCGTAGCGATGCTTGAGGATCTCGGCCATACAGCGCTTGAAGCTCACTCGGGCCGCAAGGCGCTGGAACTGTTGGCGGAGCATGCCGACGTGCAGGCCGTGATCACCGACCACGCGATGCCGGGCATGACCGGGGTCGAGCTGGCGCGCGAGATCGCGAAGGCGCGGCCCCTGCTGCCGGTGGTGCTAGCCACCGGCTACGCCGAATTGCCAAGCGGCGAGGATCCTGGCCTGCCGCGCCTTGCCAAGCCGTTTCGTCAGGATCACCTCGCAGCCATGCTTGAGGAGCTCGGGCTCTGCAGAGCGGAGACAATGACCATCCCGTTTCAATAGCCATGACGCAGACGCTGCGGGAGACATGCAGCATCGACGCGCTTGTGACTGACTGCGTCATGATGATCCTCGACCCAGGGGCGCGCCCTGTCCCGGCACAGCTTCAGGCAGGCTGGCTCGTCTTGTCGATGAGGCCTTTGCGCCACCGGATGCTTCGCCGGTTCAGCGCATGAAGCGATTGAGGAGAGCGAACGAGGGATTCGGCCACTGCGATGGCGGCGGCGAGCTGCGCATTTGTCAGATGCCGGATGGCTGGAGGCCGGACGATACTGTTCCATGGCTCGCCGAGCGCGGTGTCGAGGCAGACGCGCATGAAGCAATGATCCTGCGAAATCGACCAGCCAGAGGCTTTCGACAATGCAGGAAGGATGTCGCGCATGAGCTCGGTCCACCGCGCAGCGAGGCGAGCGCGGGAGCCGGAGTCCTCGACCGCGAATGGCAGCTTCGCCTGCCTGTCGTCCATTGCAGCTCCTTGGCCGGCGGCTCCGCCGATCTCACGCGGATCGTGCCGCCACGCTGTGAATGCGCCGTCACGTCCTCTGTTGGTGCGGCTCTCACCAAGCCGCCAGCTTGGATATGCCGAACTCCACGCAAGCCAACCACCTCCAGCGCCTGACGCAGCTTGTCGCAGGGGCCCTGTCGCCTCGGCCGCGCGGCGTGGAAATCCCGGTCCAGCACGTTCGGAGCAGCCGGCAGGTGCGCGCCGAGCCGGCGGCCAGGCGGGGTCCGATCCGGCAGGTGATGCCGCGCCACTCTGAGAGCTGGGAGCGGGCTCCGGATGCGCCGTTTGCAAGCGTCGAGGCGACGCGTGCGGACATCATGGCAAGCTACAGGCAGCGTCCGGCAACACCGTTTCAATGCGACTTCGGCTTTGAACGCGCCGCGCCAGACATCAACTGAAGGGGCCGCAGAATCATCTTTCCCTGAACGCCTTGGCGAACTGGTCCTTCACCGGGCGAACCAGGTAAGCGAAGGGCGAGCGTGAGGCGGTCTCGACATAGGCGTCGGCCTGCATGCCAGCGACGATCGTCAACGGCGCGATGCGGGCGGTTTCGGAGGCCGCCAGCGCGATTCGCACGGAATAGTATGTGAGGCCTGTCTGGGGCTCGCGGACGACATCGGCGCCGATGCGCGCGACCGAGCCTGTCAGCTCCGGCGTCGTGCGTTGATTGAAGGCGTGCAGGCGCACGACCGTAGATTGGCCAAGCCTCAATTGATCGATGTCGGCAGGCGCAACGCGGGCCTCCAGAAACAAAAGCTCCGCGCTCGGGACGATCAGCATGGCGGGCTCGGCTGGCGTGATCACGCCGCCGACAGTGTGCACGGCGAGTTGATGCACGACGCCGGCGCTGGGCGCGCGGATGTCGACGCGCTTGAGCTGGTCCTCCGCCGCGACGCGACGTTCGTTCGCCTCCGTGGTCCGGGCCTGTAGTTCGCGCAGTTCCTTCACCGCCTCGGCCCGGAGGTCCTCGTCGACCTGCAGGATCTGCAATTCGATTTCGGCCATACGGCCCTTCGCCTGCGCGATCTGCGCGGTCAGCTGGCCGCGCTGGCCGGCGAGGGAAGCAGCCTCGCGCTCGAGCTGGGAGAGGCGGCTGATCTGCACGAGGTTTTGCCGAAACAGCTCACGCACGCCTGTCAGTTCACGCTGGATGAGCTCGGCTTCGTGAACCTTGGCCAAGCGTTGCTCCGTCAATCCCTCGATTTCGGAGTGCAGCTGCCCGATGCGCTGCTGCAGTTGGGAGCGCATGCCGGCGCGGGCCTTGGCGCGGACGACCGACAGACGGGCTTCATCCATCATCAGGCGCGCGATCTGAGGATCGCCTACGCGCTGCGTTAGCGCCAACGGGAAGCTGGGCTCCTCGCGCCCATCTCTTTCGGCCTCCAAACGGGCGGAGCGGGCAGCGTATTCGTCGAGCTGGCTCTGGACAATGGCGAGGTTCGCCCGTGGCAACGTGTCGTCAAGCCGGATCAGCAGGTCACCCTCCCTGACGCGGTCGCCCTCCCGGACCTTGAGCTCGCCGACGACGCCGCCGGTCTGGTGCTGCACCTTCTTGAGGTTCGTGTCCGCCACGAACTGGGCAGGGGCGATGACCGCGCCCGAGATCGATGCAGTCGCGCTCCACACGCCCACCGAGCCAGCGAACAGCGCCAGGGCGGCGTAGCCGAAGCAGGCGACCGAGCGGGTGACCCGCGCGTGGGATGCGAGGGATTTAGGGGAGGGTGCGGGCTTGGAGGTCGTCATTAGGCTGCTCCCACGGCTCTCGGCGTTGCGTTGGGCGGGGTATCGGATGTACCGATTGACGACGTCTGCGTGCGCCGCATGGCCGGCAGGCCGCCCTGGCGCATCACTTCTCTGAGCACCTGCTCGCGCGGGCCGAACGCGGCAAGCTTGCCGTCGGCCATCGCGCCGACAAGGTCGACGCCTGCGAGGCCCGACGGCCGATGAGTGATCACCACCACCGCCCCGCCGCGCGCGCGCACCCCGCGGATCGCCTTCGTCAACGCCTCGTCGCCTTCGGCGTCAAGACTGGCGTTAGGCTCGTCGAGGACGATGAAGAAGGGTTCGCCGTAAAGAGCCCGAGCCAACGCGATCCGCTGGCGCTGTCCGCCCGAGAGCTTGACGCCGCCTTCCCCGATGCGGGTCCCGTAGCCGTGCGGGAACGCCACGATCATCTGATGCGCACCGGCTTCCTCGGCAGCCTTGAGCACGGCAGCGGCCGTGGCGTCGTCTCGGAACCTTGCGATGTTCTGGGCGATCGTGCCGTCGAACAGCTCGATGTCCTGCGGCAGGTAGCCCAGCGATCCGCCAAGTACGCTTGGCTCCCATTGTGTGATCAACGCGCCGTCGAGCCGGACTGCGCCGCGCGCGGCCGGCCAGGCGCCGACCAGCGCCCGCGCCAGCGAAGACTTGCCAGAGCCGGAGGGGCCGATCAGCCCGAGGCCCTGGCCTGCCTGCAGCGAAAAACTCAGCCCCTTGACGATCGGAACCTGCGTTCCCGGAGCTGTGACAACCAGCTCTTCGACGGTGAGCGCCCTGCGAGGGGTTGCCAAGGTCATGGTCAACTCCGGCGCCTGAACCAGCGGGAGCGCCTGGCTCAGCCGCTTGATGGCCTGCCGCGCCGCGACGAAGCCCTTCCAATGCGCCACGGCGATCTCCAGCGGAGCCAGGGCCCGGCTTGTCAGGATCGATGCCGCGATCATTGCGCCCGGCGAGACCTGGCCCTGGATGGCGAGGTAGGCCCCCAGGCCCAGCACCGCCGACTGCAGCGCAAAGCGCGCCACCTTGGCCGTCGCGCTGAAGGACGATATTCGTTCCGACAGGCTGAGCGAATCCTGCACTTGCCGCTCGTGGGCCGCGCCGTAGCGGCTGACGAAGCTCTCGCCCATGCCGAGCCCCGCAATGGCTTCCGCGTTGCGCCGGCCGCTCTCGGCGAGCACCGCGCTCTCGGCGGCCGACTGCGTCAGCGCGCGCATCGGAGCCTGGCTGATCGTCTCGGTGACAAGCGTCAGCCCCATGATCACCACCGCTCCTGCGACGGCGAGCCATCCGAGCCAGGAATGGAGAAGGAAGCAGGCCCCCACGAACAGCGGCATGAAGGGCAGATCGATGATGGCGGTTGGCCCAAGGCTCGACAGGAAGGTGCGCAGCGCATCCAGGTCACGCGCCGGCTGCAGCGCCACATGGGGCTTGGCGCCGCGCAGCGGAAAGCTCACCAACGCTCGCGCAGCCAGCGGCGACAGCTCCGCGTCAACGCGCGCGCCGATGCGACCCAGCATCTTCGCCCGCATCGCGTCGAGCACGCCTTGCAGGACAAATGCGAGAACAGCGATGGCGGACAAGGCCAGCAGCGTCGGAACCGAGCGACTCGCCAGCACCCGGTCGTAGACCTGCAGCATGTAGAGCGAACCCGTCAGCATCAGCAGGTTCACAGCCGTCGAAAACACCGCCACGTGCAGCCATGAGCCGCGCGTCTCGCGCATCGCATGGCTTACGGGGTTGCGGGCGGGTTCGTTCGGTGAACTTTGAAACAGCATCATCATGGAGATCCGGTGAGAACAGGACTGAGGATGGGGCCGCGCGCGCGGCGGCGCGCGGCCCCTCGTTGGGCTGATCAGGCGAAACGGAAATCGTCAGCGGCGAGCGCGGTGCGGGCGACGTTGTGCAGCGTGAGCATGGTGCTCGCATCGATGGTGATCACCGTGTTGGCCCCGGCTTGCGCTGAAGCCGCCATAACCTCGGCGAAGCTGTTGAAGGCAACGCCGAAACCCGAGAACTCGATCACGTCGCCGACGCCGAGCCCGGGTGAGAAGTCGGTGATGACGTCGCGCCCGAATTTCGGAACGAAACGGAAGGCGTCGTTCCCCGCCCCGCCTTCGAGCCCGTCCGCGCCCGCCCCGCCTACCAGCGTATCGTTGCCGGCCCCGCCGCCGAGCCAGTCGTCGCCGCCATTGCCGACAAGCAGGTCCGCGCCGCCAGCTCCGAAGATGCTGTTGCCGGACGCGTCGCCGGCCAGCACATCATTGAAGGCGGAGCCCGACAGGCCCTCGATGCCGAAGTATTTGTCGCCGGCCGCCTCACCTGCGTTCGGCGCGGCCTTGTCGAGCCGCACGGTGACGCCCGCCGAAGCGTGGCTGAAGTCGGCGACGTCGGTCCCCGCGCCGCCGTCGAGCCCGTCCGCGCCCGCCCCGCCTGCCAGCGTGTCGTTGCCGGCCCCGCCACCGAGCCAGTCGTTGCCGCCATTGCCGACTAGCAGGTCGGCGCCGCCAGCTCCGTAGATGATGTTGCTGGACGCGTCGCCGGCCAGCACATCGTTGAAGGCGGAGCCCGACAGGCCCTCGATGCTGACGTAGATGTCGCCGGCCGCCTCACCTGAGTTCGGCGCGGCTTTGTCGAGCCGCACGGTGACGCCCGCCGAAGCGCGGCTGAAGTCAGCGACGTCCTTCCCTGCGCCGCCGTCGAGCCTGTCCGCGCCCTCCCCGCCTGACAGCGTGTCGTTGCCGGCCCCGCCGGCTAGCACGTCGGAGGCAGACGTGCCCGACAGGACATCCGCCGCGCCTGTTCCGCTCAGATTGACGCCTTCCAGCCCCGGCACGGGCTGTTTTCCGGGAACGGATCCCGGCGCGGGAATCGCCGGATCGACCCCAGTCGTACCCCAGATCGAGTCCAGCTTGGGTTGGGTGTAGGCCAGGTACTTGTACGAGGAGCTGTACTGCTCGTTGAACTGCTTCGATCCAGCAAGCCATGCATTTTCGACGCCGCCGGCGAAAACCTGATCCCCACGCTGCTTGTAGGCCAGATCGCCGGTCATCTTGTAGACGAAGCCGAAGCCGTTCACGATCAGGTTGTTGAGGTCGGGCGCCGGCGTGCTGTCGCCTTCGCCCGCCACTGCGCCCTCAAGGTATTTGAAGGCCTGAGCAGAGGCGACCCAATCGTTCGCCCAAAGGTAATCGACCGACTTCTTGATCGCCGTCAGGATGCGCGGATCAGCGTCGAACTGCTCATAGTAGCGGATCAGGGCGTCATTCAGCAGCCCGACCATGAACGGCTTGTTGTAGCCCTGCTGCAGCGGCTGCTGAAAGCGGTAGGCGCCGTCGGATGACTGGGAGGCCAGGATCGAATCGAGCGCCTGCTGCAGCAGCGCCCCCCAGTCGCGTCCCGGTTGCGCCTGGCTCGGCGCGTCGATGCTGCTGGCGTACAGGAACGCGTCGAGAACGCGAGCCTGCATGCGGTTGTCCATCTCCGCAGCACGGTCGGTGCGGCCGAGATTCGCCATGTAATAGGAGCTCGTGAAGGTGTCGGCGACGGCGCCCACCGCCCGAAGCGATGCCTGGTCGCCCGTCAGCGTATAGTGCAGCGCGACGCCGCCGAGCTGCGACCAGTGCGCACTCGGCGCGAAGTTGTTGGCTTCCAGATAATCTGTCCGGTAGTTGACCGCGAGTTGATTGGCGCGGTCGAGGTAGGAATCATCGCCGGTGGCGGCCCACCAGCCGTAGTAGATTTTGGCGCGGTCGTAATAATTGGAGCTAGCCCATTCCGCGCCAGTTTGCGCCCAATGTTGGTCGGCGTACACGTCGAACTGGTTCACGTATTTAGCGAATGAACCTCCCAGGTTTTTTATCTGCAACGGCTCTACAGAGTCGCCTACCAGTTTTCGGAACGCTGAATTTGAATTAAACTGTACCATTCGGATCCCCTCCAGAACTCGGGCAGAGTCGCACATTCACTGCTGAGGTGGATATGATTCGTCCTTTGACCTTTCAGCCTGCCGAGCTTTTTTGTTAGAATTTGAAATGAAGACACGAAAAGTCGGCCACGAACGCGAGGTTCGCGCTTTTCGGTCATGTGAATGTCGGCATGGTCGCGGCTCTAGCCGGCCCTGCCGCCGCTGCAGATCGCTCGCCTCTGGCCCACGCGTTGCGGCGGGAGGAGCGAACCCGAGTAGCCGTGGCGCTTCAAAAAGGCGACAATGTGTTTTGTTCCACAAGCAGGCAGAATTATTTTGCCGCCTGCGCCAGCCGGTCGGAGACCTGGAGCCGCCTTCAGCCGTCAAGAAGCTCAAGGTAGAGCGATCGATGCAGCGCCGCCCTCATCCCGAGCGAGAAGCGTTTAACGACCGCCTGGCGTGCTGAAGCGGCCTCACTCTGTGCGGCCGTGTCTCCGCGCGTGACGAGAAGCGTCTCCAGGGCTGCGGCAAGGCTGGCGACGTCGCCAGGTCGCACCACGCGCCCCGCTCTGGGATCATCGAGCACCTCCGGAATCGCGGCGACCCCGGCCGCCACGACCGGGAGATTGGCTGCCATCGCTTCCAGCAGCACGTTCGGCAGGCCTTCGGCGCCGTCACGCGATGGAATGGCCAGAACATCGATGACGCGGTAGAGCGCCGCGACGTCGCTGATGCGGCCAAGAAAGCGTACGTGCGGCTCAAGACCCAGGCGCTGAGCTTGCCGGCGAAGCGATTCCTGCTCGGGGCCATCGCCGGCGATCGCGAGGGTGGCGTCAAGGCCGTTGCGCCGCAACGCGCCTAGCGCCTCGATCAGGATGTCGACTCCTTTCTCGTGGCTAAGCCGCGCGGCAACGCCGATGAGCGACCGGCCGGGCTCCTGAAGCTGCGAAAAATCCTGCGGCTCGGCCGGCGGCGGCAGCGTAAGGCAGGCGTTATGGATCAGCCGCACCCTGGAGCCCATCCCGGCAAACCAGTGTCGATGCTCTTCCGACAGCACCACGAGACGCTGGGCGCGCCGCAACATCGTCAGATTCAGCCGGTTGTAGATCCGGTCCTTGAGGTCTTGCCGGGTCGCCCCATGAAAGAAGCCGATCCATCGCCATGCAGGCCGACCGAGCCGCAAGAGGCTCACCAGCCCCGTCGGCCTGTAGCCGTGGCTCTGGACGATGTCGGGGGCGAAATCACGCAGCGCCTGCGCCAGCCCGCGCAGCGCGCCGAGGTCGCCAGGCCCACGCTCGCGTAGCACGACGGGCTCCAGCCCTTGCTCGCGGAGGTATGCGATGTAGGGAGATGGCGGGCGGCCCTCGCGTTGGAACATGACGATTCTAACCTCGACGCCGAGCGGAGCCAAGGCCAGGGCCAACGCGGCGAGCTGCCGGCCAGGACCCGACACGATCCAGGTATCCAGCACGGCGGCGACCTTGATGGGCCGACCGCCCACGGCCGCGACGTGGCGCGTGTCGGACAGTGCGGCGTCGGATAGCTTGGCGTCCTGAAGCGTGATGTCGTGGATCGTCGCGTCGAGGAGCGTGTCGCGGACTTTCATGCTAAGACGCCCAGGATCGGTTCGTCAGGGCGCGCACCGGTGCTGGAGCCAGTCGATCGATGTCCGTATCCGTCATCGTGCCGGTCTACAACAAGGAGCGGTATCTCGCGCGCACTCTGGCCTCGATCGTAGCGCAGAGCCTGCAGGACTTCGAGGTGATCATTGTCGACGATGGTTCGACCGATGGCAGCGCCGACATCGCCGCCTCGCATCCCGATCGACGCTTTCGATTGATGAGCCAGCGCAATGCCGGGCCGGGGGCGGCGCGGAACGCCGGGATCGCCGCAGCATCCGGCGAGTTCGTCGCCTTCCTTGACGCTGACGACGAGTGGTCGCCCGACTATCTGAGCAGCGCCGTCGCCCGGCTGCGAAGCGAGGCCAACGCCGCAAGCATCACGGCCAGTTACGCCGAGATGCCGGCCGGCGTCGCCGCAAGCGAGATGTGGCGCGCCCGCGGCCTGGTCGATGGCGCAATGCGCATCACGCCTTCCACGCCGCCGCAGCTCGCTGTTGCGCTGCTCGCCTTCATGTCGCCCTGCACGACGGTGTTCCGCGCCGATCACCTGCGCCTTCGCGGAGGTTTCTATGAGCGCAACCGCTGTCTTTATGGCGAGGATGCCCATCTGTGCCTCAAGGTCATGCTCAATCATCCGGTCCTCGTTGATCTGAACGTCCGGGCCAACATCCATCGCGACGCCTCGGATCTGAGCGCCAACCTCTCCGGCGCACGGCCGGTCGAACCGTTTCTGGAGGACGCCAGCGAAATCCGCGCCGATTGTCCGGAGACGCTGAGGCCGCTGTTGGAGACGATCCTGGCCATGCGCGCCTTCAAGACCGCTTGCGTTCTGGGATACTGGGGCGAGTGGCGGCGCGCAGCGGAGCTGCGTCGCAGATTTGCGGGCTCCCATGCACGTGGCGTTCCGTATCGATTTGCGTCCATGGCGTGCTCGACGCCGCTGGTCGTGCCGCTGGCCGCAGCTGTGCGGGCGCTCCGCCTGTTCTGAGGTCCGGCGGCGGCAGCGCCAGGAATTGTACGAGCGGGACCGGGCGCGGCAGGCTCGTGATCGTTTCGGCGGCGAGCGCGGCGGCGAAGCCGTCCCGGCCAAGATCGAGCAGCTCGAACCGCATGCCTCCGGGCGCGACTGCGCTGCAGCGTTGGGCGTCCTCGATCGGCACGGGGAGCGCGCGCGGATCCATCAGGAACCCTGTCCCCACCGCCTTCGCCACTGCTTCCTTGCGCGTCCATCCACGGTGGAAGGCGGCGCGCGCCGCGTCCAAGGGCAGGCTCCTGATGCGGTCGGCGTCCTGCGCGTCGAAGCATGAATCGAGCAACGCCTCCCATTCAGCGCCCGGCCCGGCGTCGATGGCCTCGATGTCAACGCCAAGCTCCTGCCCCGCGCCAATGGCGATCAGCGCTGCAAACCGGCTGTGCGAGACGTTGAAGGCGATCCGGCCGCCCTGGAGCGGATCGACAAACGGCTTTCCCATCGCGCTCTCGCCGATCCGGATGTCGCAGGCCGGCAGCGACAGGCAATGGCCTAGCGCCAGCCGAAGGCCCATGCGCACCTGCCGGTTGAAGTTGCTTCCTTTAGAAGCAAGCTGCATCTCGAACCGGTCGCGCTCGTGTGGGCTCAGAATGGCCCGATCGAGGATTTTGGCCTGCTCCAGTGCGTCCGCCTGTTCCGAATCGAGGCTCAGGATGATGATGGGGTGATGGTCCGTCATCGTTCAGTCCTGCAGCCCGTCGCGGGCGTCGAGCTCGCGCATGGCCGGAATGGTCGCCACCAGGTCCCGCCAGTCGGCGTTCGGGCTATCGCCCAATGAGGAAACCAGGAAGGCGCGAACGACCCCGTGCAGCGCCCGGCGCATTTCGTCCACTGCGATGACGCGGCGACGCCATGGGCGCCAATGCAACCAACGGCCCGGCGCGTAAAGCGTGTCGTTGAAATCGCCGTGGCTGGCTCCGCCGATCAGGATTATGCTGGCCGCAGAACGCGTCGACAGGCGCAGCTGCGCGGAAAAATCGAGGCGTGTCATCCGCATCACCCAATCCTCGGCGCCCGCCGAAGAGGAATGGCTGAAGCCTGGGTCGGCGTAGAGCGCCAGCAGCGGCTTGTCCGGCGCGAGCTGCATGCCCTCGGTGCCGATCACCCAGCCGTCGAGGTTAACAGCAGCCCTGATCCGACCGTCGCGTGCAAGCGCGGCTCCGGCAACCGCGCCCCCGTGCGAGAATCCGACGACGGCGATCCGCGCAAAGTCGATGCGGGCGGGAGACTGATCTGGTGGCATCGCTTGCAGCCGGTCGAGCGCACGCGCCAGCTTTTCGCGCCCAAGCCTTGCGCGGCGCAGGCCGACATCCTGGAAGTCTGCGAACTCCTGGGCCGAGCCAAGCTTGAACAGTGACAGGCGGGCCGCTTCATCGCGTGCATCTGTCGCTTGGCCCTGCGCAGCGTCATGGATTACGTCGTCGGTCGCGACAGCTACGAAGCCATGGCTCGCCAGATCGGCCAGGAGCACATCATTCTCATCGCGCAGCCCGCCCCACGAGGCCGCGTAAAGCACCAGCGGACGCGCATGACTGTCGGCGGTTCGGTCGAGCGGCCGCCAGATGCGCAACGGCGGCAAGTTCGACGAGCGGTCAGGTTCGAGCTCCATCACCGCAACCGGGAATGGGCCGGAGGGATTGGGCCGGCTGGAGCCCAAGGCGACCCAAGCCGCCGCAGCAGTCGAGGCAGCGACGATCGCCGCGCCGGCCAGCAGCGCCGACCTGCGGCGGCGGAGCCGACGGCTGGGCGGCATAGTCGCAGCCACCGACCTCAAGGCTCCTGCGCAGGAAGACGCCACCTGCCCTCCTTGCGGTCCATCAGCCAGGCCGCATGCGCGGCGATGACGCCGGCGCCTGGCTCACGCGTCATGTGCAGATGCGGGCCCGGCACGTCGTAGACCGCGAACGCGCCGGCCACGATGCGCTCCCAGCCAAAACCCCGGTTGAACAGGCGGCCAGTGCGCGCCTCGGCGCTGCGGAAGAAGACGACGTCGCCGTCATAGGGTTCGACCTGGTAATGACGCTTGGCGTCCTGAAGGTAATTCATCAGCCCGTGGTTCATCAGGTCCTCGCCGGCCGGGTTCGCCGGAGCGAACAGGCCAAGCCGCCGGGCGAGACGGGCGAGCGAATTGCTGCGGACGAAGCCGTAGTGCGAGAGCGCCGCCACAGGCGTCATGCGACCCTCACGGACTTCGCCGACGAGGTGGCGGAAATACCGCCAGGAATGGTCGAGCAGCAGCAGGCGCCGCAGGATTCGGTCGCGCCGCGGCATGCTTTCGACATAGCCCGGAGCTGCGGTGTCGAGCAGGAAGATCATTGCCACCTCCCCGCCCGCAGCCCTGAGCTGGCGCGCCGTTTCGAACGCCACGTAGCCCATCGCGCAGTGGCCCATCAGGTAATAGGGGCCCTCAGGGTCAAAGGAGCGGACGAGCTGCGCTGCATGGGCCGCAATGTCGGGAATGCTTTGCGCGGATAGCGGCGGGGGCGTGGCGTCCTCGCGCCACTGGATGTCGACAAAAGGCCGTGACGATCCGAACCAGCGTGCGATCGGGTAATAGGCCGATCGGTTGTTGAAAGCGAAGACCGGCGGCAGCGTTCCCGCGGGCTGCATCGCCAAAAGGTCGAAATAGGCCTGCGACGGCTCGCGTGGCACGGCCGGCGACAAGGCTGGCGGCGTGACGGCGCCGCCTTCAAGCAAGGGGTCGGGCGAGCGCTCCGGCCAGGTTCCGGCTTCCGCCGCTAGACTCTCCATCTCGCGGCGCCATGCTTCGAGAAGGTCGTGCACCGCAGCATCGTCATGGCGGCCGAGCACGTAATCGCAAGAGATGCGCCAGCCCTCCGGCCGCTGAACCATGAAGAAGCCGAGATCGAACAGAGCGCCGGTGCTGACGGAGGGCAACGACACGAGAGTGATGTCGCCGCAGCGGATGGCGTCGACGTCGTCCGTGTCGATGTTGGCAGGCTGGAATGCGAGATTGACGCCGATCCGCAGCGGCGCGTCGCCGCCGATCGTCGCGATTTCCTCAAAGGGCAGCGCATCGTGCTCCAGGGCCTCGCCGATCACCGAACGACAGTGGCGCAGCAGGCTGTTTCGGTCCGCATGCCCGGCCAGCTTGAGCCTGAGCGGCACAGTGTTGACGACCGGGCCGACGAGCCCAAACAGCAGTTCATCGTCACGGCAGGCGACCTGCGTTCCAATGATGATGTCGTCCGCTGTGGCGGCGCGTCCAACGATCTGCGCCAAGCTGGCGAGGGCGATGGCGAAGATGGTGCTGCCGGCGTGCTTCGCGGCCGCAGCGATCCGCTGCGAGAAAGCTTCGTCGAGCAGGACGGAGCTGATGCGTCCCGTCTGGCCCGCATGCTCGCCTGTCGCGCCGAGCGGCGTCACGAGCGTGTTAGGAGCGCCCCGCATCCGCTCCCGCCAGAAGGCGCGCTCCCGCAGAAGTTCGTCACCATCGAGGCGAGCGCGCTGCCAAAGGGCGTAATCGCCATATTGCAGCTCGGGCTCCGCAAGGTCAGGGCACGCCTTGCGCTCGATAGCGTCAATCAACGCCGCGAGTTCGCGTGCCACGACGCCGACGGACCAGCCGTCGATCGCGCAGGGATGGAAAGTGAGCAGCAGAATGGCATCCCCAGCGGCGAGGCGGATCAACGTCGATCGCAGGAGCGGGGCCGCTTGCAGGTCGAACCGCTTGCGCCCCTCGTTCTCCGCAATGCGTTCGGCCTTGGCAGCCGCGGCGGCGGGCGGCAGCCTGGTCAGGTCGATCGCCGCGAGCTTGATTCTGGCGGAGGTGACCACCTGTTCGGGCTCGCCGCTCGACGCGTCGAAGACGGTCCGCAGGATCTCGTGGCGATCGACGATCGCCTGCAGCGCCTGGTTGATCGCCTGATCGCGCACCGGCCCCAGCAGGCGCCAACGGATCGCAACGTTCCCTACGACCGACGGCGGATGTGCCGTCTGCCGCCGCCAGTAAGGCATCTGTTGCGGGGTGCAGGGAAAACGCGCCAGCCCGACATAGGAGAGCGGCGGCGAAGCGTGGCCCAAATCAACCGGCGAGGTCACTGTCAGCCTCCTTGCGCTTTGCTGTGCGGCGATAATCCGCGAGAGAGAGGCCCCGCTTGGCATCGGTTTGCATGGGCGGGGCTTCGTTCAGCAGGCTCACCAACTCCCTGATGTTCGGATTGACCATGAGATGGCGGGCCTGGATCGCAATGCCGAGCTTGGCGAAGGACGCAGCCATGCGGAAGATGTGCAGGCTGTCGGCGCCCAGCTCGAACAGCCGCCGGTCGGAGGGCGGTTCGTCCGGCAGGCGGAGCGTCTCGCGCCAGACCTCCGCGATGGCGCGCGCCGTCTCGGTGGTCGCACGGACCTCTGCATCGCCGTCGGAGACAGCATCGGCTGACCGAGGGATCTGAGCGGAGATGGCTTCAGGACCGACCTGCGGGACAAGGACCTGCGGCGCGGGGGCTTGTCGGTGCGAAACTTGCAGTCGCGGAACTTGCAGTGGCGATACTTGAGGGAGAGGAACTTGCGGAAGAGGGGCTTGCTGGACAAGGTCCAGCAGCGCCTTGCGGTCAAGCTTGCCGTTGGCCGTCCTGGGCAGGGCGTCAAGCCGGCTCAGCTGGGAGGGCAGCATGTAGTCAGGAAGGATGGCCGCGGCATGTCTGGCCAAGTCGTCCACGCTGACCGTCGCATCTGGCGCCGTCGTGAAGGCGGCGCAGATCGACGCCTGCATGGACCCGGGATCGCGAACCGCCGCTGCGGCGTCGGCGACGCCGGGCAGGCGACGCAGCACGCTCTCGATTTCACCTAGTTCAATGCGGTGGCCGCGGATCTTCACTTGCTGGTCCTTGCGGCCCAGCAGCAGAAGGGAGCCGTCGGCAGCGCGCCGCGCCAGATCGCCCGAGCGATAAAGCCGGACAGCTTTGCGCCCCGGCAGCGCAATCGTCACGAAGGCGGCCTCAGTCAGGTCGCGGCGGCCGAAATATCCTTCGGCGAGGCAGACGCCGCCGATATGCAGCTCCCCAGCCAGGCCAAAGGGACATGGCTGGCCCTCGTTGTCGAGGACGTGCAGTTCGACGTTGTCGATGGGCTCGCCGATGGCTACCGGCGCGTTCGGATCGAGGATGCGGGCGGCGGAGCACCAGATTGTGGCCTCGGTCGGCCCGTACATGTTCCACAGCTCCGCCCCTTTCGACAGGAGCTGCCGCGCCAGATCGCCCGGCAGCGGTTCGCCGCCGCACAAGGCTTTCATGCCGGCTGTCGGCAGGAAGCCGAACTCGGCCAGCATGCGCCAGAGGCTTGGCGTGGCCTGGATGGTGTCGACCTTTGCGCGGTCAATAAGTGCCGCCAGCGCGGAGGGACTGCCGAGCGCCGCCTGCTCCGCGATCACCGTCCGCGCGCCCACGACGAGCGGCAGCAGGAGTTCGAGCGCCGCGATGTCGAAGGCGATGGTTGTGACGGCGAGCATCGTCCGGTCCGCGCGGAGGCCCGGCCGCTCGGCCATCGCCATCAGAAAGTTGACGGCCGCTTGATGGCCGATCCCGACGCCCTTCGGTTGTCCGGTCGAGCCGGAGGTGAAGATGACGTAGGCAGTTGCAGCGGCGGCGGCGGTGTCTGGCAGCGCAGGACGGCGCTCATCCGCCGCAGTAGGCAGGGCGTCGTCCCATTCGGCCAGGTCGACGACCGTCCCCGCCGCCTCGCGCCACGCTGGCGGGACCGGCCCCCTGGCGAGGACGGCGGCGACGTCGGCGAGCCGCATCGTGGCGGCCAGCCGCTCGGTCGGTTGCGAAGGATCCAGCGGGACATAGGCATGGCCGGCCTTGAGCACACCGAGGATGGCGATCGGAAGATCGAGTCCCCGCGGCAAGGCGAGCGCAATTCGGGCGCCCTCTGCCGGCAGATCGCGCCTCAGGCGGTGGGCCAGGCGGTTGGCCGCACGGTCGAGCTCGGCGTATGTCATTTCCGTGTCGCCGCAGACGGCGGCGATGGCGTCTGGCGTGCGGTCGCACTGGGCTTCGAACAGCTGTTCGATGCGTCGCCGTGCGGCGATCGGCGTCGTCGGTCCGGCCGCGCCGTCGATGATTGCGGCCCGCTCCACGCCGCTCAGGATCTCGGCGTCCGCGATTCTGACTTCCGGGCGGCAGCAGATGTCCAGCAGCAGCACGCCGATGTTCTCGACAAAGCGCGCCACGCTGGCCTCTTCGAAGAGATCGGTCGCAAAATCGACCTCGACGTCGATGCCTTCCTTCCGCTCCACGAGATTGAAGAAAAGGTCGAAATTCGTGAAAGCCTTGCCGTTGGCGCGCACGTCGCAGCGCAGGCCGTCGAAGGCGAGCCCCTCTCCGACCCTCTCAAGGTTGAACTGGATGTCGCTCAGCGGCGTCCGGTTCGGGCTGCGCGGAACGCCAAGTTCCCTCACTAATGTGCCGAAGGTGTAGTCCTGGTGCTCGAAAGCGTCGAGCAGATGCGCGTTGGCCGCCATCAAATGCGCCTCGAAGCTGGCGCCCGGCGCGATGGGGGCGCGCAGCGGCAGGAAGTTCACGCAATGCCCGACGAGATCCGGATGATCGAGCAGGCCCTGTCCGCCCATCGGCACGGTCAACACGATGTCAGGCTGACCCGACAGCCGCGACATCGCCGCCTGCACGGCGCAGAACAGCACTGCGAACAGGCTGACCCCACGCGCTTTCGCGAGCGCACGGGCGGCGTCGACGGCATTCCGGCCGAGCGAGCGCCTGCAGGTGGCGCCCGCAAAGCTCTTCAGCTCAGGGCGCGGCCTGTCGAGCGGCAGCTCCGTCGGCGCGGGCAGCGTCTCGAAGCGCCCGCGCCAGAAGGCCGAAATCGCGGGCAAGCGCGCCGGCGTCCGGCTCGCATGCCGCACGAATGATTGGGCTGGTTCGAGGTCGGGAGCGCGGCCGGCGGCGCGCGCGTTGTAGAACGTTGCGAGGTCACGGATGAGGATGTTGATCGACCAGCCGTCGCAGATGATGTGATGCGCCGTCAAGACCAGCACATGGCGCGTCGCCGCTAGCTGGAACAGGGCCGTGCGCGTCAGCGGCCCTGTCGCCAGGCCGAACGGCGTCCGCGCGTCCTCATCGAGCCAGGCGGCGAGGCGCGCCTCGGGGTCGGGCTCCGCAGATAGGTCGAACACTGCGGGAAGGGAGGCGGCCGGCGCATCGCCCCGCATGGCCTCGCCGCCGTCGACCATTCGGACTCGCAGCGCGTCGTGGCGCTCCACAAGGTCGGACATTGCCTGCTTGAGAGCCTCGACATCCAGCGCGCCGACAAGCGTCACGCTGACAGACTCGTTGAAGGCGCAGGACGCCGCGTCACCCATCTGGGCGGCGAGATACACCTCCGCCTGCGGTTCGGTGAGGGGCGCCTGCAGCGGCGGGTCGCCTCCGAGCTGCGGCTCGTGAACAAGCCGAGGAGCGGAGGCGCCGGGCTGGCCGGATCCCTGCCGATCTTGCCGCTCGCCTTGCCGTTCGAGCAGGCCGCCGGCGTCCAGCGCATCGAGCGCCCGGCCAAAGACATCGACGACTGCGTCGCAGTCGGCCTCGTCATGGGCGGTGGTGAGGAACCAGGGGAAACCTTCCTGCGCATGCACGCCGAGCAGGCGGATCTGTGGAAACAGAAGGCCCGCCAGCGGTCCGAGCTCGGCCACGTCGAGATAAAGCCAGCTGGCGAATTGCTCCGCGCGGGCCGCCAGCCCGAGGTGGGCGAGCTTGGCGTTCATCGCCGCCGCCATCGCCGCTGCGCGGGCTGGCGCGATGTCGAACAGCGGGGCCGGATCAGCTTCGATATGCTTCAAGACCGCTTTGGCCGCGGCCAGGGCCAGGGGATGGCGCACGAAGGTGCCGGCGAAGAAGGTCGGCGCGGTTTCGGGCTCACTGTCGTCGCCAAAGCGCCAGTGGCCGCCATCCAGCGCGTCCATGTAGCGCCGTCGGCCCGCCAACACGCCGATCGGCAGGCCGCCGCCCACAACCTTGCCGTAGGTCGCCAGGTCGGCCCGGATGCCGAACAGTGCCTGCATGCCGCCGGGATGGGCTCGGAAGCCTGTCACCACTTCGTCGAAGACCAGCGCCGTACCGCTGCTATCGGCGATGCGCCGCAGCTCCTTGAGAAACTCCTGCGGCTGCACCGCCGGGTGGCGGCTTTGCACTGGCTCGACGATCACGGCGGCGAGACTGTCTGCCTGCGCGCGGACCCAATCCAGCGCCTGCGCATCGGCGTAAGGCAGCACGGTCATGTTGCCGACGTTCTGAGCCGGGATGCCGGAGGCGATGGGCGATGCGCCCGCCGGTCCCCGCGGCGGCCGGCCCTTGATCAGCACCTCGTCGAACTGGCCATGATAGGCGCCGCCGAAGACGACGACGCGATCGCGTCCCGTCACTGAGCGCGCGACCCGCATGGCAGCCATCACGGCCTCGGAGCCGGTGTTGCAGAAGGTGACGCGCTCGTTGCCGGTCAAGTCAGCGATTCTCTGCGCCACCTCGCCGGCGAGCGGCGACTGCGGGCCGATGGCGAAGCCGCGCTCCAGCTGCGCGCGCACGGCCTCGACGATGAAATCGGGCGCATGTCCGAAAGCGGTCTGGCCGTAGCCGTTCACCATGTCGATGTACGAATTGCCATCAATGTCGACGATGCGCGAACCCTTCGCGCGGTCGCACACGATCGGATAGATCAGCTCCTTCCAGGTCTTGCGAAAGCCGCTGGCGGAGCGGGGGTCGGCCAGCACGCTGCGGAACGCCTCGGCCTTGGCCTTGGAGAGGGGCGTTCGGGCGTTGTAGGCCGCTGCAAGTCCACTGATGAAGCCGAGTTGGGCGTCGCTGAGGCCATCATCGGCAGCCCCGCCGCTTGGCCTGTACATCCGGAAACGCGAAGGCAGCTCGGCCTCCGCGGCCGAAGGCGTGCCGGGAGCCTCCTCGATCATCGCAGCTTCAGGCGTTGCTGCGGTGGGGGTCGGTGCTGGCGGCGGGGCCGCCGCGCCGCCGCCGAATGGCGCGAGCTGTGCGGCGAAAACCTGCTGCATGACCGCGAGCTGCTCGCGCACGATGGCGTCGAGACTGCCTCGCCCGCCCAGTCCCGCAGGCGCGGCCGCAGTTCCAGCCGAGGTCGCGACCGCGACAGACGCTGCGGCTGCAGGAGCGGTGGCCATGGTAGCGATTACGGGCGTGGCAAGGACCGGCGCGGGTTTGGGCAACCGCTCCGGGGGGGCTGCGGCTATGATGCGGGCCGCCAGAGCATCGATGGTCGCCGCGTCGCGCATCAGGTCGCGGAAGCTGATCTTCGTGCCGAACTCCTTGTTGAGCCGTTGCGCGAGCTGTCCCAGCAGCAATGAATCGAAACCCAACGACAAGAACGGCGTGCGCCGGTCCCCTTCGCCGGGGCGCTCGCCCGACAGCTCCTCCAGCAGGCTTGCGAGGCGCTCTGCAATGGCGGCGTCGATGTCGAAGATCGGAAGGTCGGTTCTTTTCATGTCGGCAACTTGGCTCATGGAGGCGGCTTGCATGTCTGCGGGTGATGGATTGGCCAGTGTCGGCGCGGCGCGATCTGCGGCGGCGATGGCGTGGTCAGGCTCGCCTCTCGGACGCCGTTCGATCCAGTGCCTGCGGCGCTGGAAGGGATAGGTCGGCAGCGCCACGCGGCGGCCGGTGCGGGGCGCGAACGGCGAGAGGTCGACTTCGACGCCGGCGCTCCAGAGCTGGCCAAGCGCGTCGACCACGCCCTCCTCCTCATGCGCGCGCTCCGCCGGGACCGGGAGCAGCCGAACAACGGCGCGGATGGATGCACGGCGCTCGGCCTGCCGCGCGAAGGTGGAGAGAGCGCCCCCTGGCCCGACCTCGATCAGGATCGGATCAGCTCCGTCCATCTCAGCTGCGGCCAGAATTGCGTCGAGGCTGCGGCCGAACAGCACCGGCTCGCGGCAATGCCGGCCCCAATAGGCCGGGTCGGTCGCCTCCACGTCAGTCAGCCACGCTCCGGTCACGGTGGACATGAGGCGCATGGTGGGCGCCCGCAGCGACGCAGCCGAGACAAGCCCGGACAGCGGACCGACCACCGGGTCCATCATGGCCGAGTGGAAGGCGTGCGAGGTATGCAGGCGCTGGTGCTCCAGCCCCTTGGCAGCAGCGATCCTCTCGACCGTCCCGATCGAGCCCTGCGAACCGGAGACGACGCACATCATCGGCGAGTTGATGGCGGCGATGTCCGCGCCCTCGGGCAGAAGCGGACTGATCTCCCCGGCCGGTGCGCGCACGGCGACCATCGCTCCTCCGGGCTGTTCCTGCATCAGCCTCCCGCGCGCGGCCACGAAGGCGATGGCGTCCTCTTCCCGGATGATGCCGGCGAGGCACGCGGCGACGAGTTCGCCCAGGCTGTGGCCGATGAGCGCGTCCGCACGGATGCCGCGCCGCTGCAGCCAGAGCCCCAGCGCATGTTCGACGATGAACAGCGCAGGCTGGGCCAGCGCGGTGGAGCGCAGTTCGGCTTGCCGACCCGGATCGTCGGCGTGCACGGCGTCGAAATACGGTGCGAGATCGATGCCGGCATCGGCCTTGAAAATCGCACAGCCTCGGTCGATGTCGGCGCGGAAAGCAGGGTCCGATCGCCGCAGCCATGACGCCATGCCGGAATACTGCGAGCCCTGGCCGGGGAACATCAGGACCACAAACGGCCGCGCCGACGCTTTCCGAGCATCGGACCGGGCATTGCGCAGACGCTCCGCCGCCTCGCCCAGGGTCGAAGCGCCGATCGCAAGGCGGTGATCGAAGCGGCTGCGGCCCGCATGCAGGGTGAAGGCGGCGTCGGCCAGGGAGATGGGCGCGTCCGTGGACGCGGATTCCTCAAGTCGATCGGCAAGCCGCGCCGCAGCCGCTGCCAGCCCCTCGGGCGACCGAGCCGAGACCGCCAGTAGCGAGCGGCCCGGATCGGCCGGCGCAAGAGCCGTCCCGGCGACCAGGGAGGATATCGGCGCCTCCTCCAGGCAAAGATGGACGTTGGTGCCGCCGACTCCGAAGGCGCTGACCCCCGCGCGCCGCAGCCCCTCCCCGATCCACGGACCGCCCGCAGTCTCGATGCGGAAACCAGCGGCGGCGAGGTCCAGCCTCGGGTTGGGCGTCGTGAAGTTGATCTGCGGCGGCATGAACTGCCGGTCGAGCATGAGAGCCGTCTTGACAAGCCCGGTGACCCCGGCCGCGGCGTCGAGATGGCCGACATTGGCCTTGACCGACCCCAGGACCGCGTTGATCGGACCGTCCGCCATCTGCGCGAAAGCGTCCCGGAGCCCGGCGACCTCGATCGGGTCGCCCACGGGCGTCCCGGTGCCATGGCATTCGACATAGCCGACGCTCGCAGCGTCGAAGCCGGCCATGGCGAGGGCGGAGGCGATGCAGGCCGCTTGGCCCTCGCTGCTGGGCGCGGTGAAGCCGGCCTTGGTCGCGCCGTCGTTGTTGACGCTCCAGCCCCGGATCACGGCATGGATGCGGTCGCCGTCCGCGATGGCCTCGTCGACGCGCTTCAGCAGCACGATGGCCGCCCCGGAGCCGAAGACCGTGCCCGAGGCTTCGGCGTCGAACGGCCGGCAGGTCCCGTCCGCCGAGGCGATGCCGCCGTCCTGGTGCAGATAGCCGCGCCGCTGCGGCAGCGTCACCGAAACGCCGCCGGCCAGCGCCATGTCGCATTGATGCGTCGCCAGGCTCTGGCACGCCTGCGCGACGGCGAGAAGCGAGGTCGAGCACGCACTCTGAACAGCGACTGCGGGGCCTTTGAGGTTGAGCTTGTAGGCGACCCGCGTCGCCACGAAATCATGCAGCGCGCCCAGAAGTTCGGGATAGGCGCCAACCTGAAACTCCGAGGTGAAGCGATCCGTCGCGTCGCCCCCGTCCAGCACGTGCCGGAGCAGATAGCTGTTCAGCGACGAGCCGCCGAAGACGCCGACCAGCCCCGGGAGGCGCGCGGCGTCGTAGCCCGCCTCCTCGATTGCGTTCCACGCGCATTCGAGGAAGATGCGCTGCTGGGGATCGGCCAGCGCCGCTTCGCGAGGGTTCATGTCGAAGAAGGCGGCGTCGAAGTCTTCGATTCCCTCAAGGATGGGCCGGGCCGCCACGAAGGCGGGATCATTGCGGACGCTGGCGTCGAAGCTGTCTTCCAGCTCGTCGGGCCGGAAGCGCGAGATCGAATCGCGGCCGGCCAGCAACAAGTCCCAGAACGCCGCGATGTCGGGCGCGCCGGGGAAGCGGCCAGCCATGCCGATGATGGCGATCCCCGCATCGGCGAGCGAAAAGTCCTGCACAGCTTGGTCCTGCACAGCTTGGTCGACCTCGCCGTCGATGGCGGCGGCCGGGGCAGGCGCGTCCATTGCATATGGCTCCTTCAGGTCATCCATCTTCGGATTGTCCCTCATCAGATCGTTCCTCGCGGCAAGGACGGGCGCGAAGGCGGCCGGACGGCGCGGGCGCGCAGGGCGCGCTCGCGCGCGTCCTGCGCAAGGCGTGGTGGTCCGGCGGGCGGCTGCGGCGGGCGTTCGAGCCGGCGCGACAGCTCGGCGACGGTGCCGCAGGAGAACATCTCGGCGATGTCGAAGCGGCGGCCGGTCCGCGCCACGATCTGCGCATGGGCCTTCGCCATCATCAGCGAGCTGATGCCGGCGTCGAAGAAGTTGCGGCGCGGATCGTATGCGTCGGTCCCGAGCAGCTCGCTGAAGACGGCGGCGACCGTGCCGGAAATGCTGGCGTCGGCCGCGGCGTGCGGACGGGGCGGCGCAGCTTGCCGGCGGGTGGCCTCCCCTAAAGCCAGCCTGTCGACCTTGCCGTTGGAGTTGAGCGGAAAGCTCTTGACCGCGACGATCTCGCTGGGCAGCAGATGCGCGGGATGGTTCAACGCCAGATCGCGCCGGAGCTGCGCCGCGAAGCCTGGGGGGGTGGTGGCGGATGGCTTGACGAAGGCGATCAGCCGCCGTCCTGCCGCGACATCGTCGCGCGCCACCACATGGGCGTCCTCAATGCGGATGTCAGCACGCAGCAGGTGCTCGACGGCGTCGAGGCTCACGCGCCTGCCGTCGATCTTGACCTCGCGGTCGCGCCGGCCGAGGAACTCGAGCGCGCCGTCGGCGCGCAGCCGCGCCATGTCGCCGGTGCTGTACATCAGCCCGTGACCGGCAAAAGGATCGGGTTTGAAGCGCTCGGCGGTCGTGACCGGATCGTTGAGGTAGCCGAGCGCCACGCCCTCCCCCCCTGTCCAAAGCATGCCGGGCTCGCCTGGCGGCACGGGGGCGCCATCCTCGCCAAGGATATGGATCGTCGTGCCGACGATCGGCGGGCCGATCGGCGTAGGGCCATCGCTCCAGCCTTCGGACGGGACCGGGTAGCAGCAGGTGAAGGTGGTGTTTTCGGTCGGCCCGTAGCCGTTGATGAAGCGGCAGCCCGGCAGCGCGGCCATGGCCGTCCGTAGATGCTGCGGCGATAGCACGTCACCGCCGGCGAGCAGCTGGCTGAGGCCTGCAAGGGAGCCGATCCCGGTTTCGGCGAACAGGTTGAACAGGCCCGCCGTGAGCCAGAGCGTGTTGACGCCCCCTTGGGCGACCGCCGCGGCGATTGCGTCCAGCGACACTGCCTGATGATCGTAAACTTCGAGGCGTCCGCCGTTGAGGAGCGCGCCATAGACCTCGAACGTGCTCGCGTCGAAGCTGGGCGCGGCGAGCTGGAGGATGACGGTGGAGCGGTCGAGGCGCGCATAGGTCTGGCCGCGCACCAGACGCAGAATGCCGCGATGCGGAACCACGACGCCCTTGGGTCGTCCGGTGGTTCCCGACGTGAACATGACGTAGGCCGGCGACTCAGGTCCGGCCAGCTCGGCGATCGGGCCGGCGCTTTCGGCTTGCGCCAGGTGCATCGCCTCGCCGAGCGTCAGCGCACCCGTCATTGCTGCACGGCCGGAGGTCAGGACAACCGCCGGCGCGCCCACCGTCAGGATCGCGTCACGGCTGGGCGCCGGCAGATCAGGATCGATCGGCAGATAGGCTGCGCCCGCCTTGAGCACTGCGAGCCAGGCCGCGACCATGTCGATCCCTCGATCGCAGATCAGCGCCACCACGCTGCCCGGCGCCGCGCCGCGGGCCATGAGTGCGCGGGCCAGCCGGTTCGATGCCTCATCCAGTTCGCGGTAGGAGCGCCGCTGTGGTCCGGCCGATAAAGCGATCGATTCGGCGCATCGCTTGGCCATCGACGAGAACGCGCCATGCACCGTGGCGTCGCTCCCGACGCTGGGAAGGAAAGCTGCGCTGTCGGCTGATCCCGTCGTCATCGCTCACGCCCCTCGCTCAGTGGGTTCGGCCACAACCAGAAGAGGCACAGAAGCGCGACATACGTCGCGGCGTAGAAGCACCCGATGGCGACGAAGCCCGGGAAATCGGTGATGGAGGCGCGGTGCAGAACGACCGTCGTCGCCAGCGCGGCCAAGGCGAGAGGCGTGACGCCCGGCAGCACGGCGTGTGCGATGAAGCGCAGCGGACGCACGCCAAGGGCGCGGCAGCCGATGAGCATCTGGCCGATGCCGCGGATCAAGCAGCTTGACAGCGCCACCGCGACGCAGACGCCCAGCACGCCCCATTGCGTGGCGAACAGCACGCCCAACGTGGCGGCCACGGCTATCTCGACCATGTAAAGCTTGATGAGCGCCGTCTGGCGGTTCATGCCCAGCAGCACCGTAGTGGTCACCGACTGAGAGATCGCCACGGCCTCGCCAATGGCCAGCATGCTCAGAAGCAACACGACCTCCGGGTGCGTTCCGCCCTGCCACAGGCGGACGAACGGCTCCCCCAGCACAAGGAAACCTCCCAGGAAGAGAAGAGCGCATCCGGCCGCATAGCGGCCGCCGATCAGGAAAAGCTCGCGTTGCTTGGCGTCCGCGCCGCCTGAATGAAGCTTCACCGCCCGCGCCGCAACCGCTTGCGCGATCGTGTCGACGAATGCGCCAGCGTAGTTCGTCAGCACGCGGGCGAGCGAATAGGATGTCACGTCGCCCGGCCCCAGCCGGTTGCCGACGACGGCGGTGCCCGTGAGCAGGCTCATCGTGCGGGTGAACTGATGGGCGAACAGCTGCACCCCCAGATGCAGCGTGCGGCGCAATTCAGCCATGGACGCCTGGCTCGGACGCAGTTCGAAGCGCGGACTCAGCCGCCGGCATGCGGCCATCGCTGCCAGGCCCGCCGCCAGGTGGGCCGGCAGCGTGATCGACGCGAGCTGCGCCAGCTGCGAGTCGCCGTCGATCAGGAAGATGATCGCGAGCATCTTGGCGACCTGAACCGGGATCTCGATCGCCGCGATGACGTCGAACCTCTCGAGCGCCCAGAGTTGGCATGTGAACACGCTGAAGACGAAATACAGCGAGACGCTGGCCCCCGTCAGCAGCACGCCGTGCACGGCGTCGCGCCTCAGGCTCTCGGGCACCGCGAAGATGTGGCCGAAAAGAAGGGCGACGACGCCGGCCAGCGCGCAGATCGCAACAGCGAGCCCGATCGAGGCCGCGGCATGCGTGGAGCCGATTTGGTTGGCGCTGCCGTCGTCGCCGACCGCGTATCGCGCCGCGAGGCGTCGTCCCGTGGCGGAGATGAGACCGATGTCAAGGACGGCGAGATAGGTCGTCACCAGGCCGATCAGCACCCAGACCCCGTATTTCTCCGGTCCGAAGGCGCGTGCGAGATACGCGATCGTCAGGATGCCGATCAACCCGTTGACCAAAGCCACGAGGCCGTTCGCCCCCGCGTTGCGGGCCGTGTGGGTGCTGAAGCCTGCGACGTTCATGGTGAGGCCCGGTAGGCGAGATAGCGGTAGGCGGTCGCGTAGTTCTCGTTGAAGGTCTTGGAGTTTTGCAGCCATGCGCGGCGCACGCCGCTGGTGAAGATGGCGTCGCCCCTGTCGCGGTGGCGGCTGTCGCCGGAGCGCGCATAGGTGAAGCCGAAGCCGTTGACGAGCATCAGGTTGAGGTCGGGCGCAGGCTCGCGCTTCTCGTCCCGGCAGTCGGCCTCGACATACCAGAAGGACTGGCCCGCCGGATCCCAGACATTGGCGAAAAGATAGTCACAGGCCTTGCGGATGGCCGGCGCGATGCGCTCGTCCTGGTGGAACAGGTCATGGTACTCGATCAGGGCGTCGGTGAGCATGCCGGTCATGAATGGCTTGACGACGCCGCATTGGGAGCGCGCGAAGCGAAAGGCCCCGTCGCGAGCCTGCGAGCGCAGGATGGCGGCGAGCGCGACAGGAAGCTGGCGCGCCAGCGATGCCTCCCGCGCAGGGTCGCGCCCCCGGCTCGCAACCCAGGCGTAGAGCAGCGAAGTCAGCACCCGCGCCTGCACGCGGTTGTCCATCTCGGCGTCAGGATCGGCGAGGTTGTCAAGGTAGTAAGGTGCCGAGAACGTCTGCGCGACGCTGATCACGCTGCTGCGGCTCGCCTCGTCGCCGGTCGCCTCGTAATGGAGCAGCACGCCCGCCATCTGCGCCCAATGGGCGCTCGCCTGGTGCCGGCTCGGGATAAGGTAGCCGTCGCGGTAGTTCACCGCCAGGGCGTTGGCGCGGGCCAGATATTCGGGGACGCCCGAGCGCGCCCAGGCGACATAGTAGACGCGCGCACGGTCATAGTAGTTCGCCGCCTCCCAGTGCGCGCCCCCGTCGAGCCAGTGGAGCTCGGCGAAGCGACGGAATCGCTCGTCGAAAGCGGCGAAGACATCGTCCCTGCTGCTGCGCATCGGAGTCGCGGGGCCGAACAGGGCAAGAATCCTGGTCCGCAGGACATCGTCCGGCTTGCCGTTCGGCGTCCTCGTCGGGGTTTGGGAGCGCGCCGACGGCGCGGCGGCCAAGGCGGCGCCCAGCATTGCGCCCAGCTTGGCGGCCTTGGCCAGGACATCCCGGCGGTCGGGTTCGCATCCTGGGCTGCGCGACGGTCCAGCGCTCATGGTTCGCCCCTGTCATTCTCGGCTTGCAGCCATTCCTCCAGCATCAGCAATGCGAAGAGCCGGTCTCCATGGTCGCGGCGCCCGGCGCGATGCTCGTCCGTCAGCGCGGCGACGCCACCGGCGTCGATTAGCCCGGTGTCGGCAAGGGTGCGGCTTACCGCAAGCGCTCCGAGACGTTGTTCATAATCCGAGCCCAGCCACGCCCCCATCGGCGCGCTGAAACCTTGCTTTGGCCGCACGAAGGAGAGGCCC
Organism: Allobosea sp.; assembly: GCA_031412095.1. Taxonomy (GTDB): domain Bacteria; phylum Pseudomonadota; class Alphaproteobacteria; order Rhizobiales; family Beijerinckiaceae; genus Allobosea. The sequence continues at coordinate 40,464 of JANOCI010000132.1, forward strand.
GGCAGATAGCGGCCGAGCAGCGCGCGCAGCAGCCGCTTGCCGCCTTGCGCATCGCGCAGGAACTCGTCGGGAAGGCTGAGGCCAAAGCGTATGACCTCCTGGTCGAGCAGCGGCGAACGCACCTCGAGGCCATGAGCCATCGAGGTCACATCGGTCTTCGGCATCAGCCCATCGGCAAGATAGGTCACGATGTCGGCGTGCCGCATGAGGCGCAGCGGCGAGCCGGACGCGGCTGCATAGCCCGCGGCGACGGACGTCTGCCGCCGTGCGCCATCGAGGCGTGGACCTCGAATGACGGCCATCTCCTCAGGCGAGAACAGGGCTCGCTGGCGCTGAAAGCGTTCGGCGTCGGAGCCCGCCGACAGCATGGCCAGCGCACGCCCGGCCCTGCCCAGCGCGCGGCTGCGGCGTAGGGCCGGAGCCTGAAGCAGATCCGCGCCTATGACGGCGGCGGCGGGGGGGACAAAGCGTGCCGCCTGTTGCAGCTTTTGCCCGGTGTCGTACCAACGGTAGCCTGCGAAGCCCTCGTCGCCGCCATCGCCGCCCAGCGCGACCGTGACCGTTTCGCGCGTGTGACGGGCGAGCAGCCACATCGGCAGGGCGGAGCTGTCCGCAAAGGGCTCGCCAAAATGCAGCGCCAACTGGGGCAGGAGGTCCAGCAGGTCCGCCTTGGCCTCGAACCGGCGGTGGCGCGTCCCGAGCCGCTGCGCGACCGCTGCCGCATGGCTGCTTTCGTCGAAGCCCGCCTCGGCGAAAGCGATCGAAAAGCTTTCCAGCGGCACGGTCGAGAGCCGCGCTGCTACGGTGGCGACCAAGCTTGAATCGACGCCGCCGCTGAGATGGACGCCGAGGGGCACGTCGCTGCGCAGGCGCAGCGTCACCGCCTCTTCGAGCAGCGTCTGCAGGCGGTCGACCGCCGCATCGAAATCACCCTCGAAGGGCTCCGGCTCATCCGCCAGGCTCCAATAGGCGAACGGGCGCATCGCTCCGCCCGCGACGCTCAGGCTCTCGGCCGCCCGCAGCTTGCGCACGCCCTTGTAGATCGTCAGCGGCGCCGGCACGTAACCGAGGGAGAGATAGGCCTCGACGGCGTCGGGATCGATCTCCGGTCGGCTGGGCAATGCCCGACGTAGCGCCGAAAGCGACGAACAAAAATAGAAAAACCGGCCGTCCGAGTAGTAGAAGAGGGGTTTCTTGCCGAGCCGGTCGCGGGCCAGCAGCAGCTGCCGGGCGTCGTCGTCCCAGGCCGCGAAGGCGAACATTCCCTTCAGCCGCGCCACGCTGTCGAGCCCGTCGCGGCGCAGGGCGGCCGCCAGGACTTCGGTGTCCGACGTCGTCCGGAAGCCCGCGCTTGCGCGCGCCTGCTTCAGCTCGTGCCCATCTTCTTGTCCGTGCTCTTCCTCGACAGCGTGTTTTAGCCTCAGCTCTTGCTCCAGCTCGTCGCGCAGCTCGAGATAATTGTAGATTTCGCCATTGAACACGAGGCCGAACGCTCCGTCGGCGGAGACGAATGGCTGCGCGCCAGTCGCCAGATCGATGATCGACAGACGGCGGTGCGCAAAGCACGCCCGTCCCGAGGGCGAGACCCAGAGGCCTTCCCCATCCGGGCCGCGATGGCTCAGGCCGACGGCCATTGCGCGCACCGCCTCCGCATTGGGGCGGTCGCCTGGCTTCAGGGCGACGATTCCGGCTATGCCGCACATGTCCGATCTGCCTCCTGTGGCGAAAGCATGCGCACAACCCGGGCCGGCACGCCGGCGGCCAGGCAGTTGGCCGGAATGTCGCGCGTCACCACCGAGCCGAGCGCGATGATGCTCCCGTCGCCGATCGAAACTCCCGGAAGAATGCTGACGCCGCTGCAGATCCAGACATCGTCGCCGATGCTGACGGGGCGGATCTCGTCGGCGCGTGGCGGCAGGCCAAGCCTGCGCCGGCTTACGTCCAGCGAATGGCCTGGCGAATCGGAGATCGTGACGTCGGGTGCAATCAGCACGCGCTCGCCAATGCTGATGCGCCGGGCGGCGATGAAGCTGCAGTTATGGTTCACGTAAGTGCCCGAACCGATCTCCAGCCGAGGCTTCTCGGGCAGGATGGAGGCGAAGATGAAGCTCGACTTGCCCTCCACCCGCACGTCGTCTCCGATGATGATCTGGCCGCCCCCCATCACGAAATGCAGGAAATCGCCGGTTCTCAGCCGTCGGCCGTGGCGGGAGCACAGCCCCTTGAAGTAAGGTTCGCAAACGAAGACCCGGTACAGCCAGGACAGCCCGGTCCGCACGGCCCGGATCGAGCAGGCGGCCGGCCGCAGAAGGCCTGACGGCGCGGGCAGCGAAAAGTCCCTCAGGCCGCGGGCGGTGCGCCGCACGGTCCCTGCCGCCGGATGCCGCGAGTTGCGCGCCCAATGCGCCAGCGAATGGATCCTTCCGTGAGCCGATCCCGACATCGTCAGCCTCCATCCGTCCGCTGCGTCTGGTCGGAGCGCCGCCACCAGCCAGGCGTCTCGACGAGGCCGGGCAGTCCCGCGCGGCGGATGCGCTCGACGACCCCGGTCGCGGCGGCATGAATGTCATGGTCCTTCAGCGTCCAGGCGGCGACTGCTATGAACAGGATGGGCATCGCCTGCATGGCCAGCCGCCGAAACGTCCGCCGCGGCTTTTGCAGGGGGGCCTCAATGGGCGTGTGCGGCCCAGCGTGCAAAGGCACCTGCACTCCATTCTGCGTTAGCTGCGGCAGCCGCAAAACTGCCGGCAAGTCGGGAATGCGCCTGAGGTCGGCTTCGGTCCGGATGCGCCGGTCCATCGTCTCGGCGAGGATGGCTAGGATTATGCCGACGATCAGTCCGGCCAGAACGCCGATCCCGACGATGACGGAGCGGCCCGTCATCGGCCTCTCCGGATCGCGCGGCGGATCGATCAACAGCAGCCGCGCGCCCGATTGCTGCGGTGCGACCAGTCTATACGTCTGGAGGAACGCGGACATGACCCGGTCAAGCCGGGCGCCGAGGCCTTGCGCGGGGCTGCCGGACAGGCGGAACTCGATGAGATTGCCGCCAGCGCCCTCGACGCTAATAGCGTCGCGCAGCTGCGACAGCCGCTCGATCCGCCGCGTGGTGCTGTCGCGATCTGCGTCGACGACGGGGCCGAGCACGGCGTCGCTGCGGATCAACGCGCGAAGCGCCGAGATGCGGTCCTGAAGGCGTTCGCCTGTCCCCGCCGGCGTCCGCGTCAGCGGATTCTCGATTTCGATTTCCATGAACTGCGCGAGCGAGCGAGCCTGGAACCGCGGTGGCATGAGCAGGGCGAAAGCGATGCTGACAGGAATCATCAGCAGCAACGGCACGAACAGCAGCCGGCGCCTGCGCAAAACGAATTGTACGAGGTGACGGACATTTTCGAATGTGGACACCGGAAGCCTTTCAAAGCAGGACGACAGTCAGGCGAAACTCGACAAGGACCGCGCGCAGGTGAGACATTTCACCGCAGGCATGGCTAGGCGATGGAACAAATTGGCGCTAAGGGTTGCCAGCGCGCTGTGGCCAGCTACTGTTTGATACCGCGTTGGCTCGCGTGCATATTTGCTGCCCAGGTCCTTCTCGGCACACCCTGCAGGCGACGATCCAAGGTTTCCCGCTCCCCCGAGCAAAAAATTAGAACGTATCAAGAACGAACTGGAGATCTTGCTTTGGCGTTGTATTTCATTGTCTGCGGAGTGGCCTGTGCGCTGATCACTCGCAATGCGATGGCTGTCGTCTTGCTGTCCGCAGTGATCCTGCCATTGGCCTTCGTCGCCGCATACTTCACGGGCGCATCGATCATCGGGAGCGCGCTTTTGTTTCAAGGGGCCTTCGTTCTGGGAGCGGTTCTGGGTTTTGCATGCCTGCTGGCGGTCACGCTGATCTATCCCGGACGTTTCGATGTCCTGAAGGTCTCGCTCACGCGCAAAACGGCGGGAGATAGACCGCGCTGATATTCCGGTCATCAACAATGTCATCGTCAGGCCCCCGCACCATCGTGCAAGCGCGTATCCGAGGTGCGCGCCTGCGGATCGCCAGGATGAGGCCTGCTCGCTCGGCGTTCGTCCGCCAGCCGGAAGCCGAGCGCCAGCGCCGGCGCGAGCGCGAGATACAGGGCCCAGTTGAAGGCCTGCGACAGGAACATTGCCGCCACGCAGAAGGCCGCCAGCGCCGCCTGCGACCCTAGCGCTGCAGCTTGCAGGTGCGTGCGCCCCTGCGCTTCGAAATATCGTTCCGCGCGCGCATTTACGAGCGCCGCGCAGCCAAGCGTCGAGGCCAGCGCCGCGAGGCCCGGCAGGCCGGCTTCGACCGCGCTCTGGATCAGCGTATTGTGGACCGTGACAGCGTGGCCCGTGAACTCTCCTGCGATGCGCGCGAAGGTCTGCGGTCCGATGCCGAAAAGCGGGTGCTCCAGCGTCTGACGCAATGCGATCTTCCAGAACTCCAGACGCAGCTGCGCAGATTCGCCCAGACCTTCCTCGTTTCGGCCGCCGGAGGTACGGCCGCCCAGGTCCATGGAGACGGCCAGGATGAGTCCGCCGCCGCTGCAGAGCAGAACCACAAGGCTCTTGGACGGGATGCGTCGCCCGGCGACCGTGAGAAGCAGGGCGACGACGGCGAGCAACCCTCCGCGGCTCTGCGTCAAACTGATGGAGAACCCGATAAGCAAAGTGATGGCGGCAAGCGCGAGCCACGTGCCGGCGCTGCGCGCCGAGGCTAGCGCGGCAAGCGCGAATGCAAGCGCAATGGCGAGCATCAGCGCCAGGTCGTTCGGGTCGCCCAATGGCGAACCGAGATCGCGTCCGATCGTGACGCGCGTTTGTTCGACAAGCTGTGCGCCGATGACGTGATTCCAGACCGTCGCTATGCCCAGCGCCGCGCCGCAGCCGATCACCATGCCCTGCAGCATGATGAATTCCTGGTCCGACCTGATGAGCACGGCCAGCACGCCGGTGACGAAGACGATCTTGACGAAGGACTCGGTCCAGAAGAACACGCTGCTTTCGGCGTCAGTGGAGGCGAAGCAGGCGACGCTCGTCCACAGGACGAGCGTCAGCGTCGACAGCAGCATCGGGTTAGACGAAATGGACAGCCGGCCGCGCGCCACGGCCATCGCCAATCCCAGCGCCGACCAAGCTGCGGTCAGCAGCGGCAGCTGGTAGGGATGGAGCACGGGATAGGCCTCCTGCAGGCGGAAGGCCGAGAAAGCGATGCAGACCAGAGCAGGAAGAGCCGGTTGAAACCAGGCGAGCACCACAACGACCAGCCCCAGGGCGAGCATCAGCGGGGTCCAAGGACCGGGAAACATCTGCCACGCCAGCGCCAGCGCCGCCACTGCGAGCAGGGGTGCGAGCAGTCCGCTTGCCTGATCCGGCCGATCGAGGGCGAAGTTCGGCTCAAGCGGCATATTGCGCCTCGTAAGCCGAGATCGTGCGGTCGAGGTTGAAGTGCGAGACGGCGCGGGCGCGTCCGAGCGCGCCCATTGCGCGCGCTGCGATCGGGTCGCCCAGAATGTGCGCAATGGCATCCGCCATGGCGGTGGCGTCACCTGGCGGAACGAGAAAGCCGGTCTCCTCGTCGGCGACGACCTCGACATTGCCGCCAACCGCAGCCGCCACCACCGGCAGGCCGCTCGCCATCGCCTCCAGGAGCGTCAGGGAGATGCCCTCCGTGAGAGATGGCAGGACGAAGACGGCTGCTTGCGCCAGATGGCAGCGCACGTCTTGACGCTGGCCGAGGAAGAGGACGTCGCCGCTGAGGCCCAGCTGCCGCACCAGCGCTTCCAGGTCCGCGCGGCATGGCCCGTCGCCGACAACGCTGAGGTCGACTGCCACGCCGCGGCTGCGCAGGAGGGCGACTGCCCGCACGAGCGTCGCCACGTCCTTCTCCGGGCTGAGCCGCGCGACGACCAGCGCCTTCGGATGAGGTGAGGGGCCGTTGTCGCAAAAGCGTTCGACGTCCACGCCATTGAGGAGCGTGACAAGCTTGCTGACGGGAAAACCTTCCTTCGCGGCAAGCGCCGCGTTGTCGCGCGAGACGCAGACGATCCGGTCCACAAGCAGCGCCGCGCCCCGAAGCGCGATCATCCCCTTGCGCGAAATCGGCTCGACCCCGTGCCGCGTGTGCAGGACGCGGCGCACGCCGGCGAGGCGGGCTGCCGGCGCACCATAGAAAAGCCCGGCCGCATTGTGCGTGTGGACCACATCAACCTTCTCGCGCCGCAGCAGGCGCGCCAGAGCGAAGATGGTTGAAGGCCGAAAGCCGGGCGGTTTCTCCAGCGCGTCGACCGGCCGGCCCAAGGCCGCGAGTTCAGCCCCGATCGGTCCGTTGGCGCCGATTGCGATGATCCGCTGGTCGAACCGCGCAGGGTCGCAGCGGCGGGCGAAATCGACGAGCATCCGTTCCAGGCCGCCGACGCCCAGGCTCGGAGCGACATGCGCCACGCGCAATTGCGTCTTGCCGCCCGGCGCCAGGGTGTTCGAGGGGGAGGCCGGGGCTGCGAAAGACGAGGCAGGCGCCGCATGGGGACTGCGTCGGGCAAACATCTGCGCGCTCCTCATGCGAGCACCTCGCTGCGTCGGGCGACGCGGGCGACGCGGGCGGAAAGGCGTGGAAACCAGCGCGCCCACCGCTCCGCTCTCAGCGCCAGCGCCTCGCCGGGAGTGTCGTGATGCAATGCGTTGAGGATGATTCCCTCAACGCGCGAGCCTGCGAGCCTGAGGCGTGACATGGTGGCTTCGATCTCCGCGTGCGTCTGCACGCCGGCTCCAACGACCAGAAACACCGCCTCGCAGAGGCCCGCGGCGGCGTGGGGGTTCACCGCTCCGCTGCGAATCCTGAGCATCGGTGGAAGATCGACAAAGACGAAGTCGTAATCCTCGAAGTCCGCGAACAACGGGGCGCGCGTCGCGGCCAGATTGTTGAAGGCGTGTCGCCGGCTGGCGCCGCTGTCGAACTTGACGTAGTCAAAGCCTTCGGAGCTGCGATGCAGCAGGCAGCCGGTGCGGCGCGAGATGGGATGCCAGCCTCCCTCAAGCGGTGATTCGTCGCCTTTCGAAGCGTCGATGAACATCGTCTTGAAGCCTGCGCGCACCGCCGCCTTCGCCGAGTGTGCGACGCACGTCGAAACGCCCATGCGCGGCATGGAGGCGCAGAAGCCGATCAGGCGCAGGTTTTTCCGTTGCGCGGTTTGCAGGATGTCTTCGAAGGGGGGGGCAGGAAGCTGCATCGTCGGGGCCGTCATTGGAGTTCGAGAGAGAGGATGATCGTGTCGCCGACCAATACAGGGGTCGCGTCGTCGCCATTGAGGCGCTGCGGGCCGGCTGCCGATCGCCGCACGATCGATACGACTTCCGCGCCTGCCCGCGCCGGCGCGCCTCTGGCGGGAGGCAGGTCGCCAGCAGCCTGCGCGGCGCGGACCTCGATGCGCGCCTGCGCGGCGATGCGCTCGTGGACCGCGATCTCGGCATCGATCTCGGCCGTTCGGCCGGCCTTCAACGCAACCATGTCGCGCTCCAGCCCCGACAGCGCCGCAGCGGCGCGAGCAAGCGCGACCGAAATCTCGATCGCCTTCTCGTCGAGCTCCGCCAGCTTGAAGTCCTCCTCGAGCACGCGTCCGGCGATCACGATTCCCTTGTTCCTGAGGTCGACGAGCCGGGCCTGCGAGGCGCGGCGGAGCCGGAGCTGGTCCTCCACGCTCGTGCGTCGTTGCCTCAGCGCAGCGATCTCCTCGCGCGCAATGGCCATGCCGCGCTCGACCGTCGCCAGCGCGTTCTCGCGCGCCGCCCTTCGGCTGACGAACAGGGATTCCTGGCTGGCGGCCAGCGCCCTCGCCTCCGCCGCGCCGACGAGTCGAACGAGTTCTGGATCGGGCTCGATCTGACCGCGGTCCGCCCGCTCCGAGCGCAGGCGGGACAGCGCGACCAAGGCACGCTTCTGCTCGTCGAAGCTCTTGTTCGCGCGAACGGGATCCATCGAGACCTGCGTCTCGGCGCTTCTGAAACGCCCCCCGGCCATGGTCACGGCCTGGAGCACCGTCATGCCCGGAGACCATTGCACCGCGCCGGGCCTCGCCACCAAGCCCGCGACGAAGATCGGCAGGTAAGCGACGGCCTCGACATTGACGAAGACGTCGCGCCGTGCGATCGCGCTGGCCCGTACGGCCAACATCCGCTCGAGGCAGTCGGCGGTCTGCCCTTCAACGTTGATCCGCCCGATGACGGGAATCGAAACAGTGTTGTCGGCGTTCAGCCGATACTCGTTGGAGAGCTCGGGATAGGCGTGGAAACGGATCGCCATCCGCTCGAAATTGCTCACTAGGAGCGAGGCGGTCTTGTCTTCGTCGGCCACGCCCGAGCCGCTTCGGGCTGGCGCCTCGCAAGGCGCGGCCTGCAGCTGCCCGGTCGGGGATCTCGTGGTTTCGGGTTGGGAGACCGCCGGCCGGCCTGCCAGGGCGAGCGTCAGCATGGCAACCCCGGCGACAAGTGGCAGATGGCGCAGCCGCGTCATGTCAGGGGATCCTCTTGCTGGCGTTCGATGTCCGCCACAGGCCACCGGCCTGTCCGGCGAGCAGCATGAGGCTGCCCAGGGCCGAGGCGGCGATCCAGATCGTGACGTAGCCCAGAAGGCGCAGCGGACGTGTCAGCGCACGTGGCATGAAGCGCTCGGCGCCGATTTCGCCGGCAAAGCCAAGTGCGGCTGCGAGGCCCATGCCTCCGGCTATTACGCCGAAGGGGGCGACGCCGCGGCCAGCCAGCCAGACCGCCGAAATCGCGGCCAGGAAGGCCAGAAGCGGGATGAAGGCGCGCAGTCCCTTGCCCGACAGGAAGACGAACGCCAGCCGCGGGCGCGTCAGGCTCGCCAATCGCGCCACACGCATCACCTGCTGCAGGTTTCCGGCGCCCAGCCGCAGCCGGCGTCTGAACTCGACGCGCGCTGTGCTGCGCTCGGTCTCCTGCGCCACGACGCGGTCATCGTAGATCGCGCGGTGTCCGTCCGCGACGATTCTCATTGGCAGCACGAAGTCGTCGTTGATGGTGTCAACGGGAAGCGGCGTCCAGAGGCTGCGGCGGAAGAGGTAACAGGCGCCATGCGGCCCGATCGGCGCGGCGATTTGCGCTTCTATGCGCTTCAACCGCGTCTGCAGGCGCCAGTAAGCGTCTTCGGCGCTGGCTGCCTCCGCAGCTGCGTAAGCCGGGCAGACCACGCCCACTGTCGGATCGGCGAAATGACGCATGAGTTTCTCCAGCGCGTCGGCGGGAAGCATTGCCGATACGTCGGTGAGCAAGACGATGTCGCCGTCGGCCCGCGCCACCTCTTCGTTGAGCAGCGCCACCTTCCCGCGGTTCGCCAGGTGGACACGCAACTCGATTTCGGCCCGGTCTCGATGTCCTATCGCGGCTGTGGCGATCTGCACGCTGTTGTCGGTGCAGCCGTCGAAGGCGAAGACGATGCGATGTCGGGGGCCGCGCAGCGCCAGCGTGTTTTCGATTTTGCGCAAAATGTGCCGCTCCTCGTTGTAAACGGGAACGATGATCGTCACGAGCAGGTCGGGACCGTTCAGGCTCGGCGTCGACGCGTCCGGCGCAGCGTCGGTCCTTCCCTCGATCCAGCGCAGCAGCCAAGGATACCCGGCCAGGTTATAGGCCATGAGCGCCGTGGAAGCGCAGAAGGCGGCGATCGCCACAGCGTCAGCGGACATGGTGCGCCCTCCTGCGGAATGGGACATTGCAGGCAACCCCGGCCTTCAGTGAAAGGCGCATGGCTCCAGTCATCGCGCGCCCACGCAGCCAAGGACAGTGCGAACCGTCCGGAACAGAATGTAGAAATCAGTCCGGGCGGAGATCTTGCGCACGTACAGCAGGTCGAAGCGGAGCTTTTGGCGCGTCTCCTTGAGATTGCCGGCATAGCCTGAGGAAATCTGCGCCAGTCCGGTGATTCCCGGCCGCACGCAATGTCGCTGGTGGAAGTCGGAAAGCGCTTCGGCATAACTATCGACCAACGCAGGCAGCTCGGGGCGTGGGCCGATCAGAGACATCTCTCCACGCAAGACATTGAGCAGCTGCGGCAATTCATCGATGCGGTAAGCCCGGAGGATGGCTCCAAGCCTGGTGACGCGCTGATCGCCGCGCATCGTCGAGCTGGTGTCGCGCGCGCCGTTGGCGTGCATCGTGCGCAGCTTGAACATCCGGAAGCGCCGACCGCCGAGCCCGATGCGCTCCTGCACGAAAAAGGCCGAACCTCGCTCGCTCAGCAAGATCAGCAAGACTGCAAGTGCGACGATGACCAGAGCCGCCGGCGCAGAGGCCAGCACAAGCGACACATCCAGTGCGCGTTTGCCGCGCCAACCCCGCGGCGCCGCATCATTCGTCACCTTTGCTGCAGCAGGACCGACCTTGGCAATCCAGGAGTCAAGCCACGCCTGCTGGTGCGAACTCTGCTGGAAGCTCTCGGCCGAGCCATTATGCACGAGTTTATATTCAAGCTTTTCCGGCTGAATCACTCCAGCTCGGCATGTCGCCTCAGATTCACGTCTTCGAGCAAACATCAAAAAGTTCCCTGGGTGAGAAAAATTATTTCTCTGCATATAATGTATTTATAAAAGTATTTGAATGCTTTGTCCATATATTTCTATATTATAGATACAATAACGTAATAAAACATACTGTAATTATAATGATATGTAGTTATTTTTCGAATCTGCGAATGATGATAGACATGCTTTTAGTATGAATTTGCATTCCGACATCGGGCACAGCCCGTTTTTCTTGTGTCTTACTTCGGCCGTGACCACATGCCCGCCAGAATTTCCAGCTCCGCCTTTCAAACCGCAGCAAAATGTTAACCTATTGCGGCGAATCATCTCCCGGAGCGACGCCGCGCCCAGCGATCGCGCTGCGCTGACCGCAGCGTTGACTAGTCCATCCGCGCGCGGGAACTAACTGGTGCGTGGTCCGTTGAGTGGTTCACCCGGAATTTTGCCATAAAGTGCCCATCTTCGCTCTTCCGATGGGACAGATCGGGATCGAGCGATCCATCGGCCGCATGGGTGGAGGCCGAAGATCGACGTCAGGCGATCGCAGCCGAGCCTGCCGGCCGTCCGCGCCGCTTTCATCCAGGCCTTCGCGCAGCCGCCGCCGGCCTCATGCCCGCATTACGGCCAGCCCCTCCGCCTCCATGACTTGCCAAAGCACCGTCGGATGATTGATCCTACGGTTCAATGGTGCGATCCGTTCGCAAGCACGGAAGGATGCGGAATGGGACAGTTACGTAACGCCATCGGTACAGTTCGCCTGGCCGTGGCAGGACGGCGCAGTGTTGGACGACAGGCCGGGACGGTTGCATTGCCCTTCGCATTGCGTCTACGCACGACCTGCTGTCCAGAGGTGTCAGGGCCGGCTGGTGCGGCGGCCGACAGCATGAGGGAAGTCTGAGCGATGAAGATCGCAATGGTTGGGTCGGGCTACGTCGGCCTGGTGTCGGGCGCCTGTTTTGCCGATTTCGGTCACGACGTGGTCTGCGTCGACAAGGACCACGACAAGGTCGAGCTTCTGAACCGGGGCAGCGTTCCGATCTACGAGCCCGGGCTGTCGGAACTGGTCGCGAAGGCGACGCGCGAGAAGCGGCTGACGTTCACGACCGACCTTGCTGGAGCCATGCAGGGCGTCGAGGCTGTCTTCATCGCGGTGGGCACGCCCTCGCGCCGCGGCGACGGCTACGCCGATCTCTCTTATGTCTACGCAGCGGCGCGCGAGATCGCAGGGGCGCTGACCTCCTACGCCGTCATCGTCACGAAATCGACCGTTCCTGTCGGAACAGGCGACGAGGTGGAGCGCATCATCCGCGAGGCGCGCCCCGATCTCGCCTTCTCCGTCGCTTCCAACCCCGAATTCCTGCGCGAGGGCGCCGCCATCGCCGACTTCAAGCGGCCCGACAGGATCGTGGTGGGCGCCGAGGACCAGCGCGCGCGCGACGTGATGGCGGCGATCTACCGCCCGCTCCACCTCAACCAGGGCCCGCTGATGTTCACCGACCGGCGCACCTCCGAACTGACGAAATACGCCGCCAACGCCTTCCTCGCCACCAAGATCACCTTCATCAACGAGATGGCCGACCTGTGCGAGGAAGTGGGGGCCAATGTGCAGGAGGTCGCCCGCGGCATCGGGCTCGACAACCGCATCGGCGGCAAGTTCCTGCATGCCGGCCCCGGCTACGGCGGCTCGTGCTTTCCCAAGGACACGCTCGCGCTGATCAAGACAGCGCAGGATCACACCGTCAGCCTCAGCATCGTCGAGGCCGTCGAGCGCGCCAACGACAAGCGCAAGCGCGGCATGGCGAGGCGCGTCATCGCGGCCTGCGGCGGGAGCGTGCGCGGCAAGACCATCGCCATCCTGGGCCTGACCTTCAAGCCGAACACAGACGACATGCGCGAGGCTCCCTCGATCGACATCATCCGCGCGCTTCAGGACAATGGCGCGCGCATCAGGGCCTATGATCCTGAAGGCATGGAGCAGGCGCGGCAGGTCCTGCAGGATGTCGCCTTCGCGTCCGATGCCTATGGCTGCCTTGAGGGCGCGGACGCGATGTGTCTCGTGACCGAGTGGGACATGTTCCGCGGGCTCGACTTGGCGCGCATCAAGATGCTTCTCAGGCGCCCGGCGGTGATCGACCTGCGCAATGTCTATTCCGCCCAGAGCATGCGCGAGCACGGCCTCCGCTATGTTGGGGTGGGCCAGGGCCGAGCGGCCCAGCCCGCTTCGGCCGGCGTCGCGCATGACAAGGCTGTGGCGGACCCGGCCATAGCGGACCCGGCCATGCGGACCCGGCCATAGCGGACAAGGCCGCGGCTCGCCTCGCATGATGGCGCTCGTCACCGGCGCGGCGGGCTTCTTCGGCTTCCATCTCGCGCGGCGGTTTCTCGAGCATGGCCATGCGGTCGTCGGCCTCGACGGCATGGCCGACTGTTGCGACGTGAAGCTGAAGGAGCGGCGCCTGGCCATCTTGTCCGGGCATTCGGGCGTTGTCTTCCACAGGGAGGTGATCGAGGACGAGGGCGCCGTCTCTCCGATCTTCGCTGCTCACCGGCAAGAACAAATGGCGGAGAGGGAGTCCGCCATTCTTTAATCTCATGCAGCCTCAATGCATTTCAGTTTGTTTACATAAAATATTGTTTTTGCTGATGTATATGCGTTTTAAAGAATTGTGTTGTCTCAATCCGCCTCGGTTCATTGCACGTTTCATGTGGGGCTGGAAACCGTGGGATGGGCTTGATCCTTTCGGATGCAAAAGCTCGGCAAATCGCGCCAAGGGGCAAACCTCTGGCTGACGGGATCGTTCCCGGCTTCTAGTTAATGCCGTCCTCGGCGCGTGGGCATGGCAAGTGGATCTTGCGCTTTGTGTCGTCCGTGACGCGACGGCGACGCGATCTTGGACTTGGCGTCTACCCCGAGGTCGGTGTCGCGCAGGCCCATAGGCTCGCGATGAAGGACCGCAGCGCCATCGCGAGTGGTGGCGACCCCATCGAGACGCGGCGCCTTGAGCAAGCGGAAGTCCGCGCAGCCGCAATGGACCTCACGTTCCGCGAGGCGGCCAAGGCCGTGCATGACAAGCTCAAAGCAGGGTTCCGAAATCCCAAGCACGCGGCGCAATGGATCAACACGTTGGAAGAGTACGTCCTTCCGAACATCGGCGATCGCAAAGTGTCTGAATTGCGCGCTGCTGATTTCGCAGTCGGCTTGCGGCCCATCTGGCTGACTAAGCCGGAAATGGCTTCGCGCGTCAGGCAGCGTTGCGATGCGGTGATGAACTGGTGCGCCGCGCGCGACATCATCATCGCCAGCCCGGTGAAGGTCGTGACGGCGCTCCTCCCTGCGCAGCCAGGCAAGCGCGAACGGGTGGAGCATCATCCCACTGTGCCCTGGCGCGATCTTCCTTCGGTTTGCAAGGCCCTGTTTCGGGACGCCAGCGAGACGACCGGCCGGCTGCTGCTGGAGTTCGTCATCCTCACGGCCTGCCGTTCTGGTGAAGCGCGCGGCATGGTCTGGAACGAAATCGATCGTGACCGAGGCATCTGGACCATTCCGGCTGGACGCATGAAAGCGCGCGCGGTGTATCGCGTGCCGCTGGCGCCCCGGGCGCGCGAGATCCTGCAGCGCATGAAAGCTCAGTTTGACGGGTCGCCGTTCGTCTTCGCCTCCGGCAGCGGCACGGCGCTCAGCGACATGACCTTGACCAGGATTCTGCGAGACGCAGGCATTTCAAGCGACACCCATGGACGCACCGCGACCGTCCATGGCTTTCGCTCGTCGTTCCGCGACTGGGCATCGGAAAACGCCTATGCCCGCGATCTTGCTGAGCGGGCGCTGGCTCACACCATGCGCAACGCCGCGGAAGTGCCTATCATCGCATAGACCTGCTCGAACAAAGACGAGCCATGATGGAAGAATGGGCGGAGTGGCTGGCCACTTGAGACTGCGTCGGGAAACTGCGTCAAGGCCGGAATGCCTGGCTGAAGTCCCCTACGCGCCATCTGCGGAAACTCACCTCGGCTTACAATGACTTTCCGGAAATTCGACCTTCGTGCGTAAGGCGCTCGAGATCAGCGTCTGCGCCGTGCAGCCTCTTCGAGGATACCGAAATCTCGCTGCCCATCGCAACGGGGCCACTGTCAGAAGAACCAAAATAGTCTCAGAATTGCCCCAACCCAGCCTTGTTCAGGCCGCGCAGAGTCGACGCCATGCGACCAGCGCAGCGGTACGTCGATCCTTGATCCGAAGGTCCGTGGAGCAAAATTCCGGCGGCTGATGAGTGTGCGTTCCTGGTTGAAGTGGTTGTGGATCGAGCCATGGACTGCGGCGAATTTCTGCAAACCACGCATGCGCCGGCAGCGAAGCATCGCCCGTTCTCGTCGTCGGCATACCCGTCCCGTTAAACCCTGAACGCCAGCACGGCAGCGGTGTCAGGGCCGATGGCTTGGATCAGGGCGGAGCGCCGGCTTTGGTGGGCGCTTTGCTTGAACACGTCGAGGCGCGGACCACCAGCGTTCCGGGCAGTCGCAGATCATTCGGGCCGCCATCAGGCAGCTGCGCCTGCATCGCCAGCGCCATGGCGGCGTCGACGATGGTGGCGATCGGCTGCCGGACTGTCGTGAGCTGGTAGCGCGGCCATGAGGACATGGCGATGTCGTCGAAGCCCGCCACGGCGACATCGCGGGGCACCGACAGCCCGCACTGATCGCGCAAAGCATCCATGCCGCCTGTCGCAAGGATATCGTTGGCGAAGAACACTGCCTCGGGCCGGCTCGAAAGCGACAGCTCCTGTGCGGCCTTCCACCCGGCCATATAGCTGTACTCCCCTGCGCTCAGCGCATCCGTCAGGGTCATGCCGTGTTCGGCGATGCAGGTGATGAAGGCGTCCCGCCGCTCGCGTGCGATCACGGTATGGGCAAGACCCCCGACATAGGCGACCCTGCGCACGCCCAGCGCATGGAAATGGTCGGCCACCGCGCGCGTGCCCGCGACACTGTCGCAGGTGATCGACGGCAAGTCGGTTTCCGCCGCCACGCGATTCACAAGGATCATGCGGCGTCCTTCGGCCGCCCACAGCAGATCCTTCGCCGACAGCACAGTGGCTGAAATCACGATGACAAGCGGCACATTGAAGAGCCTCAGCGCCGCAAGCTGCTGCTTCACGTCGGCGCCCTGCGTGACGTTGAACAGCAAGGTCTGATGGCCGGCCTGCTGAAGCGACTGCGTCAACCGTTCCAGAAGCGCGGAATAGAACGGGTTCTTAAGGTCCGAGATGACGAGGCCCACGACATCGCGCTGCAGGCCCGAGAGGCTGCGGCCGATTGGATGGGGGCTGTAGCCAAGCCGCTCTGCGGCGGCAAGCACGCGAGCGCGCAACTGGGGCGAAATGGAGGCTCCCGGCGTGAAGGCGCGCGAGACCGCTGACTGGCTGACGCCGATCAGTTCGGCAAGGTCGCGAGAGGTCAGGACAGTTTCGCTCATCGTCGCCATAAACCCTATTTGCATCATTGATGCAAGATAGGTTGGCATAAAGCCCGAGGCATCGACTGCTTGAACTTCGAGCCTTTTTCAGCACAACTCGTCCGCATCGACCGCCCAAGCATGGCTTAATGATATCAAGTTTCTCGTCAGCACCTGTTCCAAGAATGTCACCAATGGAATATTGCATCTACATTCATACAAGCCTAATCTTAGGCCAGCTCGCAGGCGTCCGGAGGTCTGGACGGACAAGACGAGACGGGAAGGAACGAGGGCATGTCGGGCCGTGCATTGCATGGTATCCGCGTCATTGACCTGTCGGAATCGATGGCAGGGCAGTATTGTTCGCGGATTTTTGCGGATTTCGGGGCTTTAGTGACCTTGATCGAGCCGCCCGGCGGCTCGGCCATGCGGGGCCAGGGGCCATTCTCGGCCGCGACCGGGGCTTCGCTGACGTTTCTGCATCTGAATTCAGGCAAGTCGTCCGCCATCCTTGACCCATCGCGCGCCGAGCTTCAGGCGCTTGCCGCCTCGGCCGATGTCGCGATCTTGCCGATCGCACGGCCCAGCGCCCTGTCTTTCCCGACCTCGACCATCACCGTCGACATCAGCGCCTTCGGACGCGAAGGGCCGCGCGCCGGCTGGCAGGGCCCCGAGATCGTGATCCAGGCATTGTCCGGGATGATGTTCAACAACGGCGCTGACGGCCGCGAGCCGCTTTACGGCTGCGGCGAGCGCTCGTCCTATGCGGCCGGCGTGGCCGCCTACATCGGCGCCTTGGCAGCGCTTCTGGCGCGGGGACCGGATGGGCCCGGCCAGCATGTCGAGATTTCGGCTGCGGAGACCGCCGCAGCGATGGGCTTTCCCTTTCCCTTCCAGCACATCTACAGCGGCACGCTCCGCCGCCGCGCGGACGTCACCAATCCGTGCGGGCAGGTGCTGTGCCGAGACGGCTGGGTCTGCATCTGGATCTACAATCATCGCTGGACACGTTTTTGCGAGACCGTTGGCCTCCAGCACCTGTTCGACGACGAGCGTTTCGCCGATCCCGCGATCCGCCGCCGCAACTGGGCGGCGCTCTTCACGATCATCCAGGCGCATCTTGCCGGCGAGGATGCCGAGGCGCTGGTCGACACGCTGCAGCGCGCCGACATCATCGCGGCCAAATCCTACCGGCTGACCGAGTTGCCGCATCAGGCGCATCTGGCGGAGCGCGGCTGGTGGGAGCAGCTTCCCGATGGTCAGCTTCTGCTGGGCGCGCCATTTCGCCTGTCGCGCACGCCGCGACATGTTTCAGGCGGCGCCCCTGCCCTGGGAGAAAGGCAGCCCTCGGTTCAAGAGCGCGCGCCATCCGCGCCCATCAAGGCTCTCAGCCCGGCGAACGCCGGCCCAGGTCCGCTCGCGGGCCTTCGCGTGCTCGAACTCACAACGGCATGGGCCGGGCCAATGGCCGGCCGCGTCCTTGGCTTTCTTGGAGCCGAATGCATCCACATCGAATCGCCCAATCGGGTGAATTCCTGGCGCCTCAACAAGGAGACGCCCAACCCGGACAATTTCCCCTCGGGCCAGCCAGGAGATCGGCCTTATGACCGCTCGTTCCTGTTCAACTCGCAGAACGTCGACAAGCTCTCCTGCATCCTAGACCTCAAGACCCGGGAGGGCCGCGAGATCGCAAGGCGCCTCGCCGTGGCCTGCGATGTCGTCATCTGCAATTTCCGCCCCGGCACGCTGGCCAAGCTCGGCCTCGACTATGACAGCCTCTGCAGTGACCGGCCCGACATCATCGTGGCTGAACTGCCTGCCTTCGGCGTCAAGGGACCGCTGGCCAATCACGCGGCGCTGGGGCCGACCATGGAGATGGCCGCGGGCATGTCGAGCCTCGTCGGCTACCGCGATGCGCAGCCGGAAACGACCGGACCCTCCTACCTCGACCCGATTGGCGGCTTCAACACCGCAGCGGCAATCCTCACGGCGCTCATTCATCGCCAGCGCACCGGTGAGGGCCAGCATGTCGAAGTGCCGCAAGTGGAGGCCGCGATGCACTTCATCGGCGGCGAGATCCTGTCGGCGGCCGAAACCGGCACGGATCCGGTGCGGAACGGCAATCGGGTCTCCCATGCCGCGCCGCATGACGCATTTGCCTGCGCAGGCCCCGAATCCTGGGTCGTCATCGCCGCCCGGGACGAGACCGAATGGGCCGCACTGTGCCGGGTGATGGAGCGCCCGGACCTGATATCTGACCCGCGCTTTGCGTCGCTGGCGGCGCGCCATCAGCACGAGGACGAACTTGGCGCCCTGATCGGAGCCTGGACCGCCGCGCATGATCGGCACGCGCTGGCCACGCGCCTGCAGGAGGCGGGCGTTCCGGCCGCGCCGGTGCAGACGCCGAGCGATGTCGCGAAGGATGCCAGCCTGATGCAGCGCGGCTTCTTCCATCGCCTTGAGCACCCGGACGCAGGCGAGCATCCACATCCGGGCCTGCCTTTCCACCTCAGCGCGACGCCTGGGGGGCAACGCCGTGCGGCGCCAGCCTTCGGCCAGCACACCGAGGAGGTGCTGGCGCGCATCGCGGGCCTTGCGCCGCAGGAGATCGCCCTTGCCCGGGCTGCGCATGCGACCGCCACCCGGCCACTGCCGGGCCATTAGGGAGCACCGCCATGATCGCCGCCGCTCCCGCGCCCGTCGCCCTCACCATCCGGCTCGATGACAGCCCGCGCTATAAGGGCAGCGTTCATGACGACGAGGTGGCGCGGCGCATGGGATACCGCGCCGCGCTCGTTCCGGGCGCGTTTCTATACGGCCATTTCAGCCGCGTCGCGGTCGAACTGTGGGGCCAGCGCTGGATAGAGGCCGGCTCCATGGGGGCCTCCTTCCGCCGGCCGGTCTACAATGGCGACGCTGTCACGATCACCGTAACGCCCGGGCCCGGCGCAGGCCGGCTTGGACTCGTCCTCGTCGGCGCCGACGGCCAGAACGCCGCGGACGGCTGGATCTCGCCGGCGGAGGAAATGCCTGTGCCGCGGCTGGATGCCTGGCCCTTGCGCGCTGTCACGGATGCACGCCCGGCCATCATCCCCGGGGCCGAGCTTGTCGGCCTCACCGGCGCCACGCCGGCCTCCGTGCTGACCGACGCGGAGTTGACGCAGTCACGGGCCGATTTTGCGGAAGCGCACCCGATCTATCAAGCCGAAGGCCTCGCCCATCCCGGGTTCCTGATGCGGCGGGCGATGTTCGAGGTGAATGCCAGCTTTCGCTGGCCCGGCCCGGTTGTGCTCACGGCCTGCGATGCGCAGCATTTCGCGCCGGTCCGACCCGGCATGCGGATCGAGACGTCAAGCGTGATCGCGGAGGTCTTCGAGCGTCGCGGCAAGCACTATGTCGTCACCGATGAGCTAATGCTGGCCGATGGCCGGCCGTCGGCGCGCTTCAGACGCACGCAACTCTATGCGCAGGGAGCGGGCTGATGCGCGCGCTGCGTGGCTTGCCGAAACGGGTCGGGTTGGCGTCAGATCATGATCCAGCGGACCGGCGTTTGCGCACGGCCCGCCAAGAAGAAACACAAGACGGATGGAAGCGCGGGGAGCGGAAGGACATGGCGGCATGAGGCCGTGAAGCGGTTTCGGCGCGCGCAAGGCGCCGACACAAGCGACACGGACCGCATGAGCCGGTGTCTTGCCGTTCCTCCCGGGAGGAGGCGAGGACGATGACGCAAGCACGCGCGACGATCAAAAGCGTCGAGCCATTCCAGGTAGCCTGGTCGCCGGACGATCCGCCGGGGAGCCGGAGCGCCTTCGTCAGGATCACCACCACAGATGGCGTCGTCGGCTATGGCGAGGCGTCGCCGATGCAGGGTGGGCTGCACTCGCTCGGCATCATCGAGCGCGACATAGCCCCGTCGCTCGTCGGCGCCGACGCCTTCGACCAGGCCGTGCTCTATGACCGGTTCTTCCACCGCAACATCAAGCTTGGTCCTGAAGGCGCGGTGACCGGCGCCCTTGCGGCAATCGACATCGCGCTTTGGGACATCAAGGGGAAGGTGCTGGGCCTTTCCATCGCCAAGATGCTTGGCGGGGCCTGGCGCAGCGACGTGGCCTTCTATTCCTCAATCGGCGGCAACGCCACCCGTGCCGTCGACGAGGTGCTGAAGGTGGTCGATGGCCGCTTCCAGCACGAGAAGCCATCCGCGATCAAGATCCGCCGCGACGGCGATCGCTCCAAGCTGGACATGGACATCGCCGGCGACATCGCAAAGGCAAGGGCGGTGCGCAAGCTGGTCGGGGAGGACTTCCCCCTCGCCTTCGATGCCAACAATGGCTACTCGGTCGGCGGCGCGATCAGGGTGGGCCGGGCTCTTGAGGAGCTGGGCTATGCCTGGTTCGAGGAGCCCGTGCAGCACTATGACGTGCGCAACATGGGCGAGGTCGCGCAGCGGCTCGACATCACCGTTTCGGCTGCGGAGCAGACCTACACGCTGCAGGCGCTCGTCGACATCATCAATGCCGGCGTGCGCATGGTGCAGCCCGACATCGTAAAGATGGGCGGCATCACTGGCCTGATGCAGTGCGCCGCCATCTGCTACGCCCATGGCGTCGAGCTGGTGCCGCACCAGACCCAGCCCACCATTGGCCATATCGCCAACCTGCACGTCCTCGGCGCGATCATGCATCTCACCAAGCCGGCCGAATATGCGGATGGATCGGGCCGCATGGACGCAGCCTTTCCCGATCTGCCCAAACCTCAGAACGGACGTTTCGCCATCCCGGATGGTCCCGGGCTGGGCATTGCCGTCAACGACGGCGAGCTCAGGCGCAGGCGTCTGACAACAGCCGCATAATCTAACAGGAGGGAAGTCCATGGATCGTCGTGAAGTGCTCAAACTCGGAACCGCCGCCTTCGCGGCGAGCGTCGCCGGGCTCGCCTCGTCCCACGCGCAGGAAGCCGATGTCCTTCGCATCGGCATCGCCGCCGCAAGACCGCGGCACAGCGACCCGAACCTGACCACGCAAGGCTCCGACAACTGGGCCACCGAGCAGATGTACGAGCAGCTCGTGCGGCCCGACGATGGCCGCTTCGCGGTCAAGCCCGAGGACAACATTCCGACCCTCGCCACCAGCTGGACCCAGTCGAACGACGCGCTGACCTGGCGCTTCAAGCTGCGGGAGGGTGTGCAGTTCCACAAGGGCTACGGCGAGATGACCTCGGAGGACGTGGTCTTCTCCTACGAGCGCGCCATCAAGAGCGGCACCAACACCACTGTCATGTCCAACATCGCCGATGTGCAGCCCGATGGCCGCCATGGCGTGGTGATCAGGCTAAAGAGCCCGGACGCGCTGTTTCTGGGTTCGATCGCCTTCAGCAACAACACCTCGATCGTCTCAAAGAAGGCGGCGCTCGAGATGGGCGAGCGCTTCGCGACCGACGCGGTCGGCACCGGCCCCTATGAGCTCGCAAAATTCGATCCGAACGGCGCGGTCATCCTCAAGCGCCATGAGGGCTACTGGGGCCAGAAGGCGAAGATCGGCAATGTGGAGTGCCTCTACATTGCCGACACCACAGCGCGGACGCTGGCCGTGCTGGCCGGCAAGATCGACATGATGGAGGCCGTACGGGCACCCGGCTGGGTCGATTCCATCCTCCAGCGCGACCGCACGCTCAAGATGGACATGACCGCGCCGGGCTCCTTCAACACCCTGCACATCAACCTGACGCGCCAGCCCTTCGGAAACCTCAAGGTCCGGCAGGCGCTCATGCACGCCATCAATCGCCCTGCCGTCTCACAGGCCCTGGCGCCAATGGGCGGGGTGCTGGCCAACCTGCAGCCCACCGGCTTCCCGGCCGGCTTCAAGGCCGAGGAACTGCCGCCCGAGCTGCGCTATGCGCATGATCCGCGCCGGGCGCGCCAACTACTGGCGGAAGCAGGATTTCCCAACGGGATCAATTTCTCGGCCAACAGCAGCCGACGGGAGGACTACGCCTCGACCATGCTCATCGTGCAGGAGCAGCTGCGCGCCGCAGGCTTCAACATGGACCTCAAGATCGGCGACCACACGGCCTATCATGCCGACAATCGATCGGACAAGAATACGCTCGCCATGCACTCGTCGAGCTACCCGCCCATCCCGACCCAGCTTTACCAGCAGCAGCT
>JANOCI010000133.1:0-6517 GCA_031412095.1 Allobosea sp.
GCGCCGACGTGCTCCGCATCAAGGTCCCAGGCGTCATGTCCGGAGCCTGGAACACGCCGCTCGTGCTGATGGACCTCGTCAGGACCGACATCGCGCCGCCGCTGCACCTCAACGTCCAGATCGAGGCGACCTTCGAGGTCCCCGTCACCAAACCCGCGGCATGAGGGCGACGCCGTGAGCGCACCCGTCCGCGTCTTCGCCCGCGCCGGCCAGGTCAAGGTCACGGCCGTGAGCGCCAACCCGCGCGTGACGGTCAAGGTCCCGGATCCGGCCCCGCTCAAAGTGATCGTCAAGAGCCTGCTCCGCGTGGTGGAGACCGGATCGAGCGGCGGTGGCAGCGCAACAAATCTCTCCATCGTCAACCGCACGGCGGCCGGCTTCGACATCGCTTCGGACACGGGCAGCGACGCGTCCCTTCCGGCTGCCACAGACTCGCTCGGCGGGCTGATGACGGCGGCGGACAAGGCCAAGCTCAATGGCATGGCTGCTGGAGCTACCGCCAACGCGACTGACGCCCAGCTGCGCGACCGCTCAACCCACACAGGCGCGCAGCCCATCGCCTCCGTCACCGGCCTGCAGCTTGCGCTCGACGGCAAGCAGGCGTCCTTCGGCTTCACGGCCGAGAACGCTGCGAGCAAGGGCCAGGCCAACGGCTATGCCGGCCTCGACGGCACTGGCCGCGTGCCCGCCGCCCAGCTGCCCGGGTTTGTGGACGATGTGGTCGAGGCCACCAACTTCGCGGCGCTCCCCGGGCCAGGCGAGACCGGCAAGATCTACGTCACCCTGAGCGATGGCCGGGCCTGGCGCTGGTCGGGCTCGGCCTATGTCGAGATCTCGGCCTCACCCGGCTCGACCGATGCGGTGCCGGAAGGCGCGGGGAACCTCTACCACACGGCCGGGCGCGTGTTGGGCGCGGTGCTGACCGGCCTTTCGACCGCAACGGCCACAGCAGTGACGGCCGCCGACAGCATCCTCGCTGCGCTCGGCAAGCTGCAGCGCCAGGTTTCGGACACGGTGGCGGCCCTCGCCGGCAAGGAGGCGTCCGGCGCTGCGGTTTCAGCGATTGCGGCACACCTCGCGGCCGGCGACCCGCATCCGCAATATCTGCTGCCCGCCGAGGGCGACGCGGCCTACGCGCCGTTGGCACGTGCGGTGCCCAATGGCGGCGCGACGGGCCAGGTGCTGACCAAGACCTCCGCCGCCGACCAGGCTACGGGCTGGTCGACACCACCGGGCGGCGGAGCTTCGGTCGATCCTTTGGACCTGACAGTGACCAATCCAGCCGTGCCGCCGGCCGACACGGTGCGCCTTTTCCGGCGCAAGATCGGCGGGCGCAACATGCCAGCTTATGTCGGCCCCAGCGGCGTCGACAGCCCGCTGCAGTCGGCGCTGCACGGCAATCGCATTGCATGGGTCGTTCCGATCCTCGCCGCCACGAACCCCACCCAGGTGGGGCTCGCGCTCACCGCGGTGGGGACATTCACCGCCACGGCGCTGAGCTCCGCCAATTTCCACCAGTCCCTCGCGCGATCGGAAGCACTGGTCACCGTGGCGGCCACGACGGCGATCGCTGGTTTCCGGACGGGCGCAGCGCTGGCGTGGCGCGGCAACGCTGCCAAGCGGGGAGGGTTTTTCTATCGCTGCAGGTGGGCGCCGGCGACCGGCGTTGCGACGGCGACCAGCCGCGCGTTCGTCGGTCTTGCTCCTTCGCAGACGCCGACCGACGTCGAGCCATCGACGCGGCTCAACCTCCTTGGCATGGGCTGGGACGCTGCAGACGCCAACATCCAGCTCATGCACAATGACGGAGCCGGCGCCGCGACGAAGATAGATTTGGGCGCAAGCTTTCCCGTGCCGGTGTCGGATCGGGCCGAGGTCTACGAGCTCACCCTGTTCTGCCCGCCCAACGGCGCATCCGTATTCTGGCAGGTCACGGACCTCAACACCGACGCGACCGCTTCCGGCGAAGTCTCGGCCGACATTCCGGCGTCAACCACTTTCCTCGCGCTTCTCGGCGCGATCAGCGTTGGCGGCACATCCTCCGTCGTCGGGCTGACCCTGTTCGGCCTCTACCTCGAAAGCGACTACTGATGCGCAAACCGGACGAAGGCCCGACCGTCAACTCAGCCGTCGTCGCCGATGGCGAGGTGACGGCAATCGTCTCTGCGCCGCCCGGCTGGGCTCCCGAGGAGGGAGAGCTCGTGACCTGCGGCTACGAGGTGCAGGCAGGCTGGCTGTGGGACGGGCAGGCGTTCTCGGAGCCGGCTCTTTCGAGCCGCGAGATCCACGTCGCATGGTTCAAGGCCGCATTGGCAGAAATGGAGGTGCTTGACGCCGTCGACGCCGCCGTCCGGGGATTGCCGCAGGTCAAGCAGGTGCTGTGGGAGTACGCCACGACGATCCGGGAGGACGATGCTGACGTGGCCATGTTGGCGCTCGCCCTGGGCATTGACCTCTCCGAGGTGTTCGACCGGGCCGACACCATCCGGATTGGAAGGGGAAGCTAAAGGGACGTGACGGGCCTGCGCAAGCAGGCAGGCGGGATATGCTTGGATGCTCAACCCGCCCCGATGGGAACCTCGCGATTCATCGGCCGCCACGGCGGCCCGAAGACCGCCAGTCGCGGTCGCGGATTCGCGAAGGAAGCACAAGATGGAAACTGTTCGCCCGGTCTCTCCGGTTGCTGGTTATGTCGGCGGCAAGCGCCAGCTCTCCAAGCGTCTCGTCGGCCTGATCGGCGCCATCGAGCACACGAGCTATTGCGAGCCGTTCGTCGGGATGGGCGGCGTGTTCTTCCGGCGCGATGCAAGGCCCAGGACTGAGGCCATCAACGACCTCAGCCGGGATGTATCGACCTTCTTCCGGATCCTGCAGCGGCACTACGAGCCGTTCCTCGACATGCTTAAATGGAGGCTCGCCAGCCGGGCCGACTTCGAGCGCCTGATGCAGACCGACCCCGACACGATGACCGACCTGGAGCGGGCCGCGCGCTTCCTGCAGCTTCAGCGCCTCAGCTTCGGCGGCAAGGTGGCGGGCCGGACCTATGGGGTGGATGCGAGAGGTCCGGCCCGGTTCGACGTGACGCGGCTTGTGCCGTTGCTCGAGGCGGCGCACGAGCGTCTCTGCGGCGTCTGGATCGAGTGCTTGCCCTACGCAGACTTCATCCGGCGCTACGACCATCCAGGGGCGCTGTTCTTCCTCGATCCGCCCTATTGGGGATCGGAGCACTACTATGGCCGCGACCTGTTCAGCCGCGATGAGTTCGCCAAGCTCGGAGGGCTTTTAAGAGGGCTTCAAGGCCGCTTCATCATGACGGTGAACGACGTGCCCGAGATGCGGGAGATGTACGCCTGGGCGCAGATCGAGACGGCCGAGCTGACCTACAGCGTGGGCGCTGCGAACGGCAAACCAGCGAGGGAGATCATCATCGCGGACCGGCGCTGAAAAGGCATGTGATCGATTTTGATTTTGCCGACATTTGAAACGTCGCAAGATGTCATTTGATGCGCCGCGCTACATCTTCCCAGATCCTGAAGGCGCCGCCATCGTCCGGAATCCGGAATGTCGCGCGGTCGCGCGAAGCGTTCCTCCGTCGCTCCGGACTGCGACCTCGTTCGTGGCCGGAGCTGGCTTCGGCATTGTCCTGTTGCTTATCGTTCTGGATGGGATGCGACCTGCGACGGCGCGGGTGGATGCCCGAATGCCGATCGTCACGACGAGGACGCCGCTGGCCGGAGCCTATCGCGCCCAGGTGCTGAACGTGCTCGACGGCGATACCGTCGAGGCTCGCGTCCATGTCTGGATGGGCCAGGAAGTGATCACGCGCATTCGCCTAAAGGACATCGACGCGCCCGAGATGAACGGCCAATGCGGCGCGGAGCGCGAGTTGGCGGCGTCGTCGCGCAACCGTGTCGCCAGCTTGGCCGGCGATGCGGAGGTCCTGCTGGCGGATGTGCGCCCAGACAAGTACTTCGGCCGCGTGGTCGCGAGCGTCACCATCGCCGACGGCCGGGATGTGGGCGCCGTGCTGCTCGCGGAAGGCCTCGCGCGGCCTTATCGGGGCGGACGCCGGCAGGGCTGGTGCTCCCAGCCATGAGCGCCTCCGGGATTGCGGGCGTTGCCTGGCTCTCCTAATGTCCGGCCCGGAGGATCTCGATGTCCAATCCGGAGACCAATCCACCGGACAACCAGACCCATGCAGGTCAGCTGCCCGGCAGGCCCGGGGGCGGGCCCAGGCTTGTGGCCATTGCCCGGCTGTTGAACCATGTTCATGAAACGCTTGGGCTGAGGCTGGGTTTTCAGCTTTGGGACGGCTCCCGTGTCCCTGCCGATTGGCCCAACGGCGGCTTGATGATCCGGCTGGCGGACGAAGGCGTCGTCGCTTCCATCGTGCGGCGGCCGCGCGCGGACACCCTGATCAAGCTCCATGTCGCGGGCCGCCTCGATGCCGTGAACGGCACGATGTTCGACCTCGCCGAAGCCAGGCCGGAAGGCAAGATCTGGCAGCGAGTCAAGGGCCTGCCTAAGCTGCCGGTGCTCGACGTGATCCGGCGTTTCTGGTCGGCTGACCGGGGCCCGCCCAGCGTGCTCGACGCGGTGCGCGGCGACGAGTTGGAGCGCACCGGCAGGCCTGCCGACAACAAGGCGAACGTGGCCTATCATTACGACGTCTCGAACGACTTCTATCGACTCTTCCTCGATCCCGAGATGGTCTACACCTGCGCCTACTTCACCGAGGATCACGACGACATCGCACGCGCCCAGCGTGACAAGCTCGACATGATCTGCCGCAAGCTTCGCCTCAAGCCGGGCGAACGCTTTCTGGACATCGGATGTGGATGGGGAGCGCTGGTGTGCCACGCCGCGCAGCACTATGGCGTCGAGGCGCATGGCGTGACGCTGGCGGAGGAGCAACTCGCGCTTGCACAGGACAAGGTCACGGGCCTGGGCCTTGAAGGCAAGGTCTTCCTGCATCTGAAGGACTTTGCGCAGATGGAGGGCCCATTCGACAAGATCTCCTCGATCGGCATGTTCGAGCATGTCGGCATCCGGAACCATCTCGCCTATTTCCGGACCGTGCACGGCCTTTTGCGGCCGCGCGGGCTTTACCTGCACCATACGATCGCGCGACGGGCCAAGAAGACCGACAAGGCGTTCAGCAAGATGTCGGCGGAATATCGCGCGCTGGTGAGATATATATTCCCCGGCGGCGAACTGGACCATCTAGGCATGTCGATCGCCAATCTGGAGCGCAGCGGCTTCGAGGTCCACGACGTCGAAGGCTGGCGGGAGAACTACCAGCGCACGACCTATCTCTGGTGGAGGCGCCTGAACGAACGACGCGCCGAAGCCGAAGCGCTGGTCGGGCCTGAAAAGACGCGCATGTGGCTGCTTTATCTGGGAGGCTGCTCGATGGCTTTCGCCAGGGGCGGCGCCTTCGTCAACCAGACGCTGGCTTCGCGGCGCGACCGCGGGCCATCGGGGCTGCCGTTCACCCGAGCCGATATTTATCGCTGAAGCGGGAGGGTCAGCGCGGATGCGGCCGTTGCCGGGTGACCGACGCGCCCCGCTGGCGCGTTGATCGTCCTCGATGCCGACATGCCGGTCAGATGGGCAAGATTACTTCTTCTAGCAAAATCACTTCTTAACGAACGTGCCTAGCATGTCGTAATGTTCTGCAAGCAGATAGTAGAATGTCAGACGTGACTTCGTCCGGTCAGATTTCATGTGCTCGCAGATGGCCTTGATCGAGGCATCCATGTCTGCAGTCTTGAGGCCGAGCTTCTTCTTCAAGAAGTTCTCCCGGACACGCTCAAGCTCCGTGGTGTCCGAGCAGGCTACGAAACGCGTATCAGGTTTACTCATGACAAGTGCATACGCCTTGATCATGCTGGCTGCTGCTGCTTCATTTATAGGCTTCTTGGCGAACTTCTTGAGATCGGCCATATGATCCATAGTGAGCCCCTCTTCGGCTACATGTTATTGTCTTCACACGGTTGTGACCACGGACGACACCCGACGATAACCACGTTTTTGTGAGATAGGCGAGAGGCATTCGCAAAAAAACTGGCGATGCCGTTCGGTCACATCGGCTGGATCAATGCATGACCACGACGGGTGTGCCGATCCTGACCCTGCCGTAGAGATCGATGACGTCGCCGTTGTACATCCGGAAGCATCCATAGGATGCAGCGGTGCCGACCGTATGCGGCAGGTTCGTGCCATGGATGGCGTATTGGCCGCCGGGACCCAGCCCGATGGCGCGGGCGCCCATCGGGTTTCCGGGCGAGCCGCCGGGGATCAGGTCAGGGATCCATGGCCTGTCGCGCTTGACTGAACGTGGCGGAGCCCATGCAGGTTCGACCTGTTTCTCCTCCACGTACTTGACGCCGCGCCACTGCTTTCCCGCCTTGCCCACGGCGATGCTGTAGCGGATGGCTTCGCCCGGACGCGTCACAAGGTAAAGGCGGCGCTCGGATGTCCGCACCACCACCGTTCCAGGCTGGAAACGCTCGTC
>JANOCI010000134.1:0-4694 GCA_031412095.1 Allobosea sp.
CCGGTCTCGGCACCATCTCTTTTCATGCAGTGACCCGCTTTCATCGTTGGTGGTCGATCTCCGGTCCTACTGACGCTCGAAATCCATCATCCAGTTTGTCTCCCATGTCAGGCCGCTGTCGTCCGACATCGCCTGCTCCCATCGCGGTGACGGCGTGGTTGTGCGCGACCAGATGAAACGCACCTTGACCGCCTTGCCGCGCAGTTGATCGTCGGCAAAAAACGTGCCTACGCCGTTCTCGAAGCGGCCGATGACAGGTTGGTCCAAGCAGTGCGGCGCCGCAGAGGACAGCCACCAGATTGCCCACGACCTACTGCCGTGATCGTAAGATCGCAGCGCAATCGCCCGGCAAGGACCTGCGGGAAACTCAAGCACGTTGTCTTCGATGTTGCCGTAGCCACCCAGCACTGCGCGCACCTTCGCTGAACCGTCGAACTCCTCCCAATCGTCACAGTCCGACAGCCGTTCCTTCAAACGCCGGTGCCTCACCTTCCACGATCCAATCTCGAAATCGAAATCCGCTGAACCATCCATCATGCGATCTCCTCAATCCGCATCGAGCGGATCCCGCGATGTTCTTGTCTTGTTCCTGATCGGTGTCAAGACTGCCGCTTGCCAGATCAAGCGGCAAACCTTAAGCCTGTCGCATGACGACGTTCGACGCTCACGTGCCGTTGCCTCACCGCGATTCATTCGCCGGAGAGCCATGCGAGGCAGCGCCGGCATCGCGGCTTCTTGGCGGACTGCTCCTTATCAGCCCCTGAGGGCCGTCCGGGCAATGAGCCTGGGCTCTCAGGGGTCTGCACCGCGAGCCCACTCCTGAACGCCCTTCCGCAGATCAGCCATCGAGCCAGACACGCGGAACAGGGGCAGACCGACAAGGAACAGCATGATGGCCAAAGACCGCGTCCTGATATTCGACACCACCCTGCGCGACGGCGAGCAATGCCCCGGCGCAACCATGACTTTCGAGGAAAAGCTCGAGATCGCCGACATGCTTGACGCGATGGGCGTCGACATCGTCGAGGCGGGGTTCCCGATCGCTTCGAATGGCGATTTCGAAGCGGTGCACGCGGTCGCCAAGCGCCTCAAGCGGGCAACCGTCGCTGGTCTCGCCCGCGCCATCAACGCCGACATCGACAGGGCGGGCGAGGCCGTGAGGGCCGCACAGCGCGGACGCATCCACACGTTCGTATCGACGTCGCCGATCCATCTGGAGCACCAGATGCGCAAGACGCAAGGCGAGGTGCTCGACATCATCGCCGCCACTGTGGCCCGCGCCCGCAACCTCGTCGAGGATGTCGAATGGTCCGCGATGGATGCGACCCGCACGCCGATCGACTATCTCTGCCAATGCGTCGACGCCGCGATAAAGGCCGGCGCGAGCACGATCAACCTGCCGGACACGGTGGGATACGCCACGCCGGACGAGCACCGCGCCATGTTCAAGGCGGTGCGCGACAATGTCGCCAACAGCGACAAGGCGGTGTTCTCGGCGCATTGCCACAATGATCTCGGGCTTGCCGTCGCCAACTCGCTGGCGGCGCTGGAAGGCGGGGCGCGGCAGATCGAATGCACCGTCAACGGCATCGGCGAGCGGGCGGGCAACACCGCGCTGGAAGAGATCGTGATGGCGATCAGGACGCGCGGAGATGTCCTGCCCTATGAGACGGGCATCGACAACCGGATGCTGACCAGGGCGTCGAAGGTCGTGTCGACCGCGACCTCGTTCCCGGTCCAGTACAACAAGGCCATCGTGGGCCGGAACGCGTTCGCCCATGAGAGCGGCATCCACCAGGACGGCATGCTGAAGAACCAGTCCACCTACGAGATCATGACGCCGGAATCGGTCGGCGTGCAGAAGACCTCGCTGGTGATGGGCAAGCATTCGGGCCGCGCCGCCTTCAAGGACAAGCTGAAGACGCTGGGCTACGAGCTTGGCGACAACCAGGTCGAGGACGCATTCGTGCGCTTCAAGGCCTTGGCCGACCGCAAGAAACACGTTTATGACGAGGACATCGAGGCGCTGGTCGATGACAACATCGCCACAGCGCATGACCGGGCCAAGCTTGTCTCGCTCTCGGTCATCGCCGGGACGCGGGGGCCGCAGCGCGCCACGATGAAGATCGAGCTCGACGGAAGGATCATCACAGAAGAGGCCGAGGGCAACGGTCCGGTCGACGCCACGTTCAACTGCATCAAGGCGATCATGCCGCACGAGGTCACGCTGGAGCTTTACCAGGTGCATGCCGTCACCGAAGGCACCGATGCTCAGGCGGAGGTCTCGGTGCGCCTCAGCCGCGACGGCTCGTCCGTGACGGGGCGGGGCGCTGACCCCGACACGCTGGTGTCATCGGCCAGGGCTTACCTCATGGCGCTGAACAAGCTCGAGGCGCGCGGCGCAAGGGTGCATCCGCAGCGCGCGGCGGGGTAGAATCGCCAGCGTATCGAGACGCTTTGCGCGGCCCCTCTCCTTACCTCTCCCGCAAGGGGAGAGGGGACTTCGACATTCTGGAATTCCTTTATTTCACCGAGCCAGGCACGGAGCGTCGAAGTTGATGTAGCTGTCGAAGCCCCCCTCTCCCCTTGCGGGAGAGGGTAAGGGAGAGCGGTCGCACAGGTCTCGGACGCAACAGGACACTCCCGCTCATGCCCGCCTTACCCAAACACCTTCTCGTCCTGTTCTGGATGCTGGGCTCGCTCGTGTCGTTCGCTGGCGTCGCGCTGTCGGTGCGCGGGCTGCAGCACGCATTGACCGTGTTCGAGATGCTGGCGGTGCGCAACATCGGGGGGCTCATCATCCTGGGAGGCATGATGATGGCCGCGCCGGCTGTTGGCCAAACCCTCACGATGTCGAAACCGTCCATCCACACGCTGCGCAACACAGCCCATTTCGCGGGCCAGGCGCTCTGGGTCTGGGGCGTGACGGTGCTGCCGCTGGCTACCGTGTTCGCCATCGAGTTCAGCACTCCGGCCTGGGTCGCTTTGTTCGCCGTCATCTTCCTGAAGGAGCGAATGACCATCTTCCGGGCTCTCGCCATCGCGCTCGGGTTCCTGGGCGTATTGATCATCCTCAGGCCCGGCCTGGAGAGCTTCCGGCCGGAAGCGCTGGCGGTGGTGCTCGCGGCGGTGTTCTTCGGCATCCAGATCACCACGACGAAGTTCCTGACCGGCTCGAACTCGACATGGACCATCATGTTCTGGATGAACCTGCTGCAGCTGCCGATGAACATGGCGGCGAACATGGCCCTTGGACATTCGCCGCTCATCGTCGGCAAGTTGACATGGGACATCTGGATCCCGGCCCTTGGCATCGCGATCACCGGCTTCCTCGCGCATTACTGCCTCACCAACGCCTTCCGCCATGGCGACGCGACGCTTGTGGTGCCGATCGATTTCCTGCGGGTGCCGCTGATCGCGCTCGTCGGGTGGCTGTTCTACGCCGAGACGCCGGAGATGGCTGTGCTGCTGGGGGCGCTGGTGGTCATCGCCGGCGTCGTGATAAATCTGGTCGCCGAAGCGCGGACCAAGCCCGGATGACGGCATCACGGAAAGCGCCGGTGCGGCTGTGACGCTGCCGCTAGCGGATCGGCGTCCCCGCTAGCCGGTCGGTGTCCACTTGGCGATGCCCGCGATGCTGGTCCGGCTCAGCGTCATGCGATACTCGAACCTGTCAGGCACATACAGGCTTTCCTGATGCAGGATCGGGACGCGGTGCTGGTCCAGCATCAGCCTGCGCATCGCAATGAGCGGCGTTCCGGGAGCGACCGCCAGATGCTGCGCGGCCTCGTCGGGCGCTGCGACGGCTGTCAGCACCTGCTCGGCGGACACGGCGACCACGCCCTGGCGCTCGAGCGTCCTGATCAAGGGAGTGTTGCCCTCCGGCGGCAGGGCGATCAAGCCCGCGAAAGCGTCCGGCACGCAGATGACGGTGAAAGAGACGGGCTGCTCACGATAGGAGCGCAGCCTCACGACCTTGAGGCAGGGCTCGGGGCCAAGCGCGGCCGCGGCGATGGCCGTCGGCGCGGTGCTGACGTGGCAAGCGATGTTCCGGACCGTCGTCGCATCCTCGAACGAGATCAGGCTTTCGAGCTGGCCCTGGATGTTGGTGCGTTCTGCGGCGCCGGGCCTGATGGGGAAGGTGCCGACGCCGTGCACGCGCCTCACCATGCCTTCCTTCTCCAGCTGCGCAAGCGTGGCCCGCACTGTCACGCGGCTGACGCCGAACTGCGCCGCGATCTTGGGCTCCGATGGCAACGGCGTGGAGGCGTCTTCCGGCCACGCCGCTATCATGTCCTTCAAATGAAGATAAACCTGATGATACAGCGGGATGAGGCGCGTCGCTGCTTTTGCTTTGGCAGGCTTGGTCATGCGTTCGTTTAGGCCATGCTGCGGGCAAATGGAATTGGCCTTTCCGTTACCGGACGTGCGCGCAACGCACCAGCCTTGCATCATGCCGACGGGATCAACACGACCTTGGCGGCTGACACGTCATTTGCGTCGATGGCCTTGAAGGCGGCAGGCCCATCCTCCAGCGGCCGGGCCTCGAACCAATCGAGCCGGCCGAGGCGGCCGTCTCCCATTGCGGCGACCGTCTGCCGGAAGTCGTCGGGCGTGTAGCAGTAGGTGCCGGTGAAGATCACCTCCTGCAAGGTGATCTTGCGCACATCCAGCCCTTCATGGCCGGGCAGGAG
>JANOCI010000135.1:0-5526 GCA_031412095.1 Allobosea sp.
GCGGTTGCGGTGGTCGAGCACGGTGCGGGCGTCGATGCCCTTGGCCTCGCGCTTGAGGTCCGCCGTCCGTTCGGTGATGAGCGCCTTCTGCGCGGCCGCCACCTGCGCCACCAATGCGGCGCGGTCCTCGCCGGCCAGTTCGGGACAGGTCGCGAGCCCAAGGAACTCGGCTCCCTCCTCGTCGAACAGGTAGGCCCGGCCCATGTCGGCAGGATCCATCCGCACGAACACGCACGCTCCGACCACCACGCCGGCCGACAGGTAGTGGAAGCCGTCGATCCGGACGCCCTGCTTGCCGACGGTGCGGATGCCGTCGCCGCCTGGGGCCTGCATGAGCAGCACGTTGAGCGCAGCCGGGTCGACCGATCGGATCGGGCCGGTATAGGTCGCGGCCACGGCGAACGGCGTTTCCTTGGCCAGCCCGCCATGCTCGCGGTGGGCGTAGATCATCTCGGTCCAGGTGGTGGCTTCCGCCTGCAGCTCGGCCGATGACAGCGAGACCGCGAACGCCTTGGCGTCGTCCTGGCCGAGGCGGGCGGCGAACTTCTTGCGCTGCTCGATGACCTTACGGTCGGCGACCGAATGGCCGACGAAGCCAGGCAGCGTGCGCGCGAAGTCATGCTGGAATGTTCGGATCGAGCGCTCGACCACGCCCTTCTGCCAGGGCGAGTAAGCGGTCGAGACCTCAACCTCGATCCCGAGCGCGGCGAACAGGCGCTTGGTGGCGCGGGCCACGAAGTCGGAGCCGTTGTCGGTCTTGACGCGCTCGGGCGCTCCCCAGGCGAGGATCGCGGCGCGCATCAGCATCTGCACGGCCTCGGAGCGGGGCGTGCGGGTCACGAAGGCCAGCATGCGGCGCGAGAAATAGTCGATGCAGACATAGATGTTGTGGCGGCCGTCGGTGCAGAGCGCGTCGACCGGCGAGGCGTCGATCTGCCAGAGCTCGTTCAGGCGGCTGACCGTGTGGGCGTAGGTTCCGGCGATGCGCGTCGAGCTGACGAAACGATCAGGGTTGGTGAGCGCCAGAAGCTCGGTGCCATGGCGGGCCTTCCACTCCTTCAAGGCCCGTTCAACGGCGCGCTGGGACGGGATGTCGAGGTGCGGAAACTCGCCGCAAAGCGCCTCATGGATGTGCCGGCCGGTATAGAGCGGGTTCTGAGCATGCAGGGCGAGCGCATAGGCCTTGACCCTGCCGCCTTCGCCGCTCTCCAGCACCGAAGATCCGCGCCGGCCGGCGCCGCGATCGACGGCGAGCCTGGTCATCGCCCCGTCACGCAGGGACGACAGCCAACGCTGGAGCGTCCGTGCGCTGATCAGCGGCAGGGCGGCCCGCACCCAGTCGGGCATCGCCACGCGGCCGGTGTTGTAGAGATCGACGAAGTAGATCAGCGCGGTGGACTGCTTGAGGTCAGATGTGCGGATCAGCGAGCGGAACGCGCCGACGATGTGCAGCCTTGCGTCGAGCGCCAGCGATGCCTGGCCGGTCGGAACCACGATGTCCGGCGCGGCCTGGACGAGGGCCGCACCGGCCTCGGTGATGTCGGACGCGGCGAAGCGGGCTACAAAGGCCATGCGGGCGTCAGGCGGCAGGACGCTGTAATGATACTCCGCGCCGCCGCCTCGCCCGCCGCGCGGGCGGGACATGCCGGCATGGTCGGCCCAACCCTCGCGCTTGGCAAGCCGCACAACATTCTCGCGCCTTGTCGGCATGCCGGGCAACGAAAGTGCGGCGATCTCGGAAGTGGTGAGCCAGAGCTTCAAGTCGGCTCTCCCGTTCCGGAGGCCGGGGCGGTCTTGCCGCGCTTCTCCGCCTTCGCGGATTTGACGTCGGCGATACTCTTGGCGGCATCCTCCCGCAGCTTGATCGTGTCCGTCAGGATGCTGAGGCGGCGCTTCAGCTGCTTGAGGTCCAGCCGCGCCATGTTGTTCGCGAACAACGTCAGGGCCGCGTCTTCGGCGTCCGGCCGCTTGACGATGCCGGCAGCCTCCCTGGCGCGGGCCACGTTGCTGGCCCGGCCATCGGCCAGCGCCTTGACGATCGCGTCGCGCTCCTCCGGCCTTGTCTCGGCGACGGCCTTCAGCTGCGCGGCGTTGTCGGCCAATGGCGAGGACCGCAGCGCGGCGATCGTGGCAGGGCCGAGCTTGTCGAACAGGGCGCGGGTGTTGCGGATGGACTTCTCGCCCAACCCTGTCCGGCGGGCCGCTTCGCTGTTGAAGCCCGACCAATTGGAAATGTTTGCCAATTGATTTTTCTCAAGCCATTTCTTTGACTTGCGGTCCCCACCATGGCGCGCCGAGACGTTCTCGCGCTCGAAGATGGCGGCTAGCCGGCCGACGAAGACGATCCGGTCGAGCGCGTTGAGCTCGTTCCTGATCAGGTTCGCGTAGATCTCGTGCTTCTCGCGCTCCTCAGGCGTCATCTCGCGGATGAAGGCCCTGATCCGGGTCCAGCCGAGCTTGCGGCCCGCCTCGAGGCGATGCTCGCCATCGACCAGCAGAAAGCCGTTCGAGCCTTCGGCCATAGCGACGGCGATGGCGTCGAGCTGCCCCATCTCGTTGAAGTTGGCGGCCAGCGCCGAGACCCGATCGGCGTCCACCAGGCGCAGCCGCTCTGGGACGACGATGGCGTCGATGTCGATCTCGTGGTCGCCGAGCATGGCGCGCAGGTCGGCGGCGCGGACGGCGCGCGGCGGGATGAAGGCGTCGCTCATGGTGCGGCGCTCCGTGACGCGGCGATGGCGGCATCGAGGTCGGGCGCAATGGCGAAGCCGCCTGCGATAGCCGCCATCAGGAACAGGAAGGAGATCGTCTCGATCAGCGAAGGCAGCGGGAAGCGGCGCATGTCAGGCCGCCCTGCGATAGTTTGGGGTGGCGGAGAGGCGGCGGCGATGCCCGTCCTTGTCATAGAACTCTGGCCAGATGTCCTGCCGCGGTACGCCCAACGCTGCCGCCACGATGGATTGGACCTTCGGATAGGGACGATCGAGCCCGCCGTAGAAAATTTGCCGACTGCATCCCGCTTTTTCTGCGAGAGCGGCCACGGTGGTTCCAATCTCGCGCAGCCGAAAGAGGATTTGCTGTCTGGTCCAATTGGTCATCGACGTCTCATCTCGTCAGCCCCTTTTGGGCGTGGTAATCATGTTTGTATTCGTGACTTGTCGTGATGATAGTCATGGGTGTCTATGTATGTCAATCACCTTGGGCGTGGATGTGTAATTTTGGTCGCCGATGACAACACAGATGGGCATGAATGGCGCAGCCGGCTCCCACGGCTGCTCAGTGATGTGCCGAATTTGTCGGAGTTTTCGCGCCGCAGCGGTGTGAACCGACGCATGCTGGACCGCTATAAAGATGGCATGGAGCCATCACTGACCGCGGCTGTGCGCATCATGAAGGCGTTGGAGTTGCCATTGGACATGCTTGTCCACGACACCAGTGTCCAAGATCGATTAGCCGACGCCGCTGTAGACGACGAATCGATCCGCGTTCCGCTACTCGATGTGGTCGCCTCGGCTGGCCATGGTATCGCGAACCATTCCGAAGAGGTCATCCGCTGGCTGCCGTTCCCGCGCGCCGTGCTGAGGAAGCAGGGCGTGAGGCCAGAGAACGTTCACTTCATGACCAGCAGAGGCGACAGCATGATGCCCACCATCGCCGACGGAGCAATCGTGCTGGTTGATACCGCCCATGCCCGCGTGCGCGATGACGGCATCTATGCACTGGTGATGTTTGACGATGCGATGATCAAGCGCCTGCAGCGCGGCTTCGACGGCAGCTTGACCTTGATCAGCGACAACAGCGACAAGTATCCACCGCAGACCCTCACGCCGATCGAGGCCGAGAACCTGCGAGTGGCAGGCAAAGTGTTTTGGTCAGGGAGTGGGGTATGAGACGGATTTTCGTCATCAGTATGGTCGCTGGAGCAGTTGTAACGAGTGCTGGGGCGCGCGACAGCTACACGGAAGATCACCTGCGGCTGGCGCGACAGATCGGTGCCGTGGTCGGCATGATTAAGCAGTGCGAGGTCATCCCAATGCCGAGTGATTCGGTGGCGCGCGCCATACGTGGAGCCGGGCTGCGCGACAGGGACTTTCTCGACAAGTCTACGCAGTTCCACAAGACGGTTCAGGAGCAAGCTGACTTCGTCGTCATGATGAGCGCCCTGCAACGGCAACAGGGAAAGACGACCACCGAGATCAAGGCTTCAGCATGCCAGTTGCTGGTCGAAAACTATGGACCGAGCGGCACGATACGCGCAGGTCTTGTGCCAGCCAGGTAACGTGATTTTATAGGCGCTCACATGCTAACACGTCGGCTTATCTTTCTGCTCCCCCTTCTGACGATAGCGTCCTCTGCGGATGCCCGCGGAAACCGCCCCTGCTCGGGCCGCAAGGGCGGCGTCGTCGGCTGCAGGGGCGAGAAGTTCCTGTGTGAAGACGGCACGCTCAGCGCATCGAAACGAACATGCAGCGCCTCGGAGGACGATGCGCCGGCAGTCGGCGGGGGCGGCCGCGCAAGTCGCGGTCGAAGGACATCGAGCCCGCGCAGGCCGGCGGCACGGTCATCGCGGCGGCGATCGGCCCTTCTAGACGGCGAGGCGCACCCGCTTTGAATGTTAAATCGGACGAAACGCGAAAGCTGATCGCCCGCAACACAGCGGCCTGGCAGGCGCTGCCATGGTGGCGGCGCCTGCCTTGGACCACAGGGCTGGCTGTGCTCGGGGCAGCCGGTTTATGGGCGCTTCAACTCGCTCCTTTTGCCGCTTTCTTCAGAGGCTGATCGTGCAGCAGCACCCCGGTTCAGCCATCGCACCGATGACGATCGGCAACATGCGCGAGAACGGCGTCCGCTGGATCGCGCTCGCCTGCATCGATCCTTGCCACCATTACGCCGACGTGCTCGTCGACCACTTGCCGGATGAAGTGGCTGTGCCCTCAATCGGCCGCTACTACCGCTGCTCGAAGTGCGGCCGACGCGCTCCCCAAAGCCGCCCCGCCTGGCATTTAAGACAGGTTTAAAGGCGCATTATTTCCCGATTCATCGTCACAGTTCGAGTTTGCGCCAGATCGGCGGACAGAGACGATTCAACGGGTCTTTTCAATGTGTTGAACTAACTGTGACGCATCGGTCAGACCCTGACGCCAAACGTCACAGTTCCAGCTCTCCGCTTTATGTGATTTCAATGATTTACAGCGACGGGCCGATTTCACGTACAGCTTCTGCGCCATATGATGCGTCGCAGCGCCCGAATTCTTGGCTCGCTCGGAACGCCCACCCGGAACGGCCCTAAGTGCATGATCTAATTGCATATCATCCCACAGCCGCCCGGCTAATCCCGGCTAATCCCGGCTTCCTGCAGATGTCATATGATCTGTCGTTTTACAGAAGAACGACTGGCGCGAGGGCATGAGCACTTATGCCATGCCGATTGCTATTTGACAATAATCCTACAACTAAAAAATAGTCCTGCAACCTGAGATTGCAGTACAACCCGACGGACCTGTCAGAAGTCGGACGCGAGGCCTT
>JANOCI010000136.1:0-19506 GCA_031412095.1 Allobosea sp.
CGGCGCCCGCAGGTGCACGGCCATATGCGTGTCGAAGGCTTCCGCCGTCACGTCAAGGAACGGCTGGCGCAGATTGACGCCGGCTGCATTGACCAGGATGTCGATCAAGCCGCCGCGGGCGTGCACCTCGTCCTTCATAAGGGCGCCGCAGTCGGGTCTGGCCAGATCGGCCGTCATGACGCTCGCAGCGATGCCTGCCCCTGAGAGCTCCGCTGCGGCTACCTCAAGCTCAGCCTGCCGCCGGGCCACGAGCACGACGTTTGCCCCGGCAAGGCCAAGGGCGCGCGCGATCTCCAGCCCGATGCCGGAATTGCCGCCGGTGACGAGGGCCGTGCGGCCGCTCAGGTCGAACAGTTTGCCGAGACGGAAGCTCATCAGACCTCTACCGGCGTTCCGAGATCGAAGTTGTGACCCGGGAAATACTTTGCCAGCCGGTCGTCGCCGGTGCGCGCATGGCCTTCCATGCCTTCCAGCCGCGAAATGCGTGCGGTGACCTGCGCGATGGTCTTGCAGGCCTCGCGGTCCATGCGCTGCCATGTGAGCGGCCTGAGGAACTTGTGCACCGACAGGCCGGCGGAGTACCGCGCGGCGAACTTGGTCGGCAGGATGTGATTGGGGCCGGACGCCTTGTCGCCGAAGGCCACTGTCGTCTCCTCGCCAAGAAAGAGAGATCCGTAATTGCTCAGGTTGGCCAGCCACCAGTCAAGGTCCGTGCAATGCACCTCGAGATGCTCGCAGGCATATCGGTCCGAGACCTCCACCAGCTCCTCGCGCGTGTCGCAGACGATGACTTCGCCATAGTCACGCCAGGCGGCGAAGGATGCGTCGCGGGCAGTCGGCGGCAATGCCTCGATCAGGGTCGGGATTCTGGCCATGACATCGTCGGCCAGGGCGCGTGACGAGGTGAAGAGCCAGGCGGGGCTCTCATGGCCGTGCTCCATCTGGCCCACGAGATCGGACGCCACGATGGCTGGATCGGCGCTGTCGTCGGCGATCACCGCAACTTCCGATGGACCGGCGAACACGTCGATGCCGACCTTGCCAAAGAGCATGCGCTTGGCTTCCGCCACGAACTTGTTGCCGGGGCCCACGACCACGTCAGCTGGCTTTCCGGTGAACAGCCCGTTCGCCATGCTGGCGATGGCCTGAACGCCTCCGAGCGTCATGATGATGTCGGCGCCTGCGACCGTCATCGCGTAGAGCACCTGGGGATGGATGCCCTCGCCCTTGAACGGCGTCGAGCAGGCGATCACCGTCTTGACGCCAGCCGCCTTCGCGGTGGCGACAGACATGTACGCCGACGCAATGTGGGCGTAACGGCCGGTCGGGACATAACAGCCGGCCACGTTCACCGGCACGAGCTTCTGCCCGGTGCGCAGGCCCGGAATGAGCTCCACGTCGAAATCCTGGACGGAGTCGCGCTGCGCCTCGGCGAAGCGCTTCACCTGCCCGGCCGCAAACCGGATGTCGTCCTTGATGCTTTCCGCCATGCCGCGCGTGCGGCTGGCGATCTCGTCTTGCGTGACCACGATGGGGCCTGACCATTTGTCGAGCTTGAGCGCATACTCCCGCACGGCATCCTCGCCGCGCGCATTGATGACGCCCAGCATCTCGGTGACGACGGCCCTCGCAGCGCCGGTCTCGGTTTCGGGCGTCTTGTCAGCTCTTTTCAAGATCGTGATCGTCATCGCGGATTGCCTCTTGGGTGCATGGAACGGCAGGCCGGATGGTTGCCCGGCCTGCCTCTGGTCGTCGGCGCGCGGCCGGTGGCGTTCAGCGCTTGTCGAACTCAGTGGCGAAGGCCTTGAGCTTCGGGTCGGCGGCGACGCGCTTCATGAAGTCGTCGACGATGTAGGCGTTCGGGTTCGGCGCGGACGGAAGCGTGCCCACCTCGGCCATGAAGGCGCCGATCGCGTTGAACCAGCCGTCGACGGTCGATGCGCCGGATGCGCGCGCCATCAACTTGAGCTGCTCGTCGAGCCCGAAAGTCGGGCGCAGCGCGAACTCCTGGTCCATGGCGCGAGCCGACACTTCAAGGCCGCCCTGCTTGTAGAAATCGAGCGCCAGCGTGCGCGCTTCGGCGGGGTTGGCCTTGGCCCATGACCAGCCGCGCAGGAACACGGCCAGGAACTTTGCGACCTCCTCGGGCTTCTCTTTGGCGTATTCCGCCCGTACGATCAGCGCGCCGGGAACGATCGCGCCGGCATCAGCGCCCGAGCACAGGTACTTCGCGTTGGCGCGCTCCTCGAGCGTGTACGTGTTGGGAGCCCAGACGCCGGCGACGCTGCCGTTGTTGGACGTGATGGCGCTGATGATCTGCGCCTGGCCGAGATTGACGAACTGGACGTCGGTGGGGCCAAGGCCAAGCTTCTTGAGGCAGCTCCGGGTGGCGAAATCCACAGTCGAGTTGGTGGTCAGCAGAAGCTGCTGGCCCTTCAGGGACATCGGATTGGCCTTGATGGCGTCGAACTTATCGCCGCTGACCATCACGGCGTTGGTCTTGGATTCGTCGTTGGTGATGCCGATGGTGACGATGTTGAAGCGGGCGGCTCCAAGGACTGCGGGGACCGAGCCCGTGCCGCCGACGTCCCACGACTTCGCCTGGGCTGCGGCGATCTGCGGCGCGCCGGCCGGGAAGGTGGAGAAGCTGGGAGCAAGGCCGACATCCTTCCACCAGCCCTTAACGGTGGCGTAATGGAACGGCAGCGCCCAATACAGCGAAGGCTGATAGCTGACGTTGATGGGCGTGGGAGCCTGCGCCTGCGACGGCGCGGCCGCGCCGAGCGCTGCGGCGAAGGCTATCCCGGCAAATACGTTCTTCATGTCGATCTCCCTGTTGCTTGTCCTGCAGCCCGCAAACTCGCGGGCTCTTCCGGTGCACGTGCCCCGTTCGTTGCGGTGGTCACGGTTTCGAGCGCCTCGCGCACGATCAGCGCCGCGAGGTCACATTCGTCGTCGGTCATCGAGACCGGCGTCCTGATGTCGCACAACCCGTCGAGCACGCGATGGGTTGCGTCCAGATCGCCCTGCTCGCCGGCATAACGCCAATGGCGCGGCGCGCTGGTGAAGCCGGCCTGCCGGTCGGCGCCGAACCATTTGATCGGAAGGCCTTGCGAGCCCGCAATGGCCAGGAAACGCTGCATCGCCGAGCGGTCGAGCCCGACCGCGCTGAACTGGACCGAGGTGGCCGAATACCGCTCCCGCCGGTCGCGGACCGGCAGGCGCACCGATTGCGAGCGGGCGAGGCCTGCCGAGATGCGGTCATGGATCTCG
The DNA here is from genome assembly GCA_031412095.1 of Allobosea sp. GTDB lineage: Bacteria > Pseudomonadota > Alphaproteobacteria > Rhizobiales > Beijerinckiaceae > Allobosea. Next base: position 3,274 of record JANOCI010000136.1, read on the forward strand.
TTCCAGCGCGCGGCGCGCCGCGGCAATTCGGCCAGCTGCGGGCGCAGCATCGCTGCCGCCAGCGCCGTCATCCTGAGGCTGAAGTTGGGCGTGATCTCCGACCACTTCGCCAGCACGTCCGGGCCGGGGCTGCTGCGGTGCTGCGCATGCAGCATGTAGCTTCCCGAATGCAGGATCGCGCGCGCCGCCATGTCGTCGTCGTCGAGCACGAGGAAGCCGCCTTCGCCAGCATTGAGATGCTTGTAGGTCTGCGCGCTGAACGCCGCCGCCTCGCCGAATGTGCCGATGACCTTGCCGTCCCACGCTGCGCACAGCGAGTGGGCGCAATCCTCGATGAGCTTGAGGCCTAGCTCGCCGCAGGCGGCCGTCACGGCGTTCATGTCCGCTATGTGCCCGCGCATGTGCGAGAGCAGCAGCACCCGCGCGCCCGTCGCCGCGGCCTTCGCGCGCAGGTCATCGATGTCGATGACGTAATCCGGGCCGATGCCGACGATCACGGGCCGCGCGCCGGCATGAGCGATCGCGCCCGGAACCGGCGCGAGCGTGAAGCCGTTCACCAGCACCGGCTCGCCAGGCTGCACATCGAGGACTTTCAGGCCCAGGAAGATCGCGCCGCCGCCTGAATTGACCGCGATGCAGTATCTGCGGCCGACGAAGGCGGCGAATTCGGCTTCCAGCAGCGAGACGTCAAGCTGGTCCGCGCCCATCTCGCCATAGCGGAAGAGGCGGCCGGACTGCATCAGCTCGACGGCGCGGGCGATGCCCGCCGCCGGGATGGGCTCCGGCTCGGTCAGGTCGCGGGCGAGGCGGCGTGCCGGGTCACCCTGCATGGGAATCCTTCTCCTCCCGCAGCGATTTCCAGATCTGGGTGCGAAGATGCACGAAGCTCTCCAGATCCATGACATCCTCGATCTTCTGGAAGCGGTCCCAGTTTTCAGCGGTGCGGACGGTTTTGATGTCGAGCACTTCCTTGATGCGCCCGGGGCGGCGGGTCATGATCGCCACACGATCGGCGAGATAGACAGCCTCCTCGACGGCGTGCGTGATGAACAGCACGGTGCGCGGGATGGTGCGCGACAGACGGACGAGCTCCTCCTGCATGACGACGCGCGTCTGCGCATCCAGCGCGCCGAAGGGCTCATCCATCAGGAGCACTTCGGGGTCGAGAACGTAGGCGCGGGCGATGGCGACGCGCTGCTGCATGCCGCCGGAGAGCTGATGGGGGAAAGCGTCCGCATGGCTCTCCAGGTTCATCAGCTTGAGGACCCGCGCAATGCGCTCGCTGCGTTCGGCAGCGGGAGCATTCTTGTTGCGCAGTCCAAGGTCGATGTTCTCGCGCACCGTCTTCCACGGAAACAGGGCGAACTGCTGAAACACCACGGCCCGGTCCGGCCCTGGCTCGGCCACGGTCCTGCCCGACACCGACACGGTTCCTTCGTTGACCTGCTCGAAGCCGGCCACGAGGCGCAGGCAGGTGGTCTTGCCGCAGCCCGAAGGGCCGACGATGGCGACAAACTCCTTATCCTTGACCTCGAGATTGATGTCCTGAAGCACGCGGATGGCCTTCGGCCCTTGTCCGAAGTATTTCTGCACGTTGTCAAAACGGATCGAAGCCATCCGATCACTCCAATCCACGTTTGCGGCGAATGGCGGCCTCGCCCTGGCGCAGCAGCACATCGATGAGCATTCCGACGAGGCCGATCGCAAGCATGCCCGCCATGACCGTCGTCGTCGACACCACGCCTTGCGCCTGCACCATCATGAAGCCGACGCCGGCTGACGCCACGATCAATTCCGCGCCGACCAGCGACTGCCAGCCCAGGCCCGCCGACACGCGAAGCCCTGACACGATCGACGGCACGGATGCCGGCAGCAGGATTTCGGTGATCATGCGGAAGTTGCCCGTGCCCAGCATGCGGGCGGCCTCGATCAGCCGCGGCTCGACGAACTTGGCGCCGCGATAGGCATTGATGAGGCAGGGCGGGAACGCGCCTGCGAAGATGATCATGATCGGCCCGCCGATGCCGGTGCCGAACCACAGCGCTGCGAACGGCACCCAGGCGATAGGGGCGATGAAGCGGAGGCCGTCGAACATCGGCGTGACGATGTCATCGAGCCATCGGAACCAGCCCATCATGAGGCCAAGCGGGATGCCGATGGCGGCGGCCAGCAGCACGCCATAGGCATAGCGCTGGAAGCTGGACCACAAATGCTCGGGAAGCGTGAAGCCGGCGAACCTCGTGTTCAGCAGCACGAAGAACCGATCCATCATCTCCCAGGGCGCAGGCAGGAACTGCCGCGGCACGATGCCGGTGATCGACAGCATGCTCCAGAATGCGATCAGGGCCGATAACCCGAGCGCGCCGTAGATCGCCTGCTCACGGCCGGAAAGCTCGCGATCCATCACGCGGCACCCTTCTGCGCAGCGAGATTCCAGCCAAGCGCCCTGCGTTCAGCGGCGGAGAGCAGCCAGGTGGTGCCCCAGCCGCAGATCGCCACCGTAATCATGCCGACCAGGATCATTCCCGGGTATATGTCCTGCTGCGCCGCATTCAGGACGCGGCCAAGGCCATAGAGGGCGCCGACGAGCTCGGCCGCGACAAGGGTCGTCCACGATGCCTGAAGCGACAGGCGCAGGCCCGTGAACATCATGGGCGCGGACGCCGGCACGAGGACTTCGCGGACGAACCGCCACCGCGGCGTCCCGAGCATGCGCGCGGCCTCGATGACCGGCTTGTCGATGCTGCGGACGCCGGCGAACGTGTTGATGACCGACGGCACGAACGCCGAGAACCAGATCACCATGATCTTGGCGGCGTCGCCCAGGCCCAGCCACAATATGGCGAGCGGGATCCAGGCCAGCGGCGGGATCGGGCGGATGATCAGGAAGATCGGGTTGATGAACGCTTCCGCCTTGCGGCTCCAGCCCATGAGGAGGCCGAGCGGAACGCCGGTGATGATGGCGATGACGAAGCCCATGGCCACCAGCCGGATCGAATGCATCGCGTGGGTGACGAGCGTTCCGTTGGAATAGCCGCGCGTCCAGATCTGCTTGAGCGAAATCCATGTGTCGGCGGGCGACGGGAAGCGGCCCGGCGAGATCAGGCCGAATGTCGACGTCGCAAGCTGCCAGACGGCGCAGAGCGTCAGCAGGGTGGCCAGGGCGATGATGGCGCGGCGGCTGGACACTGCGATCGGGTCTCCCTCAGCGTCAACTGCAAGCGCTTGCAGCAAGTTTTCACAGGTTTATGGCCACGTCAAGCGACCATTCGATGGTATGCAAGCTTGTCTGTTGCAAATTACTGCAAAGTAACGCATGAAGCCGCATGGCCAGCGGATTGCGCCCTACGTTGATGGATGTCGCCAGGATGAGCGGAGTGTCCGCGGCGACCGTCTCCCGTGCGCTGGCGCGGCCGGACATGGTCAATCGCATGACGCTCCAGCGCGTCAGCAAGGCTGCGGATGCGCTGGGCTACTTCCCGGCCGGAGCGGCGCGCGCTCTTGCATCAGGCAAGAGCAAGGTGATCGGCGCCATTGTGCCGACGCTCGACAACGCCATTTTTTCACGTGCCCTGCAGTCTCTCCAGGGGGAGTTGGCAGCCGCGGGCTACCAGCTCATCGTCGCCTCGAATGACTACAATCCCGGCGCGGAGGCCGCCATATTGCGGGCGCTTCTGGCGCAAGGCGTGGATGGCCTCATGCTTGTCGGCGCGGACCGCAGCCCCGAGGCGCTCGCCATCCTGGCGCGCGCCAACGTGCCGGTGGTGTTCACATGGTGCGCGCATCCGAGATTCGACGCCGTGACCGTCGACAATCACCGCGCCGGCTGGCTGGCGGCGCGGCATCTGATCGAGCTCGGCCATCGGCGGATCGGGGTCATCACCGGATCGCTCACGGTCAACGACCGCCAGCGCCAGCGTGTCGCCGGGATACGCGCCGCGCTGACCGAAGGCGGGCTGGCGCTGCCGGAATCATCGGTGATCCAGCAGCCCTTCACGTTGGCGGGTGGACGCAGCGGGTGCGCGGCGCTGCTCTCCATGCATGCGCCGCCGACGGCCATCATCTGCGGCATTGACCTGCTGGCCGTGGGATGCCTGGCGGAGGCGCATGCGCGCGGCATCGGCATTCCCGAGGAGCTGTCGGTCGTCGGGATCGACAACCTCGACATGGCGGCCCACGTCTCGCCGTCGCTCACGACGGTGCATGTGCCGACGGCGCGCATCGGGGAGGTCGCGGCGCAGACCCTCATCAGACGTCTTGGGGGATGGACGGACCGGATCGCAGTCGACCTGCCGGTCGAACTCGTCGTCAGGCAGTCAACGAGGCACATGCCTGAAGGAATGGTGGGTGATGAAGGGCTCGAACCTTCGACCCGCTGATTAAGAGTCAGCTGCTCTACCAACTGAGCTAATCACCCGCCGAGGCATGGACGATGGTGCTGCCCTGCCGAACACCATGCGGCGAGCCGCACCCTTGCTGAAACAAGGACGCGGAGGCCGAACGCCCCCGCGCGATGTCGGGCTGATAGCAAAGGGGTCGGCCTGTGTCCAGCCCTTTTCGGCGCGGCTCGTCGAGCATGAGCCAAGCCCGCATGAATTGCGTGCATGCCGGCCTACGGCGCGCGCCGCATGACAGGAAGCGGGCGAGCCGGTATCTGCGATGCGGGCTCACCCGCACATTCCTCACCCGCACATTCGTCACCCGCACAACCTAACGACATGCAAGCAGCGCTCCTGTCCCGTCCTGTCCTGGCAGGCATCCTGTTCATGCTGTTCGGCATGTTCATGTTCTCCGTCAACGACGTGCTCGGCAAGTGGCTTGTCGCCACCTACGCCGTCGGCCAGGTGCTGCTGATCCGCAGCGTGGCCGCGATGGCGGTGCTCGCGCCGCTGGTCCTGCGCGATGGCGTCGCCGAGGTTCTGGCTCCTCCCAATCCGCGGCTTCAGGCTTTGCGCGTGGCGCTGTCGACGATCGAGGTGGCGTTCTTCTATTGGGCGGTCACATACCTGCCGCTGGCCGAAACCGTGACGTTCTATCTCGCCGGCCCGATCTACGTGGCGCTGCTGGCCCGCCCCATCCTCGGCGAGCGCATCGGCGCGCGGCGCTGGCTGGCCATCGGAATCGGCTTTTGCGGGGTGCTGATCGCGCTCAATCCGGGCGGCGCCGCGTTCGGCTGGCCGGCGCTCATCGCGATAGCAGGTTCGCTCGCCTTCGCCGGGATGATGATCACGACACGCCAACTGAAGGGGACGCCGGACACGACGCTGGTGTTCTGGCAGACCGGCGCGGCGCTGGCCATGGGACTCGTGCTTGCCCCGTTCGGGTGGGTGACGCCCACCTTGCGCGATTATGCCCTGCTGGCGTTGCTCGGAGTCGTTGCGCTCGGCGCGCATATGGCCACTAACCGCGCGCTCATGCTGGCCCCCGCCTCGACCGTGGTGCCGTATCAATACACCCTGATAATCTGGGCTGTCGTGCTGGGCTATCTCGTGTTCGGAGACGTGCCGCCGCTGAGCACGCTGGCAGGCGCCGGCATCATCATGACGGCCGGCATCTGGATTTTCTGGGACGAGCAGCGGAAGGCGCCAGTCTAGATGATCAGCGTGTTACCGAGGAACAGCGATTTCTTATGCGATTGTGCTCAATGATTGCCATACCCACGCATCCTCATCCTGAGCCCGTCGAAGGACGAGCTTCAGATGATGCGCTTCTGGAACTCGTCCTTCGACGGGCTCAGGATGAGGATGCGTGAAGCGGCAAGGCCAGCGGGCCTTGTGTTGCCATCACGACGCCTCGCTGCTGCAACTACGCTTTCAACGCCTCGTCGACGAAGCGGTTGGTCCAGAGCGCCTCGGGGTTCGGCGGGTTGGCGATCCCGGTTTCGCGCAACGCCTTGAACGCCGAGTCCCACAGATCAGGCACGTTGCGCAGCAGGTTCTCGCGTCCGCGCGCCAGCCAGAGCTGCGACTTGGACGCATCCGAGACGGCGACGACGGTGGCGAGGTCGCGAATGCCCGGAATATCGAAATCCTTGCCGGCCCGCTCGAAGATGGGCGGGTTTGGCTGGGTGAGCATCTCGTTCATGGAATCGCGCATCGCGCGCAGAAAACGCACGACCGTCTCGGGCCGCTTCTCGACCATCTCGCGCGTGGTCACGTAGCACTGTCCCGGCATCGGCGCATATTTGTCGGTCGTCCAGATCTCGATCTGTTCGTTCATGCGCTGCAGCACGACAGGCACGACGATCGAGGCCATGAAGCAATCCACGCGGCCCTGGCGCACCATCTGCAGGATGCCCGGCGAGTTGCCCGTGACCTCGCGCTTCACGTCCTCCGGCTTGAGACCCACCTTGTTGAGGATCAGGTTGAGGAAGATGTCCGTGGTTCCCCCGACAGAGACGATGCCGACGGTCTTGCCCTTGAGGTCCTCGGCGCGGGTGATCGGCTTTTCCTTCGGGCTGATCATGTGGAAGGTCGAGCCCTGATGGCTCGTCCCGATCGCCACAAGCGGCACGCCCTGGGTCGCTGCCCTGATCATGTCGATCGATGCCGACCGTATGAATTGCACCTGCCCTGCCGCAAGCTGCTGCATGGCCTGGGCGGTGCCCGCCGCTCCGAGCAGTTTGGCGTCGAAGCCGTGGCGCTGGTAGTGCCCGCCGGAAACGGCGTTCATCATCTCGATGAAGTCGGGAATGAACCCGAAAGGCGTCATCACCGTCAGCGGCTCGCGCGCCTGCCCAAGCACGGCCGGCGCTCCGATCACGGATGCTGCGGACATGGCGGCGAAGCTGGAAAGCACCGTTCTGCGGGTCATCTTCATTTGCGTTCTCCTCTCGGGTCTGTGTCGTCGATGGGTCATGCCGTCCAGGCGCCGAATTTCCGGATGTCGACCGGCATGGTCGGCGTCGTGATTGTCTTGACCTCGGTGTAGAAATGCTCGCAGGCCTCGCCGCCCTCGCGGCCGAGCCCTGAATCCCGGTAGCCGCCGAATGGCGCGCGCAGCTCCCGCACCATCGGCGTGTTCACCCAGACCACGCCGGATTTCAGGTCCCGCGTTGCCCGCCCGACGGTCGGCAAATGGTCGGACCAGACATAGGACACCAGGCCGAAGCTGGTGTCGTTGGCTTTCTCAATGGCCTCTTCATATGTCTTGAAGGTCAGAACGGCCGCAAACGGACCGAAGATCTCTTCCTGGCAGACCCTGGCTGCGCTGGACATGGCGAGCACCGCCGTGGGCTGCATGAAGAAGCCGCCCTCCAGGTCTCCGCCCAGTCTGGACGCATCGCCGCCTGTGAGAAGCATGGAGCCGTCGGCCTTTGCGATCTCCACGTAGGAAAGCACCCGCGCCAGATGGGATGCCGATGCGAGCGGCCCGAGTTCGGTGCTGTCGAGGACAGGATCGCCGACACGGATCCTGCCGGCGCGTTCGATGAAGCGGGCGATGAAATCGTCCGCAATGGAAGCTTCAACGAGGATGCGGGATCCGGCAAGGCATTGCTGGCCATTATTGGAGTAGATGCCGGCAAGGGCCGCATCGAGCGCGCGGTCGAGGTCCGCCGAGGCGAAGACGATGTTCGCGCTCTTGCCGCCAAGCTCCATCGTGACCGGCCTGAGCCGAGCGCCGGCCGCCATCGCGATGCGCCGCCCGGTTTCGGTACCGCCCGTGAAGCTCACCAGATCGACGTCCGGATGCGCCACCAGCGCTTCGCCCGTCACCGAGCCCCGGCCGTTCACCAGGTTGACGACGCCATCCGGCAGACCGGCCTCGTGTAGCAATTCGACGAAGCGCGACAGCGCGAGCGGCGTCTGCTCGGAGGGCTTGAGCACGCATGTGTTGCCGAAGGCGATGGCTGCGGCGACCTTCATCGACGCGAGGGCCGTGGGCGCGTTCCACGGAGCGATCAGCGCCGCTACGCCGACAGGCTCGCGCACCACGATGGAGCGATAGCCCGCGCTCTGGTCGAAGACCTGGCCCTTGGACTGCCCGATGTACTCGGCGAAGAATCGGAAGTTGTAGGCGGCGCGCTTCATGTGCCGCTCGCGCAGTTCGCGTAGCGACACGCCCAGGTTGAGGCATTCCAGCCGCGCAAGCTCGTCGGCATGGGCGAGGATGACGTCGTGGATGGCCAGCAGCATCCGCTGCCGCCGCTCGACGCCAAGCTCCGGCCAGCCCGAGGTGCGGAAGGCGCTGCGGGCGGCCTTGACCGCCAGGTCGACTTCAGCGGCGTCAGCCTCCGCCAGCCGCGAGACCGTCTGGCCAGTCGCGGGATAGACGATGTCGAGCAAGGCCGCGTCCGAGACGACGCGGCGGCCGCCGATGAAGCTCGCGATCCGCGCCGGCGCATCGATCGGCAGCACAGCCGTCATGGCATCAGGCTCCCGCCGTTGATGTGCAGGGTCTGGCCTGTGACATAGCGCGCTCCCGGCGACAGCAGGAACAGCATCGGCCCGACGACGTCCTCCGGTTCGGCGAGACGGCCGAGCGGAACGGTCCTCAGATAGGGCTCCGGGTCGAGCCGCAGCGGCTTGCTTTCGGCTCCGTGCGCGATGCCGCCGCGCAGGAACGGCGTGTTCACCGCGCCAGGAGCGACGGCGTTGACGCGGATCAACGGCGCTTCCTCGGCGGCGATCAGCTTGGTGAGCGCGATCACTCCTGCCTTCGCGACGCCATAGGCCCCGTAGCCGGCGGAGGGCTTGACGGCGAGGCCGGAGGCCATGGTGACGATCGCAGGCTGTTCGCCCTTGCGCAGCAACGGCAGCGCCGCGCGGATGGGCAGGTACGTCGTGTCGAGATTTCCGTCCAGCACCTCGGACCACGCGGCATGGTCGGTGCCGCTGAGAGGCGTGCTTTCCCGCGCAAAGCCTGCGAGCGCCGCCATTCCGTCCAGCGCGGGCCAACGCTGCGCGATCTCTGCGAACGCCGCCATGACGGAGGGCTCGTCCGTCAGGTCGCACGGATAGGCGTCGACGCCGGCGGGCAGGGGCCGTTCATCGAGCATGCGCGCCATATCGAGCGCGATGACGCTTGCGCTGCGGGCCAGAAGCGCCTCCACCAACGCCCGGCCGATGCCGCCGCAAGCGCCTGTCACCAAGATCCTGCAGCCTGGCCTCAGATCGAATCCGCCGAAGCTCATCGGATGCGGCTTCCTTGTTGCTTGGCCTCGGCGACCGAGACCAAGGGTGCGCCAATAAGCCTCCGGCGACGAGCCATGGCGTTTCAGCTTGGGGTGCGGCAACAGTTGTCGTATTGATAAGACAAGTCAAGATCGAGAATCCTGCCATGACCCACCCTGAAGCCTCGCAGCCTGCCTTTGCGCCTGAAAGCTGCGACGTCCTCATTGCAGGGGGCGGGCCAGTCGGCCTCTGCCTTGCCTTCCTTCTGGCGGAGCAAGGAGTGAGCGTGACCGTGGCCGAGCCCGAGCCCGGCATCGTGAAGGAATTGCGCGCCTCGACCTTCCACCCCCCGACGCTCGACATGCTCGAGCCCTCCGGCATCGCCGCCGAGCTTCTGGCCCGCGGCCTGATCTGCCCGCACTGGCAGATCAGGATGCACCCGACGGGCGATCGCGCCGTGTTCGACATGAGCGTGCTGGGCGACGATACGCGCCATCCGTACCGGCTGCAGTGCGAACAGTGGAAGCTGTCGGAAGCCCTGCTGGCGCGGCTGAGGAAGCTTACGAATGCCAGGATCCTCTTTGGGATGCGCCTTGAGGATTTCGTAGATGACCCGACGGCCGGCATCACTGCGAACCTCGCCGGGGACGGCGGGACGCACACCTTGCGGTCGCGTTTTCTGGTGGGCTGCGACGGCGCCCGCTCGGTGGTGCGCAAGGGCCTTGGTTTGCCATTCGAAGGCCAGACCTACCCGGAGACGACGTTGCTGGTGACTACGGACTTTCCATTCGAGGACCATCTGGAAGGGCTGTCGCATGTCTCGTACTGCTGGAAGCAGGGCGGCAATTTCTCGCTGCTGAAGGTTCCCGGCCGCTGGCGCGTGTCGATTTATCCGCGTGAGGATCTGAGCATCGAGGAGCAGCTGTCCGACGACATGATCGAGGCTGCGCTGCAGGTCATCGTTCCACGCGCCGAGCCTTATAACGTGCTCGAGAAGCGCCCCTACCGCGTCCATCAGAGAATCGTGCCGGCCTATGTGAAAGGCCATGCCGCCCTTGCCGGAGATGCGGCGCATGTCAATTCGCCGGCTGGCGGAATGGGCCTGAACGGCGGCATCCATGACGCCTTCGCCCTTGCGCAGGCTCTGGACGGCATCCTGCGCAAGGGCCGGCCGCTTGCCGACCTGGAGCGTTACGACCGTCAGCGCCGCCCCATCGCCGCGCAGCAGATTCTGGCGCAGGCCGACAGGAACCGCAGCATGATGCGCGAGAAGGACCCGGCGATGCGCCTTCAGCATCTCGAGCGGATGCAGGCCGTCACGGCGGACCGCGCGGCCATGCGCAGCCACCTGCTCAAGTCGTCGATGATCGAAGGGCTCAGGCTCGCCGCCGCCATCGAGTGACGGTCCGCACGCCGTCCGGGCCACTATTTCGCGCTGGCGTGCCAGGGCGTCAGCAACTTGCGCAGCGCGCCAACCGAGAAGTAGAGCACGAACCCGAGCAGCGACATGTGGATGAGCACCGCGAACATCTCGTCCATCTCGAAGGCGTTCATGCGTTCGATGAGCATCCGGCCCAAGCCCTGGTTGCCGCCCAGGTATTCGCCCACGATGGCGCCGATGATCGCAAGGACGATGCCGACCTCGAGGCCGGTGATGATGTAGGGCAGCGCGGACGGCAGTTCGAGGCGGCGGAAGACCTGCCAGCGCGTGGCGTTCAGCGACGTCATCACGTCGCGGTGGCCTTCATCGATGGATTTGACGCCGAGGACCGTGTTGGTGAGGATCGGGAAGAAGGCGAGGACCGCCGCGACAATCACCTTCGAGGTGACGCCGAACCCGAACCAGACGACAAACAGCGGCACAAGCGCCACCTTCGGGATCACCTGGGTGGCGACGATGAAGGGATTGAGCGTGACCTCCAGCCAGCGGATGCGGGCGATCAGCACGCCGAGGCTGACGCCGATAAGGATGGCCCAGAAAAACCCGGTCAAGGTTGCGTAGAGCGTCCAGTATGTGTGGTTCCAGCCCCGCGGATTGGTCATCAGCCGCAGCCATTCGGTCCAGACCGTGTCGGGCGACGGCAGGATGAACGGGGATATGCCCGAAAACCGGACATAGAAGTGCCAGGTTGCGATCAGCACGACGAGCAGGAGCGGCGTCGTGATCCAGGGCAGCAGGTTGTCGCGGATCCTGCGCCGCGATCTGGCGCGGTTGACGGGAGGGGCGGGGACGTGCGGCAGATCGGTCATTTTCGTCATGCCTCAAGAAATCTCGGACAAGCGCTGGCGCAGCGACAGGGCGATTTGCTGGAACTCAGGCGTGGCCTGCGCCTCGCTGCGTCGGGGGCGCGGGATCGGCACCTCGACGATGCTGTCGATCTTGCCGGGCCGGGGCGACAGGAGCACGATGCGGTCCGCTAGGAACACCGCTTCCGAGATCGAGTGCGTTACGAGGATGACCGTCTTGCCCGTCTCCATCCAGAGCCGCTGTAGTTCGAGGTTCATGGCGTCGCGGGTCATGGCGTCGAGCGCGCCGAAAGGTTCGTCCATGAGCAGGATCTTTGGATCGTAGGACAGCGCCCGGGCGATGGCGGCGCGCTGCCTCATCCCTCCCGAGAGCTCGCGCGGCCAGCGCTTCTCGAAGCCGCTGATGCCCACGAGCGCGCACAGGTCCCGCGCTTTGGCGCGGCGGGCGGCCTTGCCCACGCCTTTCAGCTCCAGCGGCAGCCCGATGTTGTCCTCGACCGACAGCCACGGGAAGAGGTTGGCGTCCTGGAACACCATGCCGAGCTCCGAGGCCGCCTCGCTGCGGCGTTCTTCGCCGGCCCAGAGCCGTTCGCCTTCAACCGTCAGCTCGCCGCGCGTCGGCGCGATCAGCCCGCCGACCATGCGCAGCAAGGTGGTCTTGCCGCAGCCGGAAGGGCCGAGCAGCACCATGAACTCGCGCTCGGCCACGGTCAGGTCCGTCGGGGAAAGCGCGTGCACCGGAAGGCCGCCGGCATCGTACCATTTCTCGATGCCTGCGAGCCGGATCGCGGGTTGGGGGAGCGGCGTCGTCATGAGTGCACTCCAGCATGGCGAGACGGGCGCTTGTTCATCAGGGTCGGCTCCAGAGTGCAAGGCGTTTGCGCCAGGCGGCGTCAGGCGACATCATGTCCCGGGCGAGCGCCGCCTGTCCGCTGTCATCCAGGTCTGCGCCCAGCAGGGAAGCGGCCAAAGCAAGGTTCGATGACAGAACTGGCAACCCTCCATCGCGGCTGGCGATGAATGGCAGGCTCGGCATGCCGGTGCCGCCGATCAGGATCGCTTCGGCCCCTCTGGCTCCGCCTGCATCCAGCGTGGAGGCGATCGAGGCGACGTCTGCTGGCGCCAGTGCATAGATGCCTCGCGTGTCAGCCAGATCGCGCGACAATCCCGCATGGGTGACGATGTCGAGCCCGGCGGCTGCGAAATAGCGTTTGGCCTCGTCCGCAAGCCATCCGGGATACGGCGCGATCAGCGCCAGCTTCGTGACGCCAAGGTTCCGGCAGAGCGCCCGAATGGCCAGCGTCGATGTGAAGACCCTGCATCGTTGGGTTTTCTCGAGGCGGGCCATATCCGCGGCCTCCGCCTCCGAGCCCCGCAGGTAATAGCAGGTGCAGGCGAAACCCGCTGCAGCCAAAGGCGTTTGGTCGAAGCTGGCGAGGGCAGGGCCAAGGCCGTCGATGTAATCGAGCAGGCGCGTTCGGCTGTCCTGCGCTTTCGATGTGGCCCTCGCGCTGAGCATCGCCGAGCCTGTCAGGATCGACATCTCGGGTTCGGCGCACGGGTTTCCCATAGGTGTGACCAGGCCAAAGACCTTGCCATAAGCCGTGCCATTGTCGCGGCGCGGAGTGGCTACAGCAGACGGGGCATCAGGTCCGGGCACAGGCGGTGGGCGCATCATCCGCGAACCTGGCTTTGTTCCAGAATCTGGCTTAGTTCCATCGGTGCGCGCCAATGCTTCGCGTGCACCCAATCCATGAGCCCGTCCTGCGTCGCCGTCGCTTCATCCCGGTGTGCAACCGCGCGCCAGGCAAGGCATAGCATGCACGAGAGGACCGGCGCTCGCCCCAGCATCGGCCTGCCCGCGATCGTCGCCAGCGTCGGCATGCCTGTGCCGAGCATCAGCACGGCGTCCGCGTCGATGTCCGCGAGCGTATCGAGCGCTGCATTGGCCGCGGCTGCGGACAGCGAATAGATCGGGTGGAACGATGTCGTTTCGCGATAGGCGCTCGCTTCGGCGACCACCTCGAAACCCTGCGCAGTCCAGAAGCTGGCGCTTTCGCGGTCGAGATCGGAATTATACGGCGAGACAAGCACAATGCGCCTTGCGCCCAGGATGCGGAGCGCATCGACCGCAGCGCTCGCTCCGGAGAGCGCCGGAGCTCCGGTCCGCGCGGCGATGTCGGACAGCAGCGCAGCTTCGCGTTCCGCGCCGATCAGGTAGGCGGCGCCCGTGCAGGCCAGCGCCACCACATCGACCGGCGCGTTAGCGAACTGGCCGAGAAGAGCCGGGAACTGCTCCATGTAGTCGACTAGCCGCTCGCTGATCGTGGGCATCGCGCTCGTCATGCGGGCGTTGATGGCGGCGTAGCCCGGCGGCAAAAGGATGGACAACTCAGGTTCGACCGTGGTGTTCGCCTGGGGTGTGTACACACCGATCAGACCCTTCGGCGCGTATTCCACGGTCATGCGAGGCGGACTTTCGCGTTCAAGGGCGCGCTTGCGTCGGCTGGAACGCCAGGCGCAGGCAACGAACAAGTTGTATTATTTGCAAAACAACTTTGTTTTGACAATAGGCCTTGGCCGTTTCGCCTGGGTCGCTTCGGCAGATCGTGGCGGTCCGATGCGACGAGCCCCATCCCAGTGCAACGGTATGCTGCGCGAAGCTACACAACCTAAAGTTGTTTCGTATTGATAATTCAACTTATTCAATCGAGCGCCGACAGGCAGTCGTGACAGCCAAAACAGTGCCGCCCAGGAACAGAATACTTTCGATCCACCACGGCAATAATGAAATCAATCAGGATTTCATCGTTTGGCCAGCGTGTTTTGTTAAGGTTGGCCTGCCAGATCTGTCAGTCGGCCATGGCTGTTGGATGGCCGACCTTGCGTGCCATTCAGGTCAGTCTGCGTCGATGACAAACGAATTGCGATCGGAGAAGCCTGGTTCGTCGGAGAATCCGAGGATCATCGCCGATTTCAAGCAACTGGACGAGGCGTTGCGCGCCTTTGCCGGGCAGGACGGGGACAAGATGTCCCTGGCGATCGACGGGCAGGGGCGGCTCATCGTCGATCTGCCCGATGGCCAGAAGCTCGTATTCACTGGAACCGAGGCGCTCTCCATTCTGCTCGGGCAGCGCCTGGCTGCGTTCGCCGACGAATTGCGGATGCAGCAGGTCGACCTGTCCCGCCTCCTTCATGCCTATGAGCGCAGGCTCGATCAACCGCAGGCGTGGGCATCCGAGCAGTTCCAGGTCGACCGGCTCCTGTCCGACATCCTCCCGCGCGATGGCTCGCTGACAATGCGCGATGGCAGCGCCGTCCTGCAGGGCGGTTCGTCCGCGCAGGCCGGTTTCAGCGGCGGAAGCATCGGCCGGAAGCTCGACCATCTTCCCGCCCAGCCCGGCGAAGACGCGCTCTTCCGCTCGGATGACAGGCGCATCTATGCGGGAGGGCTCGTCTATTCCGAGACCGAAGGCGGCGATGTCTCCAGCAGGCTGTATGCCGACGACATCCTGAGCATGCCCGGCTCGGGCTCGGCGCTCAACCATCTGCAGCCGCAGCCGGACGATCCAAGCCGGTTCTCGACACAGCAGCGCAGCATCGACCAGCCGCCGGTCGGCAGGCGCGCGCCCGATGAAGGGCTGCCTCCGCAATTTCCGCAACCGCCGCAACCGCCGCAACCGCCGCAAATTCAGCAGCCGGCCGCGCCCCGCGCGGAGGATGACCAATTCCGCATGCGCGAGGATGCCGTCCTCACCGGCGACCTCCTTGCCAACGATGCGCCGACCGGGCCCGTGCGCCTTGTGGCGCTGGTGGGCGCTCCGCCGCCCGGAACGCTGGCCGTTCGCGAAGACGGCACGTTCAGCTATGCGCCGCCGGCGCATTTCGCAGGCGTCGTCACCTTCACCTATGCCTTCACCGATGAGCGCACCGGCCAACGCGTCGAGGCTGAAGCGAGGATCACCATAGATCCGGTTGCCGACCCTGCGCGCGTCGATGTCCCAGGCGCGCCCTTCGCGGCGGTTGAGGATGCGCCGGTGCAACTGGCCGGGGTCGGCGCCGGACTGGTCGATCAGGACCTGTCGGAAACGGCTCGCATCACGATAGCTGGCGTTCCGCCAGGCGGCGCGTTTGGCGGCAGCGGCGTGGACCTCGGCGGGGGCGTCTGGCTCTTCACAGCCGCAGAAATGGCCGGCACGCTGACCTTCCGGCCTCCGCCGGACCTTAGCGGCTCGGTGACGATGACCGTGACGGCCACGACGCGCGAGACGGCAACCGGCGAGAGCGCAACCGTGAGCCGGCCCTTCAGGATCGACATCACGGCGATCGCGGATGCGCCCCTGGCGTCCGACGGCTTGGTTCGCGGCTTCGAGGACGCGGCGATCGCGCTGGGAGCAGGCATCGCCTACGGCCTGAGCGACGTCGACGGCTCGGAGAGGGTTTCCTCGGTCGAGATCATGGCGTTGCCGGCGGGGTGGCTGGCAAACTTCCCTACCATCGCCAATGTCAGCGTGACGCCGAACGGCGCCGGGGGCTTCCTGATCGCAGGCCCGTCCTCCGCCGGCATCCGCGCGCTCCTGGACGGCTTTTCTGTGACCCCGCCGCGCGATGCTGATGCTGACGTCCGCATCGCATTCGCAGTCACGACGACTGACGCCGGCGGCTCGACGGCTTCGTCGATCGCCCATGTCGACGTCATCGTCGATGCGGTCGCTGACGCGCCGACAATCGCCGGAGCGCCCGTCACGGCAAGCGAGGATGCCTGGAGCAATGTCGGCGGCATGGTGACGTTCGCCACGGCCGACGCCGACGGCTCGGAATCCGTGACGCGGGTCGAGATCGTGGGCTTAGGAACCTCTGCGGCGCGCTGGAC
>JANOCI010000137.1:0-32778 GCA_031412095.1 Allobosea sp.
TACTCGCGCTGCCGTTGACGGGAGCGCTCAGCCCGGGCCTGCTCCCTGAACTGCTCGCGCTGCCAGCGGTTCATGCGCGGCTCGCCATAGCGCTGGTCGATCACACGGTCGTTGTAGAAGCGCGGATCCTGGCGATAGTAACGAGGCGCATACTGCTGCTCATAGTAATACTGCACCTGCCGCGGCTGCCCATAAAGCGGGCGGCCGTATGCATCGACGGGTGTGTTCCACTGATCGGAATAATAGGCCCCGCGGCGCTCGTCGCGCTGCGAGGCTGCGGCGGCAGCCGCGATGCCGAGGACGCCGATTCCAAGAATGGCTGCGCCGATGGCGGCGTTGTTATTGCTGCGGCGGCGCTGCGCCACCGGGCGATAACGACGGGCCTGAACCTGCACGATGGAGCCATCCACCTTGACCTCCGGCGCGCCGGCCGTGCCAAACGGGGCGGCCACCGCTGCAGTTGGCAAATGGCCGACAGTCATCATCATGGCGAGGGCAAGGCCCGTGGCCTTCATCGAACGTGAAGCTGAAAACATGGAAGGCCTCCCTGGGCCGTATCGTCGTCGCACGAGGCAGCGTGCGCTGTAGAACGTCATTCAAAAGCGTAAAGCGGACCGCGACGTTTCACAATCACTGGGCGGAACCGTCTATAACCAAGCTATAACGTCTTGGTGCCTCAATTGTTCCCGGCCGGGTCGCGGCTGCGCTCGAGACCGCGTCCGTAGTCGTGATAGTTGGGGCGCAGCGCGCTCCGATGACGCGGCCTGGCGTGATAGGGCGCGTCCTCATAGACGTAACGCTGCTGATAAACGGGCGCGGGGGCATAGCCATACGACGGCTCCTGATAGCCGTATCCGTAGCCATGCCCATAGGCAGGGCGCTCGTCGTAAAGGCCGCCATACGGCGAATAGACCCGCTCCTCATAGCGATGCTCCGATGCTGCGGCCGCGGCTGCGATGCCGAGCACGCCCAAGCCGATCGCGCCCGCGACGAGCGCGCCGTTGCGGCGGCCGCGCCAACCGACCTGCTCGACGCCGTCAGGCGCCGAGACCGCCGCTGGAAGAAGCCATGGACCGGCCTGGACCGGCGCAGTCGACACCATCGCGGTGGCGGCGCAAAGCGTGGCGGCGAGCAATGTTTGTTTCGACAGGGCCATCGTTGGACCTCCGGAAAGCGGGAGCAGACATCCTGCCCTTCATAATATGTTTACTAAACCTACAAGGTTGAACCGCCGCTGAACCGAACATGGCGAAATTGCGCCGTCCGCAGCGGCGGCATGCGCCGCGAGATCTTGTGCCATCGGAGACGTTGTGCGAACTGCCGGTCCAGCATTGCGAAAGAGCCGATGGCGACCCTTCTGAGCAGCCTGCTTGCCGTCTTCATGGTCATCATGACAGGGTTCGCAGCCAAGCAATTCAAGCTGATCGACGATGCGGCGTGGCGCGGCTTCGAGGCCGTCTGCTATCATATCCTGATTCCAGCCCTGGTCATCCACACACTGGCCTTCGCCCAACTCGGGGGCCTGCCGGTCGTAGCCGTCGGCGGCTCGCTGGTGCTTGGCGCCTTGCTGATGACTGCGCTTCTGCTGAGCCTGCGCCCGGCACTCGGCAGGATGGGCGTCGCCGGGCCGGCCTTCACGTCTGTCTATCAAGGTTCGGTGCGCTGGCAGACATTCATCGCCCTCGCTGTCGCATCCCAGCAGTTCGGCAAGGATGGCGTGGCGCTGATGGCCGTGGTGATCGCCTCGCTGATCCCGCTCGTGAACGTGATGAGCGTGCTGATCCTTTCGCGATACGCCCGCGGCGAGCCGTTCAATGCACGGCATACGGCGGTGACGCTGATCAAGAATCCGTTCATCTGGTCTTGCACCGTCGGCATCGCGCTCAATCCGTTCGCATCCCTGATCCCTCAGGCAGCGGCCAGTTTCATCGACATCACCGGGCGCGGCGCGCTGGCTGGAGGGCTGCTGGTGGCTGGAGCCGGCCTCGAAATGTCGCGGCTGGCGAAGCCGCGCATGCCGCACCTGATCTCGGTCTCCTGCAAGCTCATCCTCATGCCGACCTTCGTGTATGCTGCCGCCCTGATTTTCGGCCTGACCGGCACCCCACTCAGCGTGGCCCTCATCGCCGCCACCGTGCCGACAGCAGCCGCATCCTATATCCTGGCGCGCCAAATGGGTGGCGATGCGCCGCTGATGGCCGAGATCGCGACGTTGCAGACGTTGGGCGCCATGATCACCATGCCGGTCATCCTCCTGACGCTGGTCATGTGAAGCTGGTCTCTGAATTTCTGTGACAAACATCCTCTTGTAGTTGTATTATGCAACCTTAAATTGTATATTCGAATCGTTATAAATGGAGTTCATTTTTAAATGCATCCGGCTGAACCCAAGAATGCGGCCTTTGGCCACAATGATCGCCTTGAGTCTTCGGCCGCAGTCATCGAGGCGCGCATGTCGGGTCAAATGAGCGCGACGCCCTTCATCGTTGGTGAGCCATTGACGCAGACCCAGGCCGACACCATCGCGCTCAGGCTCGAGGTCGCGACCTACATCGCCCAGATGAGCATTGAATTGAGCGGAATGGCGCGCTCGTCGGACCTGTCGCTCCTGTCCTACTTTCTCGACATGGCGGCCGCCGAAGCGCGGGAGAGCGCGGGACGGCTGGACCCACCAGTCATCGACGCGTCATCGCAGCCGCCCTGCCGGCAGCCCGATCACACCCTGACGTAGCCGCCGGACGGGTCGCGCATGACCAGGCCGCGCATTTCGAGGTCGACAAGCGCGCTCTGGACGGCGCGGGCGCTCATCGTGCTGTGGCGCACGACGTCATCGACATGCAGCGGTGCGGACCCCAAAAGGCCTAGCAGAACATCTTCGGGATCATCGGCGCCGGGCTCTGCCGGTTCCGCAGCGACGCGACGCGATGCCTCGCGATCGTCGTAATTGAACCCAGTCGGGGCCCGGGGCTTTGCACCGGCCGCAGCGCTCTCCTCCAGCAGCCAGTTCAGCTCATCGAGTTCGATGCCTCCGCCGCCCTCCCCCGCGCCGTCGAAAAGCTGCATCGGCTGCGGCGCCTGGCCGATCTGCGGCGCCAGCTCGGTGATGACGTCCTGCGCCGAGCGGCAGATGCGCGCGCCTGCGTGAATCAGGTCGTTGGTGCCTTCGGCTCGCGGATCAAGCGGCGAGCCGGGCACGGCGAAGACGGTCCGCCCCTCCTCGTTCGCCAGGCGTGCGGTGATCAACGAGCCTGACTTGCGCGCCGCCTCGACGACGACGACGCCGATCGACAATCCGGCGACGATGCGGTTGCGACGCGGAAAGTCATGCGCCCGAGGCTCCATGGTGAAGGGAAGCTCCGAAATGGCTGCCCCTGCTGTTATCAGTTCCTCGACGAGCGGCTCGTTCTGCGGCGGATAGATCTGCCCGTGCCCGCCCGCGAGGACCGCCACTGTGCCTGTCGCCAGCGACGCACGATGCGCAGCGGTGTCGATGCCGCGGGCAAGGCCCGACACCACGACGAAGCCCGCCTCGCCCAATTCGCGAGCGAGCCGCTCCGTGAACTTGAGGCCAAGCCCGGAAGCGTTCCGTGAGCCGACAAGCGACACCATGGGCCGCTGCAGCGCAGATGCCAGGCCGCGCACCGCAATGAGCGGAGGCGCTGTCGCCATGGCCGCCAGCGCCGGCGGGTAGCCCGGCTCGCCCAACGCCACGAAGCGGATGCCGAGCCGCCGTGACTGCTCGAACTCGCGCTCGATCTCCGCGACGGACGGCAATATGATCGCGCGGCCTGCGCGGCTGGCCAGTTCAGGCAGCGCCGAGAGCGCAGCGCCCGCCCCGCCGAACCTGTTGACCAGCGATCGGAACGTGCGCGGTCCGACGCTGTCGGTCCTGATGAGGCGCAGCCAGTCGAAGCGCTGCTGGTCGGTGAGGGCGAAGCCGGCCATGGGCGCGGTCAACTCTTCTGACCTATCTTGCCTTCGGAGCCCGACATGAGGCGCGAGATGTTCTCGTGGTGCATGATCCAGAGCAGGCCCGCGAGCAGGGCCATGAGCGCCGCCATCCGCCCGTGCCCGAGCCACCAGAGCGCGAGCGGGGTGGTCACGGCCGCAGCAAGCGCGGACAAGGACGAGTAGCGCGTCGCGTAGGCGCAGCCCGCCCAGGTCAGTACGAAAACCAGCGCTGCGATGGGCTGGAGCCCAAGGACGATGCCGAGGAACGTCGCCACGCCCTTGCCGCCGCGAAAACCGAGCCAAACCGGGAAAAGGTGGCCGAGAAATGCGCCCAGGCCAGCCGCGATGGCGGTGCCCTCCCCGCCGAGCACCCAGCCCAGGACGACCGCTAGGGTGCCCTTGAACGTGTCGCCAAGCAGCGTCAGCGCCGCGAGCTTCTTGTTGCCGGAACGCAGGACGTTGGTCGCGCCGATGTTGCCCGAGCCGATCGTGCGCGGATCAGCCCCGCCGCCAAGCCGGGTGACGAGAATGCCGAACGGGATCGAGCCGAGAAGGTAGCCGAGCACGAATGCGAGGATGACGTGAAAACCGTAGGCGGCGGCCAAGGAGCGGCTCCGTGAGACAGGACAGGGACAGGTCGAGACTAGATCATGTCGCGTTCAGATGGAAACATCCGACGGCTGATCCAGCAGCGCGGGGGCTGATGACGTCAGAAGACCACGACGCTCCTGATGCTTTTGCCCTCATGCATCAGGTCGAATGCCGTGTTGATCTCTTCCAGCGACATGGTGTGGGTGATCATGTCGTCGATGTTGATCTTGCCGTCCATGTACCAGTCGACGATCTTCGGCACGTCGGTCCGTCCGCGCGCGCCCCCAAACGCCGAGCCTTTCCAGACCCGTCCCGTGACGAGCTGGAACGGCCGCGTCGCGATCTCCGCGCCTGATGGAGCGACGCCGATGATGATGCTCTCGCCCCAGCCCCGGTGGCAGCACTCGAGCGACTGGCGCATCGTCGTGGTGTTGCCGATGCACTCGAAGGAAAAATCGGCGCCTCCGCCGGTCAGGTCGACGATGGCCTGCACGACCTTGTCGCGCCCCACCTCGTCAGGATTGACGAAATGGGTCATCCCGAACTTTTTGGCGATCTCGACTTTGGCGGGATTGAGATCGACGCCGATGATCTTGTCGGCGCCGACCATCCGCGCGCCCTGGATGACGTTCAGGCCGATGCCGCCGAGACCGAAGACAACGACATTGGCGCCGGGCCAGACCTTCGCCGTGTAGATCACGGCCCCGAGACCGGTGGTGACGCCACAGCCGATGTAGCATATCTTGTCGAACGGGGCGTCTTCGCGGACCTTCGCCAGCGCGATCTCGGGCAAGACCGTGAAGTTGGAGAACGTCGAGCAGCCCATGTAGTGGAAGACGTCGATTGCGGCGCCCGCGTCGTCGCAGCTGAAGCGGCTGGAGCCGTCCGGCATCACGCCCCGGCCCTGCGTGCCCCTGATCGAAGTGCACAGGTTCGAGCGCTGCGAGAGGCATGTCTTGCAGGAGCGGCACTCGGGCGTATAGAGCGGGATGACGTGGTCGCCGACCTTCAGCGAGGTGACCCCCGCGCCGAGCTCGCGCACGATTCCCGCCCCTTCATGGCCCAGGATCGCCGGGAACCTGCCCTCCGAATCGAGCCCGGACAGCGTGTAGGCGTCGGTGTGGCAGACGCCCGTCGCCATCATTTCGACGAGCACCTCGCCCGGCCGTGGGCCGCCGATGTCGATCGTCTCGATGGTGAGAGGCTTGTTGGCCTCCCAGGCGACGGCGGCACGCGATTTCATATGAGGCTCCGGCGGCGATGGGCGGATGACCTGCAACGTTTATGTCATTCGCGCGCCGTGCGACAGAGGCTTTCGCCAGGGGCCGGCAGCGCTCGAGCCACGCCAGCGCCGGGGGTCAAGCCAACTTCAGCGCGCGATCCGCAGTGCGCCGATCTCGCCCGCGATCTGCTCGAAGACCGGCGTGAGCTGGCTCGCGTTCGCAACCTCCTTGTAATGCGCCGGGCTGGTGGCGCACTGCGAGAGCAGCGTGCGGTCGCCGTTTATGACGCGGATGGCGTAGATGGTGATGCCCTGCTCCTTTGCGTTGCTGCAGGCCAGCCGCGCCCGCGCGTCGATGCTGCTTTCGGCGGTCGAGTGCTTGCTCTCGGTGTTGTCGCCATCGGTGAGCAGGATCATGAACTTGCGCACGTCCGTGCTTGGCGCCCTGGCCTCGATCAGAGGCTCGCGCTGCGAAAGCGCCGCCATGCCCCAACTGACGCCAATGGCGAGGTTGGTTGTGCCGGACGGCGTCATCTGCCGCAACGCCGAGATCATGTCGGCGCTGCGTGTGCGGATGTCGAGCAGCGGCTGGATGCGCGCCAGGCTGGCGGTCTCGCAGTTCACGGCGGGGTGAAGGTCGGACACGGCTGGGAGCGCTGCGATGGCATCCGTACTGTCAAGGTTCGCACTCATGTCGCGATCCCAGACGCAACCCTGCCATGTCGCGGGCGTCGTCCTGCCCGTGCCACAACCGGCGCCAACATTCTCGTTGAGGATGTTGCGCGACGAGGCGCGCGTGTCGCGGTCACGTTCGGAGAACCGGAAGTACCCGGACTTCAAGGCGATGTTCGAGAGTGACGCGTGCGCGCAAAACCCGAAACCGGCCCCGCCGTTGAAGCCGACCCCGGTCGCGGCCGCGCCAGTGACCGCCAACTGCATCGGCTCGGGCATCCGGACCACCGTGTCGAACGGCACCAGGGCCACGCGGACCTGATCGTCCCGCCGTGCTGCATCGCGCATGATCTTGACGAAGCCGGAGGCCGGCGTGGCCGAGGCGCAATCCGACTGGCCGCAGAGAGCCCGCTTGAGTTCGGTCATCTTGTTGTTGCTGGACATCGAGCCGGTATTGTCGAGCACGAGCGCGATCTCGATGTCGTTGGTGCCCCAGCGCACTTCGGACGACGCCGCGATCCTGATCGTCTTCAGGTCCGGCAGCATGATGAGCGGCATCAGTCTCGGCACTTCATCCGCTGCGTTCACCGAGACGAAATCATGGGCACGCGTGAAGCGGATGGTCGGCGTGCGGCCGCTGCCGGGCACGTAGTTCGCCTGCACGAGGGCGTTCAGCAGCGCGCCCGCCTGCTGGTTGTCGAGGTGAGGCGCGCGCGCCACCGCAAGCGCCGCACTATCCAGCGATGCCTGCAGCACCGCCCTGTCACGCGAAGCCGTGTTGTAGTCGAGCGCGGCGCTGACCATGGCCATCAGCGGAGCGAGCAGCAGCCCGAAGACGATGGCGAAGTTTCCGTCCTTGGCGCGGATGAAGCGCACGGCCGCGGATTTCAGGTTAAGGAACAGCAATCGGAAAGCCTCCATACGCATCTTCAGCGTGCGCGCCTCAAGCACGAGCAGGACCTGCAAACGCGCTGAGGGGAGCTCAAGGCAAGAACCTGTGATGGATCTCGGCCCGTGCGCAGCCGGCAGCTTCAACATGCTGATTGAAACACGTATAGGTTGTGTTTTTCCTAATGGACAACCTCATATATCGGGTCTTCGCGAAGATGCTTTACGCAAATGCCAGAACGAGCATTATGGATGAATGGGCAAATCCGCAGCCACGCATTCCGCGAAGACCGCGACAAAGGCTTCAGCCAAGACCAGCGGCAAGGCATCGGTGACATCGGGCGATGTCGCACGGCTTGCGAACGTGTCCCAGTCCGCCGTCAGCCGCACGTTCTCGCCCGGCGCCAGCGTTTCCGAGCACACACGTCAGATTGTTCTCGAAGCCGCACGCGAGCTTGGCTACCGGCCGAACGCGCTCGCAAGGGCCATGATCAGCGGCCGTTCGCGCCTTATCGCCATCCTCGTCGCGTATCTCGACAACCAGTTCTATCCGCTGGTGCTCGAGCAGATGTCGCGCGCGCTCCAGGACCGTGGGTACCAGGTGCTGCTGTTCATGACCGATCCAGGCAACCAGGACCAGGTCGTGCAGAAGATGCTGCAATACCAGGTCGAAGGCATCGTCATGGCCTCCGCGACCTTGTCGTCCAGCCTTGCGCGGGAATGCGCCGACACAGGGACGCCGGTCGTGATGTTCAACCGCTATGTTCCCTCCTCGCCCACGAGCAGCGTGACCTCGGACAACATCGAAGGCGCACGGCTGCTGGCACATTTCCTCGTCAAGGGCGGCCACCGGAAGATAGCGTTCATCGCCGGCAACGAGGACTCGTCCACGAGCCGCGACCGCGAGGCAGGCTTCTACAAGGGGCTGGCGGAATGCGGCATCGCCCTGTTCCGGCGTGCCGTGGGCGGCTACAGCTTCGAGGGGGCCTCCGCGGCGGCGCGGGAGTTGTTCGCAGTGCGCGAACGCCCCGATGCGGTGTTCGTCGCCAACGACCACATGGCGTTCGCCGTCATGGACGTGCTGCGCGGGGAGCTTGGCTTGCGCATCCCGCTTGACGTGTCGCTCGTGGCTTATGACGACGTTCCTGAAGCGTCCTGGGCGGGGTACGACCTCACCACCGTGCGCCAGCCTTGCCGGCCTATGGTGGAGGCAACGGTCTCGATCCTGATCGAGCAGGTCGAGAACCGGGTGGTCGAGAAGCGCGCTGCCGTGCTGCCTGCGGAGGTCGTGGTCAGGGGCTCGGCCCGCCTGCCGAAGGACGGCTGACGGCAGGCCTGCCGTGCCGCCTCAGGCGCCGCGGCGAAAGTGGCTCTGCATCCGGCCGAACACGTCGACGCCCATCTGCAGCAACAGGTCGATCATGTCGATCGGCACCCAATTTTCGCGGATGAGGCCTTCGTGGTGCAAATAGAAATCCATCACCCGCATTCCGACATCGCGTCCTGTCGGACCGGCGCCGCAAAAGCTGCCGCCGGTGTGTTTCGCCAGAACACTGGGCCAGCCACCTGTGGCAGAGTAGGCACCATCTCCGATGCGCACATAGTGATTGCCCCCGCGCCGGTTCGGAAAAGCGATGCGGAACGGCAACTGGTGATAGTCGACGAAGCCCTGCAGGCCGCGTGTGGTCCCGATGCCGGCCGGCCCGTACCACATCATCTTCGGGTGCCAGTGCTCCTTCTGCGGCATGGCCATGAGACCCTCCCGCCCCAACAGCGCCTCGTCATTGTAGTCGCCAAGCGTCTTGTGCATGGCGAGGGTCTGGGCAATGCTCCCAGCTGAGATCGCCGGATCCTGTTCGGTCAGCAGGATGCCGTCGGCGGTGAAAGGTCCGGGCCATTGCTCCTCCGTGCCGAGACTGGGCGCGATCGGCCAGAATCCGGCCTGGCGGATGAGGTCCAGGATGTCGATCAGCACTGTGCTCTGCGCGATCTTGCCATCCCTGACCACATGCATCTCGCCATAGCGCAGATAGATCGGCCGGCCGGTCGCCGGGATCGTCAGCCAATCCTTGCGGAACGTCCCGCAATAATGGCCGACAGCGCCCACGATGTCGGTGCCGTGCGAATGGCCGCCCAGCAGGATGACGTCGCGGCGCTCCAGATCCGGGAAGGAGAGCAGCAGCGGCGACCAGACCTTTTCGGCGATGGCGTCGATGCCGCGCATCTCGTTCAGCGGATGAGCGCCGCGCCACTCTGCATCGGAATGGTATGCTTCCTGCAGGCGTGTGCGCAACGTGGCGGGACTCGCCTCGGCGACAGCGCCAAGGGCCCGCCTGACAACCAACTTGTTGGCCACATGGACCGAGGACGATAGCATCGCGCAGGATTTCCGGATGACGGTCAGACAGGCCAGATGTGCAACATGCGAGGAATTGCGTCACAAGGTCTTGCATACGTATTCATGACCTGTCAACGTATCGTTAACCGACGATTTTCCGGCAAGCCCCGCACAGGAAAAAACAGAACAACGACGCGGGACGAGGGAGCAGGTAAGGCGCATGGTACAGATTTCGCTGCGTGGTGTGACCAAAAGCTGGGGTGCCTTCGTCGGCGTCAAGGCCATCGACCTTGATATTGCCGACCGCGAGTTTGTGGTCTTTCTCGGTCCTTCGGGCTGCGGCAAGACCACGACGATGCGGATGATCGCCGGGCTCGAAGACCCGACCGGCGGCGAAATCCTGATCGGTGACCGAATTGTCAACGACCTCGAACCGAAGGACCGCGATGTCGCGATGGTGTTCCAGAACTACGGCCTTTATCCCAATCTGACGGTTTACGAGAACATCCGCTTTCCCCTGAAAGTGCGGAAGGTCGACCCTCAGACCCACGATGCGAGGGTTCGCAAGGCGGCCAAGATGGTAGAGCTGGGCGATCTTCTGGAGCGTCGCCCGCGCGAACTTTCCGGTGGGCAGCGGCAGCGCGTGGCGCTGGCCCGCGCCATCGTGCGCGAACCTGCTGTGTTCCTGATGGACGAGCCCCTGTCGAACCTCGACGCGAAACTGCGTGTTTCGACCCGCGCCCAGATCAAGAACCTGCAGCACGAACTGAAGGTCACGACGATCTATGTCACCCACGACCAGATCGAGGCAATGACCCTCGCTGACCGTGTCGTGGTGATGAACAAGGGCGAATTCCAGCAGGTCGGCACGCCGACAGAAATCTACGACAGGCCGGCCAACACGTTCGTGGCGGGGTTCATCGGCTCGCCGGCCATGAACCTGATCGACGGCGACATCAGCGGCGGCGTGTTCACCGCACCCAACATGAAGGTCGCGGGGTTGCCTGCGGGCGTGTCCGGCAAGGTTACGCTCGGCTTCCGGGCCGAGGATGCGCAATTGGCAACATCGGAGGGCGAGGTTTCGGCCCCTGTCTACAGCATCGAACTTCTGGGCGATGCGACCATGGTGTCCGTCAGATCCGGCCCTGCCCTGATCGCGGTCAAGGCTCCCAAGGAGTTCCGGGCGGAGATCGGCGACAATATCTCTTTCTCAATCAAGCCGGGCATCTGCCACCTCTTCGATCATGTCAGCGGACAAAGGCGCCTGCCCTGAACGGGACTGGCGCCTTCGGCCACGCAAACACACCATTTGACCGGGAGCTGAAACCACGACCGTCACGCATTTCAGAACGAGAACCGGAAAGACCCTCAACCCCGGCACAGACATCCAGCAACGACACGGCCATGAGGCAAGGACTCTGCGGCCCGGACACAACAACAGGGAGCTACAAGATGATCACCAAAACTTTCGCAGCCAAGACACTCGGTGCAGCCGCGATTTCGATGATGATGTCGGTTTCGGCACATGCAGCCTGCGCCTTCCAGAACACCGTGCCGGTCAAGTCATTGACAGCGGCGTTCGAGGCATGGAAGGCCGTGACGTCCGCCATGGCGGAGTGCGGCAACGTCCAGGCCGAACTCGACCAGACCTTCCGCACCAAGCAGCCCGCGGCCTTTGCCGCGAACCCGGCTCTTTATCAGATCGGCGGCGTGTCCAACGGCACGCTCGTGCCGCTGCTAAACGCAGGCAGCATCCGCCCGCTTGACGATCTGGTTGCGAAATACGGCAAGAACCTGACTCCGAACCAGCTCATCAAAATCGACGGCAAGACGGTCGCCGTGGCCATGATGGTGAATGCGCAGCACTTCATGTACCGCGAGGACCTGTTCAAGGAACTCGGGATCGACGCGCCCAAGACCTATGATGACGTGCTCGCCGCCGCCGCCAAGATCAAGGCTTCCGGCAAGGTGGCGTTCCCGCTCGGCGCGACCATGAAGTCCGGGTTCGACATCAGCATCGATTTCATCAACCTGTTCTTCGGCTATGGCGGCGTTCCGACCAAGCCCGACAACACCCCCAGCATCAACACTGAAGCCGGCGTGAAGACGCTGGAGATGATGAAGAAGCTGTCTGCCTTCATGGACCCCGAGTTCCTGGTTTCGGATTCGACATTCGTGCAAAAGCAGTTCCAGCAGGGCAAGATCGCCATGGCGAACCTCTGGGCCTCGCGTGCAGGCGCGCTCGATGATCCGAAGGAAAGCCAGTTTGTCGGCAAGATCGCCATGGCGTCCGCACCTGCAGCCGTGGCAGGCGGCAAGCCGGCCACGATGCTGTGGTGGGACGGCATGGTCTTTGCCAAGAACATCTCCGATGCTGAAGCCGATGCGGCGTTCCGCGTGGCGATGGAGGGCATCGACGAAGAGATGGTCAAGGCCAACAACAATGCCGCTGTCTGGCTGGTGAAGGGCTTTGTGCCCGGCCGTCTGGCCCAGGGTGCCATCGCATCGGCCAATGCCGGCGCACCGAACTACCCATCGACAACCCAGATGGGCATCATCCAGGCGGCCATCGGCGAAAAAGCGGCTGACTTCATGACCGGAAAGACCACGGCCACAGAAACGCTGGCAGCCATCGAAGCCACCTACCTGACCAAGGCCAAGGAAGCCGGCCTCGTTAAGTAAACCACAACCCGGTCAGGGCGCACCCACTCTCGGATCGCCCTGACCGGACAATTTCCGACAACCCCGTCATTCCTGAACTGACCGGAGACCGAGCCATGAAAGCGCGCACATTTGCGATGTTTGTCGCGCCATCGGTCGTGTTGATGCTGATCTTCATCGCGCTGCCGCTGGTGAGCGTGTTCGTGCAGAGCTTCTACAGCACACAGCAGGTGTTCGAGCAGGTTCAGGTCGAAAGCTGCACTCCAGGCTTCATCAGCCAGACCTGCACGACAGAGCTCCGGTCGCGGCAAGTGCTGGATGCCGCAGGCAAGCCTGTGACGCAAACCAGCTTTGTCGGGCTGGCCTCGTACCACGAACTTCTCAAGCCAGACGTCGTTGCCAAGGCATTTTCGTCTGCCGGTGGCGGCCTTGCAGCGGTGATGAACATCGATTTCTACAAGGCGCTGCGCTTCACACTGTCTTTCACGCTGATCACGCTTCCGCTTGTGATCGGGCTGGGGCTGCTCATCGCCATCGCTGTCAACAACGTGACGCGAGCGGTGCGTGGGCCTTTGATTTTCGTTTCGCTGCTGCCCTTCATCGTCACGCCTGTGATCGGGGCGCTGTCGATCCGCTGGCTGTTCATCGGAGACGGCATCCTGACGGCGGCGCTGAAATGGATCACCGGCACCAACATCTCCATGTTCGCTCAGGGCTGGACCATCGAGGTCCTGATGATCACCTACCGGGTCTGGCATGTCGCGCCTTTCGCCTTCGTCGTGTTCTATGCCGCCTTGCAGACCGTCGACCAGGACACGCTCGAATCCGCGATCGTTGACGGCGCATCGCGCTTCGAGCGCTTGCGCCACATCGTCATTCCCCACCTGATGCCGCTCATCGTGTTCATCGCGCTCATTCACCTGATGGATTCGTATCGTGTTTTCGAGGAGGTCATCGGCTTCTCCAGCGAGGCGCACCGGATTTCGCTGCAGTGGCTGACCTTCAGTTTCCTGACGCCTGACGAGACCGGCAACCGCTCCATCACCCGCGCGTCCGCCTCGTCGATGCTGACCATGGTCGGGATCGTCCTGCTGCTCATTCCACTGCTCATGCGCACCTGGCGCGACAACCGCGTCTCGCGCTAGGAGTTGGGTCATGGCCGATACAAAAGCGCTTCAGCCACCCCTTGCGCTCAAGGCCCTCACAGCCGGATTCGTGGCGCTTTGGGCCGTCGTGGCGATTTTCCCGCTGTTCTGGGTCGCCATCATGTCGTTCAAGCTGCCGCTGGACGCGCTGTCATCGAATCCGTTGAATGTGATCTTCGGTCCGGTCACGCGCGCCAATTCTGGCGGACTTTCCGTCCTCAGCCTGCTGATCGGGCTGGCGGCCTTGATCGCCGTCTACCAGGCGCCCGTCAAATTCGGCAAGGCCATCGCCACGAAACTGGCCATCAACGGATCGATGGTCGTCGGCTGGCTGCTGATGGCGACCGGGTTCCTGATCGGCGCATCGGTGTTCCTGTTCATGGCGCTGCCAGCGGTGACCTGGCTGGTCAATTCAGCGCTGTCGCCCATTCCCGTCATCGGGATGCTGGCCCAGCCGGTGATCGGGGTTACCCTCGAACATTACAAAGCCGTGTGGATTCAATACGAGTTCTACCGCAACTTCATGAATTCGATGATGATCACCTTTGGTGTGGTCACGATCTCCCTGACGGTCGGCACGCTGGCGGCCTACGGGCTGGCGCGGACCAAGAGCAATCTCGCCTTCTGGCTGCTCATCGCGGCGCTGGTGTTCCGCGCCTTGCCCCATTCGGTGCTGGTGACCGGCTACATCCCGGTGTTCATCAACTCGCGCGAGTGGCTTTCGCCGCTCTGGACATCGCCGGTCACAGGCTGGTTCTTCAACCTGTTCAGCGCCAATGCGCCCTCGCTCTACGGGCAGCCGCTGGCGATCATCGTTGTCCTGGTCTCGATCAACCAGCCCTTCACGATCTGGATGATGCGCTCGTTCTTCATGAACATTCCGAATGAGCTGGACGAGGCGGCGCGGGTCGATGGCTGCACGCATTTCGGCGCGTTCTGGCGCGTGATCATGCCGGTGATGTGGCCGGGCGTGATCACCACGGGGCTGTTCTCGTTCCTCTTGGCCTACAACGATTATCTCGTCACCGCGCTCCTGCTCGATGCCCAGTCGCAGACCATGGTGCCCGCCATCAGCCAGTATCTCAACCGTGACACGAAGCTGTCGGACCAGATCGAGGCCATTGCCGCGGCGGTCTCAATCACGGCGCCGCTGTTCCTGCTGGTGATGGTGTTCCAGAAACAGATCGTCTCTGGCCTAACGGCCGGTGCCGTGAAGGGCTGACACCATGGCTGAAACAAGACCGGAACAGGCCGCGCTGACGCGCGGCAACGACCTGACCAAGACCGACGACACGCGCCGTGTGATCGAGGGCATGGTCGATGGCCTGAACGACCACAAGATCAATGGGATGACCGATTTCTTTCATGGTGACTTCCGCTGGATGGGCAATGCCGGCTGCGGCACCAAGAACGGGCTCAAGGAGTTTCAGGACAACTGGCAGCGCCCGTTCCAGGCCGCGTTCTCCGACAAAGTCTGCATCGACGAGGCGCGGCTGTTTTCGGGCGAATGGGGTGCGGCTTTTGGAGCGCAGCATGCCACCCATTCGGGTGATTTCATGGGCATCGCTCCCACCGGCAAGCGGGTCAAGATCCGCTACATGGATTTCTGGAAGGTGGCCGATGGCCGCATCGCCGACAACTGGGTGATGGTCGATTTCCCGCATGTGATGCGGCAGCTCGGGGTCGATCTTTTCAACGGACAGGGCTGGGAAGCCTTCGACCGGGGCGAGCGCACACCGCCGCGTCCCGACCACGACAAATGAAACACGCAACACGAGGAAAGCCATGATCAGGCATCTGAAAACGGCAAGGACGCAAGCGGAGCGCAATGATGACGACGCCAAGGTCCGCGTCGCCGTCGAAGGCATCCTGGCCGACATTTCGGCGCGCGGCGATGCGGCCGTGCGCGATCTTTCCGTCAAGTTCGACAAGTACAGCCCCGAGGCGTTCCGCCTCACCGAACAGGACATCGAAGCTGCGATGGGCGCAGTGTCGAAGCGTGACCTCGATGACATCCGTTTCGCACAGGCACAGATCCGCAACTTCGCGCAGCATCAGCGTGCGGCCTTGAAGGACATCGAGGTCGAAACGCTGCCCGGCGTGATCCTGGGTCACAAGAACATCCCCGTGCAGTCCGTGGGCTGCTACGTGCCGGGCGGCAAATACCCGATGGTTGCCTCCGCGCACATGAGCGTGGTCACGGCGAAGGTGGCTGGCGTCAAACGCATCATCGCTTCCGCGCCGCCACAGCAGAGCGCGAACGGCCCTGCCCCGCATCCGGCCATCGTTGCCGCGATGCACATGGGCGGCGCAGACGAAATCTATTGCCTCGGCGGCATCCAGGCTGTCGGCGCGATGGCTCTCGGCACGGAAACCATCGCGCCCGTCGACATGCTGGTCGGCCCCGGCAACGCCTTCGTGGCCGAGGCCAAGCGCCAGCTTTATGGCCGCGTCGGCATCGACCTGTTCGCCGGCCCGACAGAGACCATGGTGATCGCAGACGAGACGGTGGACGCCGAGCTTTGCGCCACGGACCTTCTCGGGCAGGCGGAGCACGGCGTGAATTCGCCCTGCGTGATGATCACCAATTCAGAGAAGCTGGCGCGGCAGACCCTTGACGAGATCGAACGCCTGCTGGCCATTTTGCCAACTGGTGAAGCAGCCGGCAAAAGCTGGGCCGACTATGGCGAGATGATCGTCTGCGACACCTATGAGGAGATGCTGGAGCAGGCCAATTTCATCGCGTCCGAGCATGTGCAGGTGATGACGGACCGGGACGACTGGTTCCTCGAGCACATGCACTCCTACGGCGCGTTGTTCCTCGGTCCTCGTACCAATGTCAGCTTCGGCGACAAGGTCATCGGCACCAACCACACCCTGCCCACCAAGAAGGCCGGACGCTACACGGGCGGGCTCTGGGTCGGCAAATTCATCAAGACCCACACCTACCAGCGCGTGCTCACCGACGAGGCCTCGGCGATGGTCGGCGAGTACTGCTCGCGGCTGTGCATGCTGGAAGGCTTCGTCGGCCACGCCGAGCAGGCCAACATCCGCGTGCGGCGCTATGGCGGGCGCAACGTGGCTTACGGCGAGGCCGCGGAGTGAATATGTTACATATTCACTTGATCTTTATAGCAGATATGTTACCTATAACGCCTCACAGGAGGTGAACCCAATGCCCGTAGTCAGATTGAATGATTCAACATTTTTAAGTTTGAAAACCATAGCTACGTGGAATGGCATATCGACGCCTGCCGCAGCGATTGATTATCTCGTTTCACAAGAACTTGTTCGACTAGATCTCGAAAAAGATGACGAGCCAGATACAAATGAAAAAGTAGACGACTTTATAAAATTTCAAAAAACACCAGGCCTAATGCATACTAAAATAATTGAAGCGCAAATAGATAAAAAATATATCGAGAACCCAAATTGGGCCAATGTGCTGGCAAAAACTATTTTGGCAGTAAAAAAGAGAGGTTTTGAGAAAACAGAGCTAGTTTCGCAACTCGAAATCCCGTCAACTGTTTCTAGATTTGAAAATAAAGGCTATACACATCATAGCGATATTGGCATTTCTTTTCAGGGTCAATCTGCTCAAGATGCTTGGGTCGAGGCTGAGAGGTTAGCTCAGAAACACAATATACCGATAAAGATACACTTCAGATGGAGAGAAAAAGAAGGGGCGCAATATCCTGGGAAACAAGGGATACTTGAGGTAACAGGCGCATGACCCTTCCCCGCACGCCCTCGTTTCGGCTCGACGGCCGGGCTGCGCTCGTGGCCGGCGCATCGCGCGGGATCGGGCTTGGCTGCGCCGTCGCATTGGCCGAGGCGGGAGCGCATGTGATCTGCGCGGCGCGCGGCCGGGAGGCGCTGGAAGATCTGGTGGCCGCGCTGAAGGCCGCCGGCCATTCCGCCGAGGCGCTCGTGCTGGACATCGGCGACGTGGCGGCGGCAGGCGCGGCGGCGGCGATCCCGGACCTGCATGTGTTCGTGAACTCCGCCGGCCTGGCGCGTCACTCACCTGCGGTCGACACGACCCCCGCTGATTTCGACGCCGTGATGCACATCAACCTGCGCGCGGCGTACTTCGCCTCCGCCGCAGCCGCGAAGGCGATGATCGCGCGCGGGAAAGGGGGCTCCATCATCAACATCTCGTCGCAGATGGGCCATGTCGGCGGCGTCGACCGCGCGGTCTACGCCGCCTCGAAGCACGCCGTCGAAGGCATGACCAAGGCGATGGCCATCGAGTGGGGCGCGCATTCGATCAGGGTCAACACGGTCGGCCCGACGTTCATCCGGACGGAACTGACCGCCCAGACTTTCGCCAATCCCGAGCGGATGGCGTGGATCATGTCGATGATCCGGCTGGGACGCGTCGGAGAGATCGAAGACATCATGGGCGCGGTGACGTTTCTCGCAAGCGATGCCGCCTCCCTGATCACGGGCACGAGCCTGCTCGTCGACGGCGGCTGGACAGCTGGTTAATTTCAATCATCTTGAGGATTTGAGCATGTCACTTGAAGGTTTTGCAACCCACTGGAAAGATTTTCCGGACTACATCATCGGTATCACGAAGGAGATCTGGGAAGATCGCAACATTGCGACGCTGCACCACTACTATGCGCCAAGCATACCTGTGCGCTCACCAGCTTCGATCGTCATCGGCAACCAGAACGTCATCGCCGCGACCATGGCGACGCTCGCCGAATTCCCGGACCGCACATTGCTTGGCGAAGACGTGATCTGGTGCGGCAATGCTAAAGACGGATTGCTGTCATCGCACCGCCTCTTGTCCACAGCCACGCACAGCAGGGACGGCATGTATGGCAAGGCGACGGGCAAGAAGCTGCGGTACCGGATCCTCGCGGATTGCGCGGCACGGAACAACCAGATCTTCGATGAGTGGCTGATCCGAGACCAGGGCGCGATCGTCCGCCAGATGGGCTGGGATCCGAAAGCCTATGCTGCCGACCTGATCGCGCGCGAAGGCGGGCCGGACAAGTGCGTCCGGCCGTTCACCCAGGACATCGACGTGGACGGCGGCTACAACGGCCGCGGCAATGACCATCCCGTTGGGCAGCGCTATGCGGACATCCTCAACCGCATCATGTCGGCGGACATGGCCTGCATCACCAAGGAATACGACCGGGCGGTTCAGCTCGAGCTCCCTGGCGGCGTGACCGGTCATGGCTGGGGAGACGCCGACCAGTTCTGGATGGGCCTCCGCGCCGCGTTCCCGAACGCCAGGTTCGAGATGCATCACGTCATCGGGCGCGACGATCCTGAGTTCAGCCCGCGTTCGGCCATTCGCTGGTCGATGACCGGCAAGCACGAGGGCTGGGGCAGCTTCGGAACGCCGACGGGCACGGACGTGCACATCATGGCGATAAGCCATGCCGAATTCGGCCCGTGGGGCTTGAGGCGGGAATATGTGCTCTTCGACGAAGCGGCGATCTGGAAGCAGATCCTGCTGAAGACGGGATAGGCCGGACTGCAAAACCGGCATCAGGCCAGCAGCTTCGGCTTGATTTCCGGACAAGCAGGGCCGACAGTGCATACGAATGCAACGGCCCCGCGCCGTGAACGAAGGATGAAGCCTGCCAGCCCATGACGAGCGCCCTGCCGCACCTTTATTGCGTCAAGACCGCTACGTCGATGGTCCGGCCGGCTTCGATCCAGGCCGGTTTCATGGCGCGTCTGGGGCGGACAGCAGCGTGT
This sequence comes from Allobosea sp., assembly GCA_031412095.1. Lineage (GTDB taxonomy): Bacteria > Pseudomonadota > Alphaproteobacteria > Rhizobiales > Beijerinckiaceae > Allobosea. The sequence continues at coordinate 19,193 of JANOCI010000137.1, forward strand.
CATGAGGTCGGGACATGGCCCGCATGACCGCGCCAGTCGGTGTCTGGAGTCGCTTCGAGGCCGGACAGAAGGACGGAGACGGCAGATGAACAGAGAACTCAGTCCCGACGTCCTCGCCGCGTTGAAGGCCGTCGACACGCCGACTGTTTGCAACGCCATCGAACTGATCGAAGGCCGCAGGAAAAGCACAGGCTTCACCCGCGGCACAGTGATCGCAGCCGACCCGTTGCTTCCGGCCATGGTGGGCTTTGCGCTGACGGCACGCATCCGCAGCGACAGGCCGTCCGATGAGGCACCCTCAGCGGTGCGCGCCCGCAGGCTCGACTATTACCGCTACATCGCCGGCGAAGCGCGGCCACGCCTCGTCGTCATCGAGGACCATGGCGACGAACCCGGCCTCGGCGCCTTCTGGGGCGAGGTCAACGTCGCGATCCACAAGGGCTTCGGCCTCGATGGCGTGCTGACCAACGGCTCGATCCGCGACCTTGGCGTCATCGACGCCGGATTTCAGCTGCTTGCAGGCCATGTCGGCCCCAGTCACGCGTTCGTGCATGTCACCGCCTTCGGCACGCCGGTGAGCGTGTTCGGCCTCGCGGTCGCCCCTGGCGACCTCATCCACGCCGACCGCCACGGGGCGGTGGTCATCGAACCTGGCGTCGAACTCGAACTGCCGCGCGCCATCGACACTGTGACGCGCAAGGAAGCCCCGATGCTGCAGGCTGCGCGGTCGCCTGGGTTCGACATCGATCGGCTGCTGACCGCCTGGGGCGAAGCCGAAGACGTCCATTGAACATCATTCACTGAGCAAAATTCACTGAGCATCATCGAACGACAAGGAGACATCACATGATCGACATGCACTCACGCATCGTTCGCTACGGCGAATTGAAGCCCTGCAAGACGGCGTTCATCGACGCGCATACGCCGGGCTCGGACCAGAAGGAGAACTTCACGATCATCGGCGGCGGCGTTTCGGAAAGCGCCGATCAGCACGTGCACATTTCGGACACGCCCGGCTTCAACATCGGCGCGGCGGGGCAGCCGCCCAAATGCCGCAACTCGCTGCATTCGCACCGCACGGCGGAAGTGTTCTTCGTGCTGAAGGGGCGCTGGCGCTTTTTCTGGGGCCGCTGGGGCAACACAGGCGAGGTGATGCTGGAGGAAGGCGACATGATCAACATCCCCACCGGCATCTTCCGGGGGTTCGAGAACATCGGCACGGATTACGGGATGATCATGGCCGTGCTTGGCGGCGACGATGCCGGCGGCGGCGTCATCTGGGCGCCGCAGGTCATTCAGGACGCAGCCAACCATGGGCTCGTGCTGGGCTCCAATGGCAAGCTCTATGACAGCAAGAAGGGCCAGTCGCTGCCCGACGGCGTTTCGCCGATGCCGGTGCTGACCGACGAACAATTGAAGGCATATCCGGACCTGCCGGTCGAGGCCGTCGTGCCCGGCCACGTCGCGCGCTATTGGGACTTGATGGCGCTTGCCAACGGCAAGCCCGCCAAAGTCATCGGGGCCGACGCCCTCCTTCGCGACAAGCCCGGCTTCGAGGTCGAACTGCTGACTCGCGGCTCCATCCCCGAGACGATGTACGCGATCGATCGCCATGAGGTGCTGTTGCCGATGCGCGGACATTGGCGGCTGGCGTGGGAGGGCGGCGAGGCGGTGCTCAACCCCGGCGACACCTGCGCGGTGCCTCCCGGCGTCAGGCACAGCCTCAGCCCGACCATGACCGGCGAGGTGAGCCTCTACAGGGTGATGAACACCAACGATCCTGCCGGATCCACCTGGAAGCCGAACTGAGGCTATGAAATGACCATCAAGACTACGCATGTCGGCTCGCTGCCGCGCACGGCCATCGTCGCCGACCTGCTGTTCGGACGCGAAAAGGGGATGCCTTTCGATGACGCCGCCTATGACAAGGTCATGCATGACGCCACCGGCGTCATCATGGCCCAGCAGAAGGCGGCCGGCGTCGACATGCCGTCTGATGGGGAGACCTCGAAGATCTCCTATGCGACCTACATCAAGGATCGTCTGACAGGCTTCGAGGGCGACTCGCCTCGGCGTCCGCCAGCCGATCTGGCCGATTATCCCGGCTACCTGGACAAGCTGGCGAAAGCGGGGGGCACGCCCAGCTATCGCCGGCCCAAATGCGTCGGTCCGATCAAGGTCAAGAACCTGGCCCCGCTGCACAAGGACATCGCGGCCATGAAAGCCGGCATGGCCGCCGCCGGCTATGCCGATGGGTTCATGAATTCGGCAAGTCCCGGCGTGATCGCACTGTTCCAGCCATCCGACTATCACAAGGATCTGGACAGCTACCTTTTCGACATCGCCGATGCGATGAGCGCGGAGTACGAAGCGATCGTCGCGGCAGGCCTGATCCTCCAGATCGATGCGCCTGATCTGGGCCTTGGCCGTCACATGCTCTACCGCGAGATGAGCGAGGACGAGTTCGTGAGGCGCGCCGAGGTCCATATCGAAGCGCTCAACCATGGCCTGCGCAACGTGCCGGGAGACCGCGTCCGCATGCACATCTGCTGGGGCAACTATGAAGGCCCGCACACGCGCGACATCAGCCTCGCCAAGGTCCTGCCCGCGGTGCTTAAAGGCAAGCCGCGCGGATTGCTGTTCGAGGGCGCAAACCCGCGCCATGCGCACGAGTGGACAGTGTGGGGCGACATCAAGACGCCGGACGACTTCGTGCTCATCCCCGGCTGCCTCGATTCGACCACCAACTTCGTCGAGCACCCGGAACTGGTGGCTCAGCGGCTCGAGCGCTACACGAGCATTGTCGGCAAGGAACGGGTGATCGCGGGCACCGATTGCGGCTTCTCGACATTCGCCGGGTTCGGCGTCGTCGATCCAGACATCGCGTGGGAGAAGCTGCGCAGTCTCAAGGCCGGCGCGGAGATTGCGGGCAAGCGGGCCTGAGCCCGGCCCGTCACGACGGGCTCGCGCTTCCAAGCAGCGCACGCTCGATCGAGGTGATCACGCGCGGATCGGTGGGTTCGACTGATGTCGGGAACACCGCCGTGATGCGTCCGTCCCTGCCGATCAGGTACTTGTGGAAGTTCCAACGCGGGATGTCGGCGGGGCGCTGCGCCGCGGCCCAGAGATAGAACGGATGCGCCGCTTCGCCGCGGACGCTGGTCTTCGCCGCGAGCGGAAACGTCACGCCGAACGTCGACGAGCAGAAGCCCATGATCTCGTCGTTGGAGCCAGGCTCCTGACCCGCGAAGTCGTTGGCAGGAACACCGATGATCGTCAGCCCGCGCGCGCGGTACCGCGTCCAGAGCGACTGCAGCCCGGCATACTGGTTGACGAAGCCGCAGCGCGAAGCCGTGTTGACGACCATGACCAGCTTGCCGCGGAAATCGCCGAGGCGTATCACGCCTCCCTCAATGCCCTCGAAGGCGTGCTCGAACGCGCTGGAGGAACTTTCGGCGGCCCTGGCCATGCCGGAGGCAGCCACGACGGCAAAGGCGGAGCCTAGAAATTCCCGCCTGCCAATCACTGCCTCGACCACGTTCTTGACCACCTGTGCGACCTCGCGCAATCTGTTCATCTACTGTGCCATACGCGCGCGACGGCCGTACAGATGCAAATCGGGCCGCGGATTCAAATTGCCGTCATCGAGAGCTACGCGTGCTGAGGCGGGCCAAGACGCGGGACAACGCGGGACATCGTGCCTGGTTGACGCGCCGGCCAGCGCTCGCCACATAAAGGCCATGGCGCAAGGCATCTCCTTCTTCGGATTCAGCGAAGCCGGCATCCGGCTGGCGATCTTTTTCCTGGTGTTCGGAGCGATGGCGCTGTGGGAGTTCCTTGATCCGTGGCGTGATGCGAAGCAGGGCCGCCTCGTGCGCTGGCCCGCCAATCTCGGCATCTTCGCGATCGACATCATCGTTGCGCGCATCCTGTTTCCGGCGTCGGCTGTCGGCGTGGCCATCTGGGCCCAGTCGGAGGGGCTGGGGCTTTTTCAGGTGCTCGGAGCACCTGCGTTGGCTGCAGGGATCATTGGCTTCATCGCGCTCGATCTTTTGGTGTATGGCCAGCATGTGATGTTCCACAGGTTGCCCTTGTTCTGGCGCGTGCACCGCATGCACCACGCGGACACCGAACTGGACGTGACGTCCGGCTTCCGCTTCCACCCCATCGAGATCGTCGTGTCGCTGGCGACGAAGGCCGCGCTGATCGTCATCCTGGGCGTGCCGCCCGCCGCCGTGATCGCCTTCGAGATCGTGCTGAACGGGATGGCGCTCTACAACCACTCGAACGTGCGGCTGCCCGCTGCGGCGGAGCGCGTACTGCGCTGGTTCGTCGTCACGCCGGAAATGCACATCATCCATCATTCGACCCGCCGCAGCGAGACGGACAGCAATTTCGGCTTCAATCTGGCCATCTGGGACAGGTTGTTCGGCACGTATGCCCATCGCCCGGCCGCAGGATATGACGGCATGACGGTAGGGCTCGATGAGTTCCGCGACGCCTCCGAGCAGCGCGTCGACAAGCTGGTGACCCAGCCGTTCCGCAATGGGTGATCCGTTGAAGGCGCCCTTCCCCGCCCAAATCAAACATGCAACGCCACGCCAGTGAAACCCGCCCCCTTTCCCTCCCGTGAAGACATCATCCGTTTCATCGCGGATGAGCGCGAAGCAGGTCGCGCCGTCGGCAAGCGCGAGATTTCTCGGGCGTTCTCGCTGCCGCAAGGCGGCCGGATTTGGCTGAAGCAGCTGCTGCGCGAACTCGACGCCGAGAGCGAAGAACCCAGGAAGCGCCGAGGGCATGCCGCGGACCTGCCGCCCGTCATGCTGCTCGACATCACGGGCCGCGACGAGGACGGCGAACTCATCGCCACACCTGCGGAATGGGACCAGGCTGGCTCGCCCCCGCGCATCGTCGTGACGACGCCGCGCAAGAGCTTGCCTGGCGCGCCAGTACCGGGCGTCGGGGAGCGGGTGCTGGCCAAGCTGCACGCTCGCGGCGAGAATGGCTTCGAGGCGCGCGCGCTGAAGATCATCGCCAAGGCAAACCCGTCGGTGATCGGGGTTTACCGGGCCTATGCGCAGGGCGGCGGGCGCGTGGTCTCGGTCGACAAGAAAAGCCGCGACAAGGAGCTGTTGATCCAGAGCGGCGACGAAAACGGCGCCGAGGACGGCGACCTCGTGACGGTTGCGCTGCACAGGGCCGGCTCCGGGCCCGCAGGCTTCGGGCGTTGGGAGGCGGGCCTCGCCCGCGGCCGCGTCAAGGAGCGGCTCGGGTCGGTGAACTCGGAGAAAGCGATCAGTCTGATCGCCATCCACGCCCATGGCATTCCCCAGGAATTCAGCGAAGCCGCCATCGCGGAAGCTGCAGCGGTGAAGCCAGTGATCGCGAAAGGCCTTGAAAGCTGGCGTGAGGACTGGCGCGCGCAACCGTTCATCACCATCGATCCGGCGGACGCGAAGGACCATGACGACGCCGTGCACGCAACGGTGGACGAGGACCCGAACAATCCCGGCGGCTTCATCCTCAACGTCGCCATTGCGGACGTGTCCGCCTATGTCCGGCCTGGCTCGGCACTGGACCGCGAGGCACTCGAACGCGGCAATTCGGTGTATTTTCCCGATCGCGTCGTGCCGATGCTGCCGGAGCGCATCTCCAACGACCTGTGTTCGCTGCGCGCCGAAGAGGAACGGCCCGCGATCGCGGTCAGGATCACGATCACGAGCGATGGACGCAAGCTCAGGCACAGCTTTCACCGCGTGCTGATGCGGTCCGTCGCCAAGCTGGCCTATCCGCAGGCGCAAGCCGCCATCGACGGAGCCGTCGACGATGTCACCGCGCCGCTGCTGGCCAGCGTGCTGAAGCGGCTCTGGGCCGCCTACGAAGCGCTGAAGAGGGCCAGGACCGAGCGCCAACCGCTCGACCTCGACCTGCCGGAACGCAAACTGATCCTCGACGCCGAAGGCCGCGTGCTGCGTGTGATGATCCCTGAGCGGCTCGATGCGCACAAGCTGATAGAGGAGTGCATGATCCTGGCGAATGTCTGCGCCGCAGAAAGCCTGGAGCGTGCGCTCACCGGCCTGATCTACCGCGTGCATGACGAGCCGAGCGTCGAGAAGATGCGCGGACTGTCCGAAGTTCTGGCCTCGATCGGCCAGAAACTGCCGAAGGCAGGCGCGCTGCAACCGGCCCTTTTCAACCGCATTCTCGGGAGCGTGAAGGGCACCGAACACGAGACGTTCATCAACGAAGTCGTGCTGCGCAGTCAGGCGCAGGCATTATATTCGCCCGAGAACCTTGGCCATTTCGGCCTGAACCTTCGGAAGTATGCACATTTCACCTCGCCCATCCGCCGCTACGCCGATCTCATCGTGCATCGGGCGCTGATCACGCACCTTGATCTCGGCTCGGGCGGGCTGCCGCCGGACCTGTCGCGCAAGGAATTGATGAAGATCGGCGAGTCGATTTCGGCCAGCGAGCGCCGCGCCATGGCGGCGGAGCGTGAGACGGTTGACCGGCTGGTGGCGCACCATCTGGCTGGCCAGATCGGCGCGACGTTCGTTGGTCGCGTGGCGGGCGTGACGAAGTCCGGCCTGTTCGTGAAGCTGGCCGAGACTGGAGCGGACGGCTTCGTACCGGCGGCGACGATCGGCGCCGATTACTATGCCTATGACGAGGCCACGCACTCGCTCACGGGGTCGCGCACGGGCGAAAGCTTCCGGCTCGGCGACGTCATCAGCGTGAAGCTTGTCGAGGCGGCGCCTGTCGCCGGAGCGCTGCGCTTCGAGATTGTGTCCGAAGGCCGCAAGGGCAAACCCTTGCGTTCGGGTCCGGGCGGGTCCATGTCCAAGGGGCGCGGGAGCCGTGCCGCTGGCAAGGGCCAGTTCACGGGGAGCCGCGCGGGCTCCAGCAGGAGGCGCTGACAATGCCTTTCGACATCACGACATCGCAAATGTCCGCTGGCCCGCGGGAAGCCGGGCCAGCAATCCGGCGAGGCTTCGCCTGCAAGTGCCCCGCGTGCGGCAAGGGCGCGATGTTCGGCCGTTACCTGAAGGTGAAGCCGGTCTGCGAAACCTGCGGAGAAGAGCTGTTCCACGAGCAGGCTCACGACTTTCCGCCCTATGTCACCATCACCATCGTTGCGCACGTCATCCTTTTCGGCGTGGTCCTGGCGGAGCAGCACGCCGATTGGCCGATGTGGCTGCACATGGCGCTTTGGCCGGCGCTGACCATCATCCTCTCCCTCGTGCTGATGCAGCCGGTCAAGGGCGCCGTCATCGGCTACCAGTGGGCCCGCCGCATGCACGGCTTCGGCGGAGATGACGAGGCGCTCATCGCCAAGGCGCAGCAAAGCGCGAAAGCCAAGGACCGGACTGCGTGAACGACAATCCAGGGGCTGACGACAACTTCGCGCGTTTGAAAGATGCCGCGCGCGAACGACGCTGGCCGAATGTCCGCCCCAAGGATGCGGCGACGCTGATCATCCTCGACCGTACGGGCGCCGAGCCCAAGGTGCTGATGGGCCGCCGGCATCCCGGCCACGCCTTCATGCCTGGAAAATTCGTGTTTCCAGGCGGGCGCATCGAGCCGGGCGACCGGATGATGAACGTCACCGGCACTCTGGACGAGCGCTGCGAGGCCCGGCTGATGGCGCGCGTGCAACGGCCTAGCGTGAGCCGCACCCGCGCGCTGGCGCTCGCCGCCATCCGCGAGACGTTCGAAGAGACGGGCCTGCTTTTCGGCGCGAGCGACATGGGCACGCCGGACAATCCTCCGGAGGGCGTCTGGGTCGAATTCGCGCGCCATGGAGTGTATCCCGATCTCGAGGCGCTGACGTTCATCGCCCGCGCCATCACCCCGCCGGGCCGCCCAAGACGCTTTGACGCCAGATTTTTCGCGATCGACCATGCCGCGTTGGCTCACAAGGTCGAGGGCGTCGTCGGGCCGGACTCTGAGCTTGATCAGCTCATATGGGCGACGTTTGCCGAAACGAAGGCGATCGAGCTTCCGAACGTCACGCGCGTCGTGCTGGACGAGCTCAGCAACCGGATCGAGAAGGGATTCTCGCCGTTTCTCAAAGTCCCCTTCTACTTCGAGCAGCGCGGCGCCTGGATCCGGGAAGAACTGTGAGCCAGCGCGATCGCGGCATCGCGGCCGCCATCCTGATCATCGCGCTCGTCGGAGTCGGGCTCAGCCTTACGGTGCCGTTGCTTTCGCTCGAAATGGAGCGGATGGGCATTTCAAGCACATGGATCGGCATCAACACCGCGGTGGCGGGCGTGGCCAGCATCATCGCGGTGCCGTTCGTGCCCCGCATCGCGGCGCGGCTGGGCATGGGGCGCATGATCGCGATGTGCATCGTCACCGTGATCGCAAGCCTCCTGGCCTTCAAGGCCATTCCCGATTTCCTGGCGTGGTTCGCCATCCGTTTTGTCTTCAGCGCAGCGCTTGGGGCGCTTTTCGTGCTATCGGAGTTCTGGATCTCGGCATTGGCGCCGCCCGAACGCCGCGGCATGGTCATGGGCATCTACGCCACCGTGCTGGCGCTTGGCTTCGCAGCAGGCCCCGCCGTGCTGGCGGCGGTCGGCACCACCGGTTGGCCGCCCTACCTGGCAGGCGCCGCGCTCCTGTCCCTGGCGTCGGTTCCGCTGCTGCTTGCGCGCGGCCTTCTCCCTGTGCTGGAGGACGCGCCGCCCCGATTGTTCAGCATCTACATGATGGCGCTGCCGGTCGCGACGCTCGCCGGAATGGTGTTCGGCGCGGTCGAGACTGGCGGATTCGCTATCCTGCCGGTCTATGGCCTGCGCATCGGTTTCGACGCGGAAAGCGCGGCGTTGCTTGTCAGCATCGTGGCGATGGGCAACGTGCTGATGCAGGTGCCGCTGGGCCTGCTGGCCGACAGGATGAACAAGGGCGCATTGCTCATCATCATCGCAATTCTCGGCTGCCTCGGCGCCGCCGCGCTTCCTGCGCTCGCGCATTCACCGCTCGCGTTCCAGGCGCTGCTGTTCGCATGGGGCGGCGTGGTCGGCGGGCTTTACACCGTTGGCCTTGCGCATCTCGCCTCGCGTTTCGAAGGACCTGACCTCGCGGGCGCGAACGCCGCCTTTGTGGTGTTCTACAATGTCGGCCTGACCGCAGGGCCGCCCGTCGTCGGCGCAGCCATGGACATCTCCAACCCGCATGGCTTCGCGTATGCCCTGTCGGCGTTCTTCGTTGTGCTGCTGCTCGGCGGGCTGGCGCGGCCGGCGCGCAGGACGTGACCCCGGCCGGAGCGGGCTAAAGCAGCCCCAATTCCGCGAGGTGCCGTCTCATGTCTTCCGGCATGTCGGCGACTTGGGCCATGCCCGGGCCGAAATCGCGAGGCTTCTCGGCGTCCTTCAGATAGCGCCAACCTTGAAACGGACGGCACGGACGCGGCTCGACCGGGGTCACCTTCGGTTCGAGCACGATATGACAGCGCCCGATGCCGTCGCTGTCCGTGAAGGGGCGGATGTCCGTGATGAGCTCCCGGCAGGCGATCTGGCCCTTGATCACCCAATAGAGCGAACCGACTCCGATGATCTCATCCATGCGGCGCGGCACCATGCGGGTGGTGTGCATCTGCTCGTGAGGCCGCCCGAGCCGCCGCATCATCGCCACCGAATCCTCGATCCAGTCTTCGAGGTCACGGATCGAGTCGCAGCCGACCGCGAGCTTGAGGATGTGAAGAGGCATGCTCGATGTCTAGAGCAAGCCAGCCCGAAGCGGAATCGCGATCTTTCGGGAGGCACCACCCTGCCCTCCTCGCAGGACGAGACGGGAAAGAGCGCGCACCTCAGCCCGCATCGCCGATGCTGACGATCCTGGCACCCTGCGCGACCTGAGAACCTGGCTCGCCGATGGCCTCCAGCACCACGCCGTCGCGCGGCGCGGTCAGCACATGCTCCATCTTCATCGCTTCGACGATGGCGAGGCGCTGGCCTTTCGCGACCTTGTCGCCGGCCTTGATGAAAAGAGCGACCAGCTTGCCGTGCATCGGCGCCTTGACCAACGAGCCGCCGCTTGAGTCGCCGCCGTCGGGATCGACCGCCAGCGGGTCGATGAGCTTGACCCAGCACTGGCGGCCTTCCGCCACGACGATCACGCCATCGTCTGCCAGGACGAGCGTGAGATCGCGTTCGGCGTGCGGTGTGGCTCCCAGATCGACCGAGACGCCATCGACGCCCCAGTGTGTGCGCAGCATCACCTTTTCGCCGTCGGCCATGACCGGCGACGGCGTCGATGGCTGCGGCGACAAGGCGAATCCATCCGCCTGCGCCCATGGATCATCCCGCCATCCGCGAGGCGGCGTGTTTGAAGTGCGGTCCTGCAGGAGCAGCATCGCGCCGGCGGCGACAGCCCCCATATCGACCGGACGAGCGGCCGCGCCGAGCGCATCGGCATGCCGCTCGATGAAGCCGGTGTCGAACGCGCCGGACCGGAAGCCTTCCGCCTCGCAGAGGTTCTTGAGGAACGCCACATTGGTCTTCGGCCCTGCCACGACAGTGTCGCCCAGCGCCTGCGCCAGCCTCGCCAGCGCCTGCTCGCGGGTGCTGCCGGTCGCGATGATCTTGGCGATCATCGGGTCATAGAACGGCGTGACCTCGCCCCCTTCCTCGACGCCCGCGTCGACGCGGATGCCTTCGCCTTCCGGCAAATGCAGCGCCCATAGCTTGCCTGTCGATGGCAGGAAGCCTCGCTCCGGATCTTCGGCATACAGGCGGGCCTCGACCGCGTGGCCGGTGATGGCGAGGTCGGACTGCGCGAACGGCAACGTCTCGCCGGCTGCGACATGCAGCTGAAGCTCCACCAGGTCCAGACCCGTGATCGCCTCGGTCACCGGATGCTCGACCTGCAGGCGCGTGTTCATCTCCATGAAATAGAACCGGTCGGCCCTCAGCCCATCACGCCCGTCGGCGATGAATTCGACCGTGCCGGCCCCGACATAGCCAACGGCCTTCGCGGCCTCGACCGCCGCCGTGCCCATGGCGTCGCGGACCTCGGCGGTCATCCCCGGCGCGGGCGCCTCTTCGATCACCTTCTGATGGCGGCGCTGCAGCGAGCAATCCCGCTCGAACAGGTGAACCACATTGCCATGACTGTCTCCAAAGACCTGGATCTCGACATGCCGCGGGGACAGCACATACTTCTCGACCAGCACGCGCGCGTCGCCGAAGGAGTTTTGGCCCTCGCGCTGGGCGCTTTCCAGCGCATCGGCGAAATCGTCGGCGCCTTCGACGCGCTTCATGCCTTTTCCGCCGCCGCCCGCCACCGCCTTGATCAGCACCGGATAGCCGATCTTGCCCGCCTCGCCTCTCAGGAAATCGACGTCCTGCCGCACGCCGTGATAGCCCGGAACCACCGGCACGTTGGCCTTCTCGGCGAGCGCCTTTGCAGCGTCCTTGAGGCCCATGGCGCGAATGGCCGAAGCCGGCGGGCCGACGAAGACGATGCCGGCAGCCTTGCAGGCATCGGCGTAGTCGGCGTTCTCGGACAAAAACCCGTAGCCGGGATGGATGCAGGCGGCGCCGGACGCCTTCGCGACGGCGATGATGGCGTCGCCGAGCAGATAGCTTTCGCGCGCGGGCGCAGGGCCGATCCGGTGGGCCTCGTCGGCGAAGCGCACGAACGGCGCGTCGGCATCCGCATCGGAATGGACGGCGATGCAGCGCATGCCAAGCCGGCGCGCCGTGCGGAACACTCTGAGGGCGATCTCGCCACGATTCGCGACGAGGATGGACGGCAGGCGGGAGGCGATGAGAGCGGTCATGAACCGGTTATAGACGGGAGAAAAGCGCACGGCGAGTGGGCAGATACGCAAGGGGCGGCACGAGCAGCTGGGCTCCTCCGATCGCCTCTCAGCCCGTGAGAATGGGCTTCAGCGCGGCGATTTCATCGGAGACGAACGCAAAGAATGCCGACACGGTTGGAGACTTCCGGGCTGCCGGGTGCGCAAGGATGCGCCAGCTTCGCGTCAACTCAGGCACATGGTCCAGCAAACGGACAAGATCAGGCTCGGAATTTCCAAGTGCGATCGGCATCGGCACGATGGCGGAACCCGACTTCGCGACAGCGACGAGGCCGAGCACGCTGCTGACCCTCGCGGCAATCCTGGCGTTTGGCGCGACCTCAGCAAGCCACGTCGCGGCGCGGTTTGCGATCATGGAGCCTTCAAACCCGACAATAGCGTGCCTGTTCAGATCATCGAGACTTTCGAGTCGGCCATGTAGCTGCACGTAATCCTGACTGGCGTAGAGCGACCAGATCGAATCTGCGATCTTGCGCCCGACAAGCACACCGTCATCGGTGTCCCCGGAACGAAAGGCCACGTCAGCCTCGCCTTTTGTCAAATCGACATACTTGTCGCTCATGACGAATTCGATCCTGATGCCGGGATGCCGTGCAGAGAAGCGGTCGAGAAATGCCGATTTGACGATCCTGACCATGACCGGCTCCGGACATGTCAAACGGAGCAATCCGACATCCGAACGATCGAGGCTCGATTTGCGCTGCTCGAAGGCGAGCGCCGCATGTTCGATGGCCTCCGCGAACCCAAGCATTTCCTCGCCAAAGCCTGTGAGCCGGTAACCAACTGCACTCCTTGTCAAGAGCTCCCGGCCGATGTCGCGCTCAAGCGCTGAAATGCGCCGATGGATGGTTGACTGGCTCAGGCCAAGCGCTTTCGCTGCGGCAAGCGTGCTTCCGTGGCGCGCGACAGCGAGAAAATATTTCACATCGTTCCAGATGAACATCGGATCATCCTGCAACTTTGAATAGCTACCGCGCAACCCCGAGGCTCCCGTCAATGCGCGCGCCGTCATACCGTGCATCGCGCTGGGCAATCCTTCAAACCCAGCCAACGCGTCGCCATTCCACCATTTGGCGTCAACCAGGGAGAGCTGAGATGGAATTTCGGTCAAATCTGTGTGCCACAGCCAGCAGGCAACTGCGCAATGCTGGAGCCGTCGCATTTTGCATCTTGCTGATGACGGGATCGGCCGCTCTCGCGCATGACCCTGCTCTGACGGATGGTGACAAATACAAGGTCAAGTTCGAGAATTCCCGCGTGCGCGTCCTGGAATACCGCGACATGCCAGGGCAGAAGACGAACGAACATCGCCACCCGGCTTTTGTGCTTTACGCCGTAAGCCCATTCAAACGAAAGATCACGCTGCCTGACGGCAAGGTCTTGCTCCGTGAGTTCAAGGCTGGCGACGTCATGTGGTCAGACGACCAAACCCATATCGGCGAGAACATCGGCGAGACCCCGACCCATGTCATCATGATCGAGATGAAGTGAGCGGCGACGTGACGAGGCGACCTTGATGATCGCGGCTTGACGCCCTGTCACCGCATCCGTTCAATGAAACGGCTGCATTGAAAGGCCGCTGTCCATGATCCCCAATCTTCAAATCGATGCCGCCCGGCTATGGGACACGCTGATGGACACGGCGAAGATCGGCGGCACGGCCAAGGGCGGCATCAAGCGCCTGACGCTGACCGAGGAGGACCGCCGCGTTCGCGACTGGTTCAAGGCTGCATGCGAGAAGCTGGGCTGCGAGGTGCAT
>JANOCI010000138.1:0-12634 GCA_031412095.1 Allobosea sp.
GCGCCGGCAGCTCATGCACGCCATTGTAGAAGCCCGGCAGCGTCACCTTGCCATTGTCGTCATGCAGCCCGGCCAGAACCTTGCTGAGCACCCGGATCGCGTTGGCCGCAGCCCCGCCGAACAGGCCGGAATGCAGGTCGCGGTCAGCGGCGATGATCTTCCCCTCCATATAGACCAGCCCGCGCAAGGCCGCCGTGATGGCGGGCGTCTGCCGGTCCCACATGCCGGTGTCGCAGACCAGTGCCACATCGGCCTTCAGTTCAGCCGCGTTGGCCTCGATGAAGGACGGCAGGTTCGGCGAGCCCGATTCCTCCTCGCCCTCGATCAGGATCGTGATGCCGACAGGCAGATCACCCGTCTCCGCCAGGAACGCGCGGCAGGCCTCGATAAAGGTCATCACCTGGCCTTTGTCATCAGCCGCCCCGCGCCCCATGATGACATGGCGGCCCGGCTCGATCTCGGCAAGGCGCGGCTCGAAGGGCGGTGTGTCCCACAGGTTCAGCGGGTCCACCGGCTGCACGTCATAATGGCCATAAAACAGCACATGCGGCGCGCCTGGCTTTGGCCTGTGCCCCAGCACGATCGGATGGCCCTTGGTCGGCCTTGACGACACGTCGAAGCCCAACCCCTTCAGGTCGCTCACCAGCCAGTCAGCCGCGCGGGCGCAATCGGCTTTCCACGCACTGTCTGTCGAAATCGAGGGGATACGTACCCACTCGAACAGGCGCCGGATGGCACCGTCACGGTCGGCATCGAGGCGGGCCAGGACATTGGGCAACGCGGCAGGCAGGGACGACATCGGGAACACCAGAGCGTGATTCAGATGGCGATACTGTGACAGGGAGCGAGGTGTTGGGGAATGGGGAAGTTTGGGGCGATTGTCCTTCTCCCGTTCAGGGAGAAGGTGGCTGCCGCAGGCAGACGGAAGAGGGTTCTTGCCTTGTCGTGCGCTTCGCGCGCCCTCACCCGTCACGGCTCCGCCGCGCCACCCTCTCCCTGAGCGGGAGAGGGACAGAATGAAGGCCTACCTCCGCCCGCCCAGCAGGCTCCCCAGCACGCCGCGGATGATGGCGCTTCCAATCTGGCGACCGACGGATGAGGCCACCGAGCGCGCGGCACTGGTGACGATCTTCTCGGACATGGACTGGGTGGTGCGCCCCTTGGCACCGGGCTTGGCCGCGCCGCCTCCGAAAAGGCCTTCCAGCATGCCGCCAATGCCGCCCGTGCTGGCCTGCTGGGCCGGCGCGTTCGGGTTGGCTGGATCAAGGCCCTTGCGCTTCATCAGCACCTCGTAGGCGCTTTCCCCGTCGACGGGCTGGTCGTACTTGCCGCGAAGTCCCGATGCCGCCATCGCCTGCTGTCGCACAGCCATGCTCACCGGGCCGACCTGCGCCATCGGCGGGGCGATCAGGGCGCGCTCGACGATTTCCGGCACACCCTTGCCCGCCAGCATCGAGATCAGCGCTTCGCCCACCGCAAGCTGGGTGATGGCGTCTTCTGTCTTGAACTTCGGGTTCTGGCGGAAGGTTTCGGCCGCGGCCTTCACGGCTTTCTGGTCGCGCGGGGTGAAGGCGCGCAGGGCGTGCTGCACGCGGTTGCCGAGCTGTGCCAGCACCTTGTCGGGAATATCCAGCGGGTTCTGCGTGACGAAGTACACGCCCACGCCCTTGGAGCGGATCAGGCGCACCACGGTTTCGACCGCCTCGAGCAGAACCTTGGGCGCATCGTTGAACAACAAGTGCGCCTCGTCGAAGAAGAACACCAGCTTCGGCTTGTCGAGGTCGCCCACCTCCGGCAGCTCCTCGAACAGTTCCGACAAGAGCCAGAGCAGGAAGGTCGCGTAAAGCCTGGGGTTGGCCATCAGCTTGTCGGCGGCGAGGATGTTGACGATGCCGCGCCCGTCGCGGTCGCAGCGCATGAGGTCGTTGATGTCGAGCGCCGGCTCGCCAAAGAAGAACGTGCCCTTCTGGTTCTCGATGACCAGAAGCTGGCGCTGGATCGTGCCGACCGTCTGGGCCGAAACGTTGCCGTACTGCACGGTCAGCTGCGCCGCGTTCTCTGCGATGTGCGTGAGGATGGCGCGCAGGTCCTTGAGGTCCAGCAGCAGCAGCTTCTGCTCGTCGGCGATGCGGAACGCGATGTTCAGCACGCCTTCCTGCACCTCGTTCAGGTTTAGCAGGCGGGCCAGCAGCAGGGGGCCCATCTCGGACACGGTGGCGCGGATCGGGTGGCCCTGCTCGCCGAACAGGTCCCAGAACACCGTGCTGAACTGCTCCGGCTCATAGGGCACGCCGAGCTCGTCGGCGCGCTTGACGAAGGGCGGCTTGGCGTCGCCCAATGCGCCGATGCCGCTGAGGTCGCCCTTGATGTCGGCGGCGAACACCGGAACGCCGGCGCGCGCGAAGCCCTCGGCCATCACCTGCAGCGTCACCGTCTTGCCGGTGCCGGTCGCGCCGGTGACGAGGCCGTGGCGGTTGGCGAGCCTCAGCGTCAGCAGTTCGGGCTTGTGGCTCTTGCCGACCAGGAATGTGCCATCAGGAATCGTCATCTTGTCGGCCATGGGGCAGGTCCTGTCGTGAGCAGTATGGTCGGCGCTCTATCAGGAGTTTCCTGTCATTGCGAGCGCTGCAAAGCAATGCAGCCTTTTTGAGAGAGAGGCAGGCAAGCAATATTTGATCGCGCCACGCCCCACGCATCCTCACCCTGAGCCCGTCGAAGGGCGAGGTTTCGGCGGGGCGGCTGCATGCCCCAGCCGTCATGGCCGGCTTGACCCGACCATCCCCGTGATCCGGAGCAGCAAAGGCCGGATGGTCGGGTCAAGCCCGACCATGACGCCAAGACACACACCACATCCCATCTTGATTTCGCCGCCTGCGGAGGCAACAACAGGCCCGACGGCGGGCGTGTCGCCCGCTCACAGAACAGGAACGCCACCATGGACGAATTGATCGCGCGCATCACCGCCGCAGCCGGCATCGATGCCGCCCTCGCCACCAAGGCCATCGGCATGATCCTGAACTTCCTGAAGAAGGAAGGCCCGCCTGCCGAGGTCGACCAGCTGGTGGGCGCGCTGCCGGGCGCGGAGGACGCCATGGCCAATGCCGGCAAGGGCGGCATGATGGGCGGCCTCGCGGGCATGATGCCGGGCGGCGGCGGTGTCATGGGCCTCGGGGCCTCGCTGATGGGCGCGGGCCTTTCGATGGGCCAGGTGCAAAGCGTCTCCAAGGAGATGTTCGCCTTCGGGCGCGAGAAGGCCGGCGAAGACGCGATGGGCGCCATCGTCGGCGCCATTCCGGGCCTCGGCCAATTCGTTTGAAAACGCATGGGTGAAGCGCGATCACGGCCGGGCGCCGTGATCGCGTCGGCGTCATGCAAGCTTGAGAATGGCGAAGACCGCGTAGGCAGACGTCCACGCCAGCGCGTAAGCGCCGACAGCAAGCCCGGTGATCGGCTTTCCGGGCGCAAATCCGCGCTTCTCCATGCGGGCGATTACGACCTTGTAGGCGACGAAGAGCACCAGAAACGGCCAGAAGCCGGTCAGGAAGAGGATGGCGTTGAACGCGATGACGCTTCCGCTCGTCGCATTGGCGATAGAGAAAGCCGGCATCGCCGAAATGAACGGCCAGAATGCCAGAAACGGCATGCAGATCGACCAGCCGCCGACCTGCAGGACTTGAGACTTCAGAACTTCGCGCCGATCAACCAAGACATCATCCTCACAACATGGGTGTGAAGCGCTACGGATCGCACGGCGTGTTCGATCATCCGGCAGGGCGCGGCAAACTGTCTACCGGCCGTTGCCGCGAGCCGCGGACGGCATGGGCCCGGCACGATGCGGGCGCCGCCGTCCGCTGAAACAGCCTGAATTATGCGGCTCCTTATCTTGCCACACCAACTCGCTTCTGGCATATGCCACGCTTCGTTGAACCGCCCGGCTTGAATAGGGCTGCCGTGGCGGTTCTTTTGTTGGCTCGACCAATACCCATGAGACGGCCCCCAAGGCCGCGACAAGGAGCTGAAATGCCCAAGCTGAAGACCCATTCGGGTTCAAAGAAACGCTTCAAGATCACCGCCAACGGCGCGATCAAGTATGCCCAGGCCGGCAAGCGCCATGGCATGATCAAGCGGACGACCAAGCAGATCCGGAACCTGCGCGGCACGAATGTGCTGTTCAAGACCGATGGTGACAACATCATCAAGTACCGTCTGCCCAACGGCTGAAGCGGATTGCGCGGCCCTGCGCCGCTCCCGCCGTCAGCCACCGTCGTTCGTTTTTTGAAGGAGTTTTTACATGTCCCGCGTCAAACGTGGCGTCACATCGCACGCCAAGCACAAGAAAACACTGAAGCTCGCGAAGGGCTTCTTCGGCCGCCGCAAGAACACGATCCGAACCGCCAAGGCGGCCGTCGATCGCGCCATGCAGTACGCCACCCGCGACCGCAAGAACAAGAAGCGCGTGTTCCGCGCCCTCTGGATCCAGCGTCTCAACGCCGCCGTGCGCGAACATGGCCTCACGTATTCGAAGTTCATCGGCGCGCTTCATAACGCGGGCATCGAGATGGACCGCAAGGCCATGGCCGACATCGCCATGAACGAACCGGCGGCCTTCGCAGCCATTGTCGAGAAGGCCAAGGAACACCTGCCAGCAGCCGCCTGATCGCGCTTTGCAACAGACTTTCAAGACGGCGGGCCGCGAGGTCCGCCGTTTTGCGTGTAAGTCATTCGGTGTCATTTCCGGCCGCAGCCAAGCGAAGGGGGGAATCCATCACCCGTCGCACGATGGATTCCCTTCACTTGCTTCGCTCGCCGGGAATGACGCACTGGGCGTGATTTGCGCCTGACCA
This sequence comes from Allobosea sp., assembly GCA_031412095.1. GTDB lineage: Bacteria > Pseudomonadota > Alphaproteobacteria > Rhizobiales > Beijerinckiaceae > Allobosea. The sequence continues at coordinate 4,845 of JANOCI010000138.1, forward strand.
AGCAGGGCTGTATCGCGAAACGGCAAGACGAGGCCTGGACGCTAATGACCGACATCACGCTTGAAAGCGCCACGCGGCAGCTCGCGCTGCTGGGGAATGGCCAGATCTCAGCCGTTGAGCTGCTTGAGCTGCATTTGGCTCGCATCGAAGCGCTCAATCCTGCGCTGAACGCTGTCGTCGGCCTTGATGAGGCTAGGGCCATGACGATGGCGCGGGCCTCCGACGCCAGGCGCGCGCAAGGGCATGCGGGAGCGCTGGAAGGGCTGCCGATCACCGTCAAGGACGCATTCGACGTTGCGGGCATGGTTTCGACCGCGGGAGCCAACGCCTACCGCGAACGCGTCCCGGATGAGGACTCGGCGGCGGTGGCGAGGCTGAGGGCTGCTGGCGCCGTCATCATGGGCAAGAGCAACGTGCCGGTGTTCTCCGGCGATTTCCAGACATACAATCCCGTCTATGGCGTCACCAACAATCCGTGGGACGTGTCGCTCAGTCCGGGAGGCTCGTCGGGCGGGGCCGCCGTCGCGGTCGCCACGGGCATGTCGAGCTTCGAGCTTGGCTCCGACCTCGGATCATCGATCCGCTGGCCCTGCGCCGCCACCGGCGTCTACGGGCTCAAGACCACATGGAACCTCGTCTCGAGCTGGGGCATGGTGCCGCCGCCGCCTGAGCGCCGGACCGCGCGCAACCCGGATCTGGTTGTGGCGGGACCGATCGCACGCTCGCCTGACGACATCGAGCTCGTGCTGTCCGCGATCATGGGCGGGCGTGAGACTGACAGCCCCTCTTCCGTGATCCTCGCTCCGCCGCGCAAACGCGACGCTGACGGCCTGCGCGTCTGCGTATGGATAGACGATCCCTTCGCGAAGGCGGATTTGCTGGTCCGGCAAGGCGTGATGAAGGCCGCACGGCTTCTGGAGGCGCAGGGCGCCGTGATCGACGAGGCCGCACGGCCCGGCTTCACCTATGAGGAGGCGTTCGAGGTCTTTGCACTGATCAACCATGCCATCGTGGCCTACGGCCTGCCGCCGAAGGTGCGGGCCAGGATGCAGGGCATGGCGGCCATGTTCTCGCCCACCGACATCTCGCACCGCGCGCTGCAGGCCCGCGGCGCGCGGATGACGCCCGGCCTCTATCAGCAGGTGAGCGCGCGGCGGCTTGCGCTCAAGATGCAGTGGGCGCGCTTCTTCGAGCGTTTCGACGTGGTGCTGTGCCCGCCTGCGCCGGTGGCCTTCCTGCCGCATGACCACAATCCCGATGTGCATGCGCGGACCCTGCAGGTGAATGGCGAGGTTAGGCCGTACCTCGATTTCCTCGTCTGGGCAGCGCTCGCCACCGGCTCGGACCTGCCCGCCCTGTCGGCCCCCGTCATGCTGTCGCCGGGAGGCCTTCCGCTGGGCGTCCAGATCATCGGGCGCGCGGGCGCAGACCTTCAGGTCATCGAGGTGGGCCGCATGCTGGCCGCCATCACCGGCGGGTTCCACGCGCCGCCGATGGCGGGGTGAGCCCTGTGGAACACGTATTCGCTTTTGCAAATGGCGATGTCGGGGTATTGGCGACACTGGAATCGGTTTGGAGCCCTGATGGCCGACAGCGTTGCACAGCAGCAAAAGGCCAAAAGGCTTGCCCTGGCCCTTCGCGAAAACCTGAAGCGCCGCAAGGCGCAGGCGCGGGGACGCGTCGACGAGGCGATGCCGGACAACGAACCCGCGGCCGAGGCTGCAACGCCCTCCCCGCCATCCAAGGATTGACATGGACCGCATTCGCATCACCGGCGGCAACAGGCTCAATGGCGCCATCCCGATCTCCGGGGCGAAGAATGCGGCCCTGCCCCTGATGATCGCCAGCCTGCTGACGGACGACACGGTGACGCTCGACAATGTCCCGCGCCTGTCCGACGTCAGCAACCTGGCGCGCATCCTCTCCAACCACGGCGTCGACCGCAATGTGCCGGGCAAGCGCGTCGGCCAATCGGTCGAGACCGGCCAGACGCTGGCGCTGTGCGCCCGCACCATCGTCGACACCTGCGCGCCTTATGAGCTGGTTTCCACCATGCGCGCCTCGTTCTGGGTGATCGCGCCGCTGGTGGCCCGGATGGGCGAAGCGAAGGTTTCGCTGCCGGGCGGCTGCGCCATCGGCACACGCCCGGTGGACCTGCTGCTGATGGCGCTGGAACAGCTTGGCGTTGAAATCCAGATCGAGGCCGGATACGCCATCGCGAAAGCACCAAAGGGCGTCATCGGCGGACACATCGTGTTTCCGAAGGTCACGGTCGGCGGCACGCACACGGCGTTGATGGCGGCCGTTTTGGCGCGCGGCACCACCGTGATCGAGAATGCGGCGCGCGAGCCCGAAGTGGTCGATCTCGCCGTGTTCCTCGGCAAGATGGGCGCGAAGATCGAAGGCGTCGGCACCTCGACCATGACGATCGAGGGCGTGGCGCGGCTTGGCGGCGCGCGGCACTCGGTCGTGCCGGACCGGATCGAAACCGGCACCTACGCCATGGCGGTCGCCATGACCGGAGGCGACGTGCTGCTGGAGGGCGCGCAGCCGCATGACCTGCAGGCCGCGTTGAGCGTGCTGGAGCAGGCCGGTGTCGACGTCATCCACGAAAACACCGGCATCCGCATCCGCCGCAACGGCCATGCGCTGATGCCGGTGGACGTGACGACGGAGCCGTTCCCCGGCTTTCCCACTGACCTTCAGGCGCAGCTCATGGGCCTGATGAGCATGGCGAAAGGCACCTCGCGCATCCGCGAGACCATCTTCGAGAATCGCTTCATGCACGTTCAGGAACTGGCGCGGCTCGGCGCGAAGGTCAGGCTGGACGGCGACACCGCCTATGTCGACGGCGTCGACAAGCTCACAGGCGCGCCTGTCATGGCGACCGACCTGCGCGCCTCCGTGTCGCTCGTCATCGCCGCGCTGGCGGCTGAAGGCGAGACCATGATCAACCGCGTCTACCATCTCGACCGGGGCTTCGAGGCGCTGGAAGCCAAGCTCAGCCGCTGCGGCGCGCAAGTGGAGCGGGTCAGCGGGTAAAGCCCATTCTCACCCGCGATCCTCATCCTGAGCCCGTCGAAGGAGGAGCTTCAGATATTTCATTGGAGCCCTCGTCCTTCGACGGCTCAGGATAAGGATGCGTCTGGCGGCAGGATCAAATTTTGATGCTCAACCTCACCCCTTCATCAGTTCCGCCACATGCGCGGCCGCGGAGCGGGCGAGGCCCTGCAGGTCGTAGCCGCCTTCCATGACCGAGACGATGCGGCCGTCGCATTGGCGGTCGGCGATCTCCATCAATTCGCGGGTTGCATTAGCGAAATCAGCTTCCGTAAGGTTGAGGTTGGCGAGCGGATCGCGGAAATGCGCGTCGAAGCCGGCTGAGATGATGATGATATCCGGCTTGAAGGCGTTGATGCGCGGCAGGACAACGGCGTCGAGAGCCTCCTGGAAGGCTTCGCCGCCATCGCCTGACCTGAGCGGCACGTTGACGATGTTGTCGTGCGCGCCGCGCTCGGATGGGCTGCCCGTGCCCGGATACAGCGGCATCTCGTGCGAGGACACGTAGAGCACGCTGGCGTCGTCCCAGAAGATGTCCTGCGTGCCGTTGCCATGGTGCACGTCCCAATCGAAGATCGCGACGCGGCCAGCGCCATGGGCGGCCTGTGCGTGGCGCGCCGCGATGGCCGCCGAGTTGAAGAAGCAGAAGCCCATCGCCCGCGCGCGCTCGGCGTGGTGGCCTGGCGGGCGCGTGGCGACGAAGGCGTTGCGGGCCTGCCTGGCGAACACGGCGTCGACGGCCCGGACAGCGCCCCCCGCCGCACGGCGCGCCGCGGTCAGCGTGCCAGGCGACATCAAGGTGTCTGCGTCGATCATCGCCGTGCCGATCTCGGGGCTGGCGGCGAGCATGGCCTCGAGATGCCTTTCCGGATGGCAGAGGAGGATGTCGGCGTCGGCGCAGGCGGGCGCATCCTCGCGCAGCAATTCCGCAAAGGCCTCCGTCGCCAGCGCCGCCTCGACGGCGCGGATGCGGTCGGGACTCTCGGGATGGCCTGCCGGGGTCTGATGCAGCAGGCCATCAGCGTGCGACAGAAGAAGTGTGCTCATCGCGGGCAGCTCCGGTCAATCACAAGGTGCGTTCCGCCAATGCCACGGCCGGCGGGCGAATGTCGAGCCGCACGGTCGGCGACGCAACATTGGACAAGACTTGATTAACCATGATGCATGCATTTTCCGCCCATGACGCAGCATTTCCCGATTCGCGCCGCAATCGCTCTTTCCGCCGCGCTGATTCTCAGTGGCTGCCTGCGCGGCGTGCCGGACCCGAGCCTGAGCATCCGTGACGCGCAGTACATGGCCCTTGTGCCCAACTGGGAGCTCGATCCGCAGTTCCAGCGCTACGAGGTCGATTACCGCACGTCGGAGAAGCCCGGCACGGTGGTCATCTATTCCCAGGACAGGTTGCTGTACCTCGTGCTGCCCGAGGGCAAGGCCATCCGCTACGGCGTGGGCGTCGGCAACGAGGCCTTCGGCTGGACCGGGCATATGGACATCGCGCGCAAGGCCGAGTGGCCTAGCTGGACGCCGCCGGCGGAAATGCTGCAGCGCTGGCCGCACCTGCGGCACCGCGCCGGAGGCATGGCGGGCGGACCGGAGAACCCGCTTGGCGCACGCGCGCTCTACCTGCACAAGGACGGGCGCGACACGCTCTACCGCATCCACGGCACGAACGAGCCTGAATCCATCGGCCAGGCATCGTCGTCGGGTTGCATCCGGATGCGCAATGTCGACGTGATCGACCTGTTCAACCGGGTCAAGGTCGGCGCGAAGGTCGTGGTGATCTGAGGCCGGCATTGGCTGCGGTGACTCTTCTTGACCTTCAGGCACTGATGTTTTGCTTGGCGCCTCATCAGAAACGCCATTGCGGCGCGACGCCCTTCTCCCCTTGCGGGAGAAGGCGACCGAAGGGCGGAAGAGGGGTCGTGAGATCATGCCGGGTTGTCATGCCAACCCCTCTTCCGGGCGCTGCCCACCTTCTCCCGCAAGGGGAGAAGGAATGACCGCAGTAGCCGATGCCGACACTCAACCTGCCTTGCCTGTTCTCACCCCAGGTCCAGCACCACGATTTCCGGCGGCACGCCGAACCTGACAGGCGGCCCGCTGGTTCCGAGGCCGGCGGACACGATCATGTCGCGGCCGCCCTCCGCAATGCGACCATAGGCATAGCGGCTGCCGAACTCCGACGGGATGAAGGGCGTCCAGCCCAGCAGGCTGACCTGCCCGCCATGGGTGTGGCCAGCCAGGGTGACGGCGAGGTTGGCGGAGTGCCGCGTGGACGGCAGCGAGGCGAACACATCCGGCTCATGCGCGAGCAGGATGACGGGCGCCCCGTCCGCGGCCTGCGCCAGCGTGCCTGGCAGGTCATCGACCCCGCGGTAGATGCCGCCCTTCACCCGGTCCCATCCGACCCTGAAGGCGAGCTGGTCGGCGAGGCCGGCGATCCAGAACGGCATCCCGTCCTTGCTCAGGCGCACGGCCTTGTTGTCGAGCACGGGCACGCCCCGGTCCAGCAGCGCAAGCTTGGCGAACGGATCGCCCTGCCCGCGGCGCTGGATGTCCGGGTCGTCCCAGTATTCATGGTTTCCGAGGATGGCGTGCACGCCGAGCGGGGCTTTCAGCCGCCCCAGCGCGGTGGACCATGCACGCGGCGAAAGACCATGCACGTTGCGGGAGACGCGCGTGATGTAGTCGCCGAGCAGGACGATGACGTCAGCCTCGAGCGCATGGCTGATCTCGACGATCTGCTCGATGCGGGACAGCGGCATGTGCGCGCTGCCGCAATGCAGGTCGGACAGCGCCACGACCCTGAGCTTCAATCCGGGCGTCCACCTGGGCGGCGCAAACCCATATCGGGTGACGGCGAGCGAACCGCCTGGCTCCAGGAAGCGCGCGTAGGCGCCGCCGCTGGCTCCGGCCAATAAAAAACCGGCGCCGATCTTGAGGAGCGAGCGCCGGGTGACAGTCATGGGTCTCGAATCCAGGGTTCTGTCAAAGGTGACCGCAACTCACGTTGCGGAACGAAAGCCTGAAGCGGCTGATGCGCTTCAGGCAAGAAGCACCCGGCATATCAGCCGGTTTCCGGCCCATGGCGCAAGATGGCGGGGATGTCGCGGGCGACGGGCGTCAGGCGCGCCGTTCTCTGCTGGCTTGCGCCGGCGGCGACAGCGGCGATGCCGATGGCCCCGTAGTGGTGTACATAAAGATCCCGCGCAGCGTGATCGTGGAAGTTCGCGGTCTTGCGTCGGTCGCGGCGTTGAACGTCGCTGGGCATGGAATCCTTACGTCCTCTGTCAATTTGCGCCGGGTCGACGCGGGCCGTGGACACCTGCCGCCCAATCCTGACGCCGGCGAGGCGCGATCATGGTCGATTCGTGGCGATCCTGCCGGCATTCATCCTTGCCGCATCATGCTTCAAGGATGGTCAACGATCGGTTAAGGGCGCAAGCGGCGCTCAGGCGTCGCCCGGCTGGGGGCCTTCATAGCCATCTATGATGACGAGATCGACGGACCCCATCACCGCCAGATGGGCGACGGCGTCCTGGTATTCGGGCGAGGCGTAGCAGGCTCTCGCAGCATCGCCGCTTGGGAACTCCAGCACGACGTTGTGCTCGCGCCCCTCGCCCCTGGCGAGCTTGTATGGCCCGCCGCGCACGATGAAGCGCCCGCCGAATTTGGCGAAGGCGATCGCATTCTTGGCGCGGTAGGCGGCGTAAGCCTCGGGATCGGTGATGTCGAGCCTGGCGATCCAGTATCCCTTGGCCATCGTTCCGCCCTCACATGCCTTCGACGCAGACGATGTCGATATGGCCCGCGCCCTCACGCAGCTTGCGGGCTGCGGCGTATTCCGGAGACCCGGCATAGGCCTTGGCGTCATCGAAGCTGCCGAACTCGATCACGACGTTGCGGGCGCGGCCTTCCCCTTCGGCCACAGTCATCTGGCCGCCGCGGACAAGCGGCGTGCCGCCATACTGCTTCATGGCCTTGGAGGCCTCGGCAGCGTAGAGCGCCCACTGCGTTGCGTTGGTGACGACTGCGCGTGCGATGACATAGCCCTTGGGCATGGTGTTCTCCACAGATGGACGTTTGCCGCGCCCTTCGACGAACGGCGCTTCGACGAGACCGAACTCTTACGAAACCTGCGCGATCTCGTCCATGATGGCTTGAGCCGCCCCGCGCGGGTCCGGCGCGCGCACGATCGGGCGGCCGATCACCATGTGGTCGACGCCGGCCCGGATCGCCTCCGACGGCGTCAGCGTCCGTTTCTGGTCGCCGCTGCCCGCGCCATGCGGCCTGATGCCCGGCGTCACGATGACCATGCGCGGCCCGATCGCCTCCCGCACGATGCTGGCCTCCGCCGCAGCGCAGACGATGCCGTCGATGCCCGCGGTCCGCGCCTGCTGCGCCCTGAGGCTGACAAGCTCGCGCACCGCCAGACGGTATCCGGCGTCGTGCAGGTCGCCGTCGTCGTAGGAAGTCAGCGCCGTGACGGCCAGCAGGCGAAGCGAGGCGTCGCCCCGGCCCTCGACCGCGCCCCGCATTGTCTGCGGATAGGCATGGACGGTTAGGAACGTCAGGTCCATGCGGCTGAGCGCTTCGACGCCCTCCTGCACCGTGTTGCCGATGTCGTGGAGCTTGAGGTCGAGGAACACCTTCTTGCCGTCCCGCGCCAGTTCCCCGGCCAGCCCCAGCCCGCCCGCAAAGGCCAGCCGGTAGCCGATCTTGTAGAAACT
>JANOCI010000139.1:0-21944 GCA_031412095.1 Allobosea sp.
TCGGCCGCCGAATAGCCCATGCCGAGCACGACGAGGTTCATGGCCGCTCCTCCACAGCCGCATCCCATTCGGCGCGCACGTCGGCGTCCTGCTCGCACGGAGCATGCTGCGCGGCGAGATCGCCGATGCTGGCGGGGTCAAGCCTCGCCAGAGTCCAGACCGCCATGGCGCGCACCAACGGCGAGTGATCCCCAAGCGCCGCGCGGGCCACCGGCGCAAGGTTCGGCATGCCTGAATTGCCGATGGCGATCATGACATTGCGGACGAAGCGGTCGCGGCCCGTCCGCTTGACGGGCGTGCCGGCGAAAAGGCTGCGGAACGCCTGGTCGTCCAGCCCCGCAAGTTGATCGAGCGGCAGCGCCAGCAGATCGGCCCGCAAGGACAGTTTAGCCGCGTGCGCCGCGCCGGCGAACTTGTTCCATGGGCAAACCGCGAGGCAGTCGTCGCAGCCGAACACGCGGTTTCCGATGCTTGCCCTGAATTCACGGCCGATATGGCCGGCGTGCTCGATGGTGAGGTAGGCGATGCAGCGGCGCGCATCGAGCACGTACGGCTGCGGGAACGCGTTGGTTGGGCAGATGTCGAGGCAGCGGGTGCAGGCGCCGCAATGGTCGCTCTCCGGCTCGTCGGGCGGCAGCTCCGCAGTGGTGAAGATGGCCCCGAGAAACAGCCATGAGCCATGCTGGCGCGACACCAGCACGCTGTGCTTGCCCTGCCAGCCCAGTCCCGCCGCCTGCGCCAGCGCCTTCTCCATCACAGGCGCAGTGTCCACGAACACCTTCACCGACGCGTCGGCGGCCGCGAGCACGCCAGCGATAGTCTTGAGCTTGCCCTTGATGACATCGTGATAGTCACGGCGCGCGGCATAGACCGAGATCGCGGCGGCCTCCTTGCGGGCGAGCGCGGCCAGCGGATCGGCGCCGGGCGCATACGACATCCCCAGCATGATGACCGAGCGTGCCTCCGGCCAGAGCTTTGCAGGGTCGCCGCGCCAATCGGACCGGTCCTGCATCCAGCCCATCGAGCCGTGGTGGCCGCCGCCGAGCCAGTCCGCGAGGCGGCCTGCGGCCTGGGGGATGGCGGCAGGCGTGGTGACGCGCGCCGCCTCGAATCCCTCAAGGGCCGCACGCGCCAGCACCGCGGCCTTCAGCCTGTCCGGCGCTGCCGTGCCGGCGCTCAAAAGTCGAGATTGTCGTAGCTCGCTACGGGCGCCACCCCCGCGACGCGCTCGGCCAGCAGCGGGCGAAAGCTGGGGCGTGACTTCATCTTCGCATACCATGCGCGCGCGCCTTCGCTGTCGTCCCACGCCACGTCGCCGAGATAGTCGGCGCAGGACAAGTGCGCCGCCGCGGCGAGGTCGGCGTAGGACATCTGGTCGCCCGCGAGCCAGTTCCGCCGCGCGGTGAGCCAGCCGATGTACTGCAGATGATAGCGCATGTTCGAGCGGGCCGCACGGATGGAGACCGTGTCTGGAGGGCCGCCGCCCTCCTCGTTGCGCATGAAGCGCTTGTTGATCTTCTCGAGCGTCAGCGGGCCGGACACCTCATCGAAGAACTTGTGGTTGAACCAGTGCGTCAGCCGCCTCACCTCGACACGTTCCGCGGGCGGATCCGGCAGAAGCCGGCGCTCGCCCAGCGCAAGGCCGCGCGTCTCGTCAAGGTATTCGGCGATGATGTCGGCGTGCGGCACCACGAGCGCGCCCTCCTCGATCAGCACAGGCGTCGTGCCGGCCGGATTGAGCGTCAGGAACGCCGTGCTGCGCTCCCATGGCCGCTCTTCGCTGTATTCGGCTTCCATGCCCATTTCGGACATGACCAGCCGGATGAATCGCGAATGAGGGCAAAATGGCGCGTGGACGAGGCGGGGCATGGATTTTGAAGACTTTGGCGGGTTGGGGAGTTGGTCGGCGACGAAGCTGCAAGAGCGGCGGAACGCGAAGAGCCGGATGGCGCGGGCAAGTGACGGCGTATAGAACTCGACGCCGCCGCCGACAACACGATTCGAATGGTCCGGTGGAGTGGGCGCGAAAGATGGCCGGGGAAGGGCCTGGTTGTTCATGGACTACATCAAGGCGCTGGTTCTGGGGCTGGTCGAAGGCCTGACCGAGTTCATTCCCGTCTCATCCACCGGGCATCTGCTGCTGATCGATCATTTCCTCGGCATCGGCGATGACGATTTCGGCAAGACCTTCGCCGTTCTCATCCAGCTCGGGGCTATCCTCGCCATTTTGTCCGTCTACTTCGGCAAGCTCTGGCGGGTTGCGGCGACGCTGCCCTCGAACGCGGACTCGCGAAGGTTCGTGGCCGGCGTGCTGCTGGCCTTCCTGCCCGCCGCGCTGATCGGCGCAGTCCTGCACGGCTTCATCAAGGGGGTGCTGTTCAACCCGTTCCTCGTGTGCTGCACGCTGATCGCAGGCGGCCTCATCCTGCTTGTCGTCGACGATCTCGACCTCGAGGTGAAGCATGACGACGCGATGCAGTTCCCCATTCCGATGTATCTCAAGATCGGCCTGATACAGTGCCTCGCCATGGTGCCAGGCGTGTCGCGGTCGGGCTCCTCGATCGTCGGCGCGATGCTGCTGGGGGCCTCGAAGCGCTCCGCCGCCGAGTTCTCGTTCTTCCTTGCGATGCCGACCATGGCCGGCGCATTCGCCTACGACCTGCTGAAGAACTACAAGTCGCTCAGCGTCGACAACGTGGTGCTGATCGCCATTGGTTTCGTCTCCGCGTTCCTGGCGGGGCTCGTCGTCGTGAAGAAGCTGCTCGACATCGTCTCGAACTACGGCTTCAAGCCCTTCGCCTATTGGCGGATCGCGGTGGGCAGCATCGGCCTGGCGCTGCTGATGGCGACCGGATGATCACACAGACGTCGTCAGGTTGACCAGCCAATCAGGCATGGCGCCGGTGATCGCGCGCTCGATCTCCTTGTCGTAGCCGGTGAGGGTCGCGACGCCGAGGGCGATGAACACGAGGCCCGCGACCGGCTTCGCCGCCGTGGCGATGCTCATCAGCCGCGTGCGGTTGGCAGTGACCGCAGCGCGCGAGCCATAGGCGATCAGAGCCAGGATCGTTCCCGCGCCCAGCCCGAAGAAGGCCATGCGGACAGCAGCGTCGCCGAGGCCGCCGGCTTGCGCCGCCAGCCCGATGGCCGCGCCGAGCGCGGGGCCGGAGCACGGCGACCAGACCACGCCGAGCAGCAGCCCGATGCCGAACTGGCCAGCCAGCGAACTGGTGTCGGCGCCCATCGACAAGGTGTTGGCGCGGTCGGCGAGCGGCTGCATCAGGCCCGACATGCCATCCTGCAGCCGTTTGAACAGGAACAGGCAGCCTGCCGCGATGAACATGATCGCGGCGACCGTCCTGAGGACGGACGGGTCGAGGCCCAGGAACGCCCCGGTGGCCGCGACGGCGAGGGCGATCGTGGTGAACCCGATGGAGAGCCCCGCGGCCAGGGCGATCGGCCCGAACCGGCCGCCCCTGAAAGCCGTGGCCATCACGATCGGCAGCACCGGCAGCACGCAGGGGTTCAGCGTGGTCAGCATGCCAGCGGCATAGGATGAGATGATCGCGAGCATGGTCGCTTTCTTTGGTTGGCTGCAAGGGCGGTGCGCAGGGCGTCCGGGGGCTGATTACCCTTCGACGGGCTCAGGATGAGGATCAGGTCGTGAACAGGTCAGGCGTCGGCAACGGCGAGGGGCGGTCCTTCGACGGGCTCAGGATGAGGATGCGCCCCGGTGGGATGAGGAAAGGTCGCGGTTGGATGTGGATGCGCCGTGGTTGGATGAGGATAGGTTGCGGGCGGATCAGGAGTGGCCTGCGCCCTTATCCTGACCCCCCACAAATCCTCATCCTGAGCCCGTCGAAGGATGAAGACAGGCGCGACATCTCGCGCCGTCGCTCACCTCACCCAAGCTCTCACCTCAACCGGGTCTCGCCTCGCCCGGGCAATCACCTCACCTGCGCGATCAGCCCGCCGATGCTCGCCGCATCGGTCGCGCCGACGGAGCGCGCCACTTCCTTGCCGCCCTTGTAGGCGATCAGCGTCGACTGCCCGCCCACGCGGTTGGCCTGCTTGAATGCGGCTTCAGTGTCGAAGTTGACGGTGACGGCCGTGACCTTCGCGTTGGCGGGGTCGTTCAGCATCGGGCCGAGCACGGTCAGTTGACGCTTGCAGGTGGGGCACCAGTCGGCATGAACATGCACCAGCACTGGCTGGCCGGATGCTAGGAGCTTGTCGAACGCGGCCTTTTCGTAAGGCTTGAAATCGGCGGCGAGTGCGGGAGCCATCATGATCAATGCGGCGATGGGAGCAGCGAACAGGGTCTTCATGTCAGTCTCCGGAGCTGGGACGGGCGACTCCGCGTCCATGCAACACTTTTCGGCACGGCAGCCGGAACCGTTACACGGATCACACAGACGTCATCGGCAACGCCATTATTGCCATAATCGAAAGAGTGATCGTTCGCTTTGGCATCTTTTGGAACAGATCGCGCAGCGTGATAACTATCGACTCAATCATAGCCGTGCGGGCGAGCAGGAGAACAACATGCCGGACACATCCACACTGAGAGGCGTCGCCGTCAACGGCGCGATGAAGCCGCGTTTCAACGAGATCCTCACGCCTGATGCGCTGGCCTTCGTTGCCGACCTGCATCGCCGCTTCGACGAGACGCGCAAGCGCCTGCTGGCCTTGCGCGCCGAACGCCAGAAGCGCTTCGACGCCGGCGAGACGCCTGACTTCCTGCCGGAGACCAAGCATGTGCGCGACGGCGACTGGACGGTGGCGCCCATTCCGGCCGACTTGCAGGACAGGCGCGTGGAGATCACCGGGCCGACCGACCGCAAGATGGTGGTCAATGCGCTCAATTGCGGCGCGAAGGTCTTCATGACCGATTTCGAGGACGCCAATTCGCCGACATGGACGAACTGCATCGAAGGGCAGATCAACCTCAAGGACCGCTGGGCGGGCAAGCTTGACTTCACCGATCCCAACTCCGGCAAGGCCTACAAGCTTGGCCCGAGCCCGGCCGTGCTGGTGGTGCGCCCACGCGGCTGGCACCTGATGGAGGAGCATGTCCTAGTGGACGGCGACGCGCTTTCCGGCTCGCTGTTCGATTTCGGCATGTACATGTTCCACAACGCGAAGGCCGCGGTCGCCGCCGGCTCGGGGCCTTACTTCTACCTGCCCAAGATGGAGAGCCATCTGGAGGCGCGCCTGTGGAACGACGTGATGCTGCATGCTCAAGGCGCGCTCGGCCTCAAAGCCGGCACGGTCAAGGCCACGGTCCTGATCGAGACGCTGCCGGCGGCGTTCGAGATGGACGAGATCATCTATGAGCTGAAGGAGCACATGGCCGGCCTCAACTGCGGGCGCTGGGACTACATCTTCTCGTTCATCAAGAAGCTGGCCAAGAACCCGAACTATGTCCTGCCGGACCGTTCCCAGGTGGTGATGAGCAAGTCGTTCCTGCAGGCCTACTCGCTGCTCCTGATCAAGACATGCCACCGCCGCGGCGCTTTCGCCATGGGCGGCATGGCGGCGCAAATCCCGATCAAGAACAACCCCGAGGCCAACGCAGCCGCCTTCGCCAAGGTCAAGGCCGACAAGGAGCGCGAGGCGAGCAATGGCCATGACGGGACGTGGGTGGCGCATCCCGATCTCGTGCCGGTCGCGATGGAGGTGTTCGACCGCCTGATGCCGACGCCGAACCAGCTCTCCAGGCTGCGCGAGGACGTGGACGTTGCCCGCGCCGACCTTTTGGAGCCGCACCAGGGCACGCGCACCGAAGCCGGATTCCGCGAGAACATCCGCGTTGGCGTCCAATACATGGAGGCGTGGCTGCGCGGGCGCGGCGCAGTGCCGATCTACAACATGATGGAGGATGCGGCGACAGCGGAGATCAGCCGCGCGCAAATCTGGCAGTTCATCAAGTACGGCGTCGAGCTCGAGGGCGGCGTCAAGGTGACGCCGGCCTGGTTCGAGGCGGTCTATGGCGAAGAGATGGAAAAGGTGAAGGCCGAAGTCGGCGAGGAAGCCTTCGCAGGCGGGCGATTCCCGGACGCTGCGAAGCTGTTCAAGGACATGTCGCTCGCGCCCGAATTCGCCGACTTCCTCACCCTGCCGGCCTATCAGATGATCAAGGGCTGAAAGCCGCCGGCGCGTACCGGCGCGCTGTTTACCGGACCGCAACCACGCCGCGATGAAGGCGGCGCGCGTTACCCGCACGGAAACCAATGCCGTGCCCTAGTCGCTGCGGATGGCCTGCTAAAGGCCTGCGAGAGGCACGGCATTGGACCAGGGGACGTTACTGCTGGCGGGACTTTGCGGCGTGCTGGCGCTCGCGGCGGCCATCGCCACCGCCGCCGCGTGGGTCTTGGCGCGCGACCATCGCCAGCTCCAGCACCGGGCGGACGAACTGACCCGCGCCACGGAACTGCTCAACGACAAGCTATTCGCCGTGACCGAGAGCGAGGAGCAGCATCGGAGCCTGATCGAGGCGCAGGGCGACCTCATCATAAGGCGCGTTGCGGGCGGGCCCATCGTCTATGCAAACCTCGCCTACGCGACGTTGTGCGGCACGACCGTCGCAGCGCTGATCGGCTCGATGTCCGCGCCGCAGCCGCTGTCCGCGCACCTGGTCGAGATCACGCCCGACGGCACGCGCCTGGTCGATGAGCGCATCAGCGGGCCTGACGGAGACCGATGGATCTCATGGGCGGAGACAACCCTGCCGATGCCGGACGAAACGCGGCTGATCCAGCGCGTCGGCCGCGACGTCACCGCGCGCGTCGCCTCCGAGCAGCAGCTCGACGAGGCGCTCGCCCATGCCAAGAGCGCCAACGAGGCGAAGTCACGCTTCCTCGCGACCGTCAGCCACGAATTCCGCACGCCTCTGAACGGCATCATCGGCATGGCCGACCTGCTCAACGACACGCGCCTTGATCCGGAGCAGACGACCTATGTGCGCGCGCTGCGCACGTCCGGCGACGCGCTCCTGTCGCTGATCGAGGAGATCCTCGACTTCTCCAAGGTCGAGGCCGGCCGCACCACGCTCAGCGAGGAGCCTTTCGATCTGGTGGCGCTGGCGGAGGGCGTGGTCGAACTGCTGGCGCCGAAGGCGCATGACAAGAGGCTTTCGCTCGCCACGCTCGCCAGCCCCGAGATGCCCGGCAAGGTCAGGGGCGACGCCGACCGCGTGCGCCAGATCCTGATCAACCTGGTGGGCAACGCCGTGAAGTTCACCGAAGCCGGCGGCGTCGGCGTCAGGCTGGGCTGGGAGGATGGGGCCGTCCGGATCACGGTCGAGGACACGGGGCCTGGCATCGCCGCCGATCGGCTCGAGGCCATCTTTGAGGAGTTCGAGCAGGCCGACGAGAGCACCGCCCGAACGCATGGCGGTTCCGGCCTCGGGCTGGCCATCGTCAAGCGGCTGGTCACGCTGATGGATGGCCGCATCGAGGTGTCGAGCGTGCCAGGCCAAGGCTCCGCCTTCACCGTCAGCCTGCCGCTTGCGGGCGAGCCCGAGCCGGCCCGCGCCGCATCGGCCATGGCGGAGCGGCCAGGATTCAGCGCCCTGCTCGTGTCGTCCGCACCCTTCGAGGCAGCCTACATGATCGAGGCGGCCTGGCGGGTCGGCGTCCGGGTCAGGCAGGCGATAAGCGCAGACGACGCCGAGAACATCATGATCCTCGAGACGTTCGACGTCCTGCTGGTCGACCATGCACTCGGCGCGGAGAAGGCGCGGGAGCTCGCCATCCTGGCGCGCGCCGCAGGGGTCTCGCGGCGCGTGATCATGCTTTCGCCCTTCGAGCGGCGCAGCTTCGGCGCGCCTGCACGCGCGGGGTTCGACGGCTTTCTGGTCAAGCCCGTGCGCGGCCGCTCCCTGCTGGCGCAGATGAACTGGACCGAGGCGCGCCTCGATCAGGCTCCCGGCATGGCGAACAACACCGAGCCCTTGGCTGCGGGCGCCACGCCGCGCCTGCGGGTGCTGCTTGCGGAGGACAACGAGATCAACGCGCTGCTGGCGCGCCGGACGCTCGAGAAGCTGGGAGCGGAGCCCGTGTGGGCGCAGAACGGTCAGGAGGCGGTGGCGCTGATGACGGCGGCCCTCAGCGGCGAGGCCGAGCCTTTCGCCCTCGGCGTGTTCGATGTCCGCATGCCGATCATGGACGGGCTGAAGGCTGCGCGGCTGATCCGCGAGGAGGAGGCCGCGATGGGCGCCATGCACCGCCTGCCGCTGATCGCCGTCACCGCCAACGTCTCGGCCGACGACAGGCAGGCTGCGATGGCCGCAGGCTTCGACGACTGCCTGCCCAAGCCGCTGGTCCGCGACCAACTCGCGCTGTGGCTGAAGCTCGCGGCGGACCCCGCCTACAGCAGCGCGGCGTGAGTCTCTGCGGCCGGTCCGGGCCTGTCATTTTTCCGTCGCGCAGGTGTCACAACGCCGTTCATGACCTATGTAACGCACAGTGATCCGCTGGACTTTGCGGGCGAATCGTCGCCTGCGCCAGATCTCGGCCGGATGGAACTGACGCCCAATGTCGAACGGCTCCGCGCCTGACACGTTCCGCTTCGATCTGCGCGCCATGCGCATGCCGGAACCGGCCCTCGCCTTCCTGTCCAGCCTCCCGCATCAGATCGTGCCGTTTCCGGCGCGCCAGATGGACAACCAGGGCCTTGGCAAAGTCCTGGGCCGATCCGGACATCTCGAGATCAGGCTTGCGAGATCGGCACGCGACGTGCGCCGGGCCCAACGCCTGCGCTACCAGGTGTTCTACGAGGAAATGTCGGCCGTGCCCAACGCGAGGGCGAGGCTTCTGCGCCGGGACATCGATGCGTTCGACGCCGTATGCGACCATCTGCTGGTCGTCGACACCGCGCGGCTCGACATGCGCCCCGGCCGCAAGCCGTGCCCCATGGTCGTCGGCACCTATCGCCTCCTGCGGCAGGACAAGGCGGGCAGCACCGGCTTCTACAGCCAGGGCGAATTCGACATCGCGAGCCTGATTGCACGGCACAAGGGCAAGCGCTTCCTCGAACTGGGCCGCTCGTGCGTACTGGAGGAATACCGCACCAAGAAGACCGTGGAGCTGCTGTGGCACGGCATCTGGGCCTATGTTCGCCACCACCATATCGACGTGATGTTCGGCTGCGCCTCGCTGGAAGGCGTGGACCCCACGCAACTCCGGGAGCGGCTTGGCTTCCTACACCACAATGCCCGCGCCACCGGCGAGTGGAGCGCCCGCGCCCATCCGTTCAAACACGTGGCCATGGACACGCTGCCGGCCCACGCCATCGACGCGAAAGCCGCGCTGAAGGCCCTGCCCCCGCTGCTCAAGGGCTACCTGCGCATCGGCGCGCGCTTCGGGGACGGCGCGGTGATCGACCGCCAATTCGGCACGACGGACGTTCTCGTGGTCCTGCCCGTATCGCACATCGAGCCGCGCTACGTGGAGTATTACGGCGGTGAACGCTACGCAGCGTGAAGCCGGAGCCCAGTGCGCCGCGAGCGCGCCCCGAATGGTTTAACCCGTTCACCTTTCCTCGTGAAAAGGGTCGCGCTGGACGGCCTCGGCTGGTAGGAGACCGCCAGGTGCGGTTCAGCGGGGCAGACGGCTTTTCATGAGCGATGGCAATGCCAGCAACGGTTTGGGGACGGCCTTGCTCGTCGTGTTCCAGAAGCATGGCTATGGCTTGGCCGAACCGGGCGTGCTGCAGCCGGCCGGCATTTTCCTCGATGTCTCCGGCGAGGATCTGCGCAAGCGCATGTTCATGACCCAGGACGCCGAGGGCCGCGACATGTGCCTGCGCCCTGAATTCACCATTCCTGTCTGCCGCGACCACCTGGCGAAGTCGCAGCCGGGCGAAGCCGGAGCCTACAGCTATCTCGGGCCTGTGTTCCGGATGCGCGGCGGCGAGACCGGCGAATTCTGGCAGGCGGGCATCGAGTCCCTGGGACGCGGCGACGCCGAAGCCGCTGATGCCGAGGTCCTGACGCTCACCTGCGAGGCGCTTGCCGAGGCAGGGCTGGACAATCCCGACATCCGGCTCGGCGACGTCGCGCTGATCAAGGCCATCGTGCGGGGGCTGAACGTGGCCTCGGCGCCGGCCAGGCGCCTGATGCGCGCCATGAGCGCCGGGAAGGGCGTCGACGCCATCGAGGCGCTGGATGTGAAGGCTCCCGCGGCCAGCGCGGCGCAGGCTGGCCTGATCGCCGCGCTTCAAGGCCAGGACCCGAAAGCGGCCCGCGGCTTCGTGGAGGATGTGCTCTCGATCGCCGGCATCTCGACGGTGGGCGGACGCACGGCCGGAGACATCGCGAGCCGCTTCCTGGCGCGCGCCTCCGAGCCGCAGCAGACATCGGCCGAAGTCAGGGCCGTCATCGCCAAGGCCTTGAGCGTCCAGGGCGATCCCGACGACGGCGCGGCAGCCTTGCGCGGGTTGGCCGATGCCGCCAGCCTCGACCTCGAGGCCGAGCTCGATGCCTTCGAGGCGCGCATCGGCTTCATGGCGGCGCGAGGGCTCGAGGTGACGGCGATGCGCTTCGATGCGGGATTTGCGCGGAATCTCGACTATTACACCAGCTTCATCTTCGAAGTGCACGACCAGCCTGCCTCCGCGGCGGTGGCCGCGCCGTCAAAGCCCGTGGCCGGCGGCGGACGATACGACACCTTGCTGGGCAAACTGGGCGCTCCGGGCGCGATGCCCGCCGTCGGAGCATCCATCTGGCTCGACAGGCTCGGGCGGAGGCCGTCATGACCGACATCTCCGATCCGCCGCTCGTCCTGGCTGTGCCCTCGAAGGGCCGGCTTCAGGAGAACGCGTCGGCGTTCTTCGCGCGTGCCGGGCTCGGCTTCGTCCAGCAACGCAGCGAGCGCAATTACCGCGGCGCGATCAAGGGGCTGGGAGACGTCGAGGTCGCCTTCCTGTCCGCTTCGGAGATCGTGGCGCAGCTCGCCTCCGGCGCTGCGCATCTTGGCATCACGGGCGAAGACCTGGTGCGCGAGCAGATCGCCGATGCGGAGGGCACGGTCGAACTCCTGACGACGCTGGGCTTCGGGCACGCCAACGTCGTCGTCGCGGTCCCGCAGGCCTGGATCGACGTGGCGACGATGGCGGATCTCGACGACATCGCCGAGCAGATGCGCGCCGACCATGGGCGCAAGCTCCGGGTCGCGACGAAATATGTCCGCCTCACCATGCGCCATTTCAGCGAGCATGGCATCAGCGACTACCGCATCGTCGAGAGCCTGGGCGCGACCGAGGGCGCACCGGCGGCCGGCACCGCCGAGATCGTCGTCGACATCACCACCACCGGCGCGACGCTGGCGGCGAACGGGCTCAAGGTGCTGGACGACGGCGTGATGCTGTCCTCGGAGGCGAACCTCGTCGCCTCGCTCAAAGCGAACTGGGGCCTGCGCGCCACGAAGGCTGCGCGGGCGATCCTGGCCCGCATCGCCGCCGAGGAGGAGGGGCGCACCATGCATGAGGTGCGAGCGCAGCTCGGCGCCGCCGATCCGGCCGCCCTGCCCGCGCTCGCAGAGAGCATCGCCGGCCGCCATGGAGCGAGGCTGCCCTTCGGCGCGGGAGCCGAAGGCGCGCTCACGTTCCATTGCCCACGGCGCAGTTCCTTCCAGTTGGTTGAGGATCTGACGGCCGAAGGCGCGGCGGACGTGACGATCCGCTCGCTCGACTATGTCTTCCGCCAGGAGAACCCATTGCTCGAGCGTCTGCTGGCGCGGATCTGAACCGACGCCATGCCAGCTTGAGGCCAAACAGCCCGTCACGCCGAACGCGATCCGTA
The DNA here is from genome assembly GCA_031412095.1 of Allobosea sp. Lineage (GTDB taxonomy): Bacteria > Pseudomonadota > Alphaproteobacteria > Rhizobiales > Beijerinckiaceae > Allobosea. The sequence continues at coordinate 11,804 of JANOCI010000139.1, forward strand.
CATCGGCAGTTCATCGCACATGCGGATGCTTGGCGGCATGCGCAGTGGCGTCGCGCTGGGCTCCGCAGCGCTGCGGCGTCAGCCGTCGCCGCGCCCGCCGCGTTGACAGCGCCTGCCATTGGCGGCAAAGCGATCTTAACGAGACTTCGTCTTCTGCGCGCCATGCATTATGTCTGAGCTCGTTTGTGACACATACCGGATTGTTCATGATGCTTCGCCATCTCGTCTTCGGCCTTCTTGCGCTCTCGCCTCTCGCCGCCGTCCCTGCCGAGGCCCAGCAGCCGCGCACGCAGCGCCCGACGAACGATGAAGGCCTCGTGCCTCAACCGCGCCCGGAGAAGCAGTTCCCGCTTGGCGCATCCTGGACTGCGGTCAGCGTCGGAGGCAGGCCCGTCGGAGGGGAGAGGCCATCTTTGGTGATCGACGAACAGTTGCGCGCCAAGGGCTTCAGCGGCTGCAACACCTTTTCAGCGACCGCCTTTCCGCTGCGCGAGCAAGCGCTCGCGGTCGGGCCCGTGGCCGTGACGCGCAAAGCCTGCGACGGCGCCTCGATGGCGACCGAGCGCGCCTTTCTCGTGGCCTTGCGCGGCGCCCGCAAGTGGGACGTCGTTCAGGGTCGGCTCGTCCTCACCGGGGTTGCCGGCGAGATCCAGTTCGAACGAGCGCTCTGATCTGATCCGGCTCCAATAATCCTCACCCTGAGCCTGTCGAAGGGCGAGGCTCCAGTTGAGTGGGAGCTGGAACTCGTCTTTCGACAGGCTCAGGATCAGGATATCGTCTGACTTCAAGGCTCTGGATCGTGCCTGATCAACCCGGGGCGAACAGCCTGCCCCCATCTCCCGACGGCTTCATCTCGATGATGCGGTCATGCATCGCTTTCAATGTCGAGCGGTGGCCGATCGAGACGACGGTCGTCCCGGGCAGCTGCTCCTTCAGCACAGCGTAGATCGCGGCTTCCATGGGTTCGTCCAGCGCAGCGGTCGCTTCATCCAGGAAAAGCCAGTCCGGCTTCGCCAGAAGCACCCGCGCGACTGCGAGCCGCTGCTGCTCGCCGAGGGAGAGCACCTGGACCCAGTACGCCTCCTCGTCGAGCCGGTCCATCAGATGCGGCAGCCGCGCGGCCTTCAAGGCGGCGATGATGGCTTCATCGCTGTAATCGCCCACCACCCCCGGATAGGTGACGGCGGAACGCAGCGTTCCGAGCGGTAGATAGGGCCGTTGCGGCAGCAGCATCACCGACCTGCCCTTGGGGGTGGCGATGTCGCCTTCGCCAAAGGGCCAGATGCCCGCGATGGCGCGGAAGAGGGTCGACTTGCCCGAGCCTGACGGGCCGATCAGCAAGGTGCGCTCGCCGCGGTTCATGGTCAGCGCGTCCGTCTTCACGATGGGCAGGTTGCCCGGCAGCGTCAGCGTCAGGTTCCGGATGTCGAGGTTTTCGCCCGCCGAATGCGGGTGCTTGATCTTGCTGTCGGCCTTGATGGTCTCCGCCTTCAGCATCGAGGCGTCGAAGCTCGTGAGGCGGTCCACCACCGCCTTGAAGTCGGCCAGGAGCGAATAGCGGTCGATGAAGAACGACAGCGCGCTGTCGACCCGCGCGAAGGCGCCGCTGGTCTGCTGCAGCACGCCCAGCGTGATCTGCCCGGCGAAGTAGAACGGCGCGGTGATCACATAGGGCACGACGGAGTTGGACGAGCCGTAGAGCTGGATGAAGGCCGACAGCCATTTCTGCACCCGGACGACATCGAAGAAGTTGCGGATGACCTGGCGGAACTGCACGCCCAGACGGTCGTTCTCGGCCTTTTCGCCGCCCAGCAGCGCTATGGGCTCGCCGTATTCACGCAGCCGGGCGAGGCCGAAGCGGAAGTCGGCCTCATAGACCTCCTGCTGGAAATTGAGCCGGATCAGCCGCTTTCCGATCATGTGCGTCACCAGCGTGCCGATGGCTGCATAAAGCAGCGCAATCCAGAACAGCAGGCCCGGAATGCGCGTGTCGAGCCCCGGCAATGTCAGGTTCGCCGAAAGGCCCCACAGGATGACCGCGAACGAGACCAGCGACGAGATCTGCTGGATCATCGAGATCGTTAGCGAATACGTCGTGTCGATGTACTTGCGGATGTCCTCGGAGATGCGCTGGTCCGGATTGTCGATGCGCGTTTCGCTGAATTGAAGGCGGTAATGCGTGCCGTCGGCGAGCCAGCGGCCGAAGAGCTTTTCGGTGAGCCAGGAGCGCCACCTGATCTTGAACGCCGAGACGATCAGAAATTCGATGAAGTTGGAGGCGATGAGGACGGCCACCAACGGCACCCAGACCTGATACAGGAGCCGCCAGAATTCCGCGCCGTTCTTGGCCTGGATGGCGTCGAACCAGTCGCGGCCCCAGAACGACAGCGTGACCGAAATCCAGACCTGCCCGAGGTTGAACAGGATGATGACGGCCAGCAGCCCCATTGCCATCCATTTGACCGGGAACTGGAAGGGCTTGCCGACGCCCAGGCTGTAGGTGGCGACCTCGTCGGTCGAGAAATACTTGTCGGTGATCACGGTGATCTGGCGCATCACAGGCACGCGGCTCATCCCGAAGGCGAGGAGCGCGAAGGCGGCGGCCGTGAACGCGGTCAGCGGCGGCGGCACAAAGGAAGCCCAGCCTGCAGGCAGGAGCGGCTGCAGCATGGTGATTGCGATCAGCGCGACATAACCGATGGAGTAGAACACGATGAAGAAGCGGAGGAACGGTCCGACGCTGCGGCCGAGCGCCAGGGCGGCCGTCATCGCCAGTCCGGCGAGCCCGACGTAGAACGGCACGTTGGCGAACCAGCCGGCGCCCATGCCGCCCAGAAGTCCGGCGGCCGAGGCGAGGCCCGACAAAACGATCAGAAAGTTCATGAGATTCGCCCCGGAGCGTTGCGTCGCGGTTGTTAGAGCGCGGAATGCGCCTTTTGTGAACTGCTCAGTGCGGCGGCGCGCCGAGCCGGTGGTCACGTTATGTCGAGTGGCCCTGTCAGTCGCCCTCGGCCGGTGGCCGGCGCTCAGCCGTCGATGACGTGGGGCACGAAGCGCGCGCTGTCGCGCGTCACAAGGCCCTTATCTTCGCGGATGCCGACGCCGGCCGGCTCGCTCGCGACGACCCACGAGCCGATGACGGCGTGGCCGCCATCGAACGTCGCGGTCCGCGCGAGCGCCTGGGCGATGGCGGGACCGCCCGCATAGGGGCCATCTGTGGCCTCGACTTCAAGCCCGCCGCGGAAGATGCGGATGTTGGCGCCTTCGCGCGAGTGCACCGGCTTCTCGACCCTGTCGGCCAGCGCCGAGGCCCGCGGATCGTTGGTGAAATAAGCGGGCAGCAGGTGCTGATGGCCCGGAGCCATCTCCCACAGGTAGGGCAGCAGCGCCTTGGTCGAGAGCAACGCCTTCCAGGGCGGCTCGATGAAGCGCGTGCGCGCAAGCGGCAGATGCCGGGCGAATTGCTCGCGGAACAGCCATTCCCACGGGTAGAGCTTGAACAGCATGCCGATGGCTTCGTCGTCGACGCCGACGAACTGCCCGTCGGGTGTCACGCCGATCTGCCCCATCGCAAGCTCCCGGGTCTGATGGCCCGCCTGCCGGGCGCAATCGGCGATGTAGGCCACCGTCGCGTGGTCCTCGACGCTGTCGTCCACCGCGGCGCAGTGCAGAACGAAGCGCTCGCCGCCGCTGAGGGCGCCGAACGCCCCCACCAGCCTCTCGTGCAGTGAATTGAACTGGTCGCAATGCTTCGGCAGCACGCCGGCCGCCATCTGGTCCTCGAGCCAGCCCCACTGGAACACTGCGGCCTCGAACAGGGATGTCGGCGTGTCGGCATTGTATTCGAGCAGCTTGGCGGGGCCGGTCCCATCATAGGCAAGGTCGAAGCGCCCGTAGAGATTGCGCTCGCCCCTCGCCCAGCTTTGCCTGACCAGGCCGTGGAACGCGTCCGGCACGCCGAGCCTCGACATCGTCAGGCTGCTCTTCACCGCTTCGTCGACGAAGGCAAGGCACAGTTGCTCAAGCTCCGCCGTCGGGGCCTCCAGCCCTTCCTCGATCTCGCGGAGCGTGAAGGACCAGGCCGCCGTCTCATCCCAATACACCGAGCCGCCCGCGCTATGGAACGGGAAGCCATAGGCCTCGGCCTTCAGCCGCCAGTCCGGGCGCTCCGGCAGCGTCAGGCGGCGCATGCCGGCTCAGCCGCCGCCGGATGTGGAGCGAGCGGTCGTGCCGAAGCCGCTGCGCGAGACGGCGCCGGGGCTGGCGTTCACGCCGGTGCCGGGAGCCGTCGGGGTGGCGCGCGGCCTTGCATCGACGCGCACCCTGGCGTCCTGCCCGGGCCCGCGGCTCACCACCGCTCCCGAGCCGGTGGAGTAGGTCCTGCCGATGCTGCCGGCCCCCGCGCCCGTGCCGCCGCGGGCCTGCGGCGCGCAGTCGGGCCGGCCTGGCGTGGCCGCCCCTTGCGGGCAGGCGGCCAGCCCGCTCCGCGGCGGATAAAGCGGCAGCGCCCGAGGCTGGCCGGCATTGGCGAGCGAACGCGCCACCAGCATGCCGACGAGCGCGGGAACGAACACAGATGCGCCGTTCCAGGTCGATGACCGGCACTGGCTGGCCCCATACTGAGCCTCGCACGACGCCTGATCGTTGAAGCGCGGCGCATCGGCGACGGCTGCCTGCTGGGTGGCGGCGAAGGCCTTTTCGCACGCTTCCGGCGTCATCTCCGAGCCTGTACGGCATTCCTCGACTGACGAGAAGGCCTGCGCGTCCGGTCCCGGCAGTTCGTCGCCGCCGCCCACGGTGGTCACGTTGCGCGGCCAGAACGCGGCGACAGCCAAAAGGCCGACCGCGCCGATCGCTATGTATTCAGAGCGCTTCAATCACCCCTCCTACGGTCGGATAATAGGTCATGGACGCAGAGTTCAGCATGCCCGCGACGATGGAGATGGCTGCGAGGACGATGGCCGACGCCAGCGAATTGTTCTGGATGTTCGCCGACAGGCCCGGAAGCAGCAGCCGTGCGACGGCATAGGCCGACAGCTGCACCACCAGAGCGATCATGCCCCACAGGATGCAGTCCGGCACGCTCGAGGCCTGCGCGATCGCCTTCGAGAGAGGCATCGCGAAGCCGATCAGCGAGCTGCCGAACGACAGCGCCGCGGACGCGTTGTGCGCCCTGATCAGCGCCAGTTCGTCATGGCCGGTTATGCGCACATAGATCACGCTGAACACGAAAGTCAGGACGATCCCGATCACGCCGTAAAGAAAGAAGTTCGGTATGCCGCCAAGCGATGGATAGAGCCAGTTCATGCTGCGTCTCCTCAAAAACAGCACATTATTGCACTGTTTCGCCGATTGCACGCCGCTTCAGCTCGCCGGGACCCTCAGCTCGCCAGGACCCTCAGCTTGCGAGGACCCTTTGCGGCGGGAAGGTGATCTCCACCAGCGTGCCCTCGTTCTTGGCGCTGGTGATGAGCAGCGCGCCCTTGTTGGCCTCGACGAGGGCCTTCGTGATCGGCAGGCCAAGGCCCGTGCCGGTTCCGCGCCGGGTGGACGAGACCTGCCGGAACGGCTCCATCGCGAGCGCCAGCTCCTTCTCGGACATTCCGACGCCCGTGTCGCGGACGCGCAGGATCACCTCGCCGCGATCGCCCAACGCCGTCGAGACGATCACCTGTCCGCCGGCGTCGGTGAACTTCACGGCGTTCGAAAGCACGTTGATGACGATCTGGCGCAACGACCGGTCATCGGCTACGACGGCGGGCAGCTTCGGCTGCAGCCCGGTGCGCAGCACTACGCGCTGGCGATTGGCTTCCGGCTGCAGCAAGGCCACCGAGGAGGACGCGACGTCGTTCAGGTTCACGCCGACGAATGTGAGGTCCATCTTGCCGGCCTCGATCTTGGCGAGGTCCAGCAGGTCGTTGATCAGGCTGATCAGGTAGCCCCCCGACTGATGGATGTCGCCGAGGTATTCCTTGTAGCGCTCATTTCCGATCGGCCCGAAACGCTCCTCGCTCATCACTTCGGTGAAGCCGAGGATCGCGTTGAGAGGCGTGCGGATCTCGTGGCTGATCTTGGCCAGAACGTCGGATTTCTGCGCGCTGGCCTTCTCCGCCTCGCGTCTGGCCTCCACGAGGTCTGCTTCGGCCCGCTTCCACGCGGTCATGTCACGCAGCACTGCGGAATATTTCTTCTCGGCCCCGTCAGCCACACGGCCCATCGTCATGAACAAGGGGATGCGCCCGCCCTGCCGGACGCGGCCCTGGACCTCGCGGCCATCGTTCAGCAGCGAGGCGACGCCGCCGCCTTTCAACCCCTCGAGATAGTCGAGCGCGGTAATGTGGCTTTCGGGCGCTAGAAGCAGCGTGAAGTTCTCGCCCGTCACCTCGCGCTGGTCATAGCCGAACAGGGCCTCGGCGGATCTGTTCAGCGACAGGATGCGGCCCCGGTCGTCGACCGTCGCCACGCCGTCGGTCGCGGTGTCGAGGATGGCGACGAGCTCGCGGGCCTGCGCCTGCGCCTTTTCGACATCGAGCTTCAGCGCTTCGGTGCGGGCCGCGTCGTGAGTCTCCACAGCCCTGCGGAATGACATCAGCGTGGCGGCCGCGCCGTTCCAGGTGATCGAGGAGAGCCGGGCGTCGACAGGCTCGAGCCCGCCGTCCCGCCGCGCCAGGGTGAAGACGCCGCCGCCTTCGCTCGGGACCGCGCCACGGAACACCTTGTCCGGCCCGGCGTCGAGCAGGCCATCCACGCTGTCGTGGTCGAGCAGGTCGACCAGCGTGCGGTTGGCGTAGATGATGCGATCGGATTTCAGCACCAGGATGCCGATCGGCAGCTTGTCCAGCAGCGCCATGAACATGTTGTCGCGCGGTGGCGGCGGCACAAGGTGCACGACGCGGTCGAGCGTGGCCGGCGCGAGCGGACCAGCCTGCACGGGAGCTTGTGCGGCGCGGGCGTCCATTCCTCGTTCCGCTCCCGGGCCGGCACTGTCGCTGGCCATATCCGGAGCCGGCCCTGCGTAATCCGCCGTTGCCTCCTCGCCAACGTAGGACGCTGCGCCGGTGGCCGCTGCGTCGGCGTCGGCAGCGGCGCTGGGGCTCTCGGCCTCGTCTGCCTGAACTTCGGCCGGAGCCGCATCGGCGTTCGCGTCGGAAGGCAGGTCGCCAGCTTCGTAGCCGCTCGCGCTTTGGCCCAATGCGTCCGCCGCAGCTTCATCGCCGTCGAGGCGGGCGCCAAGCGCCTTGGCGATCTCGCGGAAAGCGTTGCGCTCGCTGCTGGTCAGGCGCAGCCCCGGATCATGCGGCCTGATCTGGACAACATTGTTGTGCGTGGCCTCACCGGGAGAAAGCGCAGCCGGCTTGGGAGGCTCGTCCTCCCACGGCATCGGCGGCTCCGCTGAAGCCGGCGTCCCCCCGTCTGACGCATGCGCGGCCTCGTCGTCCGAAGTTAGGTCCGAAGCTGGCTCATGCAAAGCCTGCGCTTCCTCCTCCTGCGCCTCATCCGCGATCGCGTGCGCTTCCGGAGCGGCCTCGGCGACGGCCGGCGCATCGGCCAGAGCCGGCGCAAACGGAACGACCTGGCGCATGTCGATGATGCCGAAGCCGCGCCAGCCGGCAGGAACGCCGCCGCCATCGGCGAGCGGAATGCCAGACATCGTAACCTTGCGCGATTCGCCGGAGGCATCGATGCGCCAGTACGTGGCAAGGCCGCTGAACGTCTTGCCGGAGGCCAGCGCGGAGGCGACCGCTCCATCCGGATCATCCACCACGGTTTCGGCCAGAGAGGCCCAGACCTGGCCTGATGCGGCCGCAGCCGCGCCTGGTCCGAACGCGATGGCTATGTCTTCCGCCGGAGCTGCGATCCGCCCCTCGGCATCCATCTCCCAGATGAAGCGCGCCTTCGGGGGCAGGGCTTTCCGCAGCGGAGCCTCGGCCGGCGCATCCAGCAGGGCCGCCGACCCTCCAGTTGCGGGCGCTTGCTCAGGTTCCGGCGCGGATGCGGGCGCCGCGCCTTCCGCGCGCCGGCTCCGGTCCTGCGCCGCGATCAGCAGCAGCATCCGGCCATCATCGGCGCGGATGCGGCGGCAGGCGCATGTCATGGCCACGGAGCCGTGCGCCGAGGGCAATTCGATCTGCTCGAGACGGACGCCGTTCGCTGGCGCAAGCCCTGCGGCCAGCCTGGCGAACTGCGCGGCCGTGCGGCCGGCAAAGCCCGCGCGCGCCATGGCAAGGCCGGCGGCGTTGCCATGCACGACCTCCCCGCCCTCGGAGGCGATCAGCATCACTGCCGCGTCGCCGCCCATGAACGCGCGCAACCCCGGATCGCGCGCGAGGCGGGCGAGGTCTGATGCGAGCACGGCATTGGACGTGGCGGAAAATTCGGTCAAGGCGTCACATTTTTGCTTAATGAACCTTTAATATACCGGCTGCCGCTCCAGAATCCATGATTGAATCAGGCCTTTGCACGGCCCGTTGGCACGAAGGTTAACCGCAGCGCGGCGTGATCGCGCCGGGGCGAAAGACAGCTCGTCGGGCGCTTCCGAAACACCCCTTGAATTGTGCGATGCAACATGATATTGCACTGCACAATAAATAGGGCGGCCTGCAGCGTTCGAGTTTCCATGACCGTCCCGGCAATGCCTGCGTTCCATCAGTTCGACGTTCGTCAACTTTAGAAGACACCCCAAGGAGCCCACATGAACACCACCAAGACCCCATTTGAAGTGCCGGCCGAGATGCGTGATTTTGCGGAAAAGAGCGTCGACCAGGCCAAGAAGGCTTTCGACGGCTTCATGGGCGCAGCCCAGAAGACGATGGAGCAGGTCCAGGGCTCGACCGAGTCCGCCCGCGCCAACGCCGAGCAGACCACGCAGAAGGCCATGGCCTATGCAGAGCAGAACGTCGCCGCCGCTTTCGATCTCGCCCAGAAGATGGTGCGCGCCAAGGATCCGAGCGAGCTGCTGCAGTATCAGGGCGAATTCATGAAGGCCCAGATGGCCTCGTTCCAGAAGCAGATGAGCGAACTCGGCGCCGCCGTGCAGAAGGCGACCTCGGCCGTCTCCAAGACCAAGTGATCGATGCGGGCGCCGGAGCGCGGAGCGGCTTTTGCCGTAGCCGCCGCCCCGGCGCCATGCGTCCACGCTGCATCGGGTTGGCCGGCTTCAGGCTGTGAATGACCCGGCGAACGATCGGGCGGGAGAAGCGCCCATCTGACTTTCCTGACGAGGCCATTTGGCACAACCCGGAAACATGAACATGAACAAGACCCCGAAACCTGTTTCGCTTGCGCCCGTCACGTCGCTTTCCAACACCGATGCTCCAAGGCCGGCGAGCCAGGCAGCGGCAGCGCAAACGTCGTCATCCGGCGCGGTGAAGATCCACCAGCCGCTCCAGCCGGAAGCCAGCAGGCCGCAGCAGAAGCCGCTGGAAGCGACTGGCGCAAAAAGCGCCGCCCCGGCCGCACCCCCGGCAGGCAGCGCCAAACCGTCGGAGCCGAAAGCGTCCGAGCCCACCAAGCCCGAGCCCAAGTCTCTTGAGCCCAAGTCTCCCGAGCGCAAGTCGCTGGAGATCAAGTCGCCGGAGATCAAGTCGCCGGAGCCTAAAGCGCCGGAGCCGAAGTCGCCTGACGTCAAGTCGCCAGAGCCCAAGGAGCCCGAACCGAAGTCGCCTGACGTAAAGGCGCCGGCCGTGAAGCCTGCTGAATCGAAGGCCATTCCCGCCAGCCAGCAGCCTGCCGGCGCAGCCAAGCCCGCCAGCGCAGATGCGCCGGTCCGCAAGGCTTCGGCTGCTCCAGCTGTCCCCAAGTCCGCGACGTCGGCAAGCAAGACGGCCAAGGTTGCCAAGCCTGTCAAAGCGGCCAAGCCTGTCAAAGTGGCCAAGCCTGTCAGTGCCGCCAAAGCCGCGGCTGCCGCCCGAAAGGCCAAAAAAGCCGCCGCGAGGACCATGCAGGCTACGGCCGCCCGAGGCGCATCCGAGGCCAAGGCCGCACGCAGGGCGGAAGCCGGCGCCGAAGCTCAGGCAAAATCCCAGGTCAAGGCGCAGGTCAGATCCGCCGCAAGGGCAGCCGGCGCAGCGGTCAGCGCCGCCAGAGACATGGCGTCAGCAGCGGTCGACGCATCCGCATCGACGCTTGCCGCGGCCAACGA
>JANOCI010000140.1:0-7181 GCA_031412095.1 Allobosea sp.
GCCTTGATGAGTGTCCGGCCCATGCGTCCGCCCGCACCCACAACGACGATCTTCATGGGCTCAGGCATGACAACTCCGCTTCGCCGTGTGGCGGAGCGTATCTAGTGCATGTTGCGCCGGAGGGGCAACCGCTTCTGGATCGCGGTCAGCCAGCCTTTGGGCTCTCCCGCAGCGGATAGAGCATCTGCTGCTCGAAGCCTTTGGGGAAATGCGGGTCGTCGACGCCGAAATTATCCGGCATGACGCCCTTCGGCATGTAATACGTGCCGAAGATCATGTCGATGACGGGGAAGGTCGGCGCATAGTTCTTCTCGCCCCCGCGCTCGACATCCGTGTGGTGCCAGCGATGGAAGACCGGGCTGGCCAGCACGCCCCGGAAGGGGCCGAAATCCCAGTCGACGTCGGCGTGGACCAGCCCCGACATGAAGATCTGGAAAGGGATCAGCATCACGATCACTTCGGGCGCGATGCCGCACAGCAGCAGCACGGCGTCGACCAGCACGCTGTGGAAGATCGTGTTGACCGGGTGGAAGCGGAACGCCGACATCCAGTCGAGATGCTCAGACGAATGGTGGATGGCGTGATAGCGCCAGAGCCGGTCGACGTGGAAGATCCGGTGCGTCCAGTACAGCATGACGTCGCTGAGGATCAGGTAGGCCACGACCTGCGCCCAGAAGGGCCACCGGGCGAACAGCCCGTGCCCGCCCGCGAGCCAGGCCTCCATGGAGACGGTGCCGAGCACGCCGGTGATGGCCGCGGCCCCGATGATGAGGAATGCAAGCCGCACATAGCTCGTGATGCCCGGCAGCAGGAAGGCATAGAGCAGGTCCGTGATGAGGTCGGGCTTGCGCCACCATGGTCCCTTCGAGGCCTGGCTATGGGTCACGAAGCCCAGGACAGTGAAGGCTGCGGCGACGGCGCCGAAGATCGGCAACTGGTCGAGGACGCCTTGTCCGATGCGTGTCGCGAGGTCGAGGATGGATGTCAGCATGGTCTGGTCTCTGAGTTCAGGCAGCACGACGGCGTCGTCATGCGCCAGGGTTGTTCAGTTGGTTGAGGGCGGCTTTGACCTTGAGCTTGATGAGCGCCTCGCCGATCTCCGCGCTGGCTTTCCGGGGCGATCCGCTTGAGCCGTCCGCCGCGAACCATCCTGGCGACATGCCGATCCTGTCGGGCTTCACGCTGCCCGGATGAGCGTGCAGCAGTTCCGACGTGTCCTGCAGGCCGGCATGGTCGCCGATGGTTGAGTCTGTCTCTCCGCGCGCGATCAGCAGGTCGCGCTGCGCTTCGCCGCCCTTGCCGTAATAATCCCCGAGCGCAATGACCCGTGGGCCTGCCGCGCCCCATTCTGCGCTCAGCCGCCGCGCCGTCTCCGCCTGCGGCCTCTGGCTGCCGCCGTGGTCGGCCATGAACACGATGCGCTTGAAGCCGGCGCTCTTCAGGCTGCGCGCCGCGCCTTCGAGCGTCGCCGCAAAAGCTGCTTCGGGCACTCCGATGGTTCCCGGAAAGCGCATGTTGCCCGTGGCGGGCTCGTATTCGCCCTGCGGCACGTAGGCGATCACAGGGGCGACCAGCGTGCGGCCGCGCTCCTGGGCGATCATGCGCGCCGCGAGGCCCACGATGTGCTGGTGCTTGCCGAGGGTCATGTGCGCGCCGTTCTGCTCGATGCCGCCGGACGGCACGAGGACGGTGTCGTAGCCCTGCTCGATGGCCTTGCGGACTTCCACCCAGGTCATGTCCGCAATTTCCGTGGTGTCCGGCATCGGCGCGGTCAGCGGACGCGACAGGCCGGTGAAGACGGCCCCGGACGCGATCGCCACGACTGCGGATGCCTTCCAGAAATTTGCGGAACGAGACCCGAGCATGCCGGCAATCCTGAATGCGTAAAGGCTGTCAGGAACATGGCCGAGGCCGATTAAGGAATGGTGACGTCGATCTGCTGAAGGCGCATGGCCTGCTCCGGCCTAGCGCACCATCGCGTCCCAGGCGCGCGAAGCCAGCAATGCCTGCGCGTAGGACGACTGGATCTTGCGGGACATGGCATCCGCCCGGCCAAGATCGGCAAGGACGGCTTCCGCGCTCGCCATCAGCTTCTGGAGGACCACGTTGGGAAAACGGAACGGCTTCGCCCCGGCCCCGACGACCTGCCGCAGGGCCAGCGCATTGCTTGCGGCCGCCTCCGCCAGGCCAAGGTCATGCTCCGCCCGGCACGCTGTCCTGATGACGGCTTGCAGATGCGGGGGCAGTTCGTCCCACGCTTTGGATGAAGCGAGGAATTCCGAGGCGCCGTTCGGCTTGTTGAATCCGGGAAAGCCCAGATGGGGCGCAATTTTGTGCAGGCCGAGCTGAACGTCGTTTGCCGGAGCGAGCAACTCGGCGGCGTCGATCATGCCCCGTTCGAGCGCCTGAAACGTCTCGCCTGGCGGAACGACCATCGGCGTGGCGCCGGCGCGGCGATAAACCTCGCCGCCAAGCCCTGTCGCGCGGATGCGCAGGCCGGCGATGTCGTCGGCCGTCTCGATCGGCTTGCGGAACCAGCCCGCCGTCGATGGGCCCGTGTTGCCCGCGAGGAACGGCCTGACGCCATGCGGCGCATAAAGCTCGTCCCAGAGCACCTGGCCATCGCCTTCGAGCCATCCGGCATGGGCGGATGGCGACAGTCCGAAGGGCGCTGTGGTGAAGAGCGGCGCGGACGGCATCTTGCCTTGCCAGAACAACGCAGCCGAGTGACCTGCCTCGACGGTTCCCGAAGCGACTGCATCGAAGACGCCAAAGGCAGGGACGATCTCGCCTGCCGCGAACACCTCGATGATGAGTTCACCGCGGCTGATGTCCTCGATGCGCTTCGCAAGCCGCCTGACCGAGACGCCGGGGCCGATCAGGTTGCGCGGCCAGGATGTCACGCAGCGCCAGCGCCGCGCCGTCTGCGCCCTGACCGCCGAAGGGGCTGCCAGAGCGGCTGATCCCGCCACAACGAAACGTCGCCGCGACATCGTCATGACGTTCGCCGCCGGCATCAGGGTTGGGCCCGCATCTTGTCCCGGGCCTCGGCCCGCGCCTTGGCCAAAGCCTGCGCCAGCGTCCGCGCCGCGCCCTCCACGTCGTCGGCGGCGAACATGGCGCCGATGACCGCGATCCCGTCCGCTCCTGCGCCGATCAGCGAAGCCGCGTTCGCAGCGTCGATTCCGGCGATCGCCCCGACCGGAAGCGACGGGAACACGGCATGCGCCTGCAGGCGCAGGTCCCGGTAGCCGTCAAGCCCGAGCGGCGGGTCGGGATTGTCCTTGTGCCGGGTCGCGAAGACGCCGCCGATGCAGATGTAGTCGATCGGCTGGCCGGCGAGCGCTTCGAGGTCCTCGCGGGACTTTGCCGTGGCGCCGATGATGGCGTCCGGGCCGAGCAGACGCCGCGCATCCTCCGGCGTCATGTCCTCGCGCCCCAGATGCACGCCGTCGGCGCCGGCGCACAACGCGATGTCGACCCTGTCATTGACCAGGAGCGGCACATTGAAGCCGCCTAATGCCGATGAAATGGCCCGGACCTGTTCGATCATGCTGCGCGTGTCGCTGGTCTTAGCCCTGTACTGCAGGAGGGTCGCTCCACCCCGGACCGCCATGGCTGCGAGGTCGGAGAGCGCCCGTCCGCGCGCGGTCTGCGGATCGAGGATGCCGTAGAGCGTGATGTCCATTTTCACCGGGCTTCTCCCGACCGGGCTTCTTCCACGGAGCGGTCCGAAAAGCCGCTGAGGGCGTCGAGCAGATGCGTCGCGAAGCTTCCCGTGCCGCTGGCGGTCGCCGCCGCCTTTTCCCCGGCGAGGCCGAGGCATGTCAGCGCCGCCGCCGCCGCTGCGACCGGGTCGGCATCGACTGCGGCGAAGGCGGCGATCATGGCCCCGGCCGCGCAGCCGGTCCCGGTGACCCTTGCGAGCATCACATGCCCGGCGTTGATTGACCGCTTTCCGGACGGGCCGGCGATCTCGTCGACCGGCCCGGTCGTGACGCGTGTGATTTCCTTGGTGAGGAAAGGCGTCAGTACGGCCATTTCTGACCGGTTTCCCTTGATGATGGCCCGCGGCAGCGTCGCAAGCCTCATGGCGAACTCCAGCCTGAGCGGCGATCTGTCGGCCATGACCGGGTCGATGACGACTGGCCCTCTGAGAAGGTCCCTGGCCTCCATCAGCCTTGCGGCGGCCACCCCGCGCTGTTCGTCGAAGGTGCCGAGGTTGACGAGCGCCGCGTCCGCTTGCGCCAGCATCGCCACGATCTCACCCGGGTGCATGGCCATGGAGGGCTCCGCGCCGATGGCGAGAAGCACGTTCGCCGTCAGGTTCTGCGCCACCGTGTTGGTGATGCAGTGCACGCGGGGCCGCCTTGCGGCGACCTCGGCCAGCATCGCCCTCACATCGTCCGGCAGGCCAGCCGGACGGAGCGTCGCGCTCTGCGCCATCATGCTTCCGGCGGCACGTAGAGCTTGCCGCCGGAAGCCAGGAACTGCTTCGACTTCTCGGCCATCCCCGCCTCGATCGCCTGCATCTCCTCGACGCCGGCATTGAGGAGCCTCACCTCGGCGCGGATGTCCTGCGTGATCTTCATCGAGCAGAACTTGGGCCCGCACATCGAGCAGAAATGCGCGACCTTGTGGGCGTCCTTCGGCAGGGTCTCGTCGTGGTAGCTTCGGGCGGTGTCCGGGTCGAGGCTCAGGTTGAACTGGTCCTCCCAGCGGAACGAGAACCGCGCCCGGGACAGCGCGTCGTCACGCACCTTGGCGGCCGGATGCCCCTTGGCGAGGTCGGCCGCATGGGCGGCGATCTTGTAGGTGATGACGCCGGTCTTCACGTCCTCGCGGTTGGGCAGGCCGAGGTGCTCCTTCGGCGTCACGTAGCAAAGCATCGCGCAGCCGAACCATCCGATCATGGCCGCGCCGATGCCCGACGTGATATGGTCATAGCCGGGCGCGATGTCGGTCGTCAGCGGCCCGAGCGTGTAGAACGGGGCCTCGCCGCACTCGCGGAGTTGCTTGTCCATGTTCTCCTTGATCTTGTGCATGGGCACATGGCCCGGGCCCTCAATCATCACCTGGCAGCCTTTGGCCCAGGCCACCTGCGTGAGTTCGCCAAGCGTCTCAAGTTCGGCGAACTGCGCGCGGTCGTTGGCGTCGGCGATCGATCCCGGCCTCAGGCCGTCGCCCAGCGAGAACGAGACGTCGTAGCGGCGCATGATGTCGCAGATGTCGCCGAAGCGCTCGTAGAGGAAGCTCTCCTTGTGGTGCGCCAGGCACCAGCGCGCCATGATCGACCCGCCGCGCGAGACGATGCCCGTCACCCTGTCCGCCGTGAGGGGCACGTAGGCCAGGCGCACGCCGGCATGGATGGTGAAATAATCGACGCCCTGCTCGGCCTGCTCGATGAGGGTGTCCTTGAAGACTTCCCAGTCGAGCTTGACCGGGTCGCCGTCGACCTTCTCCAGCGCCTGATAGATCGGGACCGTTCCGATGGGGACCGGCGAGTTGCGCATGATCCAGGACCGGATGTTGTGGATGTTGCGGCCCGTCGAAAGGTCCATCACGGTGTCGGCGCCCCAGCGCGTGGCCCAGACGAGCTTCTCGACCTCTTCCGCAACGCCTGACGTCACCGCCGAATTGCCGATGTTGGCGTTGATCTTGACCAGGAAGTTGCGCCCGATGATCATCGGCTCAAGCTCGGGATGGTTGATGTTGGCCGGGATGATGGCGCGGCCGCGGGCGATCTCGGAGCGCACGAACTCCGCGGTCACGAAGTCTGGAACGGCTGCGCCGAAGCTGTCGCCATCCGCCATGCGCTCTTCGGCTCCGGGCAGGGGGGTTTCGCGCGCCAGGTTTTCGCGATGCGCGACGTAGATCATCTCTTCGGTGATGACGCCTGCGCGGGCGAATTCATACTGCGTGACCATCTGGCCGGGCAGGGCGGCGCGGATGGTGCGGCTCGCCGGGCAGGCTGGCACGAGCTTTTCGGCTGGCACGTTGCCGTTGTCCTCCGGCTTCACGGCGCGCGGCGTGACCGCCTCGATGCCGCGCGCGGCGATCCAGCCAGCGCGGACCGAAGGCAACCCGGCCGAAAGGTCGATATGCGCCGCAGTCTCCGTGTAGGGCCCGGACGGATCATAGACCCTGACCGGCGGCTCCATCGGGTCCGAAAGGCTGATCTCGCGGAAAGGAACAAGGATTTCGGGATGCGCGGCAGGCGCCGCATAGACCTTCTGCGAGCCGGTGATGGGACCGGTCGAGACGGTTTCAGGGGCGGAGCGAAGCTCCCTCGCGTTCACGGGCTTGTTCATGCTGGCGGCCTTTCGCACGTAATGACGGTCGATCAGCCGGGAAGGGCAGGCGCGGGGCAAGCCGGAGAAGATCCGATGACGCACCCATGTCCGTCCCTTCGCCGGCATGACCCGGATCAGGTTCAAAGGGTGCTTGGGTCCAATCTCCCAATCTCAGCCGCCGATGCGACGCCCCTCGGATAATGCCGGAGGCTCCCCCACCGCCGGGCAAATGTCAACCGGGATCGGACGGCCTGCCTGCGGCGCGCGCTGTTGCGTCCCAGACCTGGGCGAAGTCCGCCGCCGGAGTTCAGGCCACGGCCTGGATCGTACGCCTCACCTTTTCGACCAGTTCGCCGATCTGGCTTTCGGTGATGATGAGCGGAGGCGTCAGTGCCAGCGTGTCGCCGGTGTAGCGCAGCATCAGGCCCTCGTTGTGGAAGGCGTGGTCCATGGCTGCGAAGCCCCGCTTGGTCGGCCCGTCGGCGTGCGGAATCAGGTCGATGCCAGCCACGAGGCCGAGGGTGCGGATGTCGACGACGTTCGGCTCGCCCTTGAGCGTCATCAGGGCATCGGCCCAGATCGGCTCCATCTTCAGCGTGCGCTCGAAAAGGCCCTCCTCCTTGTAGATGTCGAGCGCGGCCAGGGCCGCAGCCGCCGCGAGGGGATGCCCGGAATAGGTGTAGCCATGGAACAGCTCGATCGCGTGGTCAGGCCCGTTCATGAACGCGTCGTAGATGCCCTTGCGCACCAGCACCCCGCCCATTGGCACGGCCCCGGAGGTCACGCCCTTGGCGAAGCAGATCATGTCCGGAATGACGCCGTAGCGTTCGGCCGCGAAGGCGTGGCCCAGCCGGCCGAAGCCGGAGATCACCTCGTCGAAGATCAGCA
>JANOCI010000141.1:0-52454 GCA_031412095.1 Allobosea sp.
AAGGCAAAATGCCTGCCGCCGAAAATCACGCGCACCCCGCGCCTCAGCCGTTGCGCGGCGCTAACCCTGCCTCTATAAGCACGCTTGTCGGGGCGTAGCGCAGCCCGGTTAGCGCACTAGTCTGGGAGACTAGGGGTCGTGGGTTCAAATCCCGCCGCCCCGACCAAATTAACAAGATATTTCAATTACTTGCAGAAGTCACGCAGCAAGGCGAAAAGCGCGGGTACTGCGAAAAACAGCGCCGAAAAGCGCATTTGGGTGCACAACCCCCCACGCGAGTCCCCACGCTGCGTTCGGCTCCTGTTCTCTCAGCCAGACATTTGTGCGGTCTGAAATTGTCCCTTTTGTTTGACATGTGAAGCATGACGAAGAGAGCCCTCATTCTATTGCTTCTCGCGGCATTCGCGGCCGGCGGCTATGTCGTGATGACTGCGCACGATGCGAGCGTGAACAGCCAACTGATTGAGGTCTACCGGTCACGGCCGCATGGCGCCGCCCCGTGAGCTGCGCTCAGCCCCTGCCCTCGGCTTCGATCCTGTCCGTCTCCGCCCGCGCCAGTAACTTGGCGAGCCGTAGGGCCTCGGCCTCGTCCAGCCGGTTCATGGTGTTGCGTCGCGATGGCTCATTTTCGAAATAGAAATAAGCCAGGCGCAACCCGCCGGCGTCCACGACGCCGTAGGCCTCGGGCAGCTTCACGATCTTGAGTGGCAGGCGCAGCATTAATGCATGATGTCGTTTGTGGCCAATCCGTCAACTTCGCGCATTGGCTCAACGATATCATGACCGAGAAAGTCTGCGACAGGCGCTTCCCATTACATCGGCGCAGATTACCTCGATGATTTTCGCGCGTCGCAACTCTGGCCAAGAGGCGAAAGCCGCGATGTGGAACAGAACGCCCAAGAACCCGTTAAGCCTGCGGAGCGTCATTAGACAGACCGCGAAATAATGCGAGCGCTAGACATCGCGGTAGCGTTCATGGTCCGTTTTCGTCATGCGTCAATTTGACGCCTTGCGTGTTAAGAAAGTGATTTGGCTCTTGTTGCACTCTGATGTCTAGAGGGAAGCAACATGTTTTGTATCTCATAACGCAAGTCAAGGAGGGTTATTATGAATGGTCTGATGACCTTCTGGAACTGGCTAACGCGAGGCGGTGGAAAGCCAGATAAGGCACCTTTTAAGAATGATAAAGAGGCCGCCGAGTTTGTAAGGCGGGTCTACAATGCCAACCCTGGCCCAAATCAAAAGCTTCGCAGACTTCATCAGGAATACAGCGAAATAAACAATGGTCGGTCCAAGAAGTCAGATCGACCTAGCGCGGCTTAGTATCCGGACTTTTTGTCCGGATACTATGATCCTGAACAGATTTGATTGTGGTCATAGCGGTATAAGTTCTTTCTTAAAATCCAAAGCTAGAAAATGCGTTTCTCGAAACGAGTGCCGAGTATTCACGGCTCATTTAGGTAGTGATAATAAGCCTTGCGGTTATTACGCGCTTCAACTTGGAGCACATAACGTTTCGTTTCTCAAAGATCGCGGCAAAAGCTACATCACAAATTATTCCGGCTTCCCTTCTGTTCATATACAATTCTTTGCAGTGCAGCACGAGTCGCAACGTCAAGGCATTGGGCGCTATATGCTTGTTAATGCACTAGAAAAATCTTATGAGATTTCAAAGCACGCTGGCTTCTATGCTGTTACTCTTGAATCATTGAACCAAAGATCGACGGATTTTTATAAAAGTATTGGTTTTGAAGTTTATTCAACCGAAGGCAACGGTCTTATTAAAATGTTGTTTCCCATAAAATCCGTGATTGAGCTGTTCGAGCGCGTGTAAATACAACCGCTACAATCAGAACTAATGCGTTGCATCAACACGCACCTGACCCTCACCCTCCAATTGGTTTCGGAAGATCCGCGATCGTGCAATGCTTGGGATTCCGGCCCGCGAACTGGGCCTGCAGGCTGGCCACGATCTGCTCCATGCCGTCGCCCAGCGCCGTCAGCGGCAAGGCTGGCGCCCGGTCGTCGGTGAGCTTGCCGGCGGCCGATGCGTCGAGGATGATGGCGATGCAGGCCAGGGCGCTCGAGAGGTGCGGCACTCCGGTGGCCGGATCGGCATCTTCGCCGTTGAACCATTTGGCCAGGTGCCGGCGAGCGGCCGCGACGTAGACCGAGGCCCGCACCCCGGCGACGCGCCAGTTGTAGGCGCCGTATTTCGAGGCGCCCTCGAAGAAGGCCAGGCTGGCGAACATCGCCATCGTGTCGGGCACCAGGTGCAGCGGCAGGCGCGTGGTGGCCAGCGCGTCTTTCGGGTTCGTGGGCTTGCTGTCGGACACAGATTGTTGCTCGCTCATGCGATGTTGACCTTGTGGCGGCCGATCTCGCCGCGTTGCGCGTGGAAGGTGACGGCGCTCATGCTGCGAGGCGCGCGATATCCTGCGCCATGGGCATAGCCATCCTTGGCGGCGATGGTCCGGAAGCTCTCGACCTTGACCGGGCCGATGTCGGCCGCGCGCTCGTTGTGGATGTGCCCGAACCAGAAATGCTTGTGCGTCGTCAGGTGCTAGTCCTGGAAGCTGCCGCCGCCATCGGAATGACATACATGACGCTTCGGAAACGCCTTGTGAATGGGTCAGAACTACCCATAGGCGTTCAGCGAATTTAGTTGCTCATTGCCATTCTTGCCGGAACTCTGACGCGGGGCCGTTCGATCTTCGCGTCCTCCAGCTGGATTTCGCAGCGCTCCCGGATGCCCCACTTCGCATGAATGAGCGCGAGCCATTGCTGAGGCGGTTCAATGCCCGCGCGGATGCGGTTGGCGTACTCGTTGAACCCCACGACAGAACCGTTGGCGAGCACCCCGCGGGCCGGGTTGCTGGACGTGTGATAGTGCGCCGTCAGGATGATATCGTGTCGCTTGTGGAGCCTGTACGCTTGCCACTCGACGGCCTTTGCACCGCGCGCGATCGGCAGGACCGGGCCTGCAAAGCCCTTGCCGCCGCCTGTCCCGAGCGCGTCGCCGTGCGATTGAAACACCTGCCATCCGAAGATCGGATATTCCAGGTCGGGGCCATCGGCCAGCAGCACCGTCACGCGGCTTTCGTGCCGGAAGTGGCGGCGGATCATCTCCCCCACAAGCATGTCGTACGACAGCGCGCTTGTGCGCTTGGCGTGCGTCTTTTCGGTTGACCGCCCGTGATTGCCTGGGGTGAACGTGACCCACGCATGCCCGAATTGGTGCGCTATCATCTCGATGCCAGCGGCCAATTCGTCGGCAGCAAGATAGACCTGTTCAAGCGCAGGCAAGGCGTTCGTACGCCGCAATTCGTCGTGAATGTCGCCAGATACCAAGTCGCCGTTGACGGCGACGACAACGCCGGACAACTCGCTGTCAGCGCTCCATCGAGGCAGGATTTCACAAGCGGCCGAGAACAGGCGGCGGATGCGCCGCTTGAACGTGTCGGGGCTGTATTCGTTGGCGTTCGCAATTTCCTCTGGCCTGACGATTTCGCCGACATGCAGATCGGAGATGTGCAAAAGCCCTGCGCACCGGCTGGAAGTTTGAGACGCCGAAATGGTCCATGATGGCGGCTCAAGCGGCCTTTCGAGCATGCCGAGGGCGGCGCGCAAGTCCGCTTCGCGTTCTGTAAGATCGTCGGTCGCCTTGGCCGCTCTGGCCTTCCAGTATGCGCTGTCCCGGCTTTCGGCTCGCTGAACTGGAGCGGCGATGGCCGGGCTGTCTGTCTTGTCCGGAGGCGGTTCGTACCCCCGCAGCGCAATGCGGATGCCGGCTTGGTTCATCCCGAGCGTTCCCGCCGCCGCAGCGACAGCGCCGATCTCGCCTTGTCGCGGCGTTGTCCCCATGGGCGGATGGCCGTCTTGCACCGCCTGATCGTAGGCTTGACGACGGCGCTCGATTTCAACAGTCGAAAGCTGTGGAGTTGGCATCAGCTGCGCACCCCGAGCACATGGTCGACCAGCTTCGGCCAGTCGCCGGGCTGCACGCT
Organism: Allobosea sp.; assembly: GCA_031412095.1. Taxonomy (GTDB): domain Bacteria; phylum Pseudomonadota; class Alphaproteobacteria; order Rhizobiales; family Beijerinckiaceae; genus Allobosea. Next base: position 4,008 of record JANOCI010000141.1, read on the forward strand.
CATGATCGCGCAATAGAGCCCGTCCTTGCCGACGAAAACAGCGCCGCCGCGGCCTTCCGGCCCATGCAGTAGTGCGGCCATGTCCGAGCCGGTGCGGCCCGACGGCGGGGTCAGGTCGTAGATCGCCACGGCGCGGCGGATGGCCTCGCCTTCCAGCGGTTCGAGCCGGGCGCCGGCCTGTTCGGCCTGGGCGATCACCGCCTCGGCCGCGAAGCAGCCGGACGGCGGTGAGGCCAAGGCCGGCCTCGTCACGAGCGCCAGCGCCATCAGCGCGATCGCGGCGAGCAGCGCTAGCCAGATCAGCAGGGAGGGCACGCCGTCCGGCATCCGGCGGACATGGCGGCGCTGCGCCGTGCCCTGTGTGCAACGGCCGAAGGAATTGTTGAACATGAATGACCTCACTTCCAGGCGATGTATTGAATGAGCCAGACCCACGCGGCCCAGATGGCCGCCGCGATCGATCCGGCCGACGCGCCGATCCAGGCCGTCACCTTCCAGAAGGTCTTGGCATTGGCGACGGTGGCGACATGCGGCTTCATGTCGGCGAGCTGGCGCGACAGGTCGGCCCGGTCGTGGTCGGCCCGAACCTGGCCGCGCTGCAGTTCGTCCATGCCCTTGACCATCAGGTCGAGCTTTTCGTCCTGCGCCGCCGTGCGCTCGATCAGGGTCTTCAGCATCGTTTCCGTCACGGCCTGGCGCTCTCCAAGGTTCGAGACATCACGGACGACCTGCGAGACTTCCCCGCGCGTCATCGCGTGCCCTCCACGGACTTGACGGCGGCGGCGCGGCGAGCGTCGCAGGTGGCGATTTCGGCGCGGTCGCGCGACCAGAAGGTCAGCACCTGACGCTGGCTGAGAGCGCTCTCGGGCGGCTGGCTCGCCTTGCAGGCCACGCGGGCGGAGGGCGGGATGTCGGGCGTAACGAACACGGTGCGGATCGTGGGCCTGCTGTCAGGGGAGCAGGCGGCGGCGAGCGGCATCAAGGCCGCAAGCATCGCCATTCGGAAGGGCTGCATTGGCGGCCTCCAGTTTTGCAAGGGTTTCGGTGAGGGCGGATGCGGCGGCCGCGGCGCGGGCTTCGGCGTCGAGGGCGGCGCGTGCGGAGGCGGCCTGCAGCGCTGCGGCCTCGGCGTTGCCCTTGGCGATCTGCGCTTCGTAGATCGCCGCCATCTCGGCCTTGCCGGCGCGGCGCGCATCATCGAGCGCGCCACGCGCGGAAGACAGGGCGGCGAAGGACGCCAACGCCGCGCCGAGCAGCAGCGCCAGAGCGATGATGCCGGCGACAGCCCATTTCGGCAGGCCGGTGCGGGCGACGAGCCAGAGCATCACGGCGCGTCCTCCCGACCTGGCTTCGCGTCGCTTGCGCGGGCGAAAAGCATGTAGGCCACGGACAGCACGGTCAGCGCCACGAACACGCCCTTGATGACGCCGGAATAATCGACGAGCGGCTGGATGGCCTGCGCCGCCGCCGCAGCGCCCTCCCCGCCCAGAGCGCCGACCATCGCGACGATGCCGCCCTTGACCGTCCGCGACTTGCGCAGGTCTTCAGGCCGTTCGGACGTGTCGAGATCCACCTCGCGCACGTAGCCGGACCCCTCCTCCGTGCTCACATGGATGAAGTCGCCCGATCGATGGCCGGTCGCGGAAATGGTCTCGCCTTGTTCGAGCGTCCGACGCGCGGGCTCGCCCGGCGCAGCGAACAGAGCCACGCTCCGTGTCTTGATCGCGTAGCTTTCCTCCGGCTGCGACTTGGCCGCGCGGCCCTCGGCCGCCGTCTTCGGCGCCGCGAGATCGCGATATTCGTTCCGCGCGTCGAAGCACGGGCAGGCCTTGTTCGCGAACTCGTGGTGGCCGCTCACGCGCCCGATGCCCGGGAAGCGCCTGATCAGGTCAAGCAGCAGCGATCGCAGCGCCTGCTTCTGCGCCGCCGTGCGCGTGTCCTTGGGTTTGCCCCTGATGTCCGTGCCGCCGACGTAGACGACGCCGATGGTCCTGGCGTTGCGGCCTGCCACATGGCTGCCGGCGATCTCAACCGGCCGCCCGGCCTCGACCCTGCCGTCCAGATGCACGACATAGTGATAGCCGATGTCGGACCAGCCGCGGGCCTTGTGCCAACCTCGGATGGTCGAGACGGTCACCGGCCGGCCTTCGGGCGTCGCCGTGCAGTGCACGACGATCTCGTTGATTGCTCGCATGCGTCACCATCGCCAGCGTCGCCGCCAGCGCCTTCCGTTCGGGTTGCCTTGAATTCAGCGGATGATCTGGCCGACCTCTAGGGCGATGCCGCGCCAGTCAGGCTCTTGCGGCTGGGCGCAGCCCGCCAGCAGCACGGCGAGAAGGCCTATGAGCGCGCCTTTGGCCCCCTCGCCCCATCGCACATGCGGGCCCACGCCCTTGAAGCGCAGCGCCAGCGAGTAGAACCAGATCGTCAGCGGCGTGAGCGCGAGCCACCACGGCGACAACGCGATGAGCGGCAGCGCGAACGCCGTGCCGCCGATCAGCCAGCACAGCGCGTTGGCCCAGCCGGAGGCGGGCTGCACGACGCGGTCGGCGATGGCCTCGATCGCCGCCTCCCATTTCGAGGGAGGGCCGGACAGCATGCGGCTGCCCTGCCCGAGCAGATACCAGCGGCCCCATGGCTGCGCGAGCCAGAGCCAGATGCCGGCCGCCGTGACCAGGGCGTGAACGGGCGATGCCCCCGCGAGACTGGCAGCCGCGCCCGCAGCCAGCCCGATCACGGGCCGGAGCCAGCCCGCGCCCGCGCCGCGAAAGGCGTTGAGCGTCGAGCAGATGGCCGCCGAAAGGATGGCGATGATGAATGTGTTCATGCTTCATCGCGCCAGCGTGGACCAGCGCGCTCCTGTAAGGGGTGTCGGGATGGTTAAGGCGGTCAGGGCGTCAGGTCATCGCGTTGCGCAGGCGCGCCTGCACGTCGGCGAGCGTGTCGCCATAGGCCATGCCGACTTGCTGGATGGTCACGTCGCCGGCAGCGCCTCCGCCCAGCCAGAGGAAGTCCGGCCAGATCTTGCGGCTCGCGTGGTTGTAGGTCGTCTGCGCGCCGTTATTGATCGTGACGACTGTCGTGTCGTCCGTGAATAGCACTTCGGCCGTGACCCAACCTCCCGAATATTGGTTCGAGACGATGGTCGCGGCCGCGACGGTCTGGGCGTAGGTACCCGCCGCCAGCACAGCCGTTCCCGGCACGCCGGAGGTGAAGCCGTTGACCGTCTGGTGATGGCGCGCGACCGTGTGGGAGCGGCCGGCGGCCTGCGACAGGACGATGCCGTCCTGCGGCGCGAACCGCTCGGCGTCGGTCAGGCCGGTGACGCCGGTGCCGGCTCCGTTGAGCGCGCCGGAGACGCCGAGCACCGCGACCGGGAAAGTGCCGTCCGAGATGCAGCGATAGACCAGCCGCATCCCGATCCATGGGCCGGGATTGGCGAGGCTAAGCGCGTGGTAGTTGTTGAGGCGGACACTTGCCCCGCTCTGAATGCGCATCCCGTTGGCGGAAGGCCCGCCGCCGCCATCCTCGGCTGCGACCAATCCGCCCGTCTCGCCGCCCGCGAAGTAGTCGCGGTTGAGGCGCCCGTTGCGGAACTGCCAGTTCCACGCGCTGCGCAGCTTGCGGACGGCGCGAGGGTCGGTGACCGGGCGAAGCGCAGGCTCCCCGATCGTGATGACCGGCACGTCCGTTCCGGCATTGGCCAGCACGACCACGACGTTGAAGACGATGCGGTCCCACTTCGGGTCGACCTGAAACGGGTTGGACTGCATCACGCCGTCCCATGCCGCGTTCGGGATCACGTCGGTGCCGGACGGGACGGACAGGCAGCGCGCGATGAACTGGACCGTCGAGCCGTTGCGGCCCTGCAGTTCCATGCGCATCGCCTTGATCTGCCCGGACGCCGTGAGCGCAAGCGGCATCGCGGCCTTCAGCCAGAGGTGCTTCGTGCCGGGAGGCACGAGCGCCGAATGGGTGAAGGTGAACGTCTGGTCCGCCCCGCCCGTCGAACCGACCGTGAACGCGAGCTGCTGCGCAGGCTGCCCGGCATGCGGCGCGACGTTTGGGTTCGCGCTGGCCGGGAACGTGGTCAGCGAACCAGCCACGGTGATCGGCGGGCTCGCCGCCAGATTGGTGCATTGCCAGCCGGCATAATAGACCGACCCCGCCGTGTTCCCCGACGTGCCTGCGACATAGGCGTTGTTCTGGCCGATGAAGCGCACAAGGCGGTTGTCGCCGGCGGCAGGCCATGTGACGTACGGCGAGCCGGAGCCGACGACGCGGTCCATGGTCTCCATCAGCGCCCTTGCGCCGTGATAGCCGCCGAGCGTGGCCGGGTGGAGACGGTCGGTGACGGCATAGTTGGGCAGCCAGACCTGCGTTCCGGCCGGCGAGGCCGGATCGAATGTGTATTTGCCGATGTCGCAGAAATACACCAGGTCGTTGTCGTCCTTGGATGCGCGCCAGGCGTTGATCGCGGCGCGCGTCGTCCAGCGAGCATCGCCCTGCGCCCAAGGAAACGTTCCATCAACGGCGCGAGGGCGGATGCCGCAGAGGATGATCGGGACCAAAGCAGCACGGCAGCGGTCGATGAACATCTGATCGATGACGGTGACGTTCTCAAAGCTGGTGTTGCTGCCCGCGCCGAGGTCGTTCGTGCCCATCGAATAGACAATCACGTCCGGCAGGAGGTTGAAGATTTCATCCATCCAATCGAGCGAATCGTCCGTCTGGCAGCCGCTCTGGCCCATGTTGTCGCCATAATAGCCGCGCGACACGTTGGTGAAGTTGCCGTACTGGCCCCGGAAACCGGCAAGATCGGAGACGAAGAAGTTTTCGTAGACGATGTTGGGCCGCCAGACCTTGAGCCAGTTGAGCTCGCCGACCGTGCCGTCATTGGACGACATCGCGTTGGAGCCGGTGGTCTGATAGGCGGTCCACGCGCCGTTGTTCTGGCCGTTCTGGACGATGCTGTCGCCGACCCCGACGACGCGGATGCCGGCCGGCAAGATCTGCGGCAAGCCAGCCTGCAGCATGCGGCGGCGTGATGCGAGCGCGCCGAGCGCGCCAATCCTTCCGATTCCCGACATCACGACACCGGAATGACGGAGACGAAGCCGTCGGTCGCGGCGTCGCGGATGACGCGGTAGTGCGTGACGCCGGCGGGGATGCGGATGTGCAGCATCGCGTCTGCGGGCACCACGAGGTTCGCCGCGCCCACGACGGCCGGGCCCATGCCGGCTATGCCGAACGCCATGAAGCAGCGCACGGACGGGTTGATGAGCACCTCGCGCGAGGCCCCGAGCGTGCCGAGGGCGACCTCGGCGGAGGAAGCCGCCGCCACCGCCGTTCGCGTTCCGATAGCGAGGTTGTATTCGCGCGTCCCGGTCCCGAAGGCGGACGTGGCGGGCGGGGAGACGGACAGCACGCCGCCGAGGATCGTGCGGATGCGCTTGAGGATGGCGATGATGCCGCCGTTTCCGGCCGCCTCCGCATCGGCCGGCGCGCCCAGCGCCGTGCCGCCGACCTGCAGCGGGTTCGCGGCGTCGATCGCCACGCCCGCGCTGTCAGTCAGCGCCTTGAAGGGCACGTGGACATCGGAGCCCAAATCCTTCGTGCGCAGCGTCTTGTTGACGCCCGCGCCGTCCTTGACGATCAGATTGTCTGCCATGTCGGCTCCTTAGATGATGGTGAGGTTCTGGCTGTTGCCGGGTAGGGTGAAATCGAGGGCTCCCGGGGCGATGACGGGAGCGGCGGGCGCCCGCGTGATGTCGCGCCGCCAGGTCATCTTGCCGTCCATGATCGTGTCGACCTCGCCTGCGCGGGTGAGCTCCAGATCCCAGACGTAGGCTCCGGGCGGGACGTTGAGCGTCGCGGCGCTTGGCGCTGACAGCGTGATGACGCCCACGGCCAGCGTGATCGTGCCGGCCTGGTTCGTGGGCGCCGTGCCGAAGCCGATCACGATGGCGGGAGATTCCGCCGTGGCCCGCACATGCGCCAGCGCCATGTCGCCGGCCACCGGCACGAAGCCCGCCACCGGAATGTCGATGCGCAGCGTGTCGCCGGGCGTCAGGTCCGAGATTTCGACCTTGAAATAGGTGGATGTCAGCATGGCAGGCTCACGGAGCGACGTAGAAGCCAGCCGTCACCCGCCAGATCACGTTGGGCGTGGCGGGGCAGACGATGGTGGTCGCGGTGTTCTGGGCAGACGATGCGAGCGCGTAGGCGAAATCCTCCCGCCATGCGTCGCACACGCCTTGGGCAAGCGCATCGGCGGAGCGGCTGAAAGCCAGAGCGCCGGGAAGGTTTGTCGTGGTGCAGACCACGGGCACTGCGGCCGCCGTCAACAGCGCCGTCGCGCACCGGGCCATGGACAGGTACGTGAGATAGTGCCGCAAGCCGACGCCAGGTGCCGCCAGCGTCAGCGTGACGGCAGCGCCAGCCGCGCCGGTCGTCGTGCCGATGCCGGGCGTGACTGCGCCCTGCAGGCTGTCGTTGAGCACCTGCATCGAGGCCGAGAGCGTGGCGCTGCATGCGCCGGACGTGTAGGCCGTGACGCGCACCCTGACCGACCGATAGCCGGAGCAATCGCCGACATAAAGGCCCGGAGCAGCGCCCGAAACCGTGATGGCGTAGATGCCTCCGCGCTTGGGACGCATCGGGATCAACTCATAGTCGACGCCGTTGACCGTGCCTTGCACCTCCAGCGTCATGCTGGATGTGCCGCGCACCTCCAGCATGACGGTTCCGGAGCCGTCGCAGGGCGCGATGATCTCGGAATTGACCGCGGCCAGGTTGCCGGTCGCGAACAGGTTTTCGCGAGGGTGCAAAAGCAAAACGCCACCCGGCGGGGTGGCGAGGTCGCGGGAAATCTTGGCCATGTCAGGTCACCTGTGCGAGGATTTTGATGGGTCCGGACTGCGGTTCGCCAAACGCGATGACGATCTCGATCTGATCGGTCCCGGCAGTCGCGGACATGGACTGGATGTCCAGCATGTCGGCTTCGTTCTCGTCTGCTGCGCCATGGCTGGCGAGCGACAGCATGATGCGGCTCGATGGCGTGACACCTGGCAAGGCCAGCATCTCGTAGTGTTCGATACGTGCGCTCGGCACCGTCGCCGTGAGTACAGACGAAGGACTGCCGCCTCCCCCGCCGCCCGGAATCGCAGCCGCGGGCAAGGTGTCGCCAGCCGGGAGCCTTGCGGGCAGCCCGTCGACGATGACGAGCGGAACACGTTCAGCCATCGTCAGGCCAGATAGCGGAACTGCGGATCGAACTGGATCGAAGCCGTGTCGGTCGCGAAGCCGATGGACTGGACCGCGTGTCCTGCCGTCGCGGGCGGCGTCGCCGTGAACGTTCCGGCAGCAGACCCGGACAGGTAGTATTCCGTACCCGGCGTCAGGCCCGTCAGGCCGGTGATCTCCTCGCCGTCGAGATAGACGTCTCCCGTCGCGCCAGATGCGATGCCCGCCAGCACGAAGCCCTGCGCGAGGCGCGATGCCGTGGCCTGGCTGGCGTCGGCCTTGCGCACGCGCCGCCCGCCGACGTTGTGGATGTTGACGAGGTCTCCCGCCACAAGCGTCTCGCTCGCCTGTATCTGCTCGATGCGCCCGCCGATGCCGCCTGGCAGAGCGGTGGAATCGACCTTGCCCGATGCGTTGAGCGCGACGAGCCTGTTGGCGTCGCCCGCGCCCGCGCTGGTCGTGGCCGCAGCGGCGCGCTCCATCAGGCCGGGATTGGTCGCGTTCGGGCGCAGGTATGCGGTCATGTCAGGTCCTCACAGGATAGGGGGGTCGATGCGGATGTAGGCTTTGGTGGCCGTCAGCGCCCAGCCCATCGGGGCGAGCACGCCGGCCGGAACGATGGTCGTCAGCACGCCGCCCGCGCCGCAATAGACCGGCGAACCCTGAGCGAAGGCGAAGCCTGCGTCCTCAAGGGCGCCGAAGCGCTGAAACTCGACCGTCGCCCCGATGGCCCCGGCCTGCAGCGTGACGCCCGCCATCGGCGTGACGCCGGCAAGCAAGGATGGATCGGCGGGATAGAACATGCCGTCAGGGCCGATCCGGACGCAGCGCAGCGCGGACGTGGCCACGCCCAGAACGCCCGTCAGGCGGTTGCTGGACGGCCCCGGAGGCCCTGCCTCCCCCGGCCGGCCCTGCACGCCCATCTCGATCACCACGACGCCGGGCGACGGCGCGGCCACGACAGGCAGGCTGGCCCCGCGCACGCACACGCTGATGCGCGGCACGGCGCGGACGGTGACGAGAGGCCGGACCATCGATCAGGGCGCTTCGATGTCAGCCAGGACAGCTTCCATCGCGGCGTCCAGCGCCGCATGGGTGGCCGCGCCGTTGATGGCCGCTTCGGCGCTGTCCCGCTTGGCCTTGACGCCGGCAAGGATCGCGCGGAACGCTTCGGCCTTGGCGAGCACGCGGGCCGCATAGGCCGCCTTGGTGGCGGAACCCCGCAGTGCGTCCAGGAGAGGCGCGGGCGATGATGCGTTGGCCGCCACGGCGCGCGCCTCGGTCTCCTGCAAGGACCACGATGCGACCTCCGCCACCGGATAGGCGGAAAGGACAGGCGCGGCGATGGCGTCCAGCTTCGGGATGACCATGCGCATCGCGTCGGCCTTGCGCGCGGCGAGAGGCGGGCGGGCTGGCGATGCGGGCGCGGCGAACGTCTGGCCGGACTTGATGTGCCCGACCTCGACGCCCTCGACCCACGGCACGAAGCCGAGCGCTTCCGGATAGAACTCCACGATCTCGGAACCCTCGGGGATTTCCGCGATCTCGACGACGGCGTTGCCGTCCAGTCTCATGATCTGCATCACGCAAGCCTTTCGATGATGAGGCCGCCGGCCGCGCTGGCCGAGCCTGCTCCCTGATTGTTGCCCCCTCGGCCTGAGCCGCCACCGCCGGGCCACATGCCCGCTCCGCCAGAGGCGTAGTTGCCGTGCCCGCCGAGGCCGCCGAATGCAGCGCCGCCTCCCGAGCCGCCAATGCCGTTGGGCAACGTGGTGTAGGGGTTCCACCCGCCGCCGATCTGGCCCGTAATGTTCAGGTCCCCGCCGGCGCCGGAGCCTGCCACGCCCCCGAAACCGCCGCCGACAGAGCCGGGCCAGGTTCCCCCGAGGCCGCCTGTCGCGCTCATGACGCTGTCGAAGGTCGATGTTCCGCCCGTCAAGCCGTCGTTGCCCGCCGCGCCGCCCGTCTGGCCAGCGCCGACGACGTAGTTGTAGGACCGCGGCTGCGCGATGAAGTCGCGCTGGCAATACCCGCCGCCGCCGCCACCGCCGGCAGGACCGGTCGCGCCGCCGCCGTGCCAGGAGCCGCCCCCGGAGCCGCCCCCGCCCCAGAGCTTGGCCCTGAACCTCCGCCAACCTGCAGGAGGTGTCCAGTTCGCTGCGCCGGCAGTGGCGAAAACGAACACGTCCTGGCTGGACGGGATCGCGATGCCGGGCGCATCCGGCGAGACCGCCACAAAGGCGTCGAATGCGTTGAGATAGGTGAATTCGATGAAGCGGACAGCAGCCCACTGCCCAGCGCGGATGGCGGAGCCGTCAGGATTGATCACCAGCTTGGCGGGAAGGCCCGACACGCTGAGGGTCGGCTGGGCTGTCGGAGCGGACGGAATGACTGCCCGCAGCGGCACGCCGTCGAGATCGGCAAACGAAGCGAACGCCGGGGTCGGCGTCATGGTCAGCACGTTGGCTGTGCCGCCGACCCCGATGAAGTTGGCGCGGTTCGACCTGATCGCCCGCAGGAGCATCACGTCGGCATTGTCTTCAGGAGCGCCCGAGCCGCTGATGGCCGACCGGAACTGCGCCGTCACGGCGTTGAGCCATTCGGCGGTGATCTCGGTGCCGTCGTTGGTCTCGGGGTTCGTGCAGTTCCCGAACCAGGTGTAGGGCGCGATCGGCGTGTTGACGAGGCCAGGGCCTCGCGCAAGCTGGACGGAAAGCGCGCCGGCGGAACCGGGGCCCAATGTGTCGGTCATGGTTCTCTCCTAGAAAAACAGAAGCAGGTTCTGGCTGCTGTCGCCGGATGACGGCGGCGGCGCGTCGTCCAGCACGATCCGGAGATCGGCGTGGAACGGCATGATGCGGCGCATCAGGCATTCGACGGCCGAGACGTCGACGCCGCAGCCTATCTTGCGGCCGGCGCGCATGTTGCGGGCCAATGCCTTCTGCGAAGTCGCGCCTCCGGCAAGCGCCGGCGAGGCCTTCGAGACCGTCACGGTCCAGAGCACGCCATCCTCGGACAAAGGCCGCATCTGGCCGGCGCGGCCGCCGCAGCCGACGCGGCCATTGCTCATGATGAGGACATGCGCTTCGGCGATCTCGGCGATGAAACCCGCTCCGGCCAGCACGGCCTCGGCATAGTCCGTGGTCGTGTCGCCGACGGCGGACACCTTGGCGCAGACATCGGCGAAGGGATCGCAGCCGTCAGGCAGGCCAAAGTCGCGCATCCATTCCGGCGTGGAGTTGATGCGCGTGGCGCAGAACATCTCCGCGAGCAGGTCGCACAGCCTCGCGTTGGCGTCGGCGTAGGCGCCGCCCATCCAGTCGAAGAACTGGCCCATGACGGAGCCCGGCAGCGCATCCGTGCCGCCATGCCGCCAGGCCCGGCCGCGCGGCCTGAGCGAGGCCAGAGCAGCGCTCCACCTCGCCTTGTCGAGGCAGATGGCGCGCGGCGTGTTGGCGGGTTCGCAGCTCATGGCGGGCTCAGACGAAGGTCACGGAGTTGAGGACCGGCAGCGAGCCCGGCGGGACGACGACCGGCAGGGTCGGCGAGACGACGGTGTGCGATTGCTCGCCCGAGGCCAGCGACACGGCCTCCCAGATCCACGACGGCTGCAGCGAGACCGGCGTCGCCAGGAACGGCATCGACGGATGCGGGCTGAGGTTGCCCGCCACGCGCGCATTGCGGCGCACCATGGCGATCAGCTCGTCCTGGACCGCGCGCTTGACCGCGGGCGTTCCGGGCGACAGGTCCGAGATCGTCACATTGATCGGCGTGACGGATGGCGCGGCCACGAAGACTCGGGCGGCGCCCGGCTGGTTGAGCGCAACGCGGGCGGCGACGCGGGCAAGGTCCACGGGCGTCGGGATGCCGTTGACGTTCGTCAGGTCGAACATCGGATACAGCGTGACCGTCGAGCGGCCAAGGACGCCGCGCGCCACGAAGCAGCGCGTGCAGCCCGGCACCGACGTGGCGTAGCGCACATAGTCGGGAGCCGCGCCGGCATGCTCGGGGAAGGTGTTGGAGAAGATGAGCCGCCGCCGATAGGGCTCGTCCTGCTCGATGTCGGCGCCGCCGGAGACGCCGCCGGAGGCGACGACAGCCGAGGCGACCAGGCCATTGGCGGACGTCATCTGGACCAGCGGCGCGGCGTTCCCGGCAGCGCCCGATGAAAGGGCCGTCACAGCCATGTCGACCGGCACGCCCATGGGCAACGCGCCGCCGACATCGACGCTGTAGGACACGCCGTCCATGCGGGTCAGGACATCGCCAGCCGACAGGCCGGAGGCGGCGCTCGCCGTGACGGTGACGAGGCCGGACGCCGCCGAGGCCAGCTTGCGCGGCACGGCCGGCTTCATCTGCGCGCCGTGACGGTCGAGGTTCTCGCCGTCTGCCGACGACACGAAGATCTGCCGGAAGATCCATTGGGCGTAGCCGTAGAGCCCGGACAGACCGCCGGCCATGATCTTGACCGTCGGCTTCAAATTGTTCCGGCGCAGCGCCGCGTCGGAGCCGGGCATGTCGAGGCCGGCCGCGCGCGTCAGGTCGGTGACGAGCTGCTGGTCCGACGGCACGTCATAAGGCATCAGGACATCCTCACCGAACGTGCGACATCGCGCCAGAGACGGTCGAAGCGCTGCGAATAGACCTGCTCGCCGGAGCGGGCGAAGATGTCGACGCAGAGCCACCAGCCCTGCGCGGCGTCGAGAAGTCCGCTGGTGACGGAGACTTTGCCGGCCACCTTTTCGGACAGCATCCAGGCGAGCGCCTGCTCGGCATATTGCTTGCCTCGCACGGGCAAACTGTCCGAGACGCTTTCATTGTCCAGCAGCCAGAGCCAGGACCCGTCCTCGTCGGCGGCCTCGCCGTCGGCGGCGACGCTGTCGCCCCACCAGCCGCGGCGATCGGCCGTGTCGGGCCGCCAGCCAGCCGGAGCACGGCGATCCTGGAAGAGCGACAGGAGCACCGCCGTGGGGATTGACTGGCGCGCCACGAGCCCGCCAGCGTTCGGATCGGTCCGGGCGGTCGCAATGCGCCAGTCGCCGAGGCCTTCGTCCGTGTCCCAGACCGTGTCCCATGGCAGGGCCGGATCGTCCGCCTCGCAGCGGCTGATGCTGAAATCCATGATCAGACCTCGTCGGAGGGGTCGGGCGGCGGCGAGCCCGTGATGAAATTGGGGGCCGTGATCGGAACGTTGCACTCGACGCCGAGCGGCGTGACGCGGAAGAAGACGTTTCCGACCACGACGGCATGGCCTTCGGCCGCCTTGACGCGGAATTTCCGCTGCACGAGGCTGGCGATCTCGCCATCGGCGCCGTAGATCGCGGTGACCCCGTCGGGCAGGTTCTTCGGGCGCTTGTCTGGATGCTCGACGCCCATGGCGAGGATGCGCTCGGACGACCCCATCCGGAACAGAGCCAGGTCCGATCCCTTCGGCGGGTTGGAGGTGAACCCGAATTGCATCGGGCGATAGATCTTCGTGAAGCTCTCGCCGCTCAGGCCGCGCGCGTCGATGAGCTGCTGGCCGGCGCTGTCGTCATGGCTTTCGAGCGTGCCGCGCGTCAGGCCCCAGTTTCGGAAGTCAGCCATCACGCCTCGCCTACGTCGTAGGCCTTGCTGCCCTTGCCGCCCTTGCTCTTCTTGCCCTTCCAGGCGCGCGGGTCGACCAGCGAGAAGGAGCAGCGCGTGCCGCCATCCTGGTCCTGCTGGAAGTTGAGCCCCTGGATCAGCATGTCCTGCGCCAGCCCCAGCCATTCCGATTCCGTGTAGATCAACGGCCCGGTCTCGAAGGGCTTGCCGCCATCGTCGCGCCAGCCTGCGGTCGTGACCTCGGCCGTCGTGCCCTTGCCGGCGGCGCGGTCGCGGAACCACTTCGCGCGCTCGCGGGCCTCGGCCTTGTTCATTTCCTCGACCGGCACGATCACCTTGACGCGCCGGCGTCCGAGCGTCGCGTCGTCGGCGCTCTCGTCGATCTCGAGCTTGAGCGGTCCTGAGCCTGTCGGAGCCTGGGCCTTGGCCCTCACCTCCGAGAACCGCTTGGTCAGGTCGTGCACCGCCGAGCCGTCCGGCGCGATGGTGAAGCCCTCGATCAGCCTGAAATTACAGCGCTTGGCATTGCCGGCGTCGTAGAGCCTGAGGTTTCCCTCTGCGTCGTCGGTCACGGCGAAGCCGTCGCGCCGGGCCCAGCGGTCCGCCGCCTTGCCGATCGTGTCGTCTGGCTCGAGCCGGAAGACGTCGCGGGCCTTGGTCCCGGCTTCGTTCCGGACCTGGACCGAGACCTTCCCGGCGAGCTCGCCGATCACGGCCTCGGGCTTCTTGCCCCGGAACTCGCGGCCCTCGTGCTCGGCGGCGCTGTCGACGACGTCGCCGGTCTTCGAGCGTCCGGATATCGAGAGCTCGCCCTCGCTCGACTGGATGCGCGGCGCGATGCGCTCGACATGGCCGGTGAAGACGACATCGCTTCCGGCCCTGATCGTGACCTTCGGGCCTGATTTCAGATGGTCGAGCCATCCCAGCGCCTCGCTGCGGCGGATCGCGATCCGGGCGTCGAACGTGCCGGCCTTGTCCTCCAGGCTGCGCCTGAAGGCGACGCTGACCGGCTGGACCGTGCGCCCGCCGATCTCGATGCTGACGATCTCCGTGATCGGGAACATCAGAAGGCCTCGGCGCTGAACCGGCGCGGCAGATAGGCGGGATGCGACGAGCCGGCAAGCGCGTTGACCTTGCCGGCGCGCGCCGCCGTGCCGTAGAGCCGGTGGCTCCACCACAGGGCGGGCATCTCTTCGGGCGCATCGACCAGCACGATCGGCGCAAGGTCGGTGACCCGCTTCTGCAGCACCTGCCCGGCCTGCCCGGCCATCCGCGAGATCTCGCGGGCCAGTGCGGGTTCACCGTCAAGCCGCGCCAGCACCGCGCCGACCTGATCGGCGAACAGCGCGCGGGCCTGGACGGCGACGGTGCGGCTGGGGAATTCCGAGTCGGCGGCCGACGTCGCATAGGCCGCCAGAAGCGCGATGTCGGTCGCCAACGCCAGCGCCGCGCCGTTGGCTGCGATGAGCGGATCGACCACGCCGAGGAACGGGCCGGGATCGACCGGCCGGGGCGGGATATCGCCTGCGGTCAGCAGAAGCTGCGGCAGCCCGGCATGGTCGCCGATCCTGATGACGGCTTCGCCAAGGGCCTGGCCGAATGCGCCGGTTCCGGGCAACGTGCCGATGGCGTCGGCCGCGAGCCCGAAGGCGGCCGTGACGTCGAGGCGCGACTCCGTGCCCAGGCGCAGGTCTGCTGCCAGGGCCGCCATGCGGCCGAGCTCGGACGCCGCGCCCGAGGCCAGAGCGTCGCGCACCGGCCCGCCCGTGGGGGAGAGCCAGCGCGGCAGGGCGGCCGCCATGGCGGCGACGACGTCGAAGGCGGCGGCGAGGACGCCGACGCGCAAGCTGTCCAGCGTGACGACGCCGCGCAGGTCGTCGGGCTCGTCCTGCGCCTCGATCGTGAGCGCGACGTGGCCGAAGCGGTCCTTGTCGAACTCGCGCTTTATCTTGGTGGCGCGGACCCTGAGCGGGCCCCAGGTCGGCAGGGTGAGCGCGACCACGTCGCCGGGCTCGAACATCGCCAGCAGCGCCTCGGCCTGCGCGACCGCGCCGTTGCCGGATGTGTAGGCCTCGATGCTGTACTTGCGCAGGCCTCGCCCGAATTTCTCGACGATGTGCCCGCCGTTCGGGATGGCGACCGTGTGCAGGCGCGGCTCGCTCTCGCCGGATTCCGTGCGCACGTGGAACGGCAGGCCGTTCGCGCTGGCCGGGGCGAGCGACGCCATGAACAGACGGGCGTCCATGCTTATTCGGTCCCTGCGGTCGACGTGCCGGTGTTGAAGCCGCCAGACCCGCCGAAGGAGAGGGAGGGAGCCTTGAGCGATTGCAGCTTCTGCTGCATGCGGGAGACGGCCGCGTCGACGTCGGCCTCCATTTTCGAAAGCCCACCGAGCAGACCGGACGCCATCTTGCTGCCGGCGATCCCGCCGGATGGCCCGATGTCCAGGATCAGGGCCTTCAGCCGCTCGGCGCTCGAGCCGGCGTCATCGAGGCCCTGCGTCGGAACGGTGATGGTCGGCTTGAGCGAATCGGGCCGGGATGGCGGCAAAGGCGCGTTCTTGACAGCCTTGCTCAGCTTGACGCGCGTGGCCGACGGCAGTTCCATGTACGCCTTGTCGCGCTGCTCGTATGCCGCAGCAACCGCGATGCTGGTGAGATCGGGCGAGGACGGCGTGTAGGCGCCGGGCTTGAGGTTGCCCTGCAGGCGCTGCTGCTCGCGCATGAACGCCGCCATCTCCTTCTCGCTCATGCCAGCCGGCCGCTTGGGGTTGAGCAGGCGCGCCGCGGCGGAGTTGGCCGGCATGTTCGCGCCGAAGGTCGATGGCGGCGTCCTGGCGCGCTCGCGCATCGCCTTCAGGATTTCCCGGTCCTCGGATTCACGCCCGCCGTCAGCCAGTTCTTCGCGGCCCTCGCTGGCCTGCTTCAGGATCTTACGCCCAAGTTCGCCGGCGGCGTCGGTCACAGCCTGCACGACGCCAAGTTCGCGGGCGGCCTTGGTAAGGCGCTCCATCGACTGGGCGATGTCGTCGAGATTGCCGGCGCCAGCCTGCATGTTGGATTGACCCACGACCGCAGCGAACCCGCCAAATGCCGTCTTGGCGCGATCGAAGCCTTCACTCAGGCGGTCGATCGATGCCTGAGTGTCGTCCGCGACGCGCTTCAAGTTCCGGTCGATGGTGCCCTTGGCATCCTTAAGACCCGCCAGGATTTCCTTGCGCTTCTGCTCGCCGGTCAGCAAGGCGCGCATGCCACGCGCGAACTCAGAGTCATTAAAGAGCTGTGGCAGTTTCGACAGATCGCCCTTTAGGGCCTTGTTCGACAGTTCGGTGAAGACCTGGATCAGGTCTTTGCCTTCCTTCCGGGCCTTGATCATGGCCTTCGGCAGGTCGACGCCCATGTCCTTGAAGTTCTTGACCGTCGCCTCGCTCTCCATTTTCTGGAAAATATTGTTGGCGCTGGCCGCGGCCTCCTCGGCCGTGCCGGTGCCGCCCCTGATGACCTGAAGCAACGCGACCAGCTTCTCGAGGCCCTGCTGCCCCTCATAGCCGATGGCCTTGAAGGCCGGCAGCATGGAGGGCAGATAGCGCGCCATGTCCTTCAGCTCGAACTTGCCGAGCTGTCCGCCCTTGGCAAGCGTGTCCTGCGCGGCCGCGAGGCCTTCGATGCTGATCTTCATGTGATCGATGAGCGCGGTCGACGAATCGGCGATATCCTCGACCGATGCGCCCGAGGCCTGCGCCGTGCGCGTCACGGACGGCATCATCTTCATCGCATCGCCGAATTCACGGCCGGATGAAGTGATCTTGTCGAGACCGGCCTGCACCTTGTCGAATGGCAAGGCGACGTCCCGCGCCATGTCGCGCAGATCGATCATGCCCTCGCGCGTCTGCTCCGCCGTGGCATCGCCGGTGATTCCTGTGCGCGTCATGGCCCGGTCGACCTCGCCGAAGCGCTTGACCGTCTGGGCCATGCCACCAACGCTGACCGCAGACGCCACACCGACCAGACCCATCCGCAGCGCGCCGGACATGCGCTCCATCGCCGCCATCTGGCCGCTTGCCCGGCTCATCACGCTTTGCAGGCGCAGCATGTTGGCTGCCGCGCTGCGGAAGGCGGCGGACGTCTTGTCCTTGCCTTCGATGATCGCCGTCGCCTTCAATTGCCGCGTCATGGAGCGTCTTTCTTCAGGTCAATGTAGCGTTGCGCCAGCAGGATGTGATCGTCGCCGGAGGCGTTCAGGACGAAATCGGGCTGCCAGCCGAACTCGTAGAGGCACTTGTCGATCCAGCCGGGGAGGATGGCGGCCCATCCGCCCCATGCCGAAAAAAATGCAGGATCGCTGCCTTTATCCTGAGCGCGTCGAACTGGGTGGCCCGGGCCTCGAAGACGGCCCATGCCATGTTCTCGAGGCAATCCTCGCCATAGCCTCGGACAGCCTCCATCGAGACCACGGGCATGGCCTGCTGGCCGTTCGGGCCGCTGCCGACGATGACGGCGGTCGGATCGTCGAAGCGCAGGACCGCCCGGCCGGATGGCGGGCGCAGCTGCGCGACGTTGACGCCAAAGCCGGCATTGCCGGGCATCGGAGCCTCGAGGTCGAATTCGAGGCCGCCGCCGGCGCGCTCGCGCAGCCAGGACGGCAGGTTCGGTGCGGAGGCGGCGCTCACAGCGGCACCACGTTATAGCGCGGCGCCTGAAGCGACAGGCCGCTGATTTCGCCGGTCATCCGGTCCTGCTTGGCCTTGCCGATCAGGGACGCGCCGAAGAAGGTGACGACGCGGCGCTCGGTCTCCAGGATGAACTGGATGTCCAGCCCCTCCAGCGCCATGATGTCGTCGATCACGACCTCCTGCCCGTCATTGACGCGCACCGTGACCTCGGCGGTGAAGCCCTCGAACTTGGCCGTGCGGTCGAGCGACCCGTTGGCGTTCGCGGCGCTTTCGTAGGTGAAGGCGCTTAGGTCCATGGAATAGGAGCCGGTGAGCTTCAGGATCTCCCGGCCCTGGATCAGGAAGCGGACGATGCCGCCAAAGGTCTTGGCCATCCGGCCCTCCGTTTGGTTCGATTAAGGTGAATTCCCGGCTCAAGAAGGCCGAAGGGCGGTAGGCGAGCTAAACCCGCCTCAAGCAGCCCGAAGGGCGATAGGCGGATTAAACCCGCCCTATCGCCTCGTCTGGGCCCAGATCACGGCCATCGCGGCGAAGATGTCGGCCGGGTTGACCACGTCGACCTCGTTCATCCCGACGTTGAAGCGCGTCGGCGTGCCGGCGTCGCGCTGCACGACCAGCGACCGGGCGAAGCGGGCGGCGTTCTCGAAGAACCCCTTCTGCACGCACATCTCATAGGCCGCGATGTAGGCCGCCTTGACGTCGTCCTCGGTGACCTGCGCCGCGATCTGGTAGGGGTTGCGGTCGACCGCGGCGCGGTTGGCCGTGCGGCGGCTGACCTCGCTGCGAAGCAGCCGGAAGCCCATCTGCACAACTGCGATGGTCTGGACGTCGCGGAAGGTCAGGTCCGGCTGGCCGTTGGGGCGCTCGGCCCGCAGCGTCACCAGCTTGCCGGTGACCGGGATGCCGCCGCTGCCCTTGCCGGACACCGAGATGCCGGCGTTGTTCAGCGCGTTGTTGGTGGCGTAGGTCCATGCGGACGTGACGTTCACATAGCCGGGTTCGCCGCTCAGCGGCAGATCCGACATGTTGACGGCCGCCATCCCGCTTTCGTTGTCGGTCAGCCATGTGGCCTGGCGGGCGAAGTTCGCCGTCATGTGCTCGAAGGCCGAGG
Organism: Allobosea sp.; assembly: GCA_031412095.1. GTDB lineage: Bacteria > Pseudomonadota > Alphaproteobacteria > Rhizobiales > Beijerinckiaceae > Allobosea. Next base: position 22,622 of record JANOCI010000141.1, read on the forward strand.
CCTCGATGTCGGCGTTGACGCCCAGCACCGAGACGTTCTTCTCGGACTTGAGCGAGCCCGTGCGGTAGGTCAGCAGGTTCGCGACGCTGTTGCGCTGGCACAGGTGCGCGTGGCCGTAGATCTGCCGGTCCCACGACCATCGGCCGCCGTTCTCGGACAGGAGCGCCTGCAGCGCCGTGACCGTGCCGACGGCGGTGTTGTTGACCAGGATCCAGTCATAGGGCTCGTCGCCGAGGCCGCCGAGCAGCGCGGTGACGTCGGGCGTTCCGGTTCCGGCGGTCGAGGTGACGACGACGGCGGCCAAGAGGTTCCCGACCTCCGGCGACGGCCGGACGATATGGTCTTCGGCGAGGCCGGAATGGCGCGCGGTGAGCGTGACGACGGCGGCGGCGTTGGCGGCCACATAGGCCAGATAGGCCCGGCTCGGCGCATCGTACCAGGCGTTGACGGCGGCGACGAGGGCGGCGGCCGTGACGGCGTCGGTCTGGCCGGGAGGCACCTGCACGGCCACGCGCTTGCCCCCGACCATGATCGCGGCCGTGCCGCCGGCGTTGACGCCGACAGGGACAGTGAAGGCGGCCGTGCGCTTGGTCCCGACCTCGGCGACATGCGCGATCGAGAGCGACACGGTGGGCGCGAACTTGCGGAACAGGCGCACGCTCTCATAGAGGTGCGAGCCTGCGCCGACCAGGTCGAACACGCTGGTGAGGTCAGCGACCGGCTGGGCGACGTTGGCCGCCAGCGTGCCGGCGGCCAGCTTGTGGCCGACGATCAGGACGCGGCTCTCGGTCTGGCCTTCGCCGGCCGAGTTGATCTCGAAGGTGCCGATCGGATAGGTGAGGCCGGATGGCGGGATCTGCTGGAAACGAACCTGTGACATCTGGCGTCACTCCTGTGCGGTGGATTTGGCGGATTTGGCGGGTGCAAGCGCAGCGGGTGCGGAGCTTTCGGGTGCGGAGGCTGCGGGTTGCACGACGAGCGATCCTTCCGCGATCAGGTCTCGGGTGACGCCGTGGAAGGGGCTGACGCGCAGCGGCGCGCCCGGGACATGGCCCAACATGGGCCCGAGCTTCTCCGCCAGATCCGGCGTCGCGAATGTCACGTCGACTTGCATCGGGATGCCTTTTCTCAGGTTCAGGGATAGGTGACGCGGCCGCCCACATCCGGATCGGACGGGCTGGCGACGGATGCCGCAGTGAGCAGCGGCGCATTGGAGCCGGGCAGGTTGGCCGACTGCCTGATCTGCGTGAGCATCGCCGCCGGGTCCGGCGCGGCCAGGACTTTGGCGAACATGATCATCAGTTCGGCGCGCGGGCTGCCGTCCGGAAACGTGCGCGCCACGGAGCGCAGCGGCTCCGGCAGGCGATCGATTCCTTCGCCGGTTCCAGCGAGCGTGTCGCCGTTGCGCACCACGCATTCGATCTCGATGCGGCGGTGAGCGAGGCGCTCGAGCGTGTCGGCGTCGCGGATGGCTTCGGACTTGACGCCCGCGACCCTGACGAGGACGTGGCGCAGCGGGCCGGCCTGCCGCGAACGCCTGACCGCGATCTCGATCTGCTGGCCGACGAGCCCGACATGCGCCTCGGTCTCGAAATCGGACAAGGCCGGCGTGTAGGCGCCGCCTTCGAGCAGCTGCGGCACGACGATCTCGATCACGAGGGTGACCGTGCGCGTCGGGCCATGGTCGTCGAGCGCGTCCTGGTTTTCCGAGGACTGCTCGTCCTCGTCCGTCCAGACTGCGATCAGCGGCGTGCGGCTGTCGAGCGCATGCTCGCTCACCGCGCCGAACTCGCTGTCGTAGACGAAGGCTCCGGCGAGCGTCGGGAACGGGCCGCCGTCGGGGCCGCCCGGCTGCAGGGTCTCCAGCATCGCCAGGCGGAGCGCGTCGCGGGCAAGATTCATGGGATCAGTTCACCCGGTTGAGCTTGAGCGACCATCCTGCGCCGCCGTCGTCCATGACGGTTGCGACCGCGTACTGCTCGGCGTCGATGCTGACCTCGTCGAAGCGGCGAGGCTCGTAGTTGAGGTGCGTCTTGCCGAACGACATCTCGATCGCGTGGCCGGCGATGTTGAGGTTTCCGCCGCCGCTCGACCGGCCCATGCCGTTGTCGCCGATGTCGACGCGCTGGAAGCTCAGCGACACGATCGCGCGTGGCAGCACCATGACGGCGCGGCCGGAATCCGGGGCAGGCCTGGCCGATGGCCGGGCGCGCATCGGCATGTAGATCACCGGCGTTCCGGCGTCCGAGCCAGTGGCCGTGCGCCCGAAGATGCTCTCCAGATCGGACTGCATGCGGGCGTCAATGGCGGCGAAGGCTTCGGTCATCGCAGCAAGCCCTGCAGCTCGGCCAGGATGGCGGGAACGACGCGGGCGGCGCTTTCGTTGCGCCAGGCTGCGGCGGGGTTCGGCTGCGGGAACGCCTCGGCGACGGTCGGTCCATGCTGGCGCTCGATCGGCAGGCGGCCCCGGCCGCGCCGCTTGAACACGTGGCCGTTGCCGCTTCTGATGGCGACGCGCGTCGGGAAGCGGCCGCCCTTGATGAAGGTTCCGGGGAAGACCTGCCGCTGGTTCATCGGCGCAGCCGAGACGCCGTTGCGGGTTTCGCGGGCCTTGAAGAACTTGAGCGGGATCGGCCCGCCGAACGCGATGAGCGAATAGCGCAGCGTCGAGGGCTTCGACGAGCGCGAGCGCAGCGCCCGCGAGACGAAGCCCGTGCGCTTGCCCTGCCCGCTCGCCGCGGTGCCGAGGCCAAGCGTCTTGACCAGCTCGCGCCGAAACCGGGCGGAGACGGTCCGGGCGGCCTTGTTGATGCCCTTCGAGATGGCGCGCGGGGCCTTGGCCGGAGCCGCCTTCAGGATGTCGGCGATGCCATGGTCCTGCAGGCGGACCCTGATGCTCGGATGCGCCATCAGATGCGCCCGATCAAAGCCTTGACGCCCGCCACGGCCGAAGCCGCCGTGACGGACGCCTTCGCGGCCACGTGCCCGAAGGCTGTGGCCGCCAGAAGCCCGGCCCCAGGCAGATCGCCGGATGCGGCAGCCGCCCGCGCAGCGGAAAGATGCTGGCGGGCGGCGGCGCAATGGCCGCAGGGAGCGGGCTGACGGGTCATCAGTTCGAGGTCGAGATGCTGACCAGGATCTCCGGACGCTTGGCGAGCGGCAGGGGATTGGACTGGGACTTCATCTCGACGCCCTCGCCGTGCTTCAGGACCTCCGTAGAGATGAAGACGGTGTCGGTCGGGGCGGCGTTGACCTCTTCGATATGGTGCGGAGGCGCATCGACCGTCTCGAAGCTGTTGCCGGTGCCTGCCGGGTATGCGTGGCCCTGGTTGGCGAGGACGAGGCGCTCGGAGCCGGCCTTGACCGGCACGGAGCCCTTGTATTCACGCCACATCATGTTGCCGAACTCGAAGACCCGGCCCCATGAGCCGCCGAGGCGCTGGCGCTCCATGTTGGCGAGCAGCACGCCGTTCTGCGAGTTGGACCAGTACTTCTCGACCTTCGGGTGCTGGACGAACTTGTTGAAGAACTCCGAGGACACCACGGCCTCGATGCCGCTCGACGTGTCGTCGGACATGTTGGTCATGATGTGGTCCATGACCTCTTCGGCCTTGGCGATCACGTCGGTCGTCGACGTTCCGAGCAGGAAATCGACGGTCTTCTGCACGATGCCGAACGTGGCGTAGGGATCGAAGATGGTGACGCCGTCGCCGTCCTTGACCACGCCCTTGAGGGCCTGGACGCGCATGTACTCGCGGGTGATGTCGTGCTTGCGGCGGATGGCCCGGAGCTTCATGGCCGTCTTGGCGTCGAGCGTCATCGGCCGGCGCGCGCCGGTCAGCTGGTTCTGCAGGTCCTGCGGCACGATCTGGTCGATGTGCGGGATGTGCGGCACCTCGATGAAGAACTTCCTGCCCTTTTCAGGCGCGGCGGCGGAGCCGGTCGCGCCGCGGGGCTTGGCGGCCAGCACGCGGAGCTTGCCGTCGACGCGCTCGACCTCGACCACGGTCGATTCGATGCCGCGCGACGGGAAGATGTCGAGCGCATTGATCATCCCGTAGGTGTTGGGGATGACGTTGACCTGCTCGGTCAGGTCCGAGGAGGTGTAGGGGAAAACAAAGTCGACCATGTGTGCGTCCTCCTCAGACGTCTTCGCGGATCAGGATGTGCCGCACGTCGAGCGCGGCGATGGCGGCTGTCCTCTGCGGGGCCGTGATGCCGGCCGCGTAGATGACCTGCGTCTCGCGCAGCATGGCGAGGCGGGCGACGGTCAGGCGGCGGGCTTCGGCGCCCGCAGCGAGCGTGACGCGGTCGGCAAGGACGGCGACGGCGTTCTGCGAGCCGTCAGCGGCGACGGGCGCGTGCGGCACCAGCTTGCCGGAGGCGGTGACGCGGCCAAGGACAAGGCCGATCTCCAGCGTGGCGGCGGCGCCGCCCGGGTTCAGGACGATCTCGTCCTGATAGCTGAAGTCCGGATTGACCAGCCGGACGACGACGTCGCCGAGCGTCTTGGGTTCGGTGACGGAAAAGGGGGTTTCGGGCATTGTTGCGTCCTCTGATGACGGGTTGGGTTCAGGCCTTGATCATCGCCTGCACGGCGGCGGCGAGCCCCGCCTTGGCTGCGGATGCGGGCGCGGGCGTCGGTCCGCCGAGATTGGCGGGCGGATCGGCGGCCATGCGCTCGGCCAGCGACGGCAGCTCGGCGGCGGCGGCGCTGAGGATCGTCTTCGCCAGGTCCGGCGCGACGCCCTGCATGGCCAGCGTCATGGCGAGGCCCTGCTTGCCCTTGGCTTCCGGCGCTTCGAGGATCGCCTTCATGTCGGCCATGGCGGCGGCGCGGCCTTCCTGCACGGCTGCGCCGCGATCAATGGCCGGCGGAGCGGCGGGCTCGGCCGCTGCGGCGGGGACGATCGGCTGTTGGCCTTCGGTGATGTCCATCTTGGATGCTCCTGTGCTGGACGTTGTGCTTGTCGTGGGGCCGGCGGGCGAAGCGCCCTTGACGGCTGGTCGAGATTTCGCGGATTGCGCGACGGCGGCGACGGCCTGGCGCAAGGTTCCCACCTTGTCGGCGAGCCCGGCGGCGACGGCCGCCTTGCCCTGGTACATGCGGGCCTCGGTGGCGCGGGCGGCCTTGGCTGTGAGCTTTCCGCCCCTGCCCGCCGCGACGCAGTCGCAGAACATGGCGTAGGTCGATTCAAGCTGCGCCTCGAAATCGGCGCGGACATCGTCCGAGAGCGGGCCGAACGGGTGGCCATCGACCTTGTGCGCGCCCTTGAAGATCAAGGTCGGGCGGACGCCCTCGTCCTCGAGCGCCTTGGCGTAGTCCAGATGCAGCATGACGACGCCGATGGAGCCGACATGGGCCGACGGCGTCAGCCAGATCTCGCGCGCGCCGGTGGCCATGGCGTAGCCGGCTGATGCCGCCAGCCCGTTCGCCAGCGCGATCACGGGCTTGACGTCGGAGACGGCGCGGACGGCGGCGGCGAGCTCGAACGCTCCCGTGGCTTCGCCGCCCGGCGTGTTGATGTCGAGCACGACACCCTTGATCCGTTCGGAGCGGCGCGCGACCTCGAGCTGATGCTCGACGCCCTCATAGGACACCAGGCCGGACGAGGCCCCGATCCATGAGCCGCGGTTCACCAGTTCGCCGTCGACCGTGATGATCGCGACGCCGTCGGCCGTGATCGGGAACGGGGCGTAGATCGCTTCGCCGCTGTCGAGCTGCAGGCGCTCGACCTGGCCCATGAACCGCGAGGCCTTCGGCTTCGTCGCGGTGACGGTTCCGTCGGCGCCGCGCTCCGGCGGCAGGTAGGTCATGGTGTCGGCGTCGCGCTCGTCGCTGCCGCCGCCGCCCTTGGAGCGGGCCTGCTTGAGGAAGGCTGCGGAGACGATCTCGGCGGCGTGCGGCGAGGCCAGCAGAGGCTGGCCGAACAGCAGGCTTGCGACGCGCTGGTAAGGGATCATCGCATGCCTCCGAAGGTGAAGGCGCGGCGCGCCGGCCTGGCCGGCAAAGTGCCGGTCTTGATGGCGCATTCGCGCTCGAGCCGGTTGATCTCGGCATTGAGCAGGGCGAGGTTGGCCGGGCTGTAGCGCACGCGGCGCTGCACGGCGTCGCCGCCCTGGAACTCGGCCTCGACGACCTGCTGGCCCGCCGCGACGCGCGTCCGGACATCGCGGAGCTTCTGCGCCTCGACGCAAGGATCAGGGATGCAGGCAGCGGTCATGCGAGGCTTCCATCGGGGTTTTCGCGGTCTTCGGCTTGCAGAAGGTCGCCGCTGACGCCGACCAGTGATGTGTCGGGCAGCTTGCGCTGCTGGCGCATTTCGCGCTCGCGCTCGAGCTGCTCGTAGACATCCTCGATGTCGACGCCCAGTTCGTTGGCGATCATCTCGTCGGTCATCACGCCGATCTGCTTCCACAGGGCGTGAGCCTTGGCGGTCTTGAGGTCGTCCGGCTGCGGGCGGCCAAGGCCGCGCCAGCGCGCCCGGGTCAGGGCCGCGCGGTTTTGAAGGAAAAATGCCACGCCGCGCGGGCCGGAGCCGACGCCGGGCACCTCGACCGCGCCGATGTCGATGGCTTCCTCCATCCAGGCTTCGTACCCGGCCTGATAGACCGGGGCGGCCAGGAACGAGCGCCTGATCATCGTGATGATCCAGGTGGCGGCGACGGCGGCGCGGACCGAGGAATAGGTCGCGCCGCGATAGTCGCCGGTCATGTCCTCATAGGTGATGCCGATGCAGCGCGCGATCTCGCGCAGCAGCGTGGCCACGAAGGCCTCGTAGGTGTCGTTCGGGTGCTTCGAGCCGTGGAACTCGAACTTCTCGCCGCTCATCAGGTGCGAGATCTTGCCGAAGCGGCCGATGTCGACGTTGGCGCCCGTGTGGAACTGGCCGCGCGCGAAGGTGTAGGGATCGACGCCTTCCGGCCCGCCCTTGCCGTCGAACTCGGACCTGAAGGCCTCCATGACCTCCGCTGTGGGCACATCCGACGTGACGGTGGCGACATTGGCCGCCTGGATGATGGCGGCCGTCAGCGTCGCGTTGTTGAGCTGGTCGAACTGCCGCGCCGTCGGCAGTACGGGAGCCATGGGCGTGATGCCGCGCACCTGGCCGGGTCCGCCATCGAACACATGGACGATCCTGGCGCGGCCGAAGCGGTCGCTGGCGGCGACATCGACCGTGCCGTGCGAGCCATGGTTCCGGCCTTCGTCGACGACCCTGAGCCGATAAGCCAGCGGGCGGCCGGTGGCCGACAGCCTGACGCCCTGGAACCAGCCATCGCCGGTGTGCTGCACCAGCCGCGTGGACGGCAGGATGCGCAGCTTGGTGCCAAAGCGCGCGCCGGGCAGTCTCTCGTAACCGATCTGGCCGAGGATCTCGCCCGTGCCGTACCAGGAGCGAAGGGCGCCCTTGACCAGCTTGTGCAGCGGCGCGCGGCCTTCGGAATCGCATTCGCCGGCATTGCCGGCCCAGAGCTCGAAGGCGCGCTCGACCGAACGCGCCCATGTGCGGGTGCGCTCCGACGTCCAGCCAAGGGCGGCTCCGTCGGGAGTGGAGTTGATGTTGAGGCCTGCGCCGACCGTGAAGGCCGTGGCCTGGTCGATGCCGCCGGCGATGAAGCCGTTGTTGTGGCTGAGGTCGATCGCGCGCGCCGCGGCGGCCTGCTGCGACAGCCTGATCTCATCGCGCGGCTCGCGCAGCGCCGGAAGATAGTTGACGAACACGCCCGCGCCGTTGTCGCGCATGTAGCCGCTGCGCTGCTGCGGCGCGGCCACGCCGGCATGGCCCGTCGACATCCTGCCTGATGCCTGGGTCGCCGCCGACGGTCTTGGGATCACGCGCTGTTCCTGCTGTTCATGCGCCGCGCCATGTCCGCAATGGACATCCGGGGCCTGGGTGGGGCGGCCGTGGGCGCTTCAACCTGCCGCGCGGCCTCTTCGATGGCCTGCTCGACCGGAGCGGGCGCATCCTTTGCGTGGACGCCGCCGAACGGCATGTCCTCGAAATCCATCTGGGCCAAATCCGGCGGCGTGTTGCGCTCGGCCATGATGCGCTCCTTCAGCGCGCCCGGCATCGTGCGCAGCCCGAGCTTGTGGGCGGCGGCCTCGGCCTGGAGCATGGTGTCGAGGCACTCGTTGCGCCGGCCCTGCGGCAGGTCCCAGCCATAGACCGGGAAGCCGGCCTTATTCTTCTTGAGGACGCGCCGCTCGGCGGTCAGCTCCTCGAAATACTCGTCCGGCAGGTCGCACGGGAAATGCACGTATCCGGGCTTGATCGGATCGTTCTCGCCGAGGCCCTTGTAGAGCAGCAGCTTCATGACCGAGGTCGAGAAGTTGTAGAACCGCTTCGACCACGGGATCTTGCGGCCGTTGCGGTCGACCTGCTTGGCGACCTTCTCGATGAAGACCGTGCGGTCCTCGCCATCGACGCCGCGCACCATGATGACGCGCGAGGCGGGCTTGCGGACCACCCAATCCCAGACGTCGGGCGTGTAGGCGTTGCCGTCGATCGCCAGCATGTCGGCTGCGAAGCGGCGGCCGTTGACGTGCACGAACTGCCTGTTGAGCAGCCTGTCGAGATCGCGGCGGACGAACTCGTCGGCGATGTTGCCCATCAGCTCGTCCTTGTCGACGACGGCGCGGCGGCCGTCGAAGCTCCAGGCCACGGCCTGCCAATGCGTGCTGTCGTTCTGGCAATCGACGCCGATCGTCAGGAGGCAGAACCCGTCGGGGATGATGCCCCGGCCGGTGAAGGACAGCGCGGCCCGCTTGACCAGGCCCTCGTGCTTCGGCGCCTCGCCCTGCGCCTCGAAGGCGAGGCCCGCGACGTCGTTGAGGAAGACCTTCTCGAGATCGGGCTTGCCTTCGGCCTCGATCCAGTCGCGCGCGATCCGTGCGAAGCTCATCAGCGGCGAATAGGCCGACCAGATGTGGAACGAGCGATGATAGCGCTTCGCGCCCGTGTTCTCCGCGATCCAGCGGCCGGCCCTGTTGAACTGGGGCCGGTGCCGCTCGAGGATCGGCCCGGAGCACGAGACGCAGGTGAAGTGCGCCGCCTCCGGATCGTCGGCCTTGATCGTGGCCTTGAAGTTCTCCCATTCCAGGACCTGCGGGGCCGCGCAATGCGGGCACGGGACGTGATAGCGCTCGCGGCTGCCGGCGTCGAAATTCCGGCTGATCTTGCAGCCGGGGCTGACCAGCGGCGTGCCGATCTTGAATATCTTGGCGAACTCGAACGCCTGGCTGCGCGTGTCGGCCTGCTTCTCGGGCTCGCCGGCGCTGTTGACCTCCCACTTCGCAAGGTCGTCCTGCACCTGGCGGCGCATCGAGACCTGGCTGAGCGAGGCCGGTGAGTTGGCCCCGGAGGCGAGGATGGCGCCGCGGCCGTCCGACGTCTCCTTGTAGAGCACGCTCTCGGCCTGGTCGCGCGTCCGGTCCGGGAAGATGCTGCGCATCGCCGGGGTGCTCTTGATCATCGAGGCCAGCTTCAGCTTCGACCAGCGCCGCGCGTTGTCCTCGGTCGGGTGCGTGTAGAGGAAATGGCACGGATCGAGCGCCATCGTCCCCATCAGGTAGATGTTCGCCAGCGTGGTCGCGCCGACCTGGGCCGACTTCGACAGCGTGACGACCCGGGCCGGATCATCCGGGCCCAGCGCATCGAGCACCTCGTCGAAGAACGGGAACTGCTGGCGGTCGTAAGGGCCGGGCAAGGCGGAGCCGCCGCCGTCGAACACGATGTTCTCCGAGGCCCAGGCCTTGAAATCGACAGGCGGGGAAGGCCGCAGGGCCTCCGCCATGACGCTGGCAGACACATGCGCCGGATTGACGACGTTGATCTGCATCGGGTTCCTGGTCCTGGTCCGTCATTCGGCGGCGGGCGTCTCCATGTCGTCGGCTATGGCGGCGGCTATGTCTTGGTCGTCGTCCTGGACGCTGTCCCGCACGGTGAGCGGCAGGGCCGAGGCGTGGGCCTTGACCCGATCGTAAGCCTGGCTGCGCCACTCGGTGACCGACTTGCGCAGGGCGATCACAAGGTCGCGCCTGGGAATGGAGAACTGCGCGGACAGTTGATCCGCGATGATCTGGATCGAGCCTTCGAACTCGGCCATCATGGCGGCGGCGAGCCTGCCCATCTCGGCGCGGGATTGATCGGCCCTGATGTAGATGCCGGAAGCCTCGCGGCTTTCGCGGGTCATGCGCTCCGAGATCAGCTCGGCCTGGCGAAGCTTCTCCGCCTTGATGCGGGCTTCGATGCTGTCGGCCGGCTCGGGAAGCTCGGCCTGCTGCGCGGGCGGCGGCTCCGAGGGCGGCAGGGCGGCGGGCGCGGCAGCGGGAGCCGGGGTCGCGCCCAGGTTGGTGTCGAGGCCGTTCCTGCCGAAGCGCTGGCTGACGTCAAGGCGTTGGCGAAGATGCTCATCAGCGATGGCGACGATGATATGGGCGCGCTGGCCGGCGCCGTCGATGGCCTCGGGGCCGATCTGCTTCGCCGCGATCCACTGGCTCACGCGGCCGGGGCTTACGCCCTTCAAAGTTGCATAGGCCGACTTTGAGAGCTTGGTGATCAAGATTGAGGCCTATGCTTTAGGCTTTGAAAACCATTGAAACTGGCCATAACCCGCAAGTTGAAAAACCCGCGATGGAAGGTCGCGCCGAACGGTCCCTTTTCGTTGCAGGAATGTCACACCGCGCCGAGGCCGATGCCTCCCACGCAAACGCCCCGCGACGGGTTGAACCGTGCGGGGCGCTTGATGCATCTCTGGTACGGTCACCATAGCCACAAGCTTACGGCGCAGTCAACGCCTTCGCTCATCTTTTTTCGCAACCGCCCGCCGCTCGGCCCTCATGCGCCCGTTATGCTCGTCCTGCGCCATGAGCAGCACGGACCTTCCCGCCACCGGCGCAGCCCGCGCAGGCTGCATTGGCAGAGCCTCTCCCCCGCTGAGCACGCGCGCCGCCTGCCCCATATCCTCCACCCAGGGCCGCATCGGCAAGGCGCATGGCTCGACGGCGACGCCGCGCAACAGCCCCGCCACATCCTCGAACACCACGTCAAGCGCCGCCCGCCAGATCTGCCACTCCACTCGCGCCATCACGGCCAGCATCGGGTCCGGCGTCAGCACATGCTTGCGATAGGCGTCGGGATAGGGCCTGCGCGTCTTCAGGTTTCGACCGTCGACCTCGACCATCTCCGTCTGCGTCGTCTCACCGTCGGCATTCCAGGCCACGGGCCGGCTCACCTGCCTGAACCACAGCGGCATGCCGTTGTCGCTGGAAACCACCTCAACCCCCACCTGCCCGCAATCCCACCCCGCCGGCTGCCCCAGCACCGCGCGCTTGACCATCAGCGCCGAGAGCGCGCCCGTCATCCGCACCATCGCCCCGGCCCGCGTCCTCGCGTCCGCCTTGGCCTGCTCCAGCAGCGGCGCCGCAACCGGGTCCGCCGCCAGCCCCGCCAGGTCGTCGAACGCCTCCCAGTCCTCGAACCCGCCCGGCGTCACGCCGTCCAGCGCCAGCAACGCATCGCCGATCGTCACGGCGTCAGGGTGCGGCTCACCTCTGTCGGCTGCCATCATGTCGGGAATGACGCCGTAGCGGTTCGTGCCCCGGTCCATGAGCCCGCCCATCGCCCCGGCCGATGCCGAGGCCCAGCCCGGGCTGGCCACCCTGCCCGGCGCGCCATGGCTCACCATCCGCCCCACATCCAACCCCACTTTCGGCAGCTCATCCCGCACAGCCCAGGCAATCGCCTTCTGGATCGACATCGTCTTCATCGCCGCGCCCTTTTCCCTTGGTCCAACCGGTCCAACCGGTCCAACCTCCAAAAAACAGAGGTTGGACCAAACAACATCATGAAATCGTTACGCTATTTCGCCTTGGTCCAACCGGTCCAACCTTAAACCCATTTTGGCAGCACCCCGGATATTCGCCGCGAGACAGGGACCTTCGGATTTTTGCGCTTGCACGCGCGCACACATGGGGGAAACAGGTTGGACCGGTTGGACCGGTTGGACATGCCAATGTTTTCAATGGCTTGCACGGTCCAACCTCACAAGGCCCGGTTGGACCGGTTGGACCAAAACCGCCGAAAAGCGCCGACGCCACGGCGTTTCTGCTGCAAATGCAGGCGAAATCCATGCCCGACATGCGCCGAACGCAATGCGAAAAACATCTTCCACCCCTTGCTCCCTGCTCTTTGTCACAGCCGGTTTGCCGGATTGTCATGGTCGTCGGGCCATGAAATCGCTTGGCTCATGGCCGCGTCGAAGCTGGCGCGCGCCTCGTGCAGCGGCGGCAGCACGTAGCACCAGCGGCGCTTTCCGTCGGCGTCATAGGGCCTGCTCTTGGTGAGAGATGGCATCAGCTTGTGTAGCTTCGTGCCGAGTTCGCTGTCCATGGCGCGGCGCTTGATGCCGATCCTGTCCGAACAGGCGATATAGTCGTCGGACAGGGCATCCACGGGGATCGAATGGGGCCACATGTCTCCCCCGCGCGTGGGCGACCCCTCGATCAACCTTTGCAGCCACCAGGCATCGACAGAATCGAGCGATCTCACCTTCTGTTCGAGCAACGCCTCGGTCAGCGGGATCTGCCTCAGGTTGACGCCCGAGATGTCGAGCGTCATCAGGTGGTGCAGCAGCGCCTCGCGCCCGCCATCGTTGAGCTGCTGGTCCATCTCGGCGAAGTAGCCATGGTTCTGGGCCACATGCGGCGCTACGTCGAGCACGCAGAAGCGCCGCTCGTCCTTGCCGGCAGGGACCACCCAGTCCTCGTTCGACGTCATGATCAGCCGCACGAAGTTGTCGAGCCGGATCGGGTCGATGCCCTTCTGTTCGATCATCTGGAATTTGGACGTCACCAGCCCCTTCAGCCGGCCTTCGGCCGCCTTGTCGCCGGCCCACACGGCCTCCTCCGCCTGCAGCAGCAGGCAGCTGGCCATGTGGGCGTTGAACTGCCCGGTGACATAGCGCGGATCGTCGACCATGAAGTAATGGCTCTGGATGAGCGAGCCGAAGACCTCGCCCACCTTGCTCTTGCCGCTGCCCATCGCCCCGCGCAGCACCAGCGCCGTGCCGATCCTCTCGCGCGGTCTCTGGATGATGTGGGCGAACCACGCCATGACCCAGTCGAAGACGCGGGCGTCGCCATGGCAGACGTTGGTCAGCATATGGTCGCGAAAAATCGACCAGTCCCCTTCCTCGCGCGGCATCACCGAAAAGCCGCGCCAGAGGTTGTAGTAGCCCTCCGTGGTGCCTGCGTCGGCCCCCGGCTGGAATTCGATGCCCGCGAACTGCCGCCGTCGCTTGTCGTGCAGCCAGGCCGTGGCATGGGTCATGACCTTGATCGCGCCGTCCTTGTCGCTCCGTCGCGTGAACTTGTTGAGGTGCCAGGCCCGGAAAGCGTCGAGGCTGATGATGCGCATGCGGTCCTCGATCGGCCCGTCGCCCTGTTCGCGCAGGATCACGGCCTTCGATCCCATCAGCACCACGGCCCATTCGCCGTTCATCAGATCCATGTCGAAGCCGCCGCCATCCAGTGCGGCAGATGCGTCATCGCCATCGCTCGGCCGGGCCTTGCGCCTGCGTTTTGGCTTGTCCGTCGTCGGCGATCCATCATCCGCAGGGCCGGGATCATCGGCCGACATGTCAGGCCCGGGCGCGTCGGCATCCGGGCGAAACTCCTCGGCCGCCGCCAAAGCCTCGCGCACCGCCGCCATGTTGCCAGGCGGTCCGCTGAACCCACCCTCGCCCGTCGCCGCGCCGCTCATGCCATCACCAGATCGTTCAGGTCGCAGCCCTGCGGCGCCATGGCGATCAGCGCCCGCGCGGCCCCGGCCTTGAGCGCGCTGGCGCAGGCCTTCTGCAGCGCCGCCCGCGTGGCCGCAGGGTCGCTGTCGCCGTCGCCGAGGAACATCCAGGCTGCTCCCGCCGCCACCGGCACGGCCGCCAGATGCCCCAGGCTCATTCCCACGGCCGCGCCCACGCGCGGATGGCCGCCGAACGCGGATAGCGCCGCCCCCGTCGTCTCGATTCCCTCGCCGGCCAGCATGAAGTCGCGCCGCTCCGTCAGCCAGATCGCGCTGCCCCATGTCTGCCCGCGCATCTTCTTGGCCGGCATGATCTCCCCGGTCTCCGGGTGCACGATCGCGGCCTTGCCCTTCGTGGCGCGCGCCGGATCGATGTGGCCATCCGCCAGCGCCGGGTGCAGCCAGGTGATGTGGCATCCGGTGATCTCGCCGCCGGCGTCGCGCGCCGCGCTCACCATGGCCGGCCCGCGCCAGACCACCTCAGCCTCGCCGCTCGCCATGCCGGCCCAATAGGCCATGCGCGTGTGCAGCCTGATGTCGGCCGGAACAGCGCAGGTCAGCCCGCGCAGCCGCCAATAGAGCGACACGGCGTCGCCATCGGCCACAGGCTGCGCGCCCTGCCATAGCTTGAGCGCCCGCTTGCTCTGCCGCAGATCCTCGAGCCGCTGCCGCTCGCGGCGCTGGCGGGCGTCATCCTCGCGGCGCATCTGCGCCTCCTCGCGCTGGCGCTGGCGCGCTGCGCGATCCTCGGCCGTCTCGGCCGCCAGCCGCTTCGGGCTCGGCCCGGCGAGATCGGCGCACACATCGAGGAACCGCGCCCCCGGCACGTGCATCAGCAGGCTCAAGGCCCCCTTGCCGCCGGTCCCGCAGTGCCGGCAGCCCCAGGCGTCCTTGCCGGGATTGATCCAGAACCGGTCGCGCCCGCCGCAGGCCGGGCAAGGCCCCGCCTTGGCCCGCATCTCCTTCGCGCCCCAGCCAAGGCACGCCAGCCCCTCGCTGATCGGCGCGTCCTTGGCCCGCGCGATCCACGCCTCGAAATCCGGATCGGGGTTCCGGGGCGTCATTCCGCCGCCTCCGCCATGACCCCGGCGTCGCCTCCGCCGATCTCGGTCATGATCTTGTCCGCGACCCTTTCGGCCGCTTCCATGGTGATCAGGTCGAACAGCGTCGGCATCGAGCGGCCGCGCTCAGCCGCCTCGCAGTGCTTCACGCCATCGGCCCAGTATCCGGGGTTGAGTTCGATGCCGATGCCCTTGCGGCCGGCCTTGAGCGCGCAATACGGCACGGTCATCAGGCCGCCGAACGGATCGAGCACGGTTTCTCCGGCCATCGAGAACCGGTTGATCAGTCGCTCGACGATGTCGAACTGCAGTGGGCACAGATGCTGCTGCAATCCCTTCTGCGCCTGCGTGGAGTTGAGCGTCCGCATGCGGGCGACGTCGGTCCAGATATCGGGACGGCCAGCCACATGTGGCGGCATCAGGCTGAAGGTCGTCGGCAGGCGCCCGCGCAAGGACAGGTCCTCGCCGATCCTCACATGATGCTCGTAATCGTAGACCTCCGCCAGGTTCCACGCCTTCCAGCGCTTGTAGACGATGTCGGCGGGCTGGCTGGCCAGATCCTCGGAGCGAATGAACCGGTCGCCGGACGAAGCCCACAGCCCGTTGGCGTCGAGCTGCCAGCGCGCGAGGGAGTAGCCGTCCGGGTTCTCCCAGACGCGGCCCGCGACAGCATTCTCCGCTGCACCATCCTCATCCTGAGCCCCGTCGAAGGATGAGCCCGCTTCATCAGCCTCGCGAAACCACTTCTTGACCTTGACGACCGGCTCATCCGCATATGAGTTGCTCCGGTCCGTCGGCGGCTTCCTGAACAGCAGCACGTATTCCGGCATGCCGACGCTCATCTTCGAGCCGTCCTTGCATTGCTCGGTGTAGCTCAGCCGGTAGGTCTGGTTGTTCTCGCGCACCACGTCGGTGGCGATGGTGATCATCCCGAAATAGGCGAAGCCATGCTTGATGAAGTGGTTGATCGTCTCGCAGTGGAAGGGCTGCACGGTCTGGAAGCCCAGGCCGTTGACCCCGCCCGGCGTGATCCGGTCCTTGACGTGGATCGCCGCGATCCGGCCCGGCTTCAGCGTGCGCAGCAGCTGCGGCGTCAGGAAGTCCATCTGCGAGAAGAAATGCGGATTGTCGTCCGTATGGCCGAAGTCGCACAGGTTCGGCGTGTATTCGTACTGGTTGCTGAACGGGATCGAGGTCACGACGAGATCGATGCTGTCGGGCTCCATCGCGGTCGTCTCGACGATGCAGTCATTGTGGATGGCGCGGAAGTTTTCGCCTGCCACTTCTACGCGTTCGACCCCGTGGCCTCGCGTCAAAGCCTCGCCCATGGCCTCGGCCGACAACCCGAATTCGCGGATGATCTCAGTCATGATGGCGACCTGCTTTACGTGTTGCGCCCATTTGCGCTTGAGGGTCTTGACCGTGGTCCATTCGTTTTCGGAATGGATGATGTGGATGGTCACCGGCTCGGCCTGCATAAACCGGAAGATGCGGTGAACGCTTTGGATGAAGTCGGCGAACTTGAAGCCGACGCCGCAGTAGATCGCCGTGTGGCAGTGGCGCTGCAGGTTGGTGCCCGCGCCAAGCATCACCGGCTTTGCCGCCAGCGTGGCCAGCTTGCCGTCCGCGAACCCGCCGACGATCTCCTCGCGATCGTCGAGCCCCTGCGTGCCGAACACGCTGGCGATGCCGGGCAGCGCCTTTTCCAGCGCGCGCCGCTCGTCCTCCAGGTCATGCCAGAGGATCATGTTCTTGGCCGGCTCGGCGAGCCTCAGTTCGGCCGCCTTGGCGATCCGCTGCGCCAGGCTGGCGCGCTTCTCGGCCGCCGCCTCCACCAGCCCGTGCGCGGCGTCGTCCAGCATCACCAGCTGCCCGTCGCCCTTGATGGTCGCGGGCTTGGCCGGGCTCTTCACCACATGCCACAGCACCTTGAGCGGCGGCAGGTCATAGCCTTCGTCGGAGTGTCCGAGGTCGCTCGGCTTCTGGATGAACAGCGCCCAGCTCGCCACCCACATCCAGAACTCGCGCTCCTTGTGCGGGTGCAGCGTCAGGTTGTCGGCCTTCTCGGAATCTCGCCGGAAGAACCGCGTCTTCGCCTCGCCCACCTCCATCACCTCGAGATAGGCCGCATAGGCCAGAAGCTCGATGTAATCGTTCGGGCTTGGCGTCGCCGTCGCCACCAGCTTGCGCGGCAGCCCGTCGAACAGCCGCATGAACTCGCGGAAGGTCTTGGTGCCGCCGAAGCCGCGCAGGCAGGCGGCCTCGTCAAGGCTGGTGGCCACGAACCGGCGTGGATCGACCTTGCCTTCGCGCACGCTCTCGTAATTCGTGAAGTGCAGCCCGTCGCCGATTTCGGCATCTGTCCGGATGAAGCGCATGGCCGGCGCACGGGTCGGGTCCTCCGCAATCCAGCCGGCCAGCACGTCGCGCTGCGCGTCGCTCACTGCCGGATGCTCTCCGGTGGCCAGGCTCCTGACGTCGTTCAGGAATTCCCGCCGCACGCCGAGCGGCCCGACGATCAGCCCCGGTCCGCGCTGAGCCTTGGCGGCCAGCCGCAGGAACTCTATCTGCATGAAGGTCTTACCGAGCCCGAAGGCCGCGAAAATCGCTCGCCGCCCGCCCTGCGCGGCCCATCTCACGGCATCGCGCTGATGCGGCTTGAGCAATGGGTTGATGTCGCCTGCGTCGATCGTCGCGCCGACCTGCCGCGCCATCCTGATCTTGGCCCTCAGGAAATCGTCATAGCTCTGATGCGCGCTCATGATCGCCCCACCCTCGCCGAATTTGTTTCCGCTATCGGGCTTCGCCCTGCTTGAGCGAATGCCATCAGCATCTCCCGCCGCTCCTCCCGGCTCCAGATGCCGTTCCCGTCCGCTCCGTTGCCCGACATCGCCGCGCGGCAGCGGTCCTTGCTCAGGCCCAGCCCCAGCCGGATCGACATTTCGCACCAGCCCGCCAGCGCCATGCGCCGCGCCGCCCTCAGCGCGCGCCGCCGGTTGATCCGCACGACAGTTAACCCGGCCTCATGCAGCCCGAAGGGCGATAGGCCGCTTTCGCGTCCCTCATGCAGCCCGAAGGGCGATAGGCGCTCATGGCTCTCATCGCTCATGGCCGGCCCGAAAGGGCTGCGGCATGCTCGGCGCAGGCTCCGGCCGGCGAGCCGCCATGGCGCGGGGCGGGCGCGAACTCCTGCCGCATCCCGTCCGCCTTCGGCGGCGTCACGCTGCGCCAGGGCGATGCCATCGGCCCATCAGGCGTCTCGATGATGGCCGTGAAGGCGTCCCGCGCGTCGCTCCGCGCCGGCGGCAATGGCCGTTCGCTGGTCGCGGCCACCTTGCCCTCGCGCCAGTCGGCCGCGCTGTCATAGTGCGTCGAGAACAGCACGCCGCCCTCGCTCCAGCAGGTCGTCACCGGCTGCGGCCGCGCCTCGGCCATGCCGGCATAGCCCGAGGGGATGTTGGCCTTCATGCCCTTGACCATGGTGCGCGGGCGCAGATCGACGCCCAGATGCCGAAGCCGGTAGACCGTGGCGCTGATCCGGTCGTTGGTGACGCCGAGCTCCGCCGCGATCTGCGCGATGCTGAGCGCCGGGTCGGCCCAAAGCTCGATCAGCCGCGCCGTGTTGGCCGAGGCCTCGGGCGTCTCGTAGCCGAACGTCTTGACGTTCTTTCGCCGTGAGGGAACGCCGAGCTGCGCGGCCCGGTTGCACACGGTCGCGCCCGAGCAGCCGAACATCTGCCCGATGGCGGCGAAGCTTTTTCCGGTCTCAAGCGTGCGCATGATCTCGGCGTCCATGTCGTCCTGGTTCCATGCGCCATGCTTGCCCATCAGCGCACCACCTTCAGCGCGCCGGCGTTCAAGGCTCCCGCCTTCACCTCCGCCAGATCCTGCCGCAGCGGCTCGATGGCGCGGTCGAGCTCGGCGGCGGCGCGGTCCATCTGTTCGGCTTCGGCCGGCGTGCAGCGCCCGTCGGTGGCGGCGGCGGCGCTCACGGCCATCAGCTCGGAGGCGGCGCGCATCACGGTGGCGTTGCGTGCGAAGACGCGGCCGGCGCTGGCGGGGTCGGCATCGGCGTCGGAAAGCCGGCGGCCCTGCAGGTCGGCCATGGCCGTGGTCACCATCGCCACGCCGCATTCCGCCTCAAGCGCCAGCACGGCGGGCAGGCTCAGGATGTCCGGGTCCCCGGCGTTCTGGCAGCGGCCGATGACGCTTTTGCTCAGCATCGCCACCTCGGCGGCGCGCTCGATGCCGCCGCACAGGCGCACCAGGTCGCGCGTCGCCGCCTTGATGCGGTGGAACCATGCGTCGGAGATCGGGCGGCTCATGTCACATCCTTCGCGTCAACGGGAAAGCGCAAGCGCCTTTCCCGTTTGGGGAAAACCAGCGTCGCGGCATGGTCGGGGCGTCACAGACAGGAGCCCGTCCCATGCCGAATTCATCATCCAGCCTGCTTCAAGCCTCGCCCGCCAGAAGGCGGCTCGCCGCCGCGCTCGGCCTGCACGAGGCGCTCGTCCAGGCGGCAAGCCTGCAGATGGCGCAGGCCGCTGCCACGCAGACGACGCATGCCGCGCGCGGCCAGCCGCAGCCCGGCGTCGAAGGCCAGCGCCAGCAGCCACACGCCGAACAGCAGGGCCAGCGTGGCGGCGAGCGCCAGCGCATCGAGCCACAGAGCGGCGGCGAAGGCCTCGAGCCAAAGGTTCATGGCGACGGCTCCGTTGCGGGTGCGGGCTCAGGGATCGGAACATGATCGGGAAGGTCAGCAGCCAGCTCGGCGCGAAGGTGCTCGATCAGCTTCAGCGCCGACGGGCGGAGACGATCTCGGCGCTCCATCCGGGAGACAGTGCTGGGATCGACGCCGAGCCGCGCCGCGATGGCGGCGTTGCTGACCTTGAACTGCTGCTTGAGCTCGAAAATCGGGTTCATGCCGCGAACTATGCATTTTGCATTATTCTCTGTCAATGCAAAACGCATGATCTTTTTTGCGATCATGCATCATGAACGATCATCCAAGCCCAGAGACCCGATTGACGGAGCTGCGCATGAAGCGCGGATACGACACGCGCCGGGCGGCCGCGCACGCCATGGGCATCAGCGAGGTCACGTACGGCCAGCACGAAAACGGCACGCGGCCGATCAGCAAGAACGCAGCCGAACGCTACGCGCGGTTCTTCGGCTCGACCATCGACTACATCCTGACCGGCAGGGACAGGCGCGGCGCCGGAAATGTTTATGTGCCTGTCATGGGCAAGGTCGGCGCAGGCGCTCAGGTCGACATGCCGACCGACTATGCAGGCAGCGAGATCCTCGACGACATCGCCATCAACCTTGCCGAAGCATCTCTCCTGCAGATCGAGGGAGAATCGATGATGCCCCGCTATCTCCCGGGCGAGTGGCTGATCGTCGATCGTCATCCGGTCAGCCCGGAACATCTGATCAATCAGTATGCAGTGGTCCAGGTGGAGACCGATGGCCGAAGGCTGGTCAAGATGCTGCGGAAAAGCGCCAATCCCGGCCGCTACAGGCTCGTTTCAGGCAACGGCACAGAGGAAGACAACGTCGCCCTCATCGCAGCATGGCGGATCAAGGGCACGATCGCCTAAGCAGGTGGTCCATCGGCTCATTTTGGCGTGATGAAGCCTTCGACGTTCTGTCCCCGCGGCCCATAGAGCGTGTTGAACGAGATGCAAGTGATGACCTGGCTCCTGCCCGACATCTCCTTCATGATCTCCACCACCCTACGCTGAAGCCTTTCGTTGACATCATCTCGCGCGGGGCTCACTCCCGATGCGATCATAGTCGCGTTGATCAGAACCAGATTAGCACGAAACGCCGGGCACATAGCCTCAGCAGCAAGGGCATGCGCCGCATGGTTCACGACATTGCGCTGGGCCGGCGTCATGGCCGACGCTGGCGAGCAGCAGCCCAACATGACAGCAAAGGCCGATTCTGCGTGCTTGTACCGTCGGCGCATTCATCCTCCCATTTGCTGCGCTGTGCTGATCTTGTTCAGGTTTGGCACGCAGCCAGCCCCGCCCTTATACCCTGCATTATACTATCATTGACGACAAACACGTCGGCTTCTTGATCGATCAATCCACGCCTTTTCAGGCCGGGATGTTCATTGTTGAGGAGGTCGCGCTTGCGACCGTCGGCCATCGTGACAACCGCACGACCAGCCCATGTCGACGTAGTGCCATTGAGCCCGATCATCGAGCCGGCGACCTCTCCAATGATGAAGGTACCTGGCGTGCAGTAGATGGTCATGCGCTCGCCGCGACCCTTCAGTGCCGGCCACGGTATGCGATCGACAGTCTTCAGTTTCAGGGAGCGTCCCGTCGGCAGATCAAACGACGATGCTGTCGATCCATTCGGCGTGTAGGACTGCGTGGCGGTCGGACCACCGGAAAAATACCAGAGGACGAACAGCGCGCCTCCAAAAAGCAGAAATGTCTTGCCGCCACCCATCTGGACCCAGTCCCCTTTAACTCACCAAGGGAAACCTATCCAATCAGATTGTGCGTTTTGCATTGACAGGCAATAATGCAATATGCATTACTATCCCTCACGCATCAACCGCGAGGGCATCATGTCTGCATTCTCCGAGACGTTCTTCATCCAGCACGCGGCGCTGCACCACGCGCGGCGGCTTGGCCTTTCGGTCGAGGATCTGGCCGCGCTGCCCGACGGGCACGAGATTGAGGTCAACACCTCTCCCGCCCGCTACACCTGGCCCGTCGCCCGCGAGGCCATGACCAGCGAAAGCTGGATCATCGCCCGCATGGCCGCCGACATCCGCGAGCTGCTGGCCCCGTTGATGCTCGATGCGTCGAAGGCCGGCGAGGCTGTCGTCACCGAGACAGACCTGGCCGAGCTTGGCTGGAGCCGCCACCACGTTCGCGCCTTCTCCTCCGTCTCGCTGGCTCTCGCCCATGGCTCGCTGCAGCACGAGGCCAACACGGCGCACCAGCGCGGCTTCTCGGGCTTCGCCGGCGAGGCGGCCACGCTCGCCCTCGCCGCAGCAGCATCCCTCTCCGTCTTCGCCATCGGCCTCTGGTCCGCCGGCGTCGGCAGCCTGGCGTGAGCGGGGCCATGTTCATCACCAGCAAGAGAGGCACCAACCCGCTGATGTCGATGGCCGCCGCCATCATGCAGTGGGCAGGCTTCGTGCCGTCGGACAGGCACGCGACGCGCCCAAGGGCGCCAGCGTCCCGCAAGCAGCGCGCGATGTACACGGGCATCAGGCCCAACATCAGCCGCTGGAGCTCAACGAAGGTGCCGCACAACGGCACGGCCTTCGTCTACCCCAAGGGGTCTCACCGATGAATCCGGCAAGGAGCTACGGCGAACTGACCGCGCGCGCAGCCCGCGCAAGCAGCGCGCAGCGCGATGACGGCAACACCCCCGTCTACAAGCAGCTGCCGTCCGGCCGCATGGTCGACCTGATGGCGCCGAAGCCGGAGGATGTCTGCTTCACCGGCGACGTCGCGCCTGCCCTGGTCAATCTCGCCCGGTTCGACGGCGCGTGCTCGGCCGCTCCCGGCAAGCCCTGGACCGTGATGGACCACAGCGTCGCCGGCGCGGACATCCTGATCAGCCACGGAGCCTCGCCGCGCCTGGCGCTGCTGTTCCTGCTGCACGACTGCCACGAGGCCTACACCGGCGACATCACCACCCCGGCCCAGAACGCCATGGCCTGCTATGCCGACCGCGCCTTCCCCGAACAGGGCGGATACGGCGCGGGCTACGCCATCAAGATCGGACTGGCCGATTTCAAGCGGGCATGGGACGAGGCGATCTTCGCCGCAGTCGGCGTGCCGCTGCCGGACGCGGAGGAGAAGCGCGCCATCCGCGAGCACGACCTGCGCATGATGATGACCGAGCGCAACCACATGATGGCCCCGCCCTGGCGCACATGGGGCGCGCTGGAAAGCCTGCCGCCGCTCAAGCTCGGCCGCGCCGGCAGGCTCAGCCCCGGCAAGCCCAATGATTTGATCACCGGCTTCCTGACCCGCCTCGACAAATGGGCGCCCAACGCCCGCGCCAAGGCCGGCCCGGAAGCCATGGAACCATTCGCAACCCGCCAGGCAAGGACGGACAGATGATCCTCACCACACTCGACGAAATCATGGGCCACATGGAGCGCGGCGACTTCGCCAAGGACGCGGCCGTGGCCTTCCAGGATGTACTGGCGGCCCTGCACGAGCAGGATGGCGGCTCCGGCTCCGTCACGCTCAAGTTCAAGATGTCGGCCAAGGGCGAGATGGTCTCGATCAAGACGACGATCGACACCACGATCCCGAAGCGCGAGCGCAAGACCTCGAATGCCTTCATCACCGCCGACGGCCGCCTGAGCCTTCAGCACCCCGACCAGGTCGACATGTTCGCGGACAAGCGCCGCGACGCCATCACCGTCTGACGCCGCACCCCGTCATCCTCGGGCTTGACCCGAGGACCCACGTCTTACTCTCACCCGAAACAGGACACATCACATGGCCAGCAAATCCACCGCCTTTAGCGCCGAAGATGGCGCTCTTGATCCGCACATGGGCCTGCAGATTGAAACGCTGACGCGCCAGACAGCCGCGAAATTCGAGATCGTGCTGCTGCCGAAAGAGGCGCTACCCTCCGGCGTCGCTGTCGAGCAACCGTCCATCGGGCTGCTCACGGACGGCGAAGGCAACATCAGCATCGTCAATCTGGCGTCCCATGCAGCCGGCCTGGCCGGCAAGCCCCTTCGCCGCGAGGGCACGGCCCGCGCCACGACGCTCGGCAGCTTCGTCGGTCTGGTCAACCGGCACGCGTCGCCCAACTCGGCCGTGTTCGCCGACGCCAACTGGAAGGCTCCGAAGTTCACGGCCGTGATCGATTACAACGAGCCGGCGATGGGCGCGGACGTGGAGCCCGGCGACGATCCGCATGCCCGCTTCGGCAAGCACCGCGTCGCCTATGAGTTTCCGCTGTCCGAAGCGTGGAAGGTCTGGATCAAGTTCAACAAGGAGCCGATGGGCCAGGCGGACTTCGCCGCCTTCCTTGAGGATCACATCCACGAAGTGTCCTCGCCGACGCAGGAGGAGGTCAACACCGCCCGCGACCAGTTCAAGACGACTGTGGCCAACCCCACGGACCTGATCACGCTGTCGCGAGGCATGGAGGTCGTGGTCGGCGCCCGCGTCAAGTCGAAGGTCAACCTCGCCAGCGGCGAGAAGCAGATCATCTTCGAGAGCGAGAACCGCGACATCAACGGCAAGGAGCTGCTCGTGCCGGGCCTGTTCGTGGTTAGCGTCGCGCCGTTCTACCAGGGCGAGGCCATGCGCATCTTCGCACGCCTGCGCTATCGCCCGGCCGAAGGCGGCATCGTCTGGTTCTACGAGCTCTACCGCCCCGACCTCGCCATCGAGGCCCGCGTCACGGACGACCTGCTGACGGTGGCGCGCGAGACCAACCTGCCCACCTTCCACGGCTCGCCCGAAGCCTGACCGCCCCCACCCCGCATCCTCATCCTGAGCCCGTCGAAGGACGAGGATGCGGCCTGAACCAACCGGAAGGCCAGCATCATGACAGGCATCTGCAACCACGAGGCGACCCATCGCGATGACAAGGGCGCGATCACCTATGTCGGCTCGGGCTGGTCGATTCCGCTTATGGACATCCGCGACGCGCTGGAATGCCTCATTCTCACTGAAGATAACGCACCCATCAGCACGCACGTTTCCTCCGCAGCGTTGAACGTCATCGTCGAGCACTACGGCCGCTCGCTCGCCGACGATTGGGACGACGGCGTTGGGCCGCAACCCGACATCGACTGCGGCCAGATCGCCTGGGCCGCGACGCAGGCGCGCAACGGCGATGCCCGCGAGGCGGCCATCTTACTTGGCCGCGCCCTGTCCGAATATCCGGACGCTGTGACGGCGCTCGACATCATCACCGATCGCCTCAAGTAGCCCGAAGGGCGACAGGCGGATTCCTCGAAAGGCCCACCCCATGAAACTCACCCTCTCCCGCATGGATCTGATCAAGGCGCTGGGCTCCACGCACCGCGTGGTCGAGCGGCGCAACACGATCCCGATCCTGAGCAATGTGCTGCTCAAGGCAGGTGGCTCAAGCAGCCCGGAGGGCGGTAGCCCAAACAGCGTCCACTTCAAGGCGACCGACCTCGACATCGAGATCAGCCTCACGGTCCCCGCCAGCGTCGAAGCGCCCGGCTCGGCCACTGTGCCGGCGCACATGCTCTATGACATCGCCCGCAAGCTCAACGAAGGCGCGGACGTGATGCTTGACGCCAGCGCCGGTGACGGCCGGATGATCGTGCGGGCCGGCCGCTCGCGCTTCGTGCTGCAGACGCTGCCGGAGACGGACTTTCCCGACATTTCCGTTGGCGAGATGACGACGTCCTTCGAGATCGGCGGCGCGGTTCTGGCCGGCATGATCGCGGATTGCGAATTCGCCATCTCCACCGAAGAGACGCGCTATTACCTGAACGGCATCTACCTTCACCACGCGGAGATCGACGGCGCGGCGCAGCTGGTGGCCGTGTCGACCGACGGGCACAGGCTCGCGAAGCGCACCGTGACCGCGCCGGAAGGCTCGGCCGACATGCCCGGCGTCATCATCCCGCGCAAGGCCGTGGGCGAGATCGCGAGGCTGCTGGACAAGGTGAA
The DNA here is from genome assembly GCA_031412095.1 of Allobosea sp. GTDB lineage: Bacteria > Pseudomonadota > Alphaproteobacteria > Rhizobiales > Beijerinckiaceae > Allobosea. The sequence goes on from JANOCI010000141.1 coordinate 48,143, forward strand.
GGACCCTGTCCTCGTCGAGATCTCGGCCGCCAAGCTCGTCGTCACCGTCGGCACGACGCGGCTTGTCACCAAGCTGATCGACGGCACGTTTCCGCATTATCAACGCGTCATCCCGGCCGGCAACGGCAAGTTCGCCACCATCCTGGCCGGAGAGCTCAACGCCGCGATCGACCGCGTGGGCACGGTCAGCAGCGAGAAGGGCCGCGCCATGAAGTTCGCCTTCGCGGATGGCCGGCTCAACATCACCGTCAGCAACCCGGACGCGGGCTCGGCCAGCGAGGAGATGGAGGTGGGCTATGACGACGATCCCCTCGAGATCGGCTTCAACGGCCGATACCTGGCCGACATCCTGGGCGTGCTGATCCGCGGCGGGGCCGAGCAGGTCCGCATCGCCATGGACAGCCCCGGCTCGCCCGCCATCATCCAGTCCAGCGCCGGGAGCGACCTGCTCATGGTGCTGATGCCGATGAGGGTTTGAGCATGGCTGGCGTCAACAAGGCCATCGTGCTCGGCCATCTCGGCCGCGACCCGGAGATCCGCTCGCTCGCCAATGGCGGCCGCGTCGCCAGCATGAGCCTCGCCACCACCGAGACGTGGCGCGACAAGGCCAGCGGCGAGCGCAAGGAGCGCACCGAGTGGCACGACGTGGTGATCTACAACGAGAACATCATCAAGGTGGCCGAGAGCTACCTGAAAAAGGGATCGAAGGTCTATGTCGAGGGCCAGATGATCCGCCGCAAATGGCAGGATGCGAAGACCGGCCAGGAGAAGCAGCGCACCGAGATCCATCTCGGCGCTTTCCGGGGCGAACTGACCCTGCTCGACAGCCGCCAGGGCGACCGCCCGCCGCTCGACAACCCGCGCGACGCCGGCGCCAGCCAGCCGCAAGCAGCATCATCGCCGGGCAACGTGCTCGACGATGACATCCCGTTCTAGGAGGCAGACATGACAGGCAAGCTTCAGGCAGCAGCCAACGGTTCGATGGTGCAACTCACGTATCAGGGCCCGCAAGGCCCATGGATGTACGCTGTTCCGACGCCTTCAGTCATGATGGCAATCGAGATTGTCGAACTGATCAACAAAAACGCAGCCGAGAACAGGCCGAGCGGTGACCCCGCCGTCGCCCTACGCGCCGTCGATGTCATTTCCGCCATGGTCGACAACGCCGAGCGCCGGACCGTCGAGCACGTCGCCGACCTTCGAGCCATGTTGGTGGCGCGGGCCAGCACGCAGATCAATCCATGATCCTCGACCCGTCCGCCATGGCCGCCGCCTTCCGCGCCGGCGCGATCCGAAAGCGAGCCGAAGCCGAGGCCCTCACCCCGAAGACAGAGGCGGGCGAGCCCCGCCCCACCGCCGAAGCCATCATCAAGCAGCGCGTCGCCCAGACCCTGGACCAGATCGCGCACGACATCGAGGAGTTGAGCAAGTGACGAAGACATTAGAGCAGTTGAACGCGCGCGTCGACGAGATCGACCGGAAGTTCAGGGATGCGCAGGGCTGGGGCTCATGGATGGCGGAGATGCACCGGGAGCGCGTCGCCCTTGAGGCCGAGATCAGGATGCTGCGCGGCGAATGGATGACGATCGCGAGCTTCGACCTCGTCGAGCACCTCTATCGCCAGCGCACGTTCTCCGAGCAGACCTTCGGCCCCGGCGCGCGCACCAAGGGCGTCATCGATCACATCCGCAAGGAGCTCATCGAGATCGAGGCAGCGCCTCGCGACCTGAAGGAGTGGACCGACGTCATCCTGCTGGCGCTCGACGGAGCCTGGCGCGCCGGCCACAGCCCGGAAGCGATCGCGGCTGGCATCCTGATGATCCAGACCCGCAACGAACGCCGCACCTGGCCCGACTGGCGCACCGCAGATCCCGACAAGGCCATCGAGCATGACCGCACAGGCGAGGTTCGAATGCGGGAAGCGCTGACCGCCGCCCGCGACTGGTTCCAGGCATATGCCGCCGGCCATGCGAACAAGGGGGACACGGACAAGGCAACCCGCAACCAAGAGCGTGCCGATTTCTGTGCAGCAGCGATCAAGGACCAGCCATGAACCCCCTCCCGCCCGACATCGAAGCTATCGGCAATGACGTGATCAGGCGCATCAAGGGCGAGCGCCACGACCGGCACAACCGCCTGATCAACATGTGGGCGGCGTTTCTGTTCGGCATAGCTGCTGGCACGGCTCTGGGGATCGCCATTGCCCGCGCCGAGCCCATCTCCGGCCCTGTCCGCATCGTCGACGGCGACACGATCGCCTTGCCCTCCGGCGAAATCGTCCGCATCCTCAACATCGATGCGCCGGAGACGCGGTTATGCGAGCGGATGCCGCCAGGTGCACGGTCCTGCGCCAGGTGCGCGGCCGATGCCGAGGCCGGCCAGCGCGCAAAGGCACGCCTAACCGAGCTGTTGAGCGCCGCGCCGCTCGACATCCAGCGCTGCGACGGCTCGCGCTGCACCGATCCCTACGGCCGCACGCTGGCTCGCATCAGCGCAGGCGGCCGCGACGTGGGCGAGATTCTGATCACTGAGGGGCTGGCCAGCCGGTGGCCGAAACGGTGGAACGGCTGCGGAGGTGCAGGATGACGCCGCGGCTGATGACGCCGACCGACGCCGCAGCCTATCTCGGCATCGGCGAAACCCGGCTGCGCGAGATCGTCGCCGATGGCCGCATCAAGTGGATCGACCTGTCCGGCGGCAAGAAGCGCCGCACCCGCCGTTTTGACCGGGCCGATCTCGACGCCTACATTGACGGCAACAGGACCAGCCAGCCATGCCAGTCTACAAGCTCAAAGACCGCCAGAGCTACACCTACGAGTTCGAATTCCGGGGTGTTCGATTTCGAGGCTCTACGGGCGCAGCGAGCCGCCGCGAAGGCGAACAGGTCGAGCGGCTCAAGCGTGACGAGGTCCGCCGCGACGCCGACCGGGCCGAAGCGGCCGCCCGGTCCTTCAAGGGCGAAGGCCCCCTGACGATGACGCTGGCCGCCGCCAGATGGTGGCACGAAGTGGGCCAGCACCACGCGGCGCCGGACACCACATGGCGCGACATCGAGCGCATGGTCGACTGGTTCAGCCCCCAGCGCCAGCTCGACGAGATCAGCGACAGCGATGTCTCGGCATGGGTGGCCGCTCGCCGCGGCGAACATCGCAAGGGCGACCGCAAAGCTGCGTTGGTCAAGCCCGCCACCGTCAACCGCACCACGGTCGATGCGCTGCGCAAGCTGTTCACACGCGCGCGCAAGACATGGAAGCTGCAGATCCCGAGCGAGCCCGACTGGAGCCGCCACCGCCTCAAGGAGGCGGGCGAGCGCATGGTCGAGCTGAGGCCCGACGACCAGACCCGCGCGATGCAGGCCCTTCCGCCCGGCTATCGCGACGCGCTGGCCTTCGCGCTGGCCTCAGGCCTGCGCCTGGGCAACGTCATGCTGGAGTGGCGGCAGGTCGAATGGGGAGACGGCGTGGCGGACAAGGGCCGCATCACGGTCGTCCAGAAGGGCGGCCGCGCGCACGTCATCCCGATGTCGGCCGAGATGCGCGCCATCCTCAGCGCCTGCCGCGGCCATGACCCGGTGCATGTCTTCACATTTTGCCTGTCACGCCGCAACGTGCGGCTCAAGCTGCCGAAGGGCGCCCGCCTGCCGGTCACCGCGCGCGGCCTGCAGTCGCGCTGGAATCGGCTGCGCGCCGGCCTCGGAATCGATGTGCATTTCCACGGATTGCGGCACACGGCCGGCACCCGGCTCGTCCGCGTCACCGGCAATCTCAAGCTCGCCCAGAAGCTGCTCGGCCACGCCAGCATCACGACGACGGCGGCCTATTACGCCCACGCCGACGAGAACGACCTGCGCAACGCTCTGGACAAAACCCCCCTCGCCAGCCCCCACGCCGCACCTGCCGACGCTCGCAAGACATTGAGAAATCGAGCGAAAACATGAGGCGCGAAGATGTCTGGGAGACTAGGGGTCGTGGGTTCAAATCCCGCCGCCCCGACCAAAACCTCATCGTTTCCGTCCGCCAACGGCTTCGCGTCGAGCGTTCACAGTTGCGTGAGGTCAGTGGCCTTGCAGCATCCAATGGCCTTGGCTCCGGGTATCCCCTCCACACGGGGAGACTTCACCATGACGACAAACGCCAACATCTGCACTGCCGCCGAGATCGAGAGGCCTGCAAGGCCCGGCCTGTTCGCTGCTGCGCTCGTGATCGCATCCGGCATCGCGCTCGCCGGCAGCGTCATCAGCGCCTGGGCGCAGGCTTCGCCGAACGCTGCGCCTTCACAGTGGCCGATCCTGCCGGAATCCTTCGAGAGCACC
>JANOCI010000142.1:0-17631 GCA_031412095.1 Allobosea sp.
CTGCAGCTCCGCCGTGTTGGAGGCGATGTAGAACAGTTCGCCCGACGTCGCGCAGCTCCGGAGCAGATTGCGGGCGTTTGCGGTGTTGACCCTGAAGAGGATGGTGATGACCTGAACCCCTTCGGCCTTGGCGTTCGTGCAGGCTTGCAGCATGCGGCTATCGAGATACTGCGAGGCGCGCTGGAAGTTCTCGGCAGGGAAACGGCCCCAGCGCATGTATCCATAGGCGTTGTAGTGCGACATCACGGGGCCGCCGACATTGTTGCCGCCGATCTCGTTTTCGCCATCGGTCATGACGACGAGGACCTTTTTGTTGCCTTCCGTGCGGTAGGGCACGCCGTCGGCGAACGGCAGCTTGGGAGACAGCGTCCGCCAGCCCCACATAATCCCTTCGGAGGAAATCGTCCCTCCGCCATTCCAGTGCTTCAAGCCGCCAATCTTGCTGAGCACCGTCGCCCGGTTGTCGGTCAGGCGGAGCAGTTCGTCGGGGCAGGCCATGTTTGGGCCGCTGGTGTTCGGCGGGTTCTCGCTGAAGTTAACGTTGCGGTTGATGCGGTCGTACTTGAACAGGTTGGCCTGCCATTCCCACTCCCAGCCCCTGTTGGAGAAAGGCGCAGGCGTCGTGCCGTCATCCATGTAGTTGTTGACGTAGCCGAGCGAGTTGCCGCGGTTGCCCTGCCCTGGCTCGTCCGGCCAGAAGTAGGGGCTGAACCGGGTGCGCGGATCGCCAGCCGTCGGCGGATCGTCTGTCACGTCGAACGGCTCGGGGCGCGCTTCGACGCAACCTTTCCACTGCGCCGTGCCCGAGCGCGTCGCGATCCCGTCGAAAAGATCGAGATTGGCGATTCGGCCAGGGTTGGAGAGCACGCACTTGGCCCAAGACGCGTTGTAGCCGAACCCTGCCGGCACGATGCCCGAGACCCTCGAGCTGGTGTATGGCGGGTCGACAGTGATAGCCGTTCCGGTGAATGGGGCGGTGCGGTTGGGCGTGCCGTAGGTGCCGACCTGCGCCGCCGCGCTCTTGACGCCGAACAGCTCGCGGCCGACGTCGGCGAACTTCCGGAGCGCGTCCTGCAGGGAGGCGCCATTGCCAGGCGTGCCGGTGTCAGGCGGCGTCCATGGGCCTCCCGGAGGGCCGGGAACCCAGTAAGGATCGTTGTTGCAGTTCGGGATGAAGCCGATCCAGCGTCCGCGCAGGTTGCGGGCCTGCCAGTCGCTTTCGCCCCGCGTATCGATGGACGACATGCCGAGGTTCATCCGGCCCGGGTTGACCGCGGCGACGTACGGAACCACCGACATCTTCAGGTCCGTCCCGCCCCCGGCGGAATCGAACAGGATGTTCGTGAAGTCCCTTGCGGCTGTCCTCAAGGCACCCATGTCGCTGGTCATCGAGCCGGTGTTGTCGAGCACGAGCGCCACTTCCAGCTTGCCGTCGCCGGCGTTGGCTTCTGCAGCGACAGACAGTTGTGCGTAAGAGCCCATGCCGGGCACCACCTGGATGACGGCGTAGCTGTAGTTGGCGTTGGCGACGAAGCGGTAGGCATTGCCTGTCAGCTTTGTCAGCGTACCAGACACGGACACCAGGCTGGCGTCAGACCCAAGATTGGCGTTGAACGTCGCCATCGCAGCCGCCTGGCGTTGTGCCAGGTTAAGGTTGGTGGACTTGACCGCGACGAGGACGGCGGCGTCCGCAGCGACGCCCATCTTCGCCCGCAGCTGCGAAGACCGTGAGTAATCGATGCTTGCGCCGGTCAGGCCCATGATGGGCACAAGTGCCAGGCCAAAGATCAGCGCGACGTTGCCGCGATCATCGCGACCGCACCGCTTGAGAAGACGCATAATCCGGCGGTTCATCGATATTCCCCTTGCACCCGCAATCCGTTGATGGCGATAAGCTAGCAAACACGTGTCGAAGAACTGTGAACTTGTGCAGAAAATGCGAGTGAACTGGCTCAACATTGCATTAATCATGATCTGCGCCGGGCAGAAATGACGATTTCAACCAGACCTCTCAAGATCACGCGCCAACATCGCGCTTGACCGCATCCGGAGCTGTTGGCATGCACAAGAGTGCACAGCCGGAATGCAGCGTGAAACTTCTCCTGATCGACAATTACGATTCCTTCACGTGGAACCTCGTGCAGCTTGTAGGAGCGCTTGGGGTCGAGGTCGACGTCAGGCGCAACGACGCGTTGAGCGCGGAGGCAGCGCTTGGGGATCCCGCCGACGCCATCATGCTGTCTCCTGGGCCTTGCACCCCCACGCAAGCAGGCATCTGCCTTGATGTCGTCAGAGGCGCGCCCGGCCGCAAGCCGGTGTTCGGCGTCTGCCTGGGACTGCAGGCCATCGGCGAGGCGTTCGGCGGCAATGTCGTACGTGCGCCCAAGCCGATGCACGGGAAGGTCAGCATGATCCGGCATCAGGGACGCGGCCTGTTCCGAGGCATCAACCGACCGTTCGAAGCCACGCGATACCACTCGCTCATCATCGAACGCCAGAGCTGCCCCGCGGCGCTGGAGATCGAGGCGGAGACTGATGACGACCTCATCATGGCCGCTAGCCATCGCGACTGGCCGATATCCGGCGTGCAGTTTCACCCCGAGAGCATCATGTCGGAGCATGGCGCGCTCATCGTCAGCAATTTCCTTGACATCGCTGCGCGTTGGCGCGACGCGAACCGCACTCGCCCTCCTGAAACCAGGTTCTGACCGGCAATGGACACTTTCAAGCCTTTCCTCGCCAAGGTCGCGACCGGGGCGACGCTGACCGCCGCAGAGGCGCGTGACGCGTTCGACACGATCCTGTCTGGCGAAGTGACGCCGGCGCAGTCGGCGGGCTTCCTGATGGCCTTGCGCGTGCGCGGCGAGACGACCGAGGAGATCACCGGCGCCGTGACAGCCCTGCGCTCCCGCTCGGTGAAGGTCAGCGCGCCAGCCTCGGCGATCGACATCGTGGGCACCGGGGGCGACAACTCCGGCTCGTACAATGTCTCCACGCTGGCCGCGATCATCGTGGCCGCCTGCGGCGTGCCCGTGGCGAAGCACGGCAACAGCGCAGCCTCGTCGAAGTCCGGCGCTGCCGACGTGCTGGCCGCGCTTGGCGTCAACATCGGCATCGATCCTGCCGCCATCGAGCGCTGCATGGCCGGCAGCGGCCTCGGCTTCATGTTCGCCCGGGCGCATCACGCCTCGATGCGGCACGTGGCGCCGGTGCGGGTGGAGCTTGGAACGCGCACCATCTTCAATCTGATCGGGCCGCTCTCCAATCCGGCAGGCGTGAAAATGCAGTTGCTCGGCGCGTTTTCGGAAAGCTGGCTGAAGCCGATGGTCGAGGTGCTTGCTTCGCTTGGCGCCGCTCGCGTTTGGGCCGTGCATGGCAGCGATGGTCTCGATGAGATCACGACGACCGGTCCGACCGAAGTGGTGGCGCTCGAGAACGGCTCGATCCGCAGCTTCAGGATCTCGCCGGAGGATGCCGGCCTGCCCTTGGCGCGGCTGGACGACCTGCGCGGGGGCAGCGCTGAATTCAACGCGGCCGCCCTCATGAGCGTCCTTGACGGTGCCCGCACGCCTTATCGTGACATTGCAGTCTTCAACGCAGCCGCTGCCCTTGTCGTGGCGGACGCAGCGGCCACGCTGAAGGACGGCGCGGCGCGCGCGCAGGCGGCCCTCGACACCGGCGCCGCCAAGGCGACGCTGGCGAAACTGGTGGAGATATCGAACGCGTGAGCATGAGGCCGTGAGCGACATCCTGGCAAAGATCGAGGCCTACAAGCGCTACGAGATCGCCGCAGCGAAGGCTGCGGTGCCGCCCGCGCAGATGCAGGAGCTGGCCCGGACAAGCCCGCCACCCCGCGACTTCATCGGGGCCTTGCGGGCACGGCACGCCGTGGAGAAGGCGGCGCTGATCGCCGAGATCAAGAAGGCGAGCCCTTCCAAGGGCTTGATCCGAGCAGATTTCGAACCGGCGGAGCTTGCGGTTGCATACCGCGATGGCGGAGCGGCCTGCCTTTCGGTGCTCACCGACGAGCCGTCGTTCCAGGGGCGCCCGGTCTATCTGCAGCAGGCCCGGGCGGCGAGCGGGCTTCCCGCCATCCGGAAGGACTTCATGTTCGAAGTCTATCAGGTGCACGAGGCGCGAGCATGGGGCGCCGACTGCATCCTTGTCATCATGGCGAGCGTGGACGACGCGGCGGCCGTGGAGCTGGTGCAGTGCGCCAGCGGCCTCGGGATGGCCTCCATCATCGAAGTGCATGATGCGGCCGAACTGGAGCGCGCCTTGAAGCTGCCCTCCCCCTTGATCGGCATCAACAACCGGGACCTGCGCAGCTTCCATGTCGACCTTGCCGTAACCGAAGCGCTCGCGCCCGGCATTCCTGCTGACCGCATCATCATCGGTGAAAGCGGCATCTTCACCCATGCCGACGTGCTCCGGCTTCAGGCCTGCCGGGTGCAGACCTTCCTGGTTGGCGAAAGCCTGATGCGGCAGGCCGATGTGGCGGCGGCGACGCGGGCGCTGCTTGACGGGCCCTCCGTGCGACCGAGCCTGGCTGCACAGGGCCTCGCATGACGGGGCTGACCCATCTGGACGCACAGGGCCAGGCCCACATGGTCGACGTCGCCGACAAGGCTGTCACGTCGCGCCGCGCAGTCGCCGAGGGCTGCATCGTGATGGAGCCCGCCACCCTCGCGCTGATCCGTGCCGGAGATGCAAAGAAAGGCGACGTCCTGGGGACGGCCCGCCTAGCCGGCATCATGGCCTCCAAGCGCACGCATGAGTTGATCCCTCTCTGCCATCCGCTCATGTTGTCGAAGGTCGCGCTGGAACTTGCGCTCGACGATGATTTGCCAGGGGTGCGCGTCACGGCCGAAGTGCGGGTCGCGGGCCAGACCGGCGTCGAGATGGAAGCGCTGACAGCCGTCTCCATCGCCTGCCTGACCATCTACGACATGGTCAAGGCGGTCGATCGCGGCATGCGGATCGATGCGGTGCAGCTCGTCCACAAGTCGGGCGGAAAATCCGGCATCTATGTTCGCGGAGGCTCCGCGGCATGAGCCTGATGCCGCTTTCCGAAGCTCGGCAGCGCATGCTGGCGGCGGCGAGCGTGCTGACGGAAATCGAGACAGCGCCGCTTGGGTCTTCAGGCGGCCGCACGCTGGCCTCCGATCTCCTTGCACTGCGCACGCAGCCACCCTTCGCGGCCTCAGCGATGGATGGCTACGCCGTCCGCGCAGGGGACCTTGCGGCAGGCGGCATCCTTCGCGTCGTGGGAGAATCAGCAGCCGGGCACCCTTTCGGCGGCACGGTCGGGAGCGGACAGGCGGTGCGCATCTTCACGGGCGCGCCCGTGCCGACAGGTTCGGACACAGTCATCATCCAGGAGAACGTCACGAAGCTGGACGGCGGCTGCATCTCGACTAACGTCATCGAGCCCTTCGGCCGGCACATCCGTGGGGCAGGCGTCGATTTCCAGACCGGCGACCTTCTGCTGACGGGCGGAATGGTGCTCGACAGCCGGCATATCGGCCTTGCAGCCAGCATGGGGCATGCCGCCCTCCCCGTCAGGCGGAAGCCGCGCGTCATGATCGTCTCGACGGGCGATGAGCTCGCGGAGCCTGGCGCGTCCCTCGGCGAAGCGCAGATCGTCTCATCCAATTCCGTGGCGCTGGCTGCTTTGGCCGAGGCTGCCGGCGGAACGGCTTTTGATCTTGGCATCGTCAAGGACAGCCGGGACGCGACGTCCGAGGCGATCGCACGGGCTTGCGAGAATGCCGATCTGGTCGTTACGAGCGGCGGTGCATCCGTCGGCGACCATGATTTCGTTCAGGACGCGCTCAAGGCGAACGGATTCGACATCGCTTTCTGGAAAGTCGCCATCCGCCCCGGCAAGCCGCTGATGTTCGGGAGCAAAGGTGGCCTGCTATGCCTTGGCCTGCCTGGCAACCCCGTCTCTTCGCAGGTATGCGGCCTGCTTTTCCTCAAGCCCCTTCTGCGCAAGATGCTTGGCCAGCCGGATGCGGCGTATGACAGGCGCGAGCCGGCCGTTCTCGGCGCTCCGCTGGCCGCAAACGACATTCGAGAGGAATACATGCGGGCCAAGCTGGCGCGCAGCGCCGACGGCGATCTGGTCGCCACCCCGTTCGTTACGCAGGACAGCTCGATCCAACGGCTGATGGCCGCAGCCGACGCGCTCATCATCCGCCCCGCGCTCTCACCCGCCATGCCCGCCGGCGCGAAATGCGAGATCATCCGGCTTTGACGTGATGACACCGATCCGTGAGTCTGCAGCGGCGCTTGCGGAACACAGCAGGAACATGTATTGGTGTTCACGTTACGTTTTTGATTCCGGGGCACGGCCTTATTGGAGTGACAATGCTCACACGCAAGCAACACGAACTGCTTCGCTTCATCCACGAACGGCTTCGTGAAGCCGGCGTGCCGCCGTCGTTCGATGAAATGAAGGATGCGCTCGACCTCAAGTCGAAGTCCGGCATCCATCGGCTGATCATGGCGCTCGAGGAGCGCGGGTTCATCCGGAGGCTGCCGAACAGGGCGCGTGCGCTTGAGGTCATCAAGCTGCCGGACGCGAGCATCGCATCCACCGCGCGTCCGCGGTTCAACCCGAGCGTCGTCGAGGGCGGCCTGGGCAAGGCTGCGCAGGCACGGTCCGATGATGACAATGGCCGCAACATCTCGATTCCGGTCATGGGGCGGATCGCTGCAGGCGTGCCCATCACCGCCTTGCAGAACCAGAGCCGAAGCATTGCCCTGCCTCCCGACCTTTTGGGAACGGGCGATCATTACGCTCTCGAAGTTCAGGGCGATTCGATGATCGAGGCCGGCATCCTCGACGGCGACACCGTCGTGATCAGGAAGCAGGAGACAGCCAGCACAGGCGAAATCGTCGTCGCATTGATCGACGACGAAGAGGCCACGTTGAAGCGCTTTCGCCGGCGCGGCACTTCGATTGCGCTCGAAGCGGCGAACTCGGCCTACGAGACGCGTGTGCTTGGTCCTGACAGGGTCAAGATCCAGGGCAAGCTGGTCAGTCTCGTAAGGCGTTACTGACGTCGTCATCCTGCGGTTCGCGCGGCTGTCCGGCCGGGGCGGCGGTAGCGGCAGGCGGCGGCGAAGCGCGCCGCGTCCATGGGCGGGGAGCGTCGGGATTTCGGCTGGTGCGCGCGACAAGGCCTTCGGGCGTCGCCCTTACGGAGATCGATCCGAAACGGTCCAGCGTGCGGCGGTCGATCATGAGGGCCTTGCACGCGCCGTCCCAGCGCAGCGGGGTGATCACCAGTCCCGCCCGGCTGCAATCTTCGCTGACTGTGGCAGGGTCGCGTGACCACGACACGGCGGTCTTGTCCGGCAGGATCATGACGCAGCCTCCCGGATCGCAGGCGGCGCCGGTCCGCAATGTCTGGTCATCCGCCTTGCGGCTGTCGCCGTCCGCCTTCAGCCATTGCTCGAGGACGAATGCTCCTGGCCTGCCAAGCACGCCGAGGGCGCCGGATGCGCTGCGGACCGCGACGCCGGATGCCTCCCTGTCGATGTAGACATCCGCGCTCGGAGACTGGGCGACCATGGACAGCCCGATCGACAAGGGAATCGCAGCGGACCAGCGCATCCATGTCGTGAGGAGCGTCATCACGATCAGCGCCATGCCGAGGAGGACCACCGCGGCCACGCCGTAAGCTGGGAAGACCTGGGTCGAGCCGCCAAGCCCTGCCACGAAACGCGACACGATCAAGACCGGTTCGGTTGCGAGCCCCATGATCCACCAAGCCGCCGCGTCGAGGCCCAGAGGGTAGAGGATCGCGCCGACCACGGCCGCAGGCATCACAACCAGCGAGACGAACGGCAAGGCCAGCATATTGCCGATCAGCCCGAACGGATTGAACGTCTGGAAATGGTACGCGCCGAACGGGCTGGTCGCGACCGTCGCAAGCACAGACGTCAGGAAAATTCCAAGGGCCGCCAGCCGGAGCGACAGCAGCGCGCGTCCGATCACGCCCGGTTCGCGCAACTGGACGGCGACCCGCCGCCTCTGCCATTCCGCGAAAGCGATCAAGGCGGCGACCGCGCCGAACGACATCTGAAAGCTTGGACCCAGAAGGGATTCAGGCTCCAGCGCCAGAACGATCAAGGCGGCCAGGGCAAGGTTCCGCATGCTCAGGGCGGGCCTGTCGGCAAGGATCGCCCCCAGCATGACAAGGATCATGACAAGCGAACGCTCGGTCGCCACCTCGGATCCGGAAAAGATGCAGTAGGCCACGGCTCCAAGCATGGCGAGGACCGCTGCAATCTTCTTGACGGGCCAGCTTAAGGAAACTGTCCAGAACGCGGCCAGCAAGGCGCGCGACAGCCAGAAGATGGCGCCGGCCGCCAAGACCATATGCAGGCCCGAAATGGAGACGATGTGATACAGACCCGCTCCGCGCAGGACGTCGTTCGTCTCTTCGGCGATCAGGCCGCGTTTTCCTGTGACCAAAGCTGCGGCTACGGCCCCTGCCTGCCCTCCGATCACCTTGGCGATGCGGTTCGTCATGTCGTTGCGCGCAAGGTCGATCGCTGCGTTGACCTGGACAAGCCAAGGCGCGGGTTTTGTCGGCGCCGACCGCGCCAGCGTCCCCAGCCCCGACCCGACCGCGCCAAAACCCCGGAAGAACGCATCACGTGCAAAGTCGTAGCCTCCCGGCCGGGCCGCTTCAGGCGGAGGCATCAGCCGCGCCGTCATGGAGATGTGCTCGCCCGCACTGACAGGCGCCTTTCGCGCCGTGACCCTGACGCGCGTCGGCATCGCGGCGGGTGAAAGGCCAGCGAAGCCTGTCACCAGAATGACGAGCCGGACATCGCGCGTGCGTTCCTCGGCGCTTTCGACGAAGCCGCTCAGCTGACCTATGACCGTTCGATCGAGAACAGGAGCCAGGACGCGGTCCACCCGCCATGCCGTCGCGCCCAGGCCCGCGCTGGCTGCCGCGAGCGCGACCATGATGGCGAGCCACCCCGGACGCGCGCGCGCCGCCCACGCCAGCGCCGAAAAAATCGCCATGGCGACCGGCGGTCCCCACCACAGCGGCTCTCGGTCGGCCGCAAAGTACGCGCCGATGCCGAGACCGAACGCGACCGGCAGCCAGTTGAACCATGTCCGCCGCTCGGTCTCTGCGGCGATGGCGGACGTAAGGGTTTTGCGCGCATGGTCAAAGCCAACCCAGAGCCACGCCTGGAAGCCGGGCGACGCAAAGCTCGCGCCCGGACTTTGCCGGCCAAACGCACGGCTGACGGCTCCAAGAGCATCCACAGGTCTACGTCGCCGGTCATCCATTGCATTCATGCTAGATCACGCCGCGCCAGGATGGAAATGTTCCGGTGCGGATAACCTGCGCATCACAGGCTTGGGCAATGACGGCCGCCCATCCAGACGCAAGGCACGGCTTGACCTCGCGATCAACATCCGGCACGGCCTCCCGATATCCTTAGCGTCGGCGCATACGGGCAAATCCATGACACATCCGATCATCACGCGTTTCGCGCCCTCTCCGACCGGCTTCCTTCACATCGGCGGCGCGAGGACCGCGCTGTTCAACTGGCTGTTCGCTCGTCGGTTCGGGGGCAAGATGCTGCTGCGCATCGAAGACACGGACCGCGAACGCTCGACCAACGCAGCGATAGAGGCGATCATCGACGGCATGAAATGGCTGGGCCTGGACTGGGAAGGCGAGCCGATCTTCCAGTTTGCGCGGGCTGCACGCCACGCGGAGGTCGCGCATGAGATGCTGGCGAGGGGCCGCGCCTACCGGTGCTATGCGACTGCAGCCGAGCTCGACGAGATGCGCGAGCTCGCCCGCAAGGAAGGCCGGCCACTACGCTATGACGGGCGCTGGCGGGATCGCGACCCCGCCAGCGCTTCTCCTGACGTGAGGCCCGTCATCCGCCTGCGCGCGCCGCTCGAGGGGCAGACTTCGGTGGACGATCAGGTGCAAGGCCTGGTGACGTGGCAGAACAAGGAGCTAGACGACCTCGTCCTTCTCCGGTCGGACGGCACGCCGACCTATATGCTGGCGGTCGTCGTCGACGATCACGACATGGGCGTGACGCACATCATCCGCGGAGACGATCACCTGACCAACGCGGCCCGGCAGTCGCAGATCTATCATGCGATGGGCTGGGATGTGCCGATCATGGCGCACATCCCGCTGATCCACGGGCCGGACGGCGCCAAGCTCTCGAAGCGGCATGGCGCATTGGGAGTTGATGCCTACCGGTCGCTTGGCTATCTGCCCGCTGCCGTGCGCAACTATCTGATCCGGCTGGGCTGGTCCCATGGAGACCAGGAGACATTCTCGACCGAGGAGATGATCGCGGCCTTCGATCTTGGAGCGATTGGCCGCTCGCCGTCGCGTTTCGATTTCGCAAAGCTGGAGAACTTGAACGGCATCTACATGCGCAGCGCCAGCGTCGATGAGATCATGATGGCGCTCGACGCCGTGATGCCCGAGCTTGGGCCGCCGCGCGGCATTGGGCCAGAGCTTTCTCCCCGTCTCCGGACGATGTTGGCGGAAGCCATGCCAGGGTTGAAGGAACGCGCGAAGACGCTCGTCGAACTGATTGACAGCGCGTCATATATTTATGAGGCGCGGCCCTTGAAGCTCGAGGCCAAGGCCGCCGCGCTGCTGGACAGCGACGCGCGCCAACGCATCGGCCTGCTTTCGACGAGCCTGAGCGCACTCGATGAATGGACGGCGGCCAGCACCGAAGGCGCGGTCCGTGCTTTTGGGGAAGCGCACAATCTGAAGCTCGGGCAGGTCGCACAGCCCCTACGTGCCGCTCTCACCGGCAAGACGACCTCGCCGGGGCTGTTCGATGTGCTGGCGGTGCTTGGCCGCGAGGAGTGCCTCGCCCGCCTGTCCGATGTCGCGCGATGACCGCATCGGGCTCGGCGGCGGCACGATCGCGGCCAGTTCCTGCAAGCGTCACGGGATGCGCTGGCCGCCGCCGCGGGCGCATGTCTGCCACCTTTGGCGCTGTTGCTGCACTGCGGGATATGCGCTAGCAATTGCTTTGAAGGTCGACGGGCAAGGTTGGCGCGCTGTCGCGCACGCTTCCAGCTCCGTGGGGCAAAGTGCAAGTCCAATGTTGGATTGATGGCAGCCCGAGCGGCGTCAGCAGGCTGGCATGTCTGGGCTGCACGTGGCAATGACGAGGCGCAACGCCTGTGCGAAAGGTTGATCCACCATGAGCGGACTATCCGGACATATCGTTGTCGACAATCACAAGGTCGATGTCGCAGTGAAGGTGGGCACGATCGGTCCCAGCGTGATCGACATCGCCAAGCTGTATGGCCAGACCGGCATGTTCACCTATGATCCGGGCTTCACCTCCACGGCGAGCTGCGAATCGAAGATCACATATATCGACGGCGACGAGGGCATCCTGCTCTATCGCGGCTATCCGATCGAGCAACTGGCCGAACACGGAGACTTCCTCGAAACCTGCTATCTGCTGCTTTATGGCGAACTTCCAACCGCTGCGCAGAAGGCCGATTTCGATTACCGCGTGACGCGCCACACGATGGTGCACGAACAGATGGCCCGCTTCTACCAGGGCTTCCGCCGCGATGCGCATCCGATGGCCGTCATGGTCGCAGCCGTGGGAGCCATGTCGGCGTTCTACCACGACTCGACCGACATCTCCGATCCGACACAGCGAATGATCGCCTCTATGCGCATGATCGCGAAAATGCCGACGCTGGCCGCCATGGCCTACAAGTACACCGTGGGCCAGCCCTTCGTGTATCCGCTCAACAGCCTCGACTATTCGGCGAATTTTCTTCGGATGTGCTACGCGGTGCCGGCCGAGGAATACAAGGTGAACCCGGTCATGGCCCGCGCGCTTGACCGCATCTTCATCCTGCACGCCGACCACGAGCAGAACGCCTCGACCTCGACGGTCCGCCTCGCCGGCTCGTCCGGGGCCAATCCATTCGCGTGCATCGCGGCTGGCATCGCCTGCCTGTGGGGCCCCGCGCATGGAGGCGCGAACGAAGCGGCGCTGAAGATGCTGGAGGAGATCGGGCATGTCGACAACATTCCCAAGTACATCGCCAAGGCGAAGGACAAGAACGATCCATTCCGCCTGATGGGCTTCGGTCACCGGGTCTACAAGAATTACGACCCGCGCGCGAAGATCATGCAGAAGACCTGCCACGAAGTTCTGAATGAGCTTGGCATAAAGGATGACCCGCTTCTCGACGTCGCCATCGAGCTCGAGCGGATCGCATTGTCAGATCCTTACTTCATCGAGAAGAAGCTGTATCCGAACATCGATTTTTATTCCGGCATCACGCTCAAGGCGATGGGCTTCCCGACCTCGATGTTCACGGTGCTCTTCGCACTCGCGCGCACCGTGGGCTGGATCGCCCAGTGGAAGGAAATGATCGAGGATCCTTCGCAGCGCATCGGCCGGCCCCGCCAGCTCTACACCGGCGCCGAGCAGCGCGACTATTCGCCAATCGGCAAGCGCCGCTGAACAAGTCCGGGACGCACCCAACAATGAAGGAGACGGGGCGATCCGTCTCTTTTTCTATGTGATGAACCGAATGCCGGAAGCTGCGTTTCGCGAGGCCAGCAGTTCCAGCGCCACATCCGCCACAGCCTCGGCGGAAGTCCTGCCTTCGGGCAGCGCCATGATGCGGTCGAGGCCGGCGAACGCGTCCAGTTGCTCCTGGCGCGCGGGGCCATCTGCGAGCAGGGCCATCGTTGCATCAGCAAGAGCCTGCGGCGTCGCTTCATCCTGCATGAACTCCGGAGCGACATTGCGCGCGAGCACCAGGTTGCACAACAGCACGCTGTGAACCTTGACCAGCCTGCGCGCGGCCCAAGCCTCAAGCGGATTGCCGCGATAAGCGCCTACAAGTGGGATGCCGGCCAGCGCAAGCTCCAACGTCACGGTGCCGGATGCTGCGAGCGCAACGCGGGCACGGCGAAAAGCCGAACGTTTCGCCGCATCTCCCAGCACGACCTCCACCTTCACGGGCCAATGGGCAACTTCGGCGCTGATCGCATCTGCAAGATGCGCGACAGCCGGAATGACGATGTGCGCATGAGGACAGCGCGCCTTGATCAAGCGGACAGCGTCGCGCATCACCGGCAACAGGTGTCGAATTTCAGACCGTCGGCTGCCTGGCAGCACGAGGACCACGGGGGCGGCCGCATTCGCGCGGATGCGCCGCTCGTCCGGTCCAGGGCGGATCTCGTGCGCCACATCGAGCAACGGATGGCCAATGTATGTTGTCGGAGGCCCGCCAAGGCGCTCCAAGATCGCGGGCTCGAAGGGCAGAAGGGCCAGAAGCCGGTCGACATATGGCGTGATCGCCTTCGCCCTGCCCGGCCGCCATGCCCAGACAGTCGGCGCGACGCAATGCACGAGCGGGATCGCAGGCGCCGTTCGGCGCACGCGCTTCGCGACGCGCATCGAGAAGTCCGGCACGTCGACTGACAGGACCAGATCCGGATTCGAATCGATGATGGCGTCGGCCGTTTCCGCGATCCGCGTCAGGATGGTGGCTAAATTCTTCAGGACGGCCAGAACGCCGATGATTTGAATGTCTGTCTGGGGGAAGCGCGATTTCAGGCCCAGCGACAGCAAAGCGGGTCCGCCCACACCGGAAATGTCGACTTCGCGCGGAGCAAGGCGCGCGCGAAGAGCTTCGACGAAACTCGCCGCGAGAACGTCGCCGGACGATTCGCCCGTGATGACGAACAGCCTGAATGGCTCAGAGCGCGCGGACCCTTCCGTCATGCCACGGCCTCGAGGAACAGGCCCAGCTGGTCCGCGAGCGCGATCGTGTCTTCTCGATCTGCAATCAGAACCTTTCCGGAGGTTATGGCGATGCCCTGCAGGCCCGCATCAGCGGCGTTCTGGATCGTGCCAAGGCCGATCGTCGGGATGTCGATCCGCATGTTCTGGCCATGCTTGGGGGCCTTGACCAAGACCCCGCCACCGGTTTCGCGCTTCAGGCGACCAAGCCGGCGCAGCTCGGCGACACGGCGAAGAAGCCCGTCCGTACCTTCGACGCCTTCAATCGCGACCGGCCTGCCGTCGCTGACCACGACGCATTGGCCAACGTCGAACGGAGACAGCGCCTCGATGACGCGCAGGCCCTGCTCGATTTCAGCACGTGCATGGCTGGACGGATTGATGGACCCAAGGGGCCCCGGATGCTGCGCCGCCAGCGCCGGGGCTAGATCGAGGGCCGAAACGACCCTGCAACCTTGCGCTTCCAACAAGTCGACCACGGCCGTCAACAGCCCGTCATCGCCTTTCTTGAACGCTTGCGCGATCGTATGCCAGTGCCTCACGAGGCCGAAATCGGGCTTGATGTCCATCAGACCGGGGCGAACGACGCCGCCGATGAACGCGGCCTCGACGATCTGCCGTGCTTTCAGCGATTTCAGCAATGCTCCAAGCTGGCCTAGGCCAAACTCCGCATGATCGAAATCGCCGAACGAAGAGGCATCGCCGGACCCCGACAGAACCGCGACGAAAACCTTTCGGCCCGAAGCGCGTGCGCTCCGCGCCACAGCGACAGGCAGCCCGCCCGAGCCTGCGATGATGGCTATCGGAGCATCCGAAAGGGTCAGATCCGGCAGGCTCACGTGCCTTCGTCCGCCGGCGGTCCGTTCTGGCCCGGCTTGCCGGCACGCGGCGTCAGCAAGGAGCGCTTACCGCCGGCTTTGATGAAGGTCAGGACTTCTTCGACGATTTGATGGCCTGGCAGCATTGCCTCCACCTGCGCCACCTGATCGCGGACAGTCGCGGCGGGATCGAACAACACCCGGTAAGCCTGGCGTAGCGCATGGATGTCGGCCCTCAGCGCGCCCCTGCGCTTCAGCCCGATGATGTTCAATCCCCCAAGATAGGCACGGTTGCCGATCGCCATGCCATAGGGGATCACGTCGTGCTCGACGGCCGCCATGCCGCCGACAAAGGCATTGTGTCCAACCCGCGTGAACTGGTGAAGGCCCGAGCCGCCCCCCATGATGACGTTGTCGCCAAGCTCGCAATGCCCGGCTAGAGCGACATTGTTGACGAGCGTGACGTGGTCCCCAACGACGCAGTCATGTCCGACATGGCTGTTGATCATGAAAAATCCGCCATTGCCGACACGGGTCAGGCCGCCACCTTTCACGGTTCCGACATTCATCGTGACATGTTCGCGCATCACGTTGGAATCGCCGACGGACAGACGCGTGGGCTCGCCCTTGTGCTTCAAATCCTGCGGGGCGTGGCCAAGGACCGAGAATGGATGGATGCGGTTGCGCTGGCCGATCGTGGTGTGCCCCTCGATCACGACATGGCTGATCAGTTCGCAATCCTCGCCGATGACAGCGTCCGGACCGACGATGCAATACGGGCCGATCGTCACGCCCTCGCCAATCTGCGCGGTCGCGGCCACGATCGCTGTCGGGTGTATGGCCATGGCTACGCCTTGCCTCCGCTCAGGCGTCGTCTTCGACGAGCATGGCCGAGATGACGGCCTCGGCCACCAGCTCACCCTCGACGCGCGCCTCGCCTCGGAACCACCACATATTGCGGCGTTTGCGCAATTTGCTCATGTGCAGCTTCATCACGTCGCCGGGGCCGACGGGCTTGCGGAATTTGCACTCGTCGATCGTCATGAAATACACAAGTTTCGGAGGCCGCCTGTCCTTGCTTCGCGCGTAGACGCACATGGCTCCCGCTGTCTGCGCCATCGCTTCGATGATCATGACGCCAGGCATCACTGGCTGTGCCGGAAAATGACCCTGAAACTGGGGCTCGTTGAACGTGACGTTCTTGACGCCCGTGCCGGAATTATCGCCATCGATGTCGATGATCCTGTCGATCAGCAGGAAAGGATAGCGATGGGGCAGCAGCTCCTGGATCTTCATGATGTCGACGGCGCCTAGCACGGTCGGAGCCGCGTCGGAGCTCGCCGGTTGACCGGTCACGGTTGTCGCTTCGGTCATTCGGACGTCTCCTCGGACTTTGCCTGCGCCTTGTCTTTCCGCATCGCGAGTTGATTGACAACGGCAATTTCTCGCATCCACTCGCGCATCGGCTTGGCTGGCGTCCCGCCCCAGCGCGCGCCGGCCGGAACATCCGTGGCGACATTGCTGGTTGCGCCGATCTGGGCTCCCTGCCCTAACGTCACGTGGCCGATCACGCCCACCTGTCCGCCAAGGACGACGCCGTCCTCGAGCGTCGCCGATCCGGATATGCCGACCTGGGCCACGATCACGCAGTGGCGGCCAATGCTGACATTGTGGGCTATCTGCACGAGGTTATCGATCTTGGTGCCTTCGCCGATCACCGTGTCGCGGATGGCGCCGCGGTCGACGGTGGAATTCGCGCCGATTTCCACGTCGTCCTGGATGATGACGCGCCCGATCTGCGGCACCTTCAGATGCCCATTGGAGCCCATCGCGAATCCAAAGCCATCTTGCCCGATGCGGACGCCGGGATGGATGATGACGCGGTTGCCTATCAGTGCATGCTGGATCGTCGCCTGAGGGCCGATGGCGCAATCGCGTCCGATCCTGACATCAGAGCCGATCACTGTGCCCGAGCCGATGACAGTGCCGCTGCCGACTTCCGCCCGAGGCCCGATGACGGCGCCTGGGTCCACGATGACGCCGCGCTCGAGTTGCGCGGTTGGATGGATGAATGCGCCCGGACTGCTGGCGACGCTCTCGAACAACGAGGTCGGCCGAGCTGCGGACGGCACCATGGCGCCGAGGCAATGTGCATAGGCTCGCTGGGGATCGGCGCATTCGATGGCGACCGAGCCAGGCGGGACCCGTGCGGCATAGCGCCGGGAGACGAGCACAAAGGCTGCCTTCGTCTCGGCGAGCTGAGCAAGGTAGCGGGGGTTGTCCATGTGGGACAAATCGGCCGGGCCGGCTTCCTCCAGAGGCTTGATCGACCCGATTTCGAAAGCGCCATCCTGGCCAGACGGCAGGCTGGAGCCGGCCAGTTCGACGACCTGCATCAACGTCAGCGTCCGCACATCAGGAAAGAATACGGGCGCTGGCATGTCGGTGGAACCCGGAGGGAGCGCGCTCCCTCCATCTTTCATGTCAAGATCAGAAGCTGGTGCCGCCGGAGAACCGGAACGCCTGCAACTGGTCTTTGCCGATGCGCAGGCCGGTGCCGCCGATGCGGTTGTCGATCACGCCCTTGTCGTATGTGAGGGCATATGCGTAATCGAACCGGATCGGGCCAAGAGGCGACTGCCACAGGATGCTGGCGCCGATCGATGAGCGAAGCACGTTCTTCTCACGCACGCACGACACTTCGCTGATGCCTGGGAAGCCAGCGCCGTCCACAACGTTGTTGCGGTTGACGTCGAAGAACCTGCCGCTTGAACCCGTCGGACAGTTCGCGCCCGCCACGGAACGTCCGCCGGCGAAGTTGAACAATGTGCCGGCGTCCGCAAAGAGAGCGCCACGGATGCCGATCTCCTTCGGGATGAGCGGGATCGGGAACTGCACTTCGAGCGAGGTTCCCAGATACGTGGTGCCGCCGAGCGCGCCGGTTCGGGCGATCGAAGGCGACGAGATGTCCCGCGGCCCGAATCCAGAGGGCGCGAAG
>JANOCI010000143.1:0-1934 GCA_031412095.1 Allobosea sp.
CTTGACGATCTTGGTGATCGCCTTCCGCGCCACCTTGGCGATCTCGCGCTCGAGGTTCCGCACGCCCGCTTCGCGCGTGTAGGTGCGCACCATCTCGTTGAGCGCGCTGTCCTCCACGACGAACTCGGACGGCTTCAGCCCGTGGTTCTTCAGGACCTTGGGCAGGAGGTGGCCCCTGGCGATCTCGCGCTTCTCGTCCTCGGTGTAGCCCGCGAGGGAGATGATCTCCATGCGGTCGAGCAGCGGCCCCGGCATGTTGTAGGAGTTGGCCGTGGTGATGAACATGACGTTCGAGAGGTCGTACTCGACCTCCAGGTAGTGGTCCGAGAACGTCGAGTTCTGCTCGGGGTCGAGCACCTCCAGCATCGCCGACGCCGGGTCGCCCCGGAAGTCCTGGCCCATCTTGTCGATCTCGTCCAAGAGGATCAGCGGGTTGGTGGTCTTGGCCTTCTTCAGCGCCTGGATGATCTTGCCGGGCATGGAGCCGATGTAGGTCCGCCGGTGACCCCGGATCTCGGACTCGTCGCGCACGCCGCCGAGCGAGATGCGGATGAACTCGCGTCCCGTGGCCTTGGCCACCGACCGCCCGAGCGAGGTCTTGCCCACGCCGGGAGGGCCGACGAGGCACAGGATCGGCCCCTTCAGCTTGGCGCTGCGCGCCTGCACGGCCAGATATTCGACGATCCGCTCCTTGACCTTCTCAAGCCCGAAGTGATCGGCGTCCAGCACCTCTTGCGCCTTGTTCAGGTCCTTCTTGACCCGGCTCTTGACGCCCCATGGCAATGCCAGCAGCCAGTCGAGGTAGTTGCGCACCACCGTCGCCTCGGCGCTCATCGGCGACATGGCCTTCAGCTTCTTCAGTTCGCCCTCGGCCTTGTCGCGCGCCTCTTTCGAGAACTGGGTCTTGCGGATGCGCTCTTCCAGCTCGGCCAGCTCGTTCTGGCCGTCCTCGCCATCGCCGAGTTCCTTCTGAATGGCCTTCATCTGCTCATTCAGATAGTACTCGCGCTGCGTCCGCTCCATCTGGCTTTTCACGCGGGTCTTGATCTTCTTCTCGACCTGCAGGACCGACATCTCGCCCTGCATCAGGCCATAGACCTTCTCCAGCCGCTCGGCCACGTCGAGCGTCTCCAGGAGGTCCTGCTTCTGGCCCACCTCGATCCCGAGATGCCCCGCCACGAGGTCTGCGAGCTTCTGCGGCTCGCGCGTGTCGGACACCGCCGACAGGGCCTCCTCGGGGATGTTCTTCTTGATCTTGGCGTAACGCTCGAACTCGTCGGCCACGCTGCGGATCAGCGCCTCGACCGCCGTGGCATCGCCCGGCGTCTCGAACAGCTCTTCCGCGCCCGCCTCGAAGAAGCGGTCGTTCGGCACGAATTCGGTGATCCGCACGCGCGTCTTGCCCTCGACCAGCACCTTCACGGTGCCATCGGGCAGCTTCAGAAGCTGAAGCACATTGGCCAGCACGCCGGCCTTGTAGATGCCGTCGGCGGTCGGATCATCCACCGTCGGGTCGATCTGGCTGGACAGCAGGATCTGCTTGTCCTCGGCCATCACGTCCTCAAGCGCCCGCACGGATTTCTCGCGCCCCACGAACAGCGGCACGATCATGTGCGGGAACACCACGATGTCGCGCAGCGGCAGCACCGGGTAGCTCTGGGAAAGGGGTTTGCTCATCTGGTTTCCTTCGTCTGGCAGGAAGGTCTCGCCCCGACTATCGGCAGCCCCGACCTTCCCCTCGTCGCATCCATATCTGGGTGTGCCGCCCCCACCTTTCAACAGGTAATTGCGTCGGCCCAGATGCAGCATGATCCTGCGCGCGGGGAAGGGCAAGGGGCGTACTCTCACCGGACAGGGACGTGCAGATCAACGCCGCACCGGGAATTGTCGCGCAGCCCCGTCCGATTTGACGCCGAACTCACGTCCTCGGGCGG
>JANOCI010000144.1:0-3724 GCA_031412095.1 Allobosea sp.
TGGTACTTCGACATCTACTTCGGGCGTCTGATGGGCCTGTCGGACAATCCCAACCAGCTGGCCGGGCTTGCCGCCGCCGGCCTCGCCCTGAGCGCCGCGCTGGCCATGCTGAGAAGGCGCGTCACGCGTTGGGACCTTGCGGCGATCGGCTCCATCCTGGTCGCAGGAACGATGAGCCTGAGCGCGACCTTCGTCCTGAGCGCGACGTTTCCCGCCCTCGTCGCCGTCACCGTCTACGTCTGGTCGGTGACCGGGCGCGGCTCCTGGCAAAGGAAGGCCTTCAGCTTCCTGCTTTCGGTCTTGCTGCTCGTGACCGCCGGGGCGCTGGTCCTGGTGGGCGACAGGCTTGCCGGCGGCCTGGGCGAACTGTGGTCCGGCGGCACCGCGAAGGGCGCGACCCGCCTCGCCTATTGGCTCAACGCCTTGGGCGAAAGCATATGGTCGCCCCTGGTCGGCTTCGGCCCCGGCGGGCATGTCCGTGCGGAGCACACGCCGATCCTGCAGGAGGCGCACAACGTCTTCATCGAACTGTTCCTGTCGGGCGGCCTCTTGGCTCTCGGCGTCTATCTGTCGCTGATCGCGACGATCGCCGTCGCCGCGCTGCGCCTGAAGGAGCCGCTGATCCTGCTGGCGCTGCTGAGCATGCTTGTCATGGGAAGCTTTCACACCGTGCTCCGGCATGCCCATTACTGGGTCACGCTCCACATCATGCTCAGCGCTCTCGCTTTGTCGTCCCAGAACGGGCGCGGCGCGCCGGGATCGTCTTCATGGCGCGGGCACGGCGCGCCCGGCGTCGGCCCGGGGCCCTGAGCCCATGCGCGAACGTTACCGATACCTAGCCCGCACGGCGCTCGACCTGACCGCGGCGATCTTCATGCAGCTCACCCTGCTCGGGGCCGTGCTGATCATCTTCGCGCTCGATTCATTGCGCAATGTCGCGTTCTTCACCTTCGCCTTGTCGCTCTGCGGCCCAATCTCGCTGTTCGCCGGCATGTCGCTGATGGAGCTGCTGTTCTCGGGCGACGAGCGCTACCGCAACCTGAGGCAGGTCGCCCTTGCGCAGGTCACCGCCTTCGTGCTCTTGGCCAGCCTGGTCGGCCTCGTGGTCGCGTTGTGGGACCGCAGCTATCTGCTGATCTTCTGCATCGTCGCAACCGGACGCGCCGCAGACCTGATGTGCTCCCTTGCGCTGCACGTCATGCGCAGCAGAGGCTGGTTCCGCCAGATCACCATGCTCGGCGTTCTGCAGTTCGCCGTGTTCATGTCGCTGGCCGGGCTGTCCGTCATCGTCGATGTCGCAGCGCCCTACCTGGAGATTTCGGTGGCGCTGATGCTGTCGTCCCTGATCCAGGCGGGCATCGGCGCTTACTGGCTGCGGGACCGTCTGCGGCCCGGCGCGCATGACGGGCCGCTGCGGCCCTTCGGCTTCATCCGCACGCATGTCTTCAGGAGCGTCGCCATCTCGCTGAATTCGGTGCAGGGAAACGCCCCCCGCTATGGCCTCGAACTGATGGTGTCGCCGCAGCATCAGGCGGCATTCTCGCTGGTCTACACGGTGTCGAGGGCCGGCACGATCTTCTTCCAGTCGCTGTTCGTGCCGATCGTCGGCTTGTTCCGCTCGACCTTCGCAACCGCGCCTCGCAAGGCTGTGCTCCTCGCCGGCGTCGGGTTTGCGGCCTTGAGCCTGACGTTCACGCTCACACTTGTCGGGATATGGCTCGCCGCAATCCGCTTCGGCCTGCTGGACTGGCTCGGCGCGGAGGTGCGGGCCATCCTGACGCCGGCCATCGGCGTCTTCATCCTGGTCAACTCGGGCGTCTACCTGTTCCGCTTCGGCATCTGGCAGATCGTGTCGCTGCTGGACAGCGGCCGCAGGCAGACCAGCTACGCCGTCGCAGGCCTCGCGGTCACGGGCGCGGGCGTGATCGCGCTGACGCCGTCCATGCAGATCACGGGCGCATCGCTGTCCGAGGTCGCCGGCAACGTCGTCCTCGTCGCCCTGCCCATCCTTGCATGGCTCAAGCTGGGAAGGTCGGGCGCTGCCTCCGGCCCCAAGGCCTGAGCGCGGCGCCTACAGGATGGACGCGAGGCGCTCGCGCCATTCCGGCCTGCGGAACGCCAAAAGGCTGGTGCCGCGCTTCTGGATGGTCTGCCGGGTCTTTCGATAGGCTTCGAAATCCGTGAGGTCGGTCAACTGCACGAACCGGTCGCCATCGGCGTAGAACACCGTCAGCCCAAGCGTCTCGACGACGTAGCGGGTGGCCTCGCTGATCCCGGCATCCTCGATCTCCTCGATGATGAAGGCGGAATCCTGTTCGATGAGCTTCATCGCGCCTTTCAAGGCCCGCATCTCGATGCCTTCGACCTCGAGCTTGACCAGGACAGGGCCCCCGGCATCACGGCCCACATGCCGTTCGATCAGGTCGTCGATCGACGTGGTGAGGACCACTTCGCTGTTGCTGCCGGCGGCTCCGCTCCAGCCGGAGGACAGCGAGAAGCCTGCGTGCCTGTCTCCGTAAAGCTTCACCTCGTTTCCGGAGCTTTCGTCGATGGCCAGCTTGAGGGCGCTCGCCTTACCGCCATAGGCCGCGAGGTTGCGCTCAAGGAACGAGAACGCCATCCGGGCGGGCTCGACGGCGATGACGCGCTGGCCGCCGAACGACGGGCTGGCGGCGAGGCACGAGAAGAAACCGAAGTTCGCGCCGATGTCCAGGAAGGTGTAGCGGGTCCCCGCCAGGGCCTTCAGGATGCTCTGGATGTCCTCCTCGTAGTCCCACGACCGGGTCAGAAGGCGGTTCCAGTAATAATCTCCGGACGGATAGGCGAAGGAACCGCCTGTCGCGAGGCCGATCTCCGTGACCGCGCCGGGCGCGAACAGCTTGCCGATCAGGGCATGAAGCCGTGAGATGCCCGTATGGTTGAAAGGCCGCGTGCCCTGCTCGGCCAGCCGCATCAGCTGCACGCCTAGCCAGGCGCGCGTTCCCGACGTCCGCAAGGTGTCGTTCGCCCTGTCGAACCGGACGGTCGAACCGCTTTCAAACATGGTTTGTCTCCAAATCGTCCGGATCGGAAGTCCGGAGGCATCAAGGCGCGAAGGCGCTGGCATGGCGCGTTGCTCACTCCAAATGGCCGCCTGCGTCAACCACAAAGTTCCGTGGCCGTCATCCGGCATGGCCGTCCTATCAATACCCGATGCTTACCCGGCAGCGGCAGAGGACGCTTCGGTTCCCACATGCCTTTGATTGTTGGCCAGTCTGGCCGCGGAGATCGAACTGGCAAGAACTGCACGATTCGGAGCAAAGCCCAGCCTATCTCTTGACATTTGCAGAAAATTCATTCATTTTAATTTTATATATATTAGTGGATTAATTTATATAGTATAATACTAAGGCATACTTCAAATTAATAGTTCTTTGATTTCACGGGGTTGAAAACGTGACAAGTACCCAAGACGCTTCCCATCCAGCCTCCGTCGGTTCCGATCTGACCAATCTTGATCCTGAAACAGTGTCTGGATTTGGCGCTGAATGGAAGGCTTACGACCAGACCGGGCTGGCGGCCGCGGAGAGGAGCCAGCTTTTCGAGGACTACTTCTCGATCTTTCCATGGCATGTGCTGCCGCCCCGCCCTGAAGGTTTCGACATGGGCTGCGGCAGCGGCCGCTGGGCCTTGTCCGTCGCAGCGAAGGTCGGCGTCCTGAACTGCGTCGACGCTTCGGGCGAGG
>JANOCI010000145.1:0-3701 GCA_031412095.1 Allobosea sp.
ATCGTCTACAACAGCCGCGCGCCGATGAAGCCGGCATCCTGGCTCGACCTTGCGAAGCCGGAGGCGAAAGGCCTCGTCGCCATGCCGTCTCCCCTGGCGTCGGGCGCAGCGCTGATCCACACCGTGACGTTGGCGAAGAACCTGGAGCCGGGCTGGCGTTATTACGAACAACTGCAGGCCAACGGCGCGCTCGCGGCCGGCGGCAATGGCGACATCCTCCGCCAGGTCGCGACGGGCGAGAAGATGTACGGCATGATCGTCGATTTCCTGCCCATCCGCGAAAAGGCCAAGGGCGCTCCCGTGGAGTTCGTCGTGCCGACGGAGGGGCTGTCCGCCGTCACGGAGCCCGTCGCGATCCTCAGGACCGCGAAGAACCCGGAAGCCGCGCGTGCCTTCGTCGATTTCCTGCTCTCGCGCGAAGGACAGGAGCTTGCCCGCCGCCAGGGTTACATCCCGGCACATCCTGATGTGGCCCCGCCGGACGGTTTCCCGGCACGCGGCAGCATGAAGCTGATGCCGTTCGACGCCGCCGCCGCCCTGGCCGACGAGGCTGCAAGCCGCAAGCGCTTCGCCGACATCTTCGGCCAGTGACGGCCATCACCGCCTTCTGCCCTGCGCCTGACCCGTGACCGCCGCGGAACCGCTGCAGGGCAGGCTGCCGGGCGACGGCATCCGCAAGATGCGCGCAGCGCGCGGCGCGCCCACCCTGCCGGATGGTTTTCCGGCGCTGGTCCTGCTGGGGCTGGCCGTCGCCCTGTTCAGCGCCCTGCCGCTCGGACGCCTCTTGGTCACCGCGCTCGCGCCATCCGGGACATTGTCCTTCGCTCCGCTGATGGAGCAGCTTGCAAGCCGCGCGGCGGCGCTGGCGGCATGGCGGACGCTGGAGACCGCGGGCGTCTCCTCGCTGATCGCGCTGGGGCTCGGCTGCGGCTTCGCCCTCACGCTGGCCGTCACCGACGTGCGCGGCAAGCCAGCTCTCGCATTCCTGTTCGTCTTCTCGCTCATGGTCGCGCCGCAGGTGATCGCGTTGGCCTTCCTCAGCCTCGCGGGCCCCGTATCGCCGGTGCTTCAACCTCTCGGCCTTGCGCCGGGGCCGGGCACGCCGAACCCGCTTCTCAGCCGTGAAGGCATCATCCTGGTGATGGGGCTGCATCACGCCCCGCTCGTGGCCATCACGCTGTGGTCGGGCCTGCGCTATGTGCCGCGTTCGGTGATCGAGGCGGCGCAGCTCGAAGGCGCGTCGGCCATGCAGGTCGTCACCCGCATCCTGGTCCCGATGCTGCGCGGCAACCTGGTCGCAGGCGGGCTGCTGGCCTTCGTCGCGGGCGTCGGCAATTTCGGCATCCCCGCCCTGATGGGCATGCCGGTGAACTACCTGACGCTGCCGACGCTGATCTACCGCCGGCTGACCAGCCTCGGCCCCGCGGTCCTGAGCGACATGGCCGCCCTGGCCCTTGCGGTCGCGCTGATCGCAGGCGCCGGCACGCTGCTCGGCGCGGCGTTGATGCGCAAGAACATCGGCAAGGTCGAGATCGAGCAGCGCATGGGGCCTTTCGCGCCTCTCGGACGATGCCGGCCAGCGGCGGAGGCCGCGCTGTGGGTCCTGCTCGGGCTCAAGATCGGCCTGCCTTTCCTGTCCTTGCTGGGCGACGCACTGCGGCCGGCGCTCGGCGTGCCGCTCAACGTCGGCACGGTCACGCTCGACAAGTTCGCGGAGGTGCTGGTGCGTCAGGACGTGACGGTCCGTGCCTTCCGCAATTCCTTCCTGATGGCCGGGCTGGCCGGGCTGATCCTGTGCGGCCTGTCGATCCTGTTCGCGCACACGCTGGAGCGCCGCCTCGTGCGGCTCCGGCCCTTCATCGAGGCATTGATCGAGGCGCCTTACGCCTTGCCCGGCGTCGTGCTGGCGATCGCGTGCATCCTCCTCTTCCTCAAGCCGCTGCCGCTGGTCGGCTACAGCATCTACGGCACGGCCTTCATCATCATGTTCGCCTACCTCGCGCGCTTCATGGCTCCGGCGCTGAAGCCGACGCTCGCGGCGATGGGGCAGATCGAGCCGCACCACGAAGACGCTGCGCGCCTCGACGGCGCGACCTGGTGGCAGCTGATGCGCTACGTCGTCGCGCCGATCCTCTTGCCCGCCGCCAGCGCCGGCGCGCTGCTGGTGTTCCTCGTCGCCTTCAACGAGCTCACCGTCTCCGCGCTGCTCTGGTCGGCAGGCACGGAGACGCTCGGCGTCGTGCTGTTCGGCCTGAAGGAGGCCGGCCTCGCGGGCGAAGCCGCGGCCGTCGCGATCAGCGCCAGCGTCGTGATCCTCGCCGCGATGCTCCTTCTCGACAGGCTGGCGCACAGGCTTCCGGACGGCGTCCTGCCCTGGCGCATTTGAAAACCCGGCCCAGCGCCCGCGCATTCGGCGACAGCGCCGGAGCTCAGGCCGCTGCGGTCGCCGGGCTCGCCGCCTCGCCCTGGAAAAGCGCCCGGGCCGCCTTCGCTTCACGGACGATGAAATCGACCGTGGTGCGCACGCGCGCCACATCCTTGAGGTCGGCATGGACGACGAGCCAGAACGAGCGCTGGATCGACACGGTTTCCGCCAGGAGGCGGACCAGCCCCGGGTGGCCTTGCGCCATGAAGTTCGGCAGGACGCATACGCCGCCGCCGGCTGCGGCCAACGCCATCTGGGCGTTGAGATTGGAGGACTGCGTGCGGGCGCGAAGCCCTCTCGAAACCTCGCCGAGATAGTCGAGCTCGGGCGTGAAGATCAGGTCGTCGATGTAGCCGATCACCGAGTGCGCGTGCAGGTCGTCGGCGACGGCGAGCGCGGGCGCCGCCGCGACATAGCCCGGAGAGGCATAGAGCGCGAGGCGGTAGTCCACGAGCTTGCGCGCGACGATCTTGCCTTCCTTGGGCGGCGCAAGCGTGATCGCGATGTCGGCCTCGCGCTTCGAGAGCGACAACAGCCGCGGCATGGCGACGAGCTGCAGCTCCAGCGCCGGCGAGGCGGCCATGAACTTCGCCAGCCTGGGGGCAAGAAAGGACGTTCCGAAGCCATCCGGCGCACCGACGCGCACCACGCCAGACAGGGCCATGTCAGCGCCGCCGATCTCGCTCTGGATGATGAGCGCGTCAGTCTCCATGCTTTCTGCCTTGGCCAGCAGGCGCTCCCCGTGCGACGTGAGCGCGTAGCCCTGTGGCAGGCGCTCGAACAGCTTGGCCTTCAAGGCTGTCTCGAGCGAGGAGATGCGGCGCGAAACCGTGGCGTGGTCGGCGCCGAGGCGACGCGCGGCCGATGTCAGCCGCCCGGATCTCGCCACCGCCAGAAAAAACCTCAGATCGTCCCAATCAAAGCGTTCCATGCCGATTGGCTATCGCTTTTCCGCACAGGTTGCCATCCGTATTACATCTAGCCGTGCGGGAATGACAATGTTAGATGCGTCGCAGCGATACGCGCATGCCCGGAGGACGACGCCCATGATCACCTATGGCCATTTCATCGGCGGCCGCCACGTCGCCGGAACCTCCGGGCGCTTTTCCGACGTCTTTCAGCCGATGGACGGCACGGTGCGCGGCAAGGTCGCCCTGGCGTCGGCCGAGGAGCTGACGGCCGCAGTGGCCGACGCCAAGGCCGCGCAGCCGGCCTGGGCCGCGACCAACCCGCAGCGCCGCGCCCGCATCCTGATGAAGTTCCTCGATCTGGTGGC
>JANOCI010000146.1:0-9675 GCA_031412095.1 Allobosea sp.
CGGCTTGGTGATGAAATAGAACCAGCCCCAGTCGATCATCAGGTCGAACCGCTTGATGTTCTGGCTCTGCTCGTAGCCGTCGATCGTCGCCACTTCCTTCGCGCCGGCGAACAGCCGTGTCCTGGCCGCGCCGGAAGCCCCGGGAGCGACGGTGACGCCTTCGCCAAGATAATCAGCCTGGAAGGTCCGCGCGCCGCTCATGTTGACGGAGAAACGGCCCTCGTACTTCCGGTCCTGATCCGGGATGACCGCCGCCGCCCAGTACTTGTCAGTGATGCCCAGAAAGCCGCTGGTCGCGTCCTTCCACACCTTGCCGCGCTGCGAGCCGCCCAGCACTGCTTCCTTTTCGACGGCGTCGTACGTGTACTCCTGAAGGCCGTTGCCGCCGACCACGCCGATCAGCCCCTCGTGGAGAACGAAATAGCCTTGCGTGACGGGCTTGCCATGGCGGGCCACCAGGCCCCACGGAAACAACGTGACAGGCGCGCCTGTGGCGTTCTCGACCGTGTCGTTGACCGTGAACATGGCGTTGCCGTCGACCGCGATTTCGCGCTTGAACGTCAAGCCCTGCCCGTTGTTCCAGGTGAGCGTGACGGCTTGCTCATTGGTGAGCTTGTCGGCGCTCGCGGTCCACAAGGTCTGCGGGCCTGGCATCGGCGTCGTCGCGCCTGGACCCGCGGCCCAGCCGAAGTCGGCGTAATACGGGTTTGGTCCGTTCTGCGGAGAGAACAGGATGATGTTGGGGCTCTTGGGGTCGACGGTTTCGCGATACGCCTTCAACGAGACGTCGTCGATGCGCCCGCCGACAAGTGACATCGAGCCGCTGATGCGCGGCGTCTCGATGGCGAGACGGGCGGACGACTGCAGCGCAGCCTCGCGGGTCGTGGCGACAGGCGCGCTGCCGGGCTGAGCGCCGGGCGCGACGGACGCGGCGCCGCCGGGCGAGGTGGGCGCGGCTGAACCGCTGGGCGCAGGCGTCACGACACCGGGTTGGGCGGTCTGCGTGGGCTGCGCGGCGCGGCGCTGCTGGTCCATCTGCGGCACGCCGTAAAAGTAATTCCAGCCAAGAAGCACCACGGCCGACAAGACGATCGCCAGCAGCAGGTTCTTGTTGTCATCCCGATTCATCATGACCGCTGCGTCTCTTGCTGTTCTCGAGGTGTCGAAAGGACCTGGCCGTTGCCCGATCCGGATTGATTCGCCTGCTGTTTCCGCTGGGGGCGGGCTTTGGTCAAGGCATGCCGCAATGTGCGGACCAGATCATCATACGAAGCGCTCAGGACTTCTGTCCGGGCGACGGCGACAACGTCGGCGTTGACGGCGTCGGCAATCTCGGGCGCAGCGGCGAAAGCCTCACGCGCGGCGGCCCGGAGCCGGCGGCGGATTCGGTTGCGCTTCGTCGCCAGGCCGGTCTTCCGCGACGCGGTCAGGCCTATCCTCACGCCTAGTCCATCCTCGCCGCGATCAAGCACCTGCACCGTCATATGCGACGAACGAAAGCGGCGACCGTTGCCGGCCGCCGCCTGAAACTGTGCTCGCTTGGTCAGTCTTTGAAGGCGCGGTGCGGATGTGCGCATGGCGCCCTCGCCAGAACGTGCAAAGACGCGTCAACGCCCCAGGCAGCACTCAAGCAGACAGACGCTTGCGGCCATGCGCGCGCCGATTCGCCAGGACCTTGCGGCCGCCGACGGTCGCCATGCGGGCACGGAAGCCGTGGCGGCGTTTGCGAACAAGCTTGCTCGGTTGATATGTTCTCTTCACGGAACGTCTCCGGTTCGTTCAGTCGCGTCTCGCGAAAGCACCCGCAATTGCGTGTGCGCATCGACGACAGGCTGTGTTGATGGCGTGCAAAATGCCTGCAGCGACCGCAGGCATCGAACTTGCGTGCCTTATGGCGGATGGCCTCCTGCAAGTCAACCGCGCGCACGCTCGCTGAATGCTGGTCGCGGCCGACCGCCGCAGCATCCGATGCCGGACGGCCGCTGCGCTTGCGCAGGCATGGCCACTCCGATACCGCTCAGCGTGTTCTGTGGGAATGGAAGCGTTTATGGCAGAGGTCCTCAAGCCTGATCTATGCGTGATTGGGGCTGGATCCGGCGGCCTTTCGGTGGCGGCCGCAGCCGCCATGTTCGGCGCTCCCGTCGTGCTGGTCGAACGGCACAAGATGGGCGGCGATTGCCTGAATGTCGGATGCGTTCCCTCGAAGGCTTTGATTGCGGCAGCGCACCGGGCCGAGGACATCCGCCGCTCCGGTCGCTTCGGCATCGTTGCCGGAACCCCGCAGGTTCACTTCAAGCGCGTGCATGAGCATGTTCATGGCGTGATCAGCGCGATCGCGCCCAATGACTCTGTCGAGAGGTTCACCGCGCTCGGCGTCAATGTCATCGCGGGCGAGGGCAGCTTCATCGACCGCCGCACGTTGCGCATCGGCGAGATCGAGATCCAGCCCCGCCGCTTCGTCATAGCGACCGGCTCACGCCCTGCCCTGCCGCCGGTCCCCGGCCTAGAGGATGTTCCTTACCTGACCAACGAGACCGTATTCGACCTTGTCCAGCGGCCGGAGCATCTCATCGTCATTGGCGGCGGGCCTATCGGCGTCGAACTCGGGCAGGCATTCCGTCGGCTCGGCTCGGATGTTACGCTCATAGAAGCAGGCCTCATTCTGGGCCGCGAGGATCAAGAAGCTGCAGGATTCGTCAGGCGTGCGCTCGAAGCTGACGGCGTGACCGTGCGCGCCAATTCGAAGCTGGAGCGCGTCGAGGGCGTGGGGGGCGCCATCAAAGCTGTGCTGCAAAGCGGCGAGGTCATGACCGGCAGCCATATTCTCGTAGCGGCCGGCCGCAAGCCGAACATCGAGGAGTTGAACCTCGATGCCGCGGCCGTGGGGCACGACAAGCGCGGCATCACGGTCGATGCTGGCCTCAGGACATCCAACAGGCGCATTTACGCGATCGGCGACTGCGCATCGGGCGCAACCGACGGCCTTCAGTTCACCCATGTCGCCAATTATCACGCTGGAATCGTCATTCGCAGCGCTTTGTTCCGGCTTCCCGCCAAGATCAGCAATGCCGCGGTTCCTCGCGTCACGTATTGCGACCCGGAAGTCGCGAGCGTCGGCCTTGGCGAGCAGGCTGCGCGCGAAGCCGGCCTCTTCGTGCAGGTGCTGCGCTGGCCCTACGCCGAGAATGACCGTGCCCAGGCGGAGCGCGCCACCGATGGCATGGTCAAGATCGTGACCGGCAAAAAAGGCCGCATTCTCGGCGCAACCCTCGCTGGCCGGAATGCGGGCGATCTTTTGATGCCATGGGTGATCGCCGTGCAGAAAAAATGGACCGTGCAGGACATGGCGGGATTTGTCTTCCCCTATCCGACGCTGTCGGAAGCCTCCAAGCGCGCGGCTCTTTCGCATTTCAGCCCGATGGCCCGCAAGCCGTGGATTCGCCGCATACTCGGGCTCTTGAGGAATTTGGGCTGAGGCACATCGGTTGGACGCAAC
Organism: Allobosea sp.; assembly: GCA_031412095.1. Classification (GTDB taxonomy): domain Bacteria; phylum Pseudomonadota; class Alphaproteobacteria; order Rhizobiales; family Beijerinckiaceae; genus Allobosea. The sequence continues at coordinate 3,497 of JANOCI010000146.1, forward strand.
GAAAATCGACGCCAGACATGCGGCCCTGGATCCAATGCCGGATCAGGCAGGACCGCAGCCAGAGCCTCAGCGCGAGAAGGCGCCGCGCCCGCCTCGGCGGCCGAACTGGCGGATGGGCCTTTCACTGAAGCTGCTGACGCTGACGACAATCTTCGTGATGATCGCGGAAGTCCTGATTTTCGTCCCGTCGGTCGCCAACTTCCGCCGGACCTGGCTCGACGACCGGCTGGCCGCCGCGCAGGTGGCGGTCATGGTTCTCGAGGCGGCACCGCGGGATGGCCTCCCGATCGGGCTGGAAAGCCAGCTGCTGGATGGCGTAGGCGCGCTCGCCATCGCGGCGCGTGCTGGCGGGGTCCGGAGGCTTCTGGCTCAGGACAACCTGCCGCCCGAAGTCGGCCGCACCGTCGATCTGCGCGACACGGGGCGCTACAGCTCCATTCTGGAGAGCCTGGACATCCTGTTCAACGGCGCAGAGCGGCGCATCCGCGTGATCGGGCGTTCGGTTGGCGAAGCGGACTTTGTCGAGATCGTCATCGATGAACGGCCCTTGCGCCATGCGATGCTCGAGTTCGCCCGGACCATCCTGGCCCTGTCATTGTTCATTGCCGGCCTCACCGCGGCGCTGGTCTATCTTTCGCTGCACTGGCTGATCGTCCGTCCGGTGAAGCGCCTCGCGGGCAACGTCATGGCGTTCGCGGGCGACCCGGAGAACCCGAACCGCGTGGTCAGGCCATCGGGCCGGCATGACGAGATCGGCGACGCCGAAAAGGCGCTTGCCGGAATGGAGCGCGCCCTCGCCACGTCATTGCGCGAGAAGAAGCACCTCGCGGCGGTGGGTCTTGCCGTCAGCAAGATCAACCACGACCTGCGGAACATGCTGGCCTCCGCTCAACTTTTGTCGGATCGAATCGGCGAGTCCAACGATCCTTCGGTGCAGCGCTTCGGCCCGAAGCTGATCGCCACACTGAACCGCGCGATCGATTTCTGCCAGTCCACGCTCGCCTATGGCAGCGCGACCGAGAACGAGCCGAGGCTGCAGCCGGTGGTTCTGGCCGACCTCGCGAACGAGGTCGGCGACATCCTTGGGCTCGGACTGCACGGCCAGCCGAAGTTTGACAACCGGATCGATCGTGAGCTCAAGGTCAAGCTCGACCCCGACCAGATGTTCCGCGTTCTGTCGAACTTGATGCGCAACGCCGGCCAGGCCCTTCAGGCCGCGCGCATCGACGCGCCGCTGATCACGATCACTGCAGCGTTGGAGAACGGTCGGACGGTCATCCGCCTTAGCGACAACGGACCCGGCGTTCCGGCGCGAGCCCGCGAAAAGCTGTTCGAGGCATTCACCGGATCGACGACGGCCGGCGGCACCGGGCTGGGCCTCGCCATCGCCGCCGAACTCGTTCGGCTGCACGGCGGCAGCATCGCGCTGGAGGAAAGCAAAGGCGGCGCGGTGTTCAGGATCGAGATCTGAGCGACGCGTTCAGGCGACGGGCAGCGGTATGAATTCCGCATCGCCCGGCACCGCATCGAAGCGCCCCTGTCGCCAGTCCTCCTTCGCCTGATCGATGCGCTCCTTCGAGGATGAGACGAAGTTCCACCAGATGTGCCGCGGCCCGTCCATCGGATCGCCCCCCACGATCATGATGCGGGCATGCGAGAGGGCGAGGATCGAAATCCTGTCTCCCGGCCGGAAGATGAGCAGACGGCCAGGCCCGAACACGTCCCCGGCGATGTCGACTTCGCCCGAGACGATGTAGATCGCGCGCTCCTCGTAATCAGCATCAAGAGGCAGCACGGACCCCGGCGCCATTACGGTCTCCGCGTAGAGCGCGGCCCATGGAAAGGCGACCGGCGAGGTTTCGCCATAAGCGGAGCCCATGATGAGGCGCGTGCGCAGGCCGCCATCCCTGATGACGGGCAGGTCTTCCGAACCATGATGGATGAAGGCAGGCTGGGCCTCCTCGTGGCTCTTCGGCAAGGCTGCCCAGGCCTGGATGCCGAACAGGCGCGAGCCGGTCCCGCGCAGTTCGGCGCCGGTGCGCTCTGAATGGACGATGCCGCACCCGGCGGTCATCAGGTTCAATTCGCCCGGCCTGATGGCAAGCTCTGTGCCCAGCGAATCCCTGTGCATGATCTCCCCATCGAAGAGGTACGTGACCGTCGAGAGGCCGATATGCGGATGAGGCCGCACATCAAGCCCTGTGCCGAGCAGGAACTCGGATGGTCCCATCTGGTCAAAGAAGATGAACGGCCCCACCATCTTCTTGCCGACGGAGGGCAATGCGCGGCGGACCTCGAAACCGCCGAGATCGCGTGCCCGAGGCACGATCACCTGCTCGATGGCGCTGCACGAGAAGGCATCGCCCAGAATGGGGTCGTGGATCGGCTGATGAGACATTGCGCGCTCCTTGCTCGTCCACCCGATATGGAGACGATCACACCAGAAGCGAGCGCAATCTGGCAAGCGGCGGTTTGCCGAACTGCAATCTGAGGCTTGGCCATACGAAGCGCGGCAGCGATGTGCCGAGACGACGGCGCTGCCGTCAGCTCTCAGGATCGAGCGGCACGACGCCCACTGCTTGCCCGTCGGCGTTGACCGAGATCTTCTCGATGCGGGCCTCAGCCTTCTTCAACAGCAGGTCGCAGCGGGATTTGAGGGCCTCGCCGCGTTCATAGATCTCTATCGAGTCTTCGAGCGCCACGTTGCCGCTCTCCAGCCGTTTGACGATCTGTTCAAGCTGCTGGATCGCCTCCTCGAAGCCGAGGCTGTTGACGTCGTCATTGGCTGTCTGATCAGGCACGGCGCGGACTCATCTTGTGGGACACATGCCCTTATCGAACCGCTGGCGCGCGAGGGCAACCCGCAATGAACGAAGCTCCCCGCCTCCCCGACTGCGGCGTCAGATCGGCAAGGCCGTGCTGCGCTTGATGGTCCGGAGCGTCATCGTTGACTGCACGCGCGCGACGCCGGGCAACTGGGTGATGATTTCGGAGTGGATGCGCTCGAAATCGGCGCTGTCGCGATAGGCTATCCGGACGAGGTAATCGTAATTGCCGGCCAGCAGGTAGCATTCGAGCAGTTCGTCGTATTGCAATACAGCCTTCTCGAAACGATCGAGCGAAGCCCTGCCCTGCTGATCGAGCGTGACCGACACGTAAGCGGTTCCAGGAAAGCCCGCGATCTTCTCGTCGAGGAACATGACGTAGTTCTTGATGAGGCCGCTATCCTCGAGTTGCTTGACACGCCGCAGGCACGCGGATGGCGACAGGTGAACGCGTTCTGCGAGTTCGGCGTTCGTAATACGGCCATTACCTTGCAGCAGACGCAGGATAGTTTTATCGCGTGCATCCAACTCAATTGGCTGTTGGTGATTTTTTGCTGCGTTGATGTCCATGATGCAGACAAAAGCATATCGCTTGATCTATATGCAATCCATTAGCAACAAATTCATTGAAAATTGCATAAAGCAGGAAAACAACGCAATTACTAACGTTTAAGCACGCTTTTCCGCGCGGCAAACCGCTGGACTAAGCCATCAAATAAAGTTGGTTTCAAGTCGCAATTTCACTTTCAGTTGAATTGTGGCGCTGCGGCGGTGAAACCAGATTCGCCAGAACAGGCGGGTTTATGGCATTTCGTTAACAACGGGAGCGGCGCGCCAGCAGTCAATTGACAATAACAGAATGTAATTTTGTGTCTTGTGGGTTATTGCCGCATCCGCTCCGGGCAGTAACTTCAGATTGAATATTGGATGCAAAAAGGCGCCCCTTCGAAAGCATCGGCTCCGCGGCCGATTCGCGAGATGGCCGCGGTCATGCGGCCTTCTCTCTCCAGCAACCGGTCGGCTACCGCGATGAGCCGCCCGTTCGGCGTTGCGGAAGGAGATGCGGCGCGCAGGGCCAGCGCGAGGTCCATTTCGTTCCGGGCGGGGTCGAGTGCGCAGACGGTGATGAACGCCGCTGCGGTCGAGCGGCTGATGCCGGCCCAGCAATGGATGACGAGCGGATTGCGGCGATCCCAGCGCCTCACGAACTCAAGCAGGCGCAGGACGTGCTCCTCACCCGGAGTGATGTGCCCGTCCATGGCCTCCACGATGTCCGAGACGCCGATGAACAGATGATTGTCCGCCAGGATCGAAGCTGGACGTTCGACGACGGTGTTCACGTTGATCAAGGTGACGACATGGCTCGCGCCAGTCGATGCAACCGTTTCATGCAGGCGGCTGAGCGAAGAGACGTGAAGACTTGGCATGACTTGCCCCTATGGCATTGCTGACCGGATCCGACGCCTCTGTCTGCATGATCTCATGAGCGCCACGCAAGCGCACCTTGCGAAAGCCGGCGTGACATGATCGCTCATGCAGCATTGCGCCAGCACGGAAGCCTGCACGATCCGCATGCCCTTGCAGCGCCCCGCGTGCTTGATGCGTCGCCGCCATTCGCGCAGAACGGGGCCATGGCGACCACCGACGAAAGCCCCATCGTGACGGGCGCAGGCGTTCTGCACGGCATGCGCATGGTTGCGCCTGCCCTGCCGGGCGTCGTCGTCTTCGCGGGCGCATTCGGCGCTGCGGCGTCCGCCAAGGGCCTGACGCTGCTGGAGGCGCTGGCGATGAGCACCCTAGTCTATGCCGGAATGGCGCAGATGGTCGCTCTCGAAGCGTGGCCCGGCTTCTGGAACTGGGCCGCCGTCGGCAGCCTCGCCCTGCTGGTGGCGGTGGTCAACAGCCGCATGGTGCTGCAGGGCGCAGCCCTCCAGCCCTGGCTCCGGGCGCATTCGAACGGCTTCAACGCCGCGCATCTGATGTTCCTGACGGACGCCAACTGGCTCATGGGTTCGCGCTACCATGCCGAAGGCGGGCGCGACGTCGGCGTCCTGATCGGCGCGGGCGTGGCGCTCTGGGTCCTGTGGGTCATCTTCACGCTGCCCGGCCATCTCGTCGGCGGCCTTGTGGCCGACCCCAAGCGCTATGCGCTCGATCTGGTGATGCCGGTTTTCTTCGCCGTCATGCTCGTTCCGCTGTGGAAGGGCCGCCGCGCGGCTGTGCCCTGGGCCGTGGCCGGCCTCGTGGCGCTGGTCGCGTCCAGGCTGCTTCCGGGGCATCTGTTCATCCTGTGCGGCGCGATGGCAGGCATGCTGACAGCGGCCTTTTCGCCCGAGGCTGCCGCCGGTGAATGATTGGGCCAGCCTTCTCGTGCCGGGCGTCAGCGCTGCGATCGCCGCGATGGCTTTCGCCACGTATCTATGCCGGATATCCGGCTACTTCCTGATGAGCGTCGTGCCGTTGACGCCGGCGCTGCGGCGTGCGCTTGCGGCGCTGCCGGGCTCAATCGTCGCGGCCACGGTGTTGCCGGTCATCGAGCGCACAGGGCTCGTCGCGGGCTTCGCCATCCTCGCTGCGCTAGGCGCAATGATGATCCGCCGCAGCGAGATCCTGGCGCTGGCGGCCGGGCTTGGCGTGGCCATCGCGGCGCGCGCCTGGGGGCTTTAGTCGCCGTCCGCATCCGCTGGCATCCCTCTCCTGTTCAAGGAGACGGTGGCGCGCAGAACGCGCGAGCGGCGAGGCCGTGCAGCCTCAAACCTTGTGCCGCGCCAGCACCTTCCTGACTGCCTCCACCAGCGCCTCTTCCGGCACGGCGAACTGCGCATCTTTTTGGCGCTCGAGGTATTCCTCGCGGTCCTTGCCTTCGCGGCCGAGCTTGGCAAGCTCCGCGCCGAGGATGAGGTCCTTCACCTGCACGGTGCCGGCCGCCTTCTCGTCGCCGCCCTGGATGACGGCGCAGGGGCTGCGGCGCTTGTCGGCATACTTCATCTGGGCGTTGAAGCCGGAAGAGCCGAGGTAGAGCTCTACGCCAACACGTCTGCCGTTTTCGTCCAACAATGGCGGATCGGCGTAGCGCAGTTCGGAAACCATGCGCTGGTAGTCGCCGATCCGCTCCTTGTCCATGACGGTGACGACGACAGGGCCGGGCCTGGCCGCGCCCGTGACGATGGGCGAGCCCGTCAGCTTCAGCGCGGTGTAGAGCCGCGACACACCGATGGAGAAGCCGGTGGCCGGCACGGGATCGTTGCGAAACCGGCCCACCAGCCCGTCATAACGCCCACCGCCCGCCACCGAGCCGAAGCGGACGACTTGGCCGTCCTCGTTGGTGACAGGAAAGGTGAGCTCCGCCTCGAA